>NZ_JBSGGS010000006.1:0-377815 GCF_053604015.1 Rhodococcus sp. NPDC004095
GATTGATCCCCTTCTCCACGCACTCCGGGTTCTGGTACACCAGCAGATCGAAATCCCCTGCGGCAGCGGACTCGTCACGCAGCTTGTACATCTCCTGGAACTTCCACGTCGTGTCGACGTGCAGCAGCGGGAACGGCAACCGGGACGGGAAGAACGCCTTGCGGGCCAGGTGCAGCATCACCGCGCTGTCCTTGCCGACCGAGTACAGCATCACGGGGTTCTCGCTCCCCGCGACGGCCTCCCGCATGATGTGGATGCTCTCGGCCTCGAGTCTCTCGAGGTGGGTCAGTGCACGTGTCATCGCGCAAGTACCTCCAATGCCTTGCCGGCCAACTCCGGGCGGCAGATCAACAGATCGGGCAACCAGGGGTTCTCCTGGTTGTAGACGGGTTCGGAACCGTCGATTCGCGAAACATGCAGTCCCGCAGCACGGGCCACGGCGGCCGGAGCCGCCGAGTCCCACTCGTACTGACCACCGGCGTGGGCGTAGATGTCCACGTCGCCGCGGACCACTGCCATCGCCTTCGCACCGGCGGAACCCATCTCGACCAGTTCTGCGCCCAGGGCGGCAGCCATCGCCATTACCGGTTCCGGCCGGCGGGTGCGGCTGACCACCACCTTCGGCGCCCCGACCAAGGGGCTCGGCGGGATCGGCGTGTCGCCGGTCGAATACGTGACACCGAGTGCGGGCATGGCGACGGCGCCGACCGTCAGCCGTCCGTGTTCGACGAGCGCGACGTGCACGGCCCAGTCGGTGCGTCCCATTTCCCCGAACTCTCGGGTGCCGTCGAGAGGGTCGACGATCCAGATCCGATCGGCGTCGAGGCGGGCCAGGTCGTCGGCGCCCTCCTCGGAGAGCACCGCGTCGTCCGGGAAGCGCTCCGCGAGCGCGGCGACGATGAACTCGTGGCTCAGCCGGTCTCCGGCGGCCTTGACCTGTGCCGGGTCCACACCCGGCTCGGCCAGCCCCGCCCGGTGCGCGAGGAGAAGTCGCCCTGCCTCCGTGGCGATTTCGGCTGCGGCGCGGCCGTCAGGATGCTGCCCGGTCCCGGAATCGGATGTGGTCGGGGTCACGGAACTAGTGGTCATGCGAGTGACTGTAGCCACAGAATGAACATTGTTCAATACTAGATCGAACAATGTTCATTCTTGGTCGGACGTTCGGTGCCCGACCCCCCGAGCCGATCGGTACGGTGATTCGGTGAGCGAATCGAACGCAGGGTCGATCTACGGCGACGCCGAAGCTCGGCGACGCCGAACGCTGGACGCCGCCGCGGCGCTGCTGGCGGAGGGCGGCTACTCGGCGTTGACGATCCGTTCGGTCGCCAAACGCGCCGGCACGAGCACCGGCCTCATCTACCAGTACTTCGCGGACAAGCAGGACATCTTCATGGCGCTACTCGACGAGGCCATCGTGGAGTCGACGGAACGCGTCGCCGCACTGCCACGAGACGGCGGGGTCACGGCGCTACTCGTCGCCATCATCGACGATTCGGCCCGGCGGTGGGGCCGGGTCGGGCGCATGTCCGCGATCTGGCGTGACGCCGAGGGCAACGCCGACTCGGATCGCGAGTCGCTCCACGAGGTCCACCGAGTGGCCGCCCTCTACGACGCGGAAGTCCTGCGCGCGGTGACCGAGGCCGCCGAGGAGGAGGGGCGGATCCTGCTCGACGACGAGAGGGTCCTTCCGTTCCTGCTGTCCGGACTGCAGGGGGTGGCAGCCACCATCGCCAACAACTGGGCGGCTCACCTCGACCAGTCCGAGCTCGTCTCGTTCTCGGCGGCGGCAATCACCCGCGCGATCACGCGAACCGAGCCGTCCACCTGACGGAGGCGGCGCCGCCGTAGCGCCTAGACTCCGGATTCGTGACGACGACCGCCAGCACCACCC
Organism: Rhodococcus sp. NPDC004095; assembly: GCF_053604015.1. Lineage (NCBI taxonomy): Bacteria > Bacillati > Actinomycetota > Actinomycetes > Mycobacteriales > Nocardiaceae > Rhodococcus > Rhodococcus sp. NPDC004095. The sequence continues at coordinate 1,892 of NZ_JBSGGS010000006.1, forward strand.
CGCCCGACCTCGTCCAGCCCACCCGCCGCGCAGTCGGAACACTCGTCGAGATGGTGCTGGCCGTTGTCGTCGCAGCGGTCGTCGCCGCCGTCGGCCTCGTCGCGTTCTCCGTCGTCGACTGGCCGGCGTTCAACTCCTCCAATGTCACCCGCGCGCTGACCACGGTCGGGCAGGTGGCCGCCCTGGCACTGCTCGCACTGTCGGTGTGGTTCCTCCGGGCCGGCCGCGCCCCAAGGGTCGCGAAGCTGGCGTCGTGGGTTGGGATTTCCGGATTCGTCACCGTCACCCTCGGCATGCCGCTGGCCGCAACCAAGCTGTACCTGCACGGCGTCTCCGTGGATCAGGAGTTCCGCACCGAGTTCCTGACCCGAATGACGGACACCGCCCGCCTCGACGACATGACGTACGCGGACCTGCCGTCCTTCTACCCGGCCGGCTGGTTCTGGGTCGGCGGACGGGTCGCCAATCTCCTCGGCATGGCCGGGTGGGAGACGTTCAAACCGTATGCAATCGCCTCGATCGCGGTCGCCGCCGTCGTGGCGCTCGTGTTGTGGTCCAAACTGATTCGCGCCGACCTCGCCGTGCTCGCGACGGCGGCGACGACGGCACTCACCCTCGCCTACGCCTCGCCCGAGGCGTACAGCGCCGTGCTCGTCGTCCTGCTGCCGCCGGTGCTGGTACTGGCGTGGGGTGGCCTGTACCGGCCCGGGAACGTCCGCGGCGGAGGCTGGGGGGCGGTGCTCGGAACGGGTCTGTTCCTCGGACTGGCCGCGACGTTCTACACCCTCTACCTCGGCTACGCGGCGTTCGCGGTGGTCCTCATGGCAGTGATCGCGGCAGGATTCGCGGTGCGCGCGAACGGGATCCGCGCGGCATGGGATCCGGTCCGGCGACTCGCCGTGATCGCGGTGATCGCGGGGCTGGTCGCGCTGATCGTGTGGACGCCGTTCCTACTGGCACTGCGCACGCATTCGCTCGCCGGGTCCGGCACCGCCACCCACTACCTGCCCGAGTCCGGGTCCACGCTGCCGCTGCCGATGTTCGATGCCTCCCTCGTCGGCCTGCTGTGCCTCCTGGGCACGGTCTGGCTGGTCGGCCGCGCGTCCTCCTCACGCCGGGCGCAGTCCCTCGGCATCGGGGTGGTCGCGGTGTACCTGTGGTCGCTGCTGTCGATGGCGTTCACCGCGGCCGGGACCACGCTGCTCTCGTTCCGGCTGGAGCCGGTGCTGCTGGTGTTGCTCGGCGCGGCAGGCGTTTTCGGATTTGTCGACTTCACCCGCTGGATCCTGCTCGCAAGCAGTGACAACCCGCGGATGAAGGCCGCGGCGATCGCGGTCGGCGCACTGGGCGCGGTGGCGTTCGCGCAGTCCATCCCGCACCACCTGGCGCCGGAAATCAACACCGCGTACACCGACACCGACGGCGACGGCGTGCGCGCCGACCAGCGTCCGCCGGGCGCGGCCGCGTACTACGGGCAGGTGGACGAGACGATCCTGGCCCAGCGGCCGGGAGCGCGGTCGGACACCGTCGTCCTCACCGCCGACACCAGCTTCCTGTCCTTCTACCCGTACTTCGGGTTCCAGGCGCTGACGTCGCACTACGCGAACCCGCTGGCCCAGTTCGACGAGCGGGCCGCCGCGATCGCGCGCTGGGCCGAGTCCGACTCCCCCGACGCCCTGATCGCCGCGATGGACGAATCCCCCTGGCGGGCACCGGACGTCTTCGTGTTCCGGTCCAGCGACGACGCCTACACCCTCCGCCTCGCCCAGGACGTCTACCCGAACGACCCGAACGTCAAGCGCTACACCGTGAGCTTCCCGAAGTCGCTGTTCGACGACCCCCGCTTCACCACCACCGACGTCGGCCCGTTCACCGTCGTCACCCGCACGTAAGCGCTTCGCGCCCGTGCGCGCTTTTGGTGGTCCCCGCTTCAAAAGCGCGCACAGGTGCGTAACGCCTGATCCGTCAGTCGCGTGGCGCGGCCGCCATGACCGCCTCGACGAGTTCTCCGACGGCACGTGCGCAGTCGCCCCGGTCGTAGCCGAGCAGCCGCGTCTCGTCGGCGTCCGGTTCGTACGCCAGTGTGTTGCCCCGCCCCTGGACGATCGCGGCGTCCGAGAGCAGCGGGTGCTCCTCGTTCCGCGCGGCGATCTCCCGGTCGCCGCCGGCCGCGTCGACCATCAGCTGGAAGAACTGCCGGTACTCCAGGTTCTCGTCGCCGACGAGGTACGCCTTACCGGATTCGCCGCCGTGCACGGCACCGTGGACCGCCTGCGCGAGCGAGCGCGCCGACATGTAGTTGGTGCCGCCGACGGGAGCGAAATCGGGAATGCCCGGCTCGCGTCCCGCGGCCCACGAGACCATCCGCCGGTAGCGTCGGGTCGAGGCTCCCGGCACGACGCCGATGATCGAGGGCGGATTGAGGGTGCAGACCGTGAACGAGTCGTCGGCGAGCGCGCGGGCACCATCGTCCGCGGCCTTCCGTGCCGCCACATAGGGATTGGTGGTCGCGATGTCGGGACGCAGCTGATGGTAGTAGCTGCCGACCTGCACGAAGCGGCCCACACCGGCCTGCTTGACGAGCTCCGCGAAGCGCGGAACACCGACGCTCTGCGTCGACGCCCAGAACTTGTCGTCGTCGCTGTCGGCGGCGGTCCGGTGGCGCGGGTCCTGACCGGCCGCGAAGACGACGGCGTCGAACCCCGACAACTCCTCACGGGTGAACGACGGCACCGTGTAATCGCCCGCCAGCAGCGGGAAGTCGGCGACCAGTGAATCGTCGGGGATCGGGCCGCGCCCGGCCACGGTGACGTCGTCGCCGTGTTCGCGCAGCAGGAGGGCGGTGTGTGCACCGATCATGCCGGTGCCGCCGATGACCAGGATCTTCATGGTGTGTCTTTCGGTTGAGGTGGATCAGGGATTGCGGGGACGGTTCGTCCAGCCGCCGGAGCGACGCGGGACCCAGCCACCGGACGAGTGCGTGCCACCGTCGACGTGGATGGTGCCGCCGGTAACGAACCGCGACAGGTCGGAGGCGAGGAAGAGCGCTACGCCGGCGACGTCCTCGGGCTGCCCCGGACCGCCGAGCGGCGACCACGTCGGCCACAGTTCGCGATCCTCCTCGGGGACGAGCGACGTGTAGGGCACCTGGACCGACTCGACGAGGTCCGGCGCGATCGCGTTGACCCGGATGCCTGACGGGCCCACCTCCGCGGCCAGCGACCTCGTGAACTGCGTCAGCGCGGCCTTGTACGCGGAGTACACGCTGTGCCCGGGGATCGCCCGGTGCGCCTCGACGGTCGTGAGGTTGATGATCGAGCCGCCTCCCCGCTCGGTCATGCCCGGCAGCAGTGCCTGCGTCAGGCGCAGGACATGGGCGAAATTGATCTCGTGCAGCTCGTCCCACAGCGACGGCGCGTTGGTGGCGAAGGTGTGCGGGGGCTGCAGGTAGTGACCCACATTGTTGACCAGCACGTCCGGGCGATGGTCGACGACTTCGGGCGGGCACGGCGTCGCACGGACGTCCCATTCGACCGCGGCGATCGAGCCGCCCGCGGACGGGTCGAACTCGAGCGGACCGAGCGGTTCGACATCGGCCACGAGCACGTCGGCGCCGTGCGCGGCGAAGGACCGCGCGATCGCGGCACCGATACCCTGGGCACCGCCGGTGACCACGGCGCGACGGTCGGTCAACATCGCACCCGGAGTGAAAGCCATGAGGTTGGGCATGAACGCCAGTACAGCGCAACCCGCGTTGCAGCCGACAGGCCCGTTTCCGGTGTGCGGAAGAATCGGCGTCTGCGCGGTGCGATGCACCAACCCACCGACGAGGCGAGGAGGAACCGATGCCACCGCACACGTCTGACGAGGGCCCGACCGGGACTCTGCAGCGCGCGGCCCTGATCCTCGACGCGTTCACCGGCGGTGGCCGGCTGAACCTGTCGCAGATCGTCGCCGCCACGGGGCTCCCCCGAACGTCGGTTCATCGTGCGTTGGAGCAGCTGGTCGCGCTGCGCTGGGTACACAGGCACGGAATGGACTACCAGCTGGGCATGCGCATGATCGAGTTGGGGGCCGTCGCCGCGCAGCAGAACTCGCTACGCCGCGCCGCGCTGCCCAGCCTGCACTGGCTGCACCACCGGACCGGGTGCATCGTGCACCTGGGCGTGCTCGACGGACCGGAGGTGGTCTACCTCGAGAAGGTCGGCGGGGAGTTCACCCCCAGCGTCCGCTCACACGTCGGCGGCCGGCTTCCCGCACGGTCGTCGACCATCGGCACGGCGCTGCTCGCCGTTGCCGGTTCCACACCCGAGGAGTCACCGGATGTCCACCGGGTGCGCGAGTTGCGGATCGCGTACGGGCGGGAGAAGTGCCTGAAGGGGTTCAGCTGCGTTGCGATACCGATCGGTCCGGTCGACCGTGCGGAATCCGCTGCCGCCCTCTCCGTCTTCGGTCCGGCCGCGAAGATCGACGACAAGCAGGTCCTGCTGTCCGCGCAGACCGCGGCCGCCCAGATCTGGCGGCGCTTCGCGCCTGTGCGCGCTTCCAGTGGCTCCGGCCACCAGAAGCGCGCACAGGCGCCGCAGTCGACTCAGTCGAAGGAGCAGCCGGCCAGCGGCTTGTCGGCCAGCCGGTCGAACAGATAGGTGATGGCGTTGTTCGTGCCGTAGCCGTCGATCAGCAGCGGGCCGAAGTGGTTGGGCAGCGTCGCTCCCGGCAGGATCGGCGGCAATCCGTTGGTGCGGAAGGTGACCGTCGCGCCCTGATCGCACCAGTCGGCGGCGAGCTGTCGCGCCTGCCCGTACGGGACGGTGTCGTCGTTGAGGCCGCTGGTGATCAGGACGGGGGTCGTCGGGGCCAGCCGCCCGATCCGCTGCTCGTCGAGCACCGCGACGATCTCCGGGATCTCCCGCATGTGGTCGAGGACCGGCCGCCCGTCGACGGTGAGGGTGTCGGTGCGCAGGAACGGATGCTTGAAGATGACGTCGGCGATGCAGGCGTCGGCAAGTTCGCTGAGCAGTGCACGACCCTGCGGGTTGAGGATCTGGTCGACGAACGGTGCCAGCTCGGGATTGCGGTCGACGAAACCGTTGATCGCGAAGGCGATGACACCGCCGATCAGCGCGCCGTCGACCTGGGCGAGCACCTGCACGAGGTCCGCGGTCGGACCGCCGGCCCAGGTGCCCTTGAGGTTGAGTTCCGGCGCGTAGCTCGGCTGCAACTCGGCCGCGGCGGCGGTGGCGCCGCCACCCTGGGAGTAACCCCAGAACACCACCGGCGCGTTCGGATCACCAGCGAGGTTGGTGGCGGCGCGGGCCGCGTCCAGGACGCCGTGGGCCGCCTCGACCCGGTTGACGTAGGTGTGGATGCCCGGCGTGCCGAGTCCGATGTGGTCGGTGACGAACACCCGCGCGCCGGCGGCCGTCCACGCGGCGGCAGCGATCGCTTCCTGGTTCGCGGACATCGAGAGCTTGCCCGGGTCGGCGTACACACCGGTGGCGAAGGCGGCGGACATGGCGCAGTGGTCGCCCTGGCCCGCGGTGCCCGGTGCGATCACGACCGTGGGGCGCTCGCCGGGGCCCTGCCACGGGTGGGTGGCGTCGAGGTACGTGCCGCTCACGGCGACCGGCGACCCGTCCTGCTTGCGTGAGGTGTACAGGACCTGCCTACCCGCGGCCGGCCAGCCGCCGTCGGCGCTGGGGACGGTCGCGAACACGGGCAACGGCTGCTCCTTGATCACCGCGCCCGGGGTGGTGTCGAACCGGTCCGGGGGGAGGTAGAAGCCGCTCACCGGCTCGGCCGAGGCCGTGCCGCCGAACGCGCCGACCGCACTGCCCAGGCAGGCGATCACCGCTGCCACCGCGACGGGGCGAAGCCGCCGCAACCGCCGGTGCCGGCGTCCCCCTTCACACGTCGTCACCATCGCGTTCTCCCCCTGTGCCTGAGATTCCGGTTGTGAGGGCCACGATGCGATCACCGCGTTGTCGCGCCCGTCACACTTGAGCTACCGGAGAGTAACAAACGGGCGGTGTCCCGCCCACACCCAGACAAGGGGGTTCCCGGAGGCGGGGATTTCAGGCGGGCAGCAGCATCCACAGGGCGAGGTACACGAGCACCGCGGTGCCGCCGGTGGCGAAGGCGGCGATCAGCGCGCCGGCACGAACCAGGTTGGCGTCGATGCCGAAGTACTCGGCGATGCCGCCGCACACGCCGCCGAGCATGCGCTGCGACGAGGAGCGAGCGAAGGTCTTGGGAGCGTTGCTGTCGAATGTCATGCGTTCAGCCTGCCGTTCGGCGGCGGGTCGGCACATCGGGTGACGCCCTGATCCGAACCCTGATCTTTCACCCCCACCCATCCCCGGGCCGAATGGCTGAAGGTCACCTTCGTGCGGCCGATCCGCACGAAGGTGACCTTCAGCCGGGAGGTGGTCGGCGTCAGCGGCGCAGCGGCATGATCCGCCGGACCTCCGCGTCGCGCAGGAACAGCCCGCCCCACACCAGGATTCCGACGTAGACCGGGGACAGGATCGTGCTCAGCAGCGGCTGCTCGGTGAGGATGTTGCAGGCCACCGCGCCACCGAGGTAGCCGGTGAGCAGCACCGCACCGAGGATCGACGTCACCGGGAGCAGGTACAGCGCCAGGCACACCAGCATCACGATGCCCATCACGTACGGCGCGTAGTCGGGGAAGCCGTACTCGACCATCGAGTCGCGAACCGGCGCGATGTTCGCGAGGTGGATGACGGCGTCGAACAGCAGGAACGCCACCACCAGTGCGGTGACGACGAGTCCGGCGATGCGCGCCCTCGGCGACACCGCACGGGTCGCGGCGGCCGGGGTGGCGACGGTGATCGGGGTGGCGGTCATGGCTGACTCCTCGGTTCGGTGTGGCATCGACGGCACCGCCGCCGGGCGCTCCGCGCGGGATGCGTGAAGCCGTTGCCCAGGTAGACCGGAACCCGCCCCGAAACTCATCGCCGGAGGGCGCTATCCGCCGAACCACGCCTGCGCGTCCAGCCGGAAACCCTGCCCGGCGGTGACGGCACCCAGATCGTCCTCGAGTTGGCGCACCCTGTCCGCGCCGATCACCGAGGCCCAGTCCGCCCGCAGTTGCTCGAAGATCTCGGCCGACCGACGCAGGCTGTCGACCCCACGTTCGGTCAGCACCACCAGCTTGGCGCGCGCATCGGACGGATCCGGCTGTCGTGCAACATATCCCAGAGCCTCGAGCCGGTCGACGGTCTTGCCGGCCGCCTGCTTGGAGACGCCGAGCCGTCGCCCCAGTTCACTGGCACTCACCCCGTCGAGGCCGACGGCCTGCATGGCGAATCCGTGCGCGGGCCGAAGGTTCGGATGACCCTGCTCGGCCAGCCGCCGATGCGTCTCGTCCACGATGGCCCGGAATCCGGCGAACAGCAGGAAGGGCAGCTCGAAGCCCGGACGTTCCCGCTCAGGCATGGCGCAACCCTTGCGCGATATCGACAACCAGGTTTACTGTTTGGACAACCATGTTGTCGATGCTACCCGGAGGAGCTCCCCGTGACATTCCACGCGCACGACCTCGAGACCGCCCCCGCCGCCGCCCGCCCCGTCATCAAGACGATCGCGGACAATTTCGGGTACCTGCCCGCACCCGTCGCGCTGATGGCCGAGTCACCGGAACTACTGCAGGCATTCACCCGGTCGAACGCCCTGTTCGAGAAGAGCACCCTCACCCCGCTCGAACGCGAGGTGGTCGTACTCACGATTGCGACCCGCAACGAATGCCACGTGTGCGTCGCGATGCACTCCGCGGCCCTCGCGCGCAGCGGCACGCCAACCGAGGTGATCGCCGCCCTCCGCTCCGGCTCCGCCCTGCACGAGCCGCGCCTCGAGGCACTGCGGACGTTCACCGTCGCGGTGCTCGACACCAACGGCGCCGTCCCCGACGCACAGACGAGCGCGTTTCTCTCCCACGGCTTCACCAGCCGCAACGCGCTCGAGGTGGTGCTCGGCGTCGGCACCTTCACCCTGTCCACCTTCGCCAACCGGATGACGGACGCACCGCTGGACGCGGCGCTCATCCCGTTCGCCTGGGACGGCGCCGCCTGACCCGGCCGCGGCGTCAGCGGTCTCCGACGCGGCCGAGCCGGGCGACCAGCCGCTCCCCCGGTCCCGCCCACGGCGGCACCGGGACCGGTGCGGCGAAGCGCGCGGGCCGGTCCGCATCGGTCACGAAAATGTCTGCGCAGGAATGAAGTTCGAGGGCCAGCTCGGGAGGGAACGGCCGGTGCCTTCCGACCGCCTGCGCGACATCCCACCCGTGCACCGCGACCTCCAGCGCCCCCGCCGCGGCGGCGAAATCGGAGGACAGGGGGGCGCCACCGACCCGGATGTCACCACGATCCCTCGACCGTGCCCATGACCTCACCATCCGGCAGGCCCGATGCTGCAGCGCGGCAACGGGATCGGCCGAGATGTCGGGCGCGGCGGCGGGATACAGCACGACCGCCCGGTCCAGCACCGCCTCCTCGAGGACCACGAGCGACTCGTTCATGTGCCCCAACAGATCCCGCAGGTTCCACTCCGAGCACGGGGTCGGACGCGACAGATCGGACGCCCTCACCAGCGCCAGGCTTCCCTCCGTGTACCGAACCGCGCACTCGAGCAGCACGACCGGGTCCGCGAGCGGTCGGGCGATCTGCCCGGCCGTCATGTCGCCGGATTCGAGATCGAGGGCAGCGTCTCCCCGGCGCTACCGGGCAGCGTGTCCGGCAACCCGAACTTCGCGAACAGCGACAGGTCGAAGAACACCGTCACGTGCCCGATGCCGGACGGCCCGAGCGAGACCACCTGCAGTTGGAAGGCGCGGTGCACCCCGTCCTCGCCGCGCATGTACAGACCGAACGCCGGCTGCCCGTTCGACACCGTCGGCACCAGCCGCATGTCGCCGGCACCGCTTGCGGGACAGTTGTTCTCGATGAGGCTGCGGATCGCCGCCGGACCCTGGTACCAGCCGACGAACGGCGGCATCTCCCACACCGCGTCCTGGGTGAACAGCTCCGTCAGCGCGGCCATGTCGTAGTTCTCGAACGCGGCCATGTACTTGTCGAGCAGCGCGCGCTGCTCGGGCTCCACGGGCTCGACGACCGCGTCCTCGGTCGGGGATGCCTGCGCGATCTGCGCCCGGGCCCGCTGCAGCGCACTGTTGACGGCGGCGGTGCTGGTGTCGAGCAGTTCCGCGACATCGGCAGCCGGCCAGGCCAGCACCTCCCGCAGGATCAGCACCGCCCGCTGCTTGGGCGGCAGGAACTGCAGCGACGCGATCAGCGCCAGCCGCAGGCTCTCACGTGAGGTCGCGACCGTGGCCGGATCGGACGCGGCGACCCCGAGCATCTCGTCCGGGATCGGTTCGAGCCACGGCACCTCCTCGCGGGTGACGAGGTCGTCGACCGGGTCGGAACTCGGTGCGCCGAGCCCGGTCGGCAACGGCCGCCGGCCCTTCGACTCCAGCGCGGTCAAACAGGTGGTCGTCGCGATCCGGTACAGCCAGGTACGCAGCGAGGAGCGTCCCTCGAACTTGTCGTAGGCGCGCCACGCCTTGAGGTAGGTCTCCTGCACCAGGTCCTCCGCCTCGTGCACGGATCCCGACATCCGGTAACAGTGCGCGAGCAGCTCCCGCCGGTACTGCTCCGCCTGCGGAGTGAACTCGTCCCGAACTGCACCATGCGCCTCAGTCATGCGCCCCACCCTTCCGTGATCGGTCGTCGGAGTACAGACCCGCGGGCGCGGCAAAACTCATCGCAGCGAGTCAGGCCGCGGTCAGCACCACCGGTCCGTCCTCGGTGACCGCGACGGTGTGCTCGCAGTGCGCCGCCCGCGAACCGCTGAAGGTGCGCAGCGTCCACCCGTCTGGGTCGTGCCGATAGTCGTCGGTGCCGCCGTCGATGAGCATGGGTTCGATCGCGAGCACCAGCCCGGGACGCAGCCGCATGCCGCGACCGGCGCGTCCCTCGTTCGGCACGTCCGGATCCTCGTGCATGGCGCGGCCGATGCCGTGGCCGCCGTGGTCCGCGAGCAGCCCACGACCGCGGGCGCGGGCGTACGAGCCGATCGCGGCGGCGATGTCGCCGATCCGATTACCGGCGAGCGCCGCGGAGATCCCTCGTTCGAGCGCCGTCTCCGTGTCCGCGATCAGGCCCAGGTCCTCCGGGTCGGCGGCGCCCACCACGAAGCTGATCGCCGAGTCGCCGCACCATCCGTCGAGGTACGCCCCGCAGTCGAGGCTGACGAGGTCACCGTCGGCGAGCCGCGCGTCCGTCGGGATCCCGTGCACGACGGCGTCGTTGACGCTCACACACACCACGCCGGGGAACCGGCTCGGCGCCCACTCCGGCCGGTAGCCGAGGAACGCCGGCCGCGCCCCGGCATCGGAGATGACCGCGGCCGCGGCGTCGTCGAGCTCGCGCAGGCTCACGCCGACCGCAGCGACGGCGCGGGCGGCGGCGAGTGCCGAGGCGACGACCCTCCCCGCCTCGCGCATGGCGGCGATCTCTCCCGGCGACTTCAACTCGACCACTGCAACCTCCCGATACGAATAACAATACCGGTATTACTATAGGCACATGGTGCGCGTGCCGCTGACGGCGGAGGAGATCGAACGGGGCCGACGACTCGGCGAACTGCTGCGCTCGGCGCGCGGTCCGGCCAGCATGGTCGACGTCGCCGCCGAGGCCGGCATCTCCGTCGAAACCCTGCGCAAGATCGAGACCGGCCGGATCGCGACGCCCGCGTTCTTCACCGTCTCCGCCCTCGCCCGGGTCCTCGACCTGTCCCTGGACCGGGTCGCCGACGCCCTCGCCGACCCACCGTCCGCGCGCGACATCGCGTCGTGACCAGACGGAACGGCAGGATCAGCGTCCGTTCGGGAAGAGCGTCTGCTCGGCGGTGAACGCCCCGTCGCGGTCGTCGACGAACTCGCCGTCGCAGCGTCCGGCGAGCGCGGCCGACACCTGCCCCCACACGTGCAGGTTGACCGGTTCCAGCGCATGATCGGTGCCGCCGTCGAAGCGGTGGGCGTCGGCGTCATCCGGCACCGACCTCCGTCGAGGCGACCGTCCGCCCACTCCCTGGCGCTTCGGATCGCGTAGTAGGAGGTGCGGCAGAGGTGTGCCCTACCCAATTGATAACGACCAGGTACCCGATTCCGGAAACGGCCCCTGACGGTGTACGGATCGGCGGACAATGGGCGCACCGGACAGCGTGACGAACCTCTTGCACGAAAGGGGACAGCCATGGCCGCGGACTCGTCGGTCAAGCAGGAAGTTGCGACAGGCACCTCGATCGGGGCGGCCATTCTCCTGGTGACAGTGGGCGTCATCCAGGTCCTCCAGGGCATAGCCGCGGTCGCCGAGGACGAAATGTTCGTGGTCGGCATCGACTACGTCTACAAGTTCGATCTGACCACGTGGGGATGGGTGCACATCGTGCTTGGCGCGATCGTCGCGCTGGTCGGCCTCGCACTGTTCACCGGGGCGACGTGGGCGCGGGTCGCCGCGATCGTGGTCGCCGCGATCTCCATCATCGCCAACTTCCTGTGGATCCCGTACTACCCGTGGTGGTCGATCCTCATCATCGCCATCGACATCGTGGTGATCTGGGCAGTCTCCACCTGGCGCCCGGTGCGGGTCTGACGGCGGAAACCACCCCCGCGCTTCCACCCGCAGGCGATTCCCAGCGTCGGTCGGTACCGTGACCGGTCGGCAACCCGACCGGACCGATCGACGGGAATGGTGAATGGCAGTACCAGCGGACGCACCCTCGACGGTCGCGGACCCTCACCCCGGGACCGCGACCGCGCCCGCACGCCGACGGCTGCGTCCGGCACGTCCCGACGTGCTGGTCGCGGGCGGATTCGCCGCACTCGCGGTGTACGTCATGTGGAACCAGTGGCGCCTGCCGGCGTCCGGGTACCTGACCGGCAGCGGCCAGGACCAGCGGATGTGGGAGTGGTTCTTCGCGCTCGCCGCCCGCTCCATCACCCACCTCGACAACCCACTCGGCTCGGTTCTGCAGAACTATCCGCAGGGCGTGAACCTGATGGCCAACACGGCGATGTTCGGGGTCAGCGTCCCGCTCGCCCCCATCACCCTGGTGTTCGGGCCGACCGTCACCTGGACGCTGGTCCTCACGGTCGGGCTCGCGTCCACCTCGTACGCCTGGTACTGGTTCCTGCGCCGGTACGCGGAGGTGTCCCGGATCGCCGCGACCGTCGGCGGTCTGATCTGCGGGTTCGCGCCTGCGATGATCTCCCACGCCAACGGGCACCCGAACTTCGTGGTCCTGCCACTGCTTCCGGTGATCCTCGGGTGCGTGATCCGGCTGTCCCGCGGCGCGGGCATGCGCACCGCCTGCTGGCTGGGCCTGCTGGTCGCGATGCAGATCGCGCTCGGCGAGGAACCGCTGCTGATCACCGCGGTGACCTTCGGGGTGTTCACCGCCGCGTACTTCGCGTTCCGCCCGCGACTGATCGTCCCGGCCGTCCGCAACGCCGCGAAACCGCTGCTGCTCGCCGCGCTGATCGCGCTGCTGCTGACCGCGGGCCCACTGTGGTGGCAGTTCTTCGGCCCGCAGAGCTACCGGTTCATCGACCACGGCCCGATGGGCAACGACCTCAAGGCACTGCTGCAGTTCCCGCGGCAGTCCGTCGGTGGACACGTCACGCCAGGCCAGGACGTCGCGATCAACGGCACCGAGGAGAACGCCTACTTCGGGTGGCCACTGCTGGTCGTCACCCTCGCCGCCGCGGTGTGGCTGCGCCGGGTCGTCGTCGCGCGCGCCGCCGCCGTCACCGTCGCCCTGATGTGCGTGCTCTCGCTCGGCGCCGAACTGACCGTCGGACGCGACCGGACGGGCGTCGACCTGCCGTGGTCGTGGCTCGAACGGCTGCCACTGTTCGAGTCGGTGCTCGAGACCCGCTTCGCGATGGGCGCGATCCCGGCGATCGCACTGCTGCTGGCACTGGCCGTCGACCGGGCCCGGCGGGAACGGGCCACGCTGATCCCCTGGACCGTGGCGCTCGTGGTGGCGCTGCTCCCGCTGACCCCGTTGCCGCTGAACGCGGTCCAACGCGCCGCGGCACCGCAGTTCTTCGGCGACGGCGGTTGGCGCCAGTACGTCGGGAACGGCTCGGTCGTCACCGTCCCCCTGCCCCGCCCCGAGGACGCCCGGGCCCTGAGCTGGCAGGTCGAGGCCGACTTTGGATTCCCGCTCGCCGGCGGCTACTTCGTCGGACCGGTCGGCCCCGACAAGAAGGCCAAGTACGGGCCGGACGACCGGCCCACCGCGCAACTGCTCGGGCAGGTGCAGCAGACCGGGACGGTCCCGAACGTCACCGACGCGATGCGCGCGCAGGCCGTCACCGACCTGCAGTTCTGGCGGGCCGACGTGGTGGTGCTGCCGCACGGCGGCAACGAACGTGCCCTGCGCGTGACCGTGCAGGAACTGCTCCGCGACCCCGGGCACCGCGCCGACGACGTGTGGGTGTGGGACGTGCGGGCCCTGGTCCGGGCCTGACGCCGAGCGGCCCGCCGGACAGGGGGATCGACTAGGGGATCGGGGATGTCCGACTCGCCCCCAACCGTCCCCTAACCGCCCGCGAATCGGCACCGGATACCGCCCTCGCCGGGTCGAATGACGGCAGGGCACCGACCGGTGCCGGTCCACGGATACCAGGAGCGCTCATGTCGTTTACGACCATGTTCTCGCTGATCGCGTCGATGCTCGGCCCGAGCTTCGGTAGCGAAGCCGGCGGCGGCGCCGGTGGTGAGGGCGGAGGAGGTTTCCACTTCGAGTCCTGAACCCATCGGGTCGGGAACCGCTCCCTCGCAACGATCGCCCCGGCCCGGGATCACCGCCGGTGGTGCGGCCCTCCCGCACCACCGGCGGCGGCGTCTGTGCGCGAAGGTTCGACAGGCCGGGTCCGCGGGGGCGCCGGGCTCGCCGATGCACCGAAATCCATCCCATACGATCGGTCCTTGTGCCCGCCGAGTCCGACGCCCCCGCCGCCCTCACGTCCCAGCCGGTCCCCGATCATCGCGCCTCCCGCACCACGCGCCTGATCGCCGTCGTCGCCGGACTGCTCGGCTTCCTCCTCGCGGTCGCGACCCCGCTGCTTCCGGTCTCGCAGCAGGCCGCCAGCGTGTCGTGGCCGCAGAACGGCACCCTCACCGGCGTCGAGGCGCCGCTCGTCGGCTACGAACCGCTGACCCTCGACATCCACATCCCCTGCCCCGTGCTCGCGGACGTGCCAGGCGACGTCGGCACCGTCGTGTCCACCATCCCGAAGGACGCCCCCGACGCCGACGCGGCCGGGCTGGCCGTCACCGTCGGGTCGGACGCCGACCGCACCGTCTCGGTGGTCCTGCGCGGCGGCCGGCTGATCGCCGCCCCGCTCGCCGACATGACCGGCTGCACCGCCCTCGTGGTGCACTCCGACGCCGAGCTCACCACCGCGACGTTCGCCGGGCTCGAGGCCGCCGACGGCCGGGCCCCGGTCACCGCCGAACTCACCGGCGACGAGCGACCCCAGATGGTCGGCCTCTTCACCGACCTGCAGGGACCCGCGCCGGCCGGCCTCGAGGTCCGCGCCGACCTCGACTCCCGGTTCTCGTCCAGCCCGACCGCGTTCAAGGTCCTCGCGATGATCGTCGGGGTGCTCGCAACGCTGCTGTCGCTGGCCGCGTTGCACCGCCTCGACCTGACCGACGGCCGCCGCGCCCGCCGCTTCCTGCCGCGGCACTGGCTGCGGTTCACCGGCGTCGACGCCGTCGTGGTCGGCACCCTGATCGTCTGGCACTTCATCGGCGCCAACACCTCCGACGACGGCTACCTGCTGACCATGGCCCGCGCGTCCGAACACTCCGGCTACATGGCCAACTACTACCGCTGGTTCGGCGTCTCGGAGGCGCCGTTCGGCTGGTACTACGACGTCCTCGCCGCGATGGCGAAGATCGGCACGGCCAGCACCTGGATGCGGCTGCCCGCGCTGATCGCCGGGATCCTGTGCTGGATGGTGATCAGCCGCGAGGTGATCCCCCGCCTCGGTCGCGCGGTGCGGCGCAACCGGATCGCCGTGTGGACCGCCGGTCTGGTGTTCCTCTCGTTCTGGCTGCCGTTCGACAACGGCCTGCGCCCCGAACCGGTGATCGCCCTCGGCGCCCTGCTGACCTGGTGCTCGATCGAACGGGCCATAGCCACCGGCCGGATGCTGCCCGCCGCCGTCGGCGTGCTGATCGCGGCGTTCTCCCTGGCCGCCGGTCCGACCGGTGTCATCGCCGTCGCCGCGCTGATCGTCAGCCTGCGTCCGCTCGTGCAGCTCGTCGTCGCCCGCGCCCGCGTCGTCGGCGTGGCCGCGCTGCTCGCGCCGATCCTCGCGGCAGGCACCGTCGTGCTGATCGCGATCTTCGCCGACCAGACCCTCGCGGGCGTGCTCGAGGCGATCAAGGTCCGCACCGCCATCGGACCGAACGTGTCCTGGTTCGGCGAGTACCAGCGGTACGAGGCATTGCTGAACGTCTCCCCCGACGGTTCCCTCGCCCGCCGCTTCGGCGTGTTCGCCATGATCCTGTGTCTGATCGTGTGCGCGATGCTGCTGCTGCGCGGCCGCGGGCGGATCCCCGGTACCGCGGCGGGCCCGTCGCGTCGCATCCTCGGCATCGTCTTCGTCTCGCTGCTGCTGATGATGTCGACGCCGACCAAGTGGACCCACCACTTCGGCGTGTACGCCGGCCTGGCCGGGTCGATCGCCGCGGTCACCGCGGTCGGGATCGCCGCCGCCACCGCCCGCTCGCGCCGCAACCGGGCCCTGTTCGCGTCGGGCGTGCTGTTCCTGCTCGCGTTGGCGTTCACCGGCTCGAACGGCTGGTGGTACGTCTCCAGCTACGGCGTCCCGTGGTGGGACAAGGCCCCGTCGATCAGCGGCAAACCGTTCTCGACCGCGTTCCTGGCGCTGAGCGTCCTGACGTTGCTCTACGCCGGCTGGCAGCACCTGCGCGAGCCGTACCGCGGCCCGGAGGAACCGGTGCGGCCCGGGCTGCGCACCCTGATCGCGTCCCCGCTGACCGTCGCCGCGGCGTTCATCGTGCTGGTCGAGGTGCTCTCGCTGGCCAAGGCGGCGGTCGCCCAGTACCCGGCGTACTCGGTGGCCCGCTCCAACCTCGACACCCTCACGGGCGACACCTGCGCGCTCGCGAACGACGTGCTGATCGAACCCGACGCCAACGCGGGCATGCTGACCCCGCTCACCCCCGGCCCCGACCCGCTCGGCGGCGGCGAGAACACCGGGTTCACCCCCAACGGGGTGCCCGTCGACCTGACCGCTGACGAGGAGAACAAGGCGGTCGGCGGCGCCAACACCCTCGACACCGCTTCCACCACCACCGACACCGGCACCTCGGCCGGGACCGGCGGCGGCACCGGGACCACGGGCGTCAACGGCAGTTCGGTCGCATTGCCGTTCGGCCTGGACCCCGCCACCACCCCGGTCCTCGGCAGTTCCGGCAGCGACCAGCCCGCCCACCTGACCAGCGGCTGGTACGCACTGCCTGCCCGCAATGCGGACGCTCCCCTGCTGGTGGTCACCGCCGCCGGCCGGATCCGGTACGTCGACCCCGACGGCATCGTCACCTACGGCCAGGACCTCCGCGTCGAGTACGGCACCCGCACCGCCGGCGGCGACGTCGAGGTGGGCGGCGCGATCGCCCCGATCGACATCGGCCCGTCCCCCTCGTGGCGGAACCTGCGGGTGCCGATGGACCTGATTCCCGCCGACGCCGACGCGGTCCGCCTCGTCGCCGACGACCACGACCTCACCCCGAAACAGTGGCTGGCGGTCACCCCGCCGCGGGTCCCGCAGACCCGGACCCTCCAGGACGTCGTCGGCTCACAGGCCCCGGTGCTGCTTGACTGGTCCGTCGGCCTGTCCTTCCCGTGCCAGCGCCCGTTCGACCACCGGTACGGCGTCGCCGAGGTGCCCGAGTTCCGGATCCTGCCCGACCGGGTCGGCGCCGACTCCACCAACGCCTGGCAGGACAAGGTCGGCGGCGGCCCGCTCGGCTGGGTGAACCTGCTGCTGGCCGCGCAGACCATGCCCAGCTACCTGAACCACGATTGGGCCAGGGACTGGGGCTCGCTCGAGCGGTACACGCCGCTGGACCCGTCCGCGACCACAGCCACCGTCGACACCGAGACGGTGACGCGGTCCGGGCTGTGGTCGCCGGGCCCGATCGCCGCCCGATAGGCCCACAGATTCCGTAATGTCACATCGGCGATCTTGGTGACCCCCGATGTGACATTACGGAACCCGGCAAAAGTCGCATTGTCGATGCTGTGATGGCGACTCAGGTTGCTGTCATACCATCGACAACCGTGTCCGACGCTCTGACAGCCACCGCGCCCGCGCCCGCGCCAGCACCTTCGCCCGATCCGCGAACCCAGTACCGGACCGCCCGGCTGATCGCGATCGTCGCGGGTCTGCTCGGGTTCGTGTTCGCCGTGGCGACCCCGTTCCTGCCGGTCAAGCAGACCGCGGCCACGCTGAACTGGCCGCAGGACGGCACCATCGGCAGCGTCGACGCACCTTTGATGGCGCAGGTCCCGATCGACCTGACCGCCTCGATCCCGTGCCGCCTGGTCGGGGACCTCCCCACCTCCGGTGGCCTGCTGCTCGGCACCGCCCCGCCCGACGGGACCGGCGCCCCGCTGAATGCCCTGCTGGTGCGGGTGACCGCATCCAGCGTCGACGTCGTCAACCGCAACGCCGTGGTCGCGTCCGCGCCACGCGACGCCGTCGAAGCCGGAAACTGCTCGGCGATCACCATCGTCTCCGACATCACCGGCACCACCGCGACCTTCGACGGCCTGACCGTGGACGGGCAGCCCGTCACCGGCACCATCACCGGGGACGAGCGCCCGCAGATCGTCGGCGTGTTCACCGACCTGCAGGATGACGCCGCAGCTAACACGGACGGCACCGCCGTCGGCGACCTGTCGCTGACGGCGAACATCGACTCCCGCTTCTCGTCCAGCCCGACCGTGCTGAAGCTGATGACGATGGTGCTGGCAGCGCTCCTGACCATCGTTTCGCTCGTCGCACTGCACCGCCTGGACGGCATCGACGGACGACGCGCCCGGCGCTTCTTCCCGCCGCACTGGTGGCGGGTGCGTCCCCTCGACGGCGTCGTCGTCGGCACCCTGCTGGTGTGGCACTTCGTCGGCGCCAACACCTCCGACGACGGTTACCTGCTCAGCATGGCCCGGGTGTCCGAGCACTCCGGATACATGGCCAACTACTTCCGTTGGTTCGGCGTCCCCGAGGCGCCGTTCGGGTGGTACTACGACGTGCTCGCCGCGATGGCGAAGGTCTCCACCGCCAGCCCCTGGATGCGGCTGCCCGCGCTGATCGCAGGCATCCTGTGCTGGCTGGTCATCAGCCGCGAGGTGATCCCCCGCCTCGGTCGCGCCGTCCGCCTCAACCAGGCCGCGGTGTGGACCGGCGGGCTGGTGTTCCTCGCCTTCTGGCTGCCCTACAACAACGGCCTGCGCCCCGAGCCGATCGTCGCGCTCGGCGCCCTGCTGACCTGGTGCTCCGTCGAACGCGCCATCGCCACCGGTCGCCTGCTGCCCGCCGCGGTCGCGGTCATCATCGCCGCGTTCTCGCTCGGCGCCGCCCCCACCGGCCTGATGTGTGTCGCCGCACTGCTCGCCGGCGCCCGCCCGATGATCCGCATCCTCGTCCGCAGGCACCGCCGCGTGGGCACCTGGCCGCTGGTCGCCCCGCTCCTCGCCTCCGGCGCGATCGTGTTGATCGCGGTCTTCGCCGACCAGACCTACGCCGCGGTCCGGGAAGCCACCCGGGTGCGCACCCTGATCGGTCCGAACCTGCACTGGTACGAGGAGTTCCTCCGCTACTACTACCTGTTCGTGCAGACCGTCGACGGATCCGTCGCCCGCCGGTTCGCGTTCCTGGTGATGGTGCTGTGCCTGTTCACCACCCTGTTCGTGCTGCTGCGCCGGAAGCGGGTGCCCGGCGCCGCAGTCGGGCCGTCGTGGCGACTGCTCGGCATCGTGTTCGGCACCGTCTTCTTCATGATGTTCAACCCCACCAAGTGGACCCACCACTTCGGGGCGTACGCCGGCATCGCCGGATCCCTCGGCGCACTGACCGCGGTCGCGGTGTCGGCGACGGCGCTGCGGTCGCGGCGCAACCGCACCATGTTCGCGGCCGGTCTGCTACTGGTGCTGGCGTTCTCGTTCTCCGGCATCAACGGCTGGTGGTACGTCTCCAGCTACGGCATCCCGTGGTTCGACAAGACCATCTCCCTCGCCGGGTTCCAGGTCAACACGGCCCTGCTCGCGCTGTTCCTGCTGACCGTGGTCCTCGTCGCCTGGCAGTACTTCCGTGAGGACTTCATCGGCAAGGAGGTCCAGGCCTCCGGTACCCGCGGCAGGCGCATCAAGGCGCTCGCCGCGATGCCGCTGACCGTCGTCGCCGCCCTGATGGTGCTCTTCGAGGTGCTCTCGCTGGTCAAGGGCGCCGTCGCGCAGTACCCGGCGTACTCGCTGGCCCGGTCGAACATCGACGCCGTCACCGGCTCCCCCTGCGGTCTCGCCGACGACGTGCTCACCGAGGCCGACGCGAACGCAGGGCGCCTGCAGCCGATCGCCGACCCCGAGAACCCCGTCGCCGACCCGCTCGGCGGCGTGAACCCCACCGGATTCGGACCGAACGGGGTGCCCTCCGACCTGTCCGCCGACTACACCGAGGTCAAGCCGGGGCAGGCCAACACCGACAACCAGTCGGTCGGCGCGACGTTCGTCAACGGCGCCGGCGCAGGCACCGAGGGCGGCACCGGGGCGCGGGGCGTCAACGGTTCGACGGTGAAGCTGCCGTTCGGCCTCGACCCCGCCTCCACACCGGTGCTCGGCAGCTACCAGTCCGGGGTGCAGGAGCCCGCGCTGCTGACGTCGAGCTGGTACGCGCTGCCCGCACGCAGCGAGGACGCCCCGCTGGTGGTCGTCTCCGCCGCAGGCCGAATCTGGTCCGAGAGCAAGGACGGCGAAGTCACCTACGGCCAGTCGCTGCGCCTCGAGTACGGGCACCGCGAGGCCGACGGGTCGGTCACCGTCCTCGGCAACTACCTGCCCAAGGACATCGGTCCCGCCCCGTCGTGGCGGAACCTGCGGATCCCGCTGGACGAGCTGCCCGCCGAGACCGACGCCGTCCGGATCCTCGCCAACGACCCCATCCTCTCCGGAGACCAGTGGTTGGCGTTCACCCCGCCGCGCGTACCGAAGCTGCAGACCCTGAACACCTACATCGGGTCCGAGCAGCCGGTGCTGCTGGACTGGGCGGTCGGGCTGCAGTTCCCGTGCCAGCGTCCGTTCGACCACCAGTACGGCGTCGCCGAGGTGCCGAACTTCCGCATCCTGCCGGACCGTCCGCTGGCCGTCAGCTCCACCGACACCTGGCAGTCCGCGGAGAACGGCGGCCCGCTCGGCTGGACCGAGATGCTCGCCGAGGCCTCCACCGTCCCCACCTACCTGAAGGACGACTGGGGCCGCGACTGGGGCGCGCTGGAGCGGTACACCCCGTACTTCCCCGACGCCACCGCCGCCACCATCGACACCACCGAGGTGACCCGCTCCGGCTTCTGGAACCCGGGCATGATGCGCGTCTACAAGTAGCCGTCAGCCGCCTCCCCACCGTGGTGGGCGCAATGTCACATCGTGCTCACCGAGCGCACATAATGTGACATTGCGCCAGCCACGTAGTCGGCCCTGCACCTGTGGATGAATCTGTGGATCATCCACAGTTCGTCGATGAGGGCCGTTCCGCGACGGCCGTTGCCCGCATCCTCGAAGGGTGAAACGCGGACAGTGGGCCGATGACCTGCAGGTGATCTGGAATGCCTCTCAGGACGGCGTAATTCGCGCCCGGACGCTCGAGACGCTCGGTGTACCCAGGTCCACGATCACGCGCCGCAGCGCAGCGTCCGGACCGTGGCAGCGGATCCTGCCGGGCGTCGTCCTACTCCACAACGGGGCGCCGACAACACAGCAGCGACGGCTCGCCGCACAGGTCTACGGCGGATCCGAGTGTGTGCTCTCGGCGCACACCGGCCTCGACTTGCACGGGTTCACCGGATTCGGTTCCCACAACGATGTACTCCTGCTGCTTCCCGCGACCACACATTGCAAGGACGTCGGCTACGTGAGAGTCGAGCGCACTTGGTACTTTCCCGATTCCGTGCACCGGGGCCGATTCCGGGTGGCGCCGATCGCGCGGTGTGCCATGGACGCCGCACGCCGGACGCCGAACCCGACTGCGTGCCGCGCACTGCTGACCACGGTGGTCCAACGTGGCGATGTCAGCGTCCACGACCTCGCACGCGAGCTGGAGCATTGCGCGAACCGCGGCAGTGGCGTCCCGCGTGCGGTCGTCCGCGAGCTGGCGGGCGACGCACACTCGGTGGCGGAGATCGAGGCCCAGAAGCTGTACGCCGGAACCGGGCTCCCCCCGATGCTGCACAACGTCGACGTCATCGACGGGGCCGGCGAATGGATCGCACGCCCCGACAGCTGGATCGACGAGGTCGCACTGGCCTGGGAGATCGACTCACTTGCCCATCACCTGTCACCGGCACTGCACGAACAGACGATGCGTCGCCGCGCCCGGATGGAGCGACACGGGATCGTTGTCGTCGCGCATCTGCCTCGACAGCTGCGGACCGAACCTCGGACGGTGGTTGCCGACTTGGAGGCCGCGTACCGGCGGGCGCGCGCCCGTCCCCGCCCTGACGTAATCGCCGTCCCGGCTGGCGCAATGTCACAGCGTGCGCACTGAACGCGCACGATGTGACATTGCGCCCACGCTGGGAGGCCGACGTTCAGGACGCCGACGACTCAGAACGGGAGCAGATGGTGCTTGCGGGGGTTCTGGTAAACCGTCTTGTCGCGGAGCAGGGTCAGGGCCTTGCGGATCTCGAGGCGGGTGGTCGACGGGTCGATGACGGCGTCGATGTAGCCGCGCTCGGCCGCGATGTACGGCGTCGCGACGTGCTCGTTGTAGAAGTTCACCAACTGCTGGCGCACGGCCGCCGCGTTGTCGCCCGCGGCCTCGATCTGCCTGCGGCCGATGATGTTCACGGCACCCTCGGCGCCCATGACCGCGATGCGAGCGGTCGGCCAGGCGAAGTTGACGTCGGCGCCGAGCTGCTTGGAGCCCATCACCGCGTAGCCGCCACCGTACGACTTGCGCACCACGACAGTGACCTTCGGGACCGTCGCCTCGACGTAGGCGAACAGGAACCGGCCGCCGCGCTTGATGACGCCGATCTTCTCCTGCTCGACACCGACCAGGAAGCCGGGGGTGTCGACGACGAACACCAGCGGGATGTTGTAGGCGTCGCAGACCCGCACGAAGTGCGCGGCCTTGTCGGACGCGGCGGCATCGAGGGCGCCGGACAGGTACATCGGCTGGTTCGCGACGACACCGACCGGACGTCCGTCGACGCGGGCGAACCCGGTGATGACGTTCTGCGCCATCTGACTGCGGACCTCGTGGAAGTCGCCGTCGTCGAAGATCTTCAGCAGGATGTCGTGCATGTCGTAGCCGGCGTTGTCGGCGTCGGGCATGAACGTGTCCAGCTCGATGTCGTCCGGGGTGATCTCCGGTTCCAGGCCCGGGTTGATGATCGGCGGCTGCTCGGTGCAGCTCGACGGCATGTAGCTCAGGTACTTGCGGGCCCACTCGAAGGCGGCCTTCTCGTCGGGCGCGACATGGTGAATGTTGCCGTACTCCACCTGGTTCCGCGCGCCGCCCAGTTCGTCGAGGCTGACGTCCTCGCCGGTGACGGACTTGATGACGTCCGGTCCGGTGACGAACATGTACGACTCTTCGGTGGCGATCACGACGTCGGTGTTGATCGGCGCGTAGACGGCGCCGCCCGCGCACTTCCCGAGGATGATCGAGATCTGCGGGCACAGGCCCGACAACGGCTCCTGGCGTCGACCCATCTCGGCGTACCAGGCCAGTGACGTCACCGCGTCCTGGATGCGCGCGCCGGCGGACTCGTTGATACCGACGACGGGGCAGCCGATCTTGACGGCAAAGTCGTTGACGGCGGCGACCTTACGGCCGAAGATCTCGCCCGCGGCGCCACCGAAGACGGTCTGGTCGTGCGCGAACACCGCGACCGGGCGGCCGTCGACGAGACCGTGTCCGGTGACGACGCCGTCGCCGTACGGGTTGGCCGGGTCGCCGGGTTGGCGGGCCAGCTGCCCCAACTCGATGAACGTTCCCGGATCGAGCAGCATGTCGATGCGCTCGCGCGGTGTCGGCAGACCCTTCGCCTTGCGCTTCTCGATGGCCCTCGGATTGCCCGGCGCCTTCGAGAGCTCGAGCTTCTCGTGCAGTTCGGCCAGCTTCTCCGCGGTGGTGGTGCTCACTCAGTTACTCCGGTTCTCGGCCTCGATGGCGGCCAGCTTCTTGGTCAGGTCCGCCCCCACCTTCGCGATGTACGGTTCGTCGACGATCTGGATGTGGTCACCGCCGACGTGGATGACTTCCAGGTTCTTGACGGCGTCTCCCCAGCCGCCGTCGGGTGTACGCGTCCTGAACGCGGGTTCGAGCGCGATCGCGTCGTCGTGGTACTTGTCGGCCATGTACAGCACGACGTCGCCGCCGTAGGAGTCGATCTTCGCGGTCTGGAGCGCCCGGTTGTCCAGCCACGACGTGCGCTGGTGCTCGATGATGCCGCCGGGGATCTTCGCGCCGCTGACCTTGAGCAGATCCATCAGGATCTTGATCTGCTCCTCGTCGGTCTCGGCGGCGGCGAGCTTGTCGTACGGCAGCGGCGCGTCGATGTTGTACGTCTTCTTCGCGAACGCGGCGTACCGCTGCCAGCGCTTCTTGATCTCCTCGGGCGTGTCCTCGACCTGCTCGCCGGCCATCACCGTGTCGATCAGGCCGACGACCCGCACGTCCTTGCCCTCGTCACGCAGCAGCCTGGCCACCGCGTAGGACAGGACGCCGCCGAGCGACCAGCCGTACAGCACGTACGGTCCGTCACCCTGGATCTCCTTGATCAGCGGCAGGTACTCGCGGGCGCGCACCTCGATCGGGCCCTCTGTGCGTTCGAAGCCGTACATCGGGGTGCCCTCGGGCAGCCGCTTCAGGAGCGGTTCGTACGCGACGGTGGAGCCGCCGGCCGGGTGGAACACGAAAACCGGTACGGCGGAGGACCCTTCGGGACGGGCCCGCAGGACGCGCACCAGGCCCTCGATCTTGCCCTCGTCCTCGAGGTGCGGTCGCACCTTCTCGGCGAGCTGCTCGATGGTCTCGCAGTCGAGCACGTCGTCGAAGCTGACCTCGCCGCCCGCTCGCTCGGTCAGGCGGGCCGAGAGCTTCTCCGCGGTGTCGTCGTCGAGCACCGGGAGGATGTTGAAGATGCCCTTCGCGGACTTGCCGGTCACGACCGCCCAGGTGGCGAACGTCAGACGCTCGGCGGCGTCGCGCGGCGGGACGTTGACGTCCTCGTCGGACGCGTCGCCGACGGCCGGGGCGGCGACGGCGGCGCCGTCCGGTGTTTCAGTGGCGAGGATCTCCTCGGCCTCCGCGACCGGGCTGGTGGTCTCGTCGTCGAGCGCGGAATCGAGTGCGGCGGTGGCTTCCTCGGCCTCGGCCGCTTCCTTCTCGGCACGCTGCTGCGCGGCGAGCGCCTCGACCTCCTCGCGGTTCTCGATCGCGTAGCGGAGGTACTTCTCCACCTCACGCAGGTTCGCGTCCTTCACCGCCGTGAGCTGCAGCTGCGGGATGTCGAACTCGTACTCGACCCGGTTCTTGATCCGCACCGCCATCAGCGAGTCGAGTCCCAGCTCGATGAGCGGGATCTCGGCGGGCAGGTCCTCGACCGCGTAGCCCATCGACTCGGCGACGATCAGCGCCAGCCGATCCTCGAGGGTCTGGCTGCCGTTGGGATCCCACTTGTCGCCGAAGGATTCGACGATCTCGGGCAGTTCCTCCATCGGTGAGCCGGCCCGCTCGGCCGGCGCCGCGACGACCGGTTCGGGCAGTGCCTCGCCGGAGCTGACGACCGCGTCGAGCAGCAGGGCGAAGTCCGCGCCGTTCTTGGCGTGCACCTGCAGCGCACCGCCACCGGGGTGCGGCGCGAGCGTCGTGGTCAGGGTACCGGTGGTCGGCCGCTCCGCCCGCTCGATGACGGCGGTCAGCGTGACGTCCGAAAGCACCTGCGCGGCAGCGGAAGTGACGAGCGCGTTCAGGTCGGTGACGGCGGACGCCGGCACCTCCCACACGTGCCTGCCGTCGGGCAGCGAGACGTGTGCACCCGGCGGGCGCCCCGAGCCGGACGCACTGACCTGCACGTCGAGCCAGTGCTCCTTGCGCAGGAACGCGGTCCGCGGCGGGTTCGCGTAGCCGCCCGCAGGCAGCAGCGACGGCAGATCGACCGGCTGCCCGTGCACGTACAGCTGCGCCAGCGCGGTGAGGACGCCGACCTCCTCGTCCTCCTTGCGCTTGAGCGTGGGGATCAGCTGGGCGTCGTGCACCCCGGCGTCGAAGACCGTGGCGGCCACCGACATCAGCGTCGCCGGGTTCGGCGCCAGCTCCACGAACGTGGTGTGCCCGGCGTCGACGGCCATCCGCACGGCGTTGGTGAAGTACACGCTGTGCCGCATGCCCTTCGTCCAGTACTCGACCGGGTGGAGCGGGGCGTGGCCGGCGCGGTAGAAGGTCTCCTTGTCGACCGACGAGTACAGCCCGACCGTCAGCGGATGCGGTTCGATGCCGGCCAGTTCCGCGGCCAGTTCGCCGAGGATCGGGTCGACCTGCGAGGTGTGGCTGGCACCCTTCGTCTGCAGGATCCGGCCCATCTTCTCCTCGGCCTCGGCGCGGGCGACGATCGCCTCGACCTCGGGCTGGGGACCGCCGATGACGGTGTGGGTCGGCGCCGCGTACACGCAGACCTCGAGGTGCGGGAAGTCGCCGAGGACTGCCTCGATCTCGGCAGCGCTGTACTCGACGAGCGCCATCAGCCGGATGTCGTCGCCGGACAGCGTCGCCTCGGCCTCACCCATCAGGCGGGAGCGGGCGGTGATGACGCGGACGGCGTCCTCGAGCGAGAGTCCGCCGGTGACGTACGCGGCCGCGGCCTCGCCCATCGAGTGGCCGACGGCGGCCTCCGGCTGGGCGCCGTGGTGGCGCAGCAGTGCGGCGAGGCCGATCTGAATCGCGAAGATGCCGACCTGCGAGGTCTCGACGTCGTAGTCGATCGAGTCGTCGAGGAACTTCTCGGCCATCTTGTAGCCGGTCTCGAACTCGATCAGCTCGTCGACCTGGTCGATCGCGGCCCGGAACACCGGGTTGTTGGTGTAGAGCTGCTTGGCCATCTTGCGGTGCTGCGACCCGAAGCCGGAGAACACCCACACGGGGCCCTTCGTGGCCGGGGCGTCCGCGGAGAAGATGCCGGGGCCCGGCTTGCCCGCGGCGACGGCACGCAGCCCGGAGATCGCCTCGGCGTGGGTGCGGGCCAGCACGACGGCGCGGGAGCGGCCGTGGTTGCGCTTGGCCAGGGTACGGGCCAGGTCGTCGAGCGGGGTGGTGCTGCCGATCTCGGTCTCGAGCCAGTCCGCGAGGTCGGATGCGGCGCGGCGGCGCCTCGACGGCATCGACGCGGACACGGGCAGCAGCACGGGCAGCGGCTCTGCGTCGGACGGGCGCTCGGCCGGGCTCGGGAGCGGTTCGACGCCCATCGACTCGGCGGCGTCGGCCAGCACGGCCTCGGCTTCGGCCTCGACGTCGAGCAACTCCGCTGCCTGTGCGTTTTCACCCGCATCGGGGTCCAGATCACTCGCGGGCGCGTACTCGCGCACCACGACGTGGGCGTTGGTGCCGCCGAAGCCGAAGCCGGACACGCCTGCGATGGCGTGACCGGTGTAGCGCGGCCAGTCGGTGGCCTCGGGGATCACCCGCAGGTGGGTGCCGTCGAAGTCGATGTAGGGGTTCGGTCCGGCGTAGTTCAGCGACGGAGGGAGCTTGTCCTCCTGCATCGCCAGCACGACCTTGATCAGGCCGGCGGCACCGGCCGCGGACTCGAGGTGACCGAAGTTCGTCTTCGCCGAGCCGAGCAGCGCCGGCTTGTCGGCGTCGCGGCCGCGGCCCACGACGCGGCCGAGGGCGTCGGCCTCGATCGGGTCGCCGAGGATGGTACCGGTGCCGTGTGCCTCGATGTAGTCGACGCCGGACGGCGCGATGCCGGCGTCGCGGTAGGCGCTGCGCAGCACGTCGGCCTGCGCGTCGGGGTTCGGCGCGGCCAGGCCGTTGGAGCGGCCGTCCTGGTTGACGGCGGAACCGGCGATCACGGCCAGGATGGTGTCGCCGTCGCGTTCGGCGTCCTCGAGGCGCTTGAGGACGACCAGTCCGCCGCCCTCGGCGCGGACGATGCCGTTCGCGTCGGAGGAGAACGCCTTGATCCTGCCGTCCTCGGTGAGCACACCGGTCTCGTCGAAACCGAGGGTGGCGGCGGGGGCGACCAGCATGTTGACGCCACCGGCCAGTGCGATGTCCGATTCGCCGGTGCGCAGCGACCGGACGGCCTGGTGCACGGCCACCAGCGACGACGAGCAGGCGGTGTCCATGGCGACGGACGGGCCGCGGAAGTCGTAGAAGTACGACACCCGGTTGGCCACGATCGACGTCGAGGTCCCGGTCAGCGCGTACGGGTGGGCGTTCACCGGGTCGCTGACGGCGAGCAACTGGTAGTCGTTGGTCGAGGAGCCGATGAACACACCGACCTGCTCGCCCTTGAGCTCGTTGGCCGGGATGTGGGCGTGTTCGAGCGCCTCCCACGTCAGTTCCAGCGCGAGCCGCTGCTGCGGGTCGACGTTCTTGACCTCGAGCGGCGACATCGCGAAGAACTCCGCGTCGAAGCCCTTCACGTCGTCGAGGTAGCCGCCCTTGGTGTTGGCCTTCGCGATCGCGTCCGCGATCTGCGGGTCGGCCGTGAACTCGGACCAGCGGCCCTCGGGCAGATCGGTGACCGCATTGCGGCCCTCGATCAGCAGCTGCCACATCTCGTCGGGGGTGTGGCCGGTTCCGGGGAACCGGGAGGCCAGGCCGACGATCGCGACGTCGTGCGACTGCGAGGTGTCGCGCTGCGCGTAGTACCCGGCCTCGTCGACACCCTCCGGCGCGTCCGGCTCGCCCTCGATGATCCGCGTGGCCAGCGACGCGATCGTCGGGTGCTGGTAGGCCACGGTGGCGGTGAGCGTGATGCCGAGCAGCTCCTCGATCTCCCCGGAGAGGGCGACCGCGTCGCGGGACGACAGGCCGAACTCCTCCATCGGGCGGTCGTCGGAAATCTGCTCGACCGGTTGCCCGGTGACCCCGGCAACCCAGTTGCGCAACCATTCGCGCAGCTGCGCGACCGTCATCTCTGTCTCAGCCATCAGTGCACCACGCTACTCGTCGTCGGAGGTCTCGTCGGGGACGCGGTCAGGACTCAGACGCTGTCCGGGAACGCGGTCTGCTGGTAGCCGCCGCGCAGGGTGCCCTCGATGTACGCAGCCTTGCAGGCGCGTCGCGCGATCTTGCCGCTGGACGTGCGCGGGATCGATCCGGCCGGGACCAGCAGCACGTCGCGGGCGGTGACGCCGTGCCGGCTGGAGATGGCACCGCGCACCGCGTCGGCCACCGGCACCGGGTCGGCCTTGCCGGCACCGGGAGCGCGCTCGGCCACCACGACGAGCTGCTCGGACGAGTCGTCCGCGTCGTAGGTCAGGCCGGCCGCGCCGAACTCGAAGACCTCCGCGGGCAGCTGGTTCGCCGGGACCGCGAACGCCGCGACGAAGCCGGGGCGCAGTGCGGTGCTCGCCTCCTGTGCGGAGTACTCGAGGTCCTGCGGGTAGTGGTTGCGGCCGTCGACGATCACCAGGTCCTTGACGCGGCCGGTGATATACAGCTCGCCGTCGACGTAGACGCCGTAGTCGCCGGTGCGCATCCAGTTCGCGTCGGCGGGCGTGCCGTCGGCCTTGCTGCCCTCGGGCCGGCGCACGGTGAGCTTGTTGTGGAAGGTCTGCTCGGTCTCGTCGGCACGACCCCAGTAGCCGGTACCCATGTTGTTGCCGTGCAGCCAGATCTCACCGACATGCTCGTCGGGCACCTCGGCACCGGTCTCCGGGTCGACGATCGCGGCCCACTGGCTGCGTGCGACGTGTCCGCAGGAGACCTGCGGGATCGCGCCCGGCGCGTCCTGCGCGACCTGGACCATCCGGCCCTGGTTGAGCTCGTCCCGGTCGACGTGGATGACCCGGGCCTCGTCGGCCTGGTCGGTGGTCGAGACGAACAGGGTCGCCTCCGCCATGCCGTAGGACGGCTTGATCGCGGTCTTGGGCAGTCCGTACGGCGCGAACGCCTCGTTGAACTTGCGCATCGACGAGGTGGTGACCGGCTCGCTGCCGTTGATCAGGCCGATCACGTTGGACAGGTCGAGGGTCTCGCCGTTCTTCGGCAGTCCGCGCGCGGCGGCGTGCTCGAACGCGAAGTTCGGGGCGGCGGCGAAGGTGCCTGCCCCGTCCGCGACCGCGGCGAGCTCCCGGATCCACCGGTTCGGGCGCTGCACGAACGCGCGGGGGCTCATGATCGTGATGTACTTGCCGCCCAGCGCGGGCAGGATCACCGTGAGCAGGCCCATGTCGTGGAACAGCGGCAGCCAGGTGACGCCGCGGGACTCGGTGCTCAGCCCGATCGCGTCCGCCATCTGCACCGCGTTGGTGCCGACGGCGCGGTGGGTGATCTCGACACCCGCAGGGGTGCGGGTGGAACCGGACGTGTACTGCAGGTAGGCGATGTCGTCGAGGTCGGGCTTGGGATTGACCCAGGTCTCGCCGACGGTGTCCGGGATGGCGTCCACGGCGATGATCCGGGGCCGCTGCGGAGCGGGCAGGGACCGGAACAGCTGGCGGACGCCCGCGGCGGACTCCGTCGCGGTGAGGATGGCGGCGGGCTCGCAGTCGCCCAGCACCGCGTGCAGGCGGTCCGTGTGCCCGGGCTCGTCCGGGTCGAACAGCGGCACCGCGATGGTGCCGGCGTGGATGGCGGCGAAGAACGAGATGACGTAGTCGAGCCCC
The DNA here is from genome assembly GCF_053604015.1 of Rhodococcus sp. NPDC004095. Classification (NCBI taxonomy): domain Bacteria; kingdom Bacillati; phylum Actinomycetota; class Actinomycetes; order Mycobacteriales; family Nocardiaceae; genus Rhodococcus; species Rhodococcus sp. NPDC004095. Next base: position 32,075 of record NZ_JBSGGS010000006.1, read on the forward strand.
TGCGGGGCGAGGATGGCCACCCGGTCGCCCGGCTTGGTCACCTGCTGCAGGCGGGCGGCGACGGCGCGCAGCCGGATGCCGAACTGGGTCCAGGTGAGCTCGTGCACCTCGCCGTCGCGTTCGCGGGAGTAGTCGATGTAGCGGTATGCCAGCTCGTCGGCGTTGTCCCGAGTGTGCTGCTCGACGTAGTCGACGAGGGTGTTGCCCGGCGACAGCGTGATCTGGCCGGACTCGTCGATGTAGTCATCGAAGTTCTTCATACCTTCTCCTCCAAGGCAAGCCCCACGTGCCGAGATCGCGCACAGCTGGGCTTCAGTCCCTGCTCCCGCGAGGGATCATGCAAACAATGTCTAGTGGCAATACACAGATCGCGTTTCGACAACGATCTGCTACGCACCCCAAACCAACGGAATATTACAGACCCGGCCGGGTCATTCCCCCTTCAGCTGGGCGATGACCGGCGCGAATGCTTCCATCTGGGTCGGAAAGATGCCGACGTAGGACATCGACGTGCGGGCGCGAACAGCCCTGATCTGGTCGGCGATCTCCTCGTAGGTGCCAATCGCCAGATAGGGCGAGTTCAAGATGTCCTCCACGGTCAGCGTGACATCGGCCTCGATGTTCGGCGGGTAGCCGTTGGCGATCGCGGCCAGCGCCATCTCCGCCATCGACTCGCGGTCGTCGGTCGGCATGATGGCCGTGATCGTCCAGTTCAGCTCGATGTCGCCGAAGCGGTCACCGGCGGCCTCGCGGATACGCTCCACCCGCTCGGCGGTCGCCTCCATCGTGATCCCGGAGAGCAGCATCTTGCCCTCCTTGCTGCTGGGCGAGGCCACGGAGATGATGTCGGCGTACTTGGCGGCGAGGGCCAGCATCTTCGGGCCGCCGCCACCGACCGCGATCGGCGGGCGGGGGCCCTGACGGGGGCGCGGGCTGCCCTTCAGCCCGTCGATCCGGTAGTGCTTGCCCTCGAAGGTGCACTCCTGACCGCGCAGCAGCGTGTCCAGGATCTGCAGGCTCTCCTCGAGCTTCTCGATGCGGACGCCGGGGCGCTCGTACTCGATCCCCGCCTTGTCGAACTCGTCCTTCATCCAGCCCGCGCCGACACCGAGTTCGAGCCGGCCACCGGACAGCACGTCGATGGTCGCGGCGTCCTTCGCGAGGATGGCGGGATGCCGAAAACCGTTGGCCAGCACGGCCGTTCCGAGCCTGATCTTGTCGGTGGCGACGGCAAGGGCGCCGAGGGCCGCGATCGGACCGACCTGGTTGCCCAGGTGGTCGGGGATCATGAAGGAGTCGTATCCGAGTTCCTCGGCCTTCTGGGCCAGTTTGACGAAGCGCCGCGCCCCGCCCTCCTCGGCGTTACCCTCGCCTCCGGCTGCGAACCGGAACTTGCGCGGCGCGGGTGCGTCGGCGGAACTCATCTATCACTTCTCCTGAAAAATGGCGGTGCTGAAACGGCTGGTGGCCGGTTGGCCACTCTATCTGTTACTCATACCCCTCCCCTATTTGTGCTCAGGGATGGCCCTACTCATGAGCAGGGGTGGGCGCGGACCGCACCTTGTCGGCGGTCCAGTTTGTCATCCACTGAGTCGCCGTGGTGCCGTTTCCATCAACCACGAAGCTGTTGTACAGCGCATGCACAGGATTGTTGACGTACTCCAGGAGGCGGGACAGGCTCGCCATCCAGTTCCCCGGCTTGAACGCCTCGCCGGGCGCGTCGCAGATCCCGTCCGACGGCGCGCAGATCTGCACCGCCCGGTCGTTCAGCGCCCCGAATCCGCCCGGCCTGGCCCCGGTCATCGTGATCCCGGGCAGCTTGATCCCGGCGAGTGAGAGTTCCGCGCCCACACCGGCGACCGACGGCCCGACGCCCTGCCCAGCGGCAGGGTCGCGGCGGCCGTCGGCGATCAGGCCGACCCCGAGCACCTGGTCCGCAGGGACCGGTCCGGTGCCCGCGCCGATGCTCGCGGCGACGTCCCCGGCGATCACCGCACCCTGGGAGAACCCGGTCAGCACGTAGCTCGTCAGCGGGCACTCGGCGTGCATCGCCGCCATCACCTCGGTGGTCTTCACGGTGCCCTCGCCACGACTCTTGTTGTACGACGTCTGACCGTCCGGCGGGAGCGCGATCGGATTCGAGAACTGCGCCACGTACGGCACCGTGTACACCTGCGCGCGCTCGGCACCGAACTCGGCCTGCAGCGGCCTCGTGACGTTGAGCATCAACGAGGCCGGGTTCGCGGTCGGATTGAACGGATCGTCGGTCGCGCTGGACTCCCAGGTGCCCGGAATCGCGATCACCTGGACGTCGGGACAGCTCGCGGGCTGCGCGGAGGGCCGCTCCGGCCCCGGCGGCGTGACCGGCGGCTTCGGGACCCGGCCCGCGAGCAGGTACCAGGCCACCAGCGCGACCAACGCCACCAGCAGCAGGGTGATCAGGACGATCAGCATCCTCAGCAGGCGACTTCGGGCCTTACGTGCGGCTGACATCGGTTACTTGCAGTAGGTGGACTGCGCGGCGTCCATGTAGACACGCGCGGCCTTGGCGGCGTCCTCCTCGGACGGCGTCGCCCCGGACAACCCGGCCTCGACTCCGGCCATACCGGTCACGTACGCCAGGATCTCCTCGTCGGCGACGTTGCTCGCCTTGGCGGCGCAGATGTAGTTCGCGGTCGAGATGGCGATGTCGCCGTTGTCGGCCGGGGTCACCCCGCCCTTCTTCAACGCCTCCAGGTAGGCGCGGCCGCGGTCGTCGAGCGCGGGCGCCTCGGTGGGACCGGGGAAACCGCTCGGCACCGCCTCGGGGGTCTCCGGCGGCGCGGTCGCCGCCACCGACGGCGTCGTGTAGGCGGGCACCTCGATGCCGGTCGCCAGCGGAGGCACCGTCGGCGATCCCGATCCGGCCGCGGTGGTCAGGGTCGGTGTGCTGGACGCCGTGGAGTCGTCGCTGCCGCAGCCGGCGAGCACGCCGGCCGTGACGACGGCGAACGCGCCGACGGCCAGCGCCCGGGCGAACGGGGTACGGGAGGAAACGAGCATGTAGTCACAGTCCTATGCGGTGATCGGCGGGACGTGCCGACGGTGTTGTCGGCGAGCGCGGCCGGGAGATTCCGGGTGATCGGTATCGAGGGTACCGACGCGGGCGGGCCGGGTTCGCCGCGCGAACCCGGCCCGCCCGCGGCCGTCCCACTAGTGGATCTCGGCCTTTCCGCCGATCAGCGTGATGTTGCCGAACTGGAAGTCCTGCTGGGTGCCGCCCGGGATGGGACGTTCGTCACCGACCGGGTAGCCGAGCCTGCCGCCCTCCCAGCCCTGGCTGCCCCACGCGTCGAAGATCGGTCCGTTCTTCACCGACCAGGCCCCGCTGAGCGGGCTCCAGTAGATGTTGCCGTTCTCGAACACGTTGTAGCGGCCGCCGTCGCGAATCGGACCCTGCTCGCTGGTCTTCGGGAAGCCGAGCCAGCCGTTCTCGTAGCCCAGTTCGCCGTACTTCTTCATGATCAGACCCTGGACGCCGTTGGCGCCGGTGGTCGGACTCCAGTAGATGGCTCCGATCTCGAAGCCCTGGACCGCACCGTCCTTGTTCGGCGTGTTGATCTCGTCACCGACCGGGTAGCCGAGCGGACCGGTCTCCCAGCCCTGCGAGGACCACAGGTCCCGAATGGCGCCGCGGACGGCGTGCGCGCCGGTCTGCGGGGTCCAGTAGATCGAACCGGCCTGGAAGTGGTTGCCACGACCGCGACCGTCCGGGGTACCGAACTCGCTGGTCGTCGGCAGGCCGAGCGGACCGGACGGACCGCCCATCGCCTGGTACTCGCCACCGATCATGCCGGTCACGACCTGTGCACCGGTGCTGCCGGAGAAGAAGATCCGGCCATTGCGGAAGTCCTGGGCCACTCCACCTGCGACGGGATACTCACCGGTGACGCAACCGCTCAGCCACGGGTTCGCGTTCGCGACGGGCGCGATCGCCCCGCCGACCCCGCAGGCCGGGGCGCTGGCGTCGACGCCGAGGGCGCTCGCCACCTGCGGCCACGCCTGGTGCATCTCGAACTGCCAGTACGGCCACGAGTGGGTGCCGGACGGCCGGTAGTTGACCTGCGCGGGGATGCCCAGCTTGTTCAGCTTGGTGGCGAACGACTGCGACGTCAGCCGCGACAGGATCTCGAGCCCCATGCCGGCGTAGTTCGTGGACACCCCGGGGATGCCCGACGGCTGGTCGTACGGACCGGCCATGCCACTGCCGCTGGAGATGTACAGGCTGGTGCCCTTGAGCTTCTCGGCCTGGATGTACGGGTCGTGCGCGGCCCACAGCGGGTTGGTCGGCAGACCCCACATCTTGTTGACGTTGTAGCCGCCCGCGTCGTTCATCGCGTACTGCAGCGCCTGCGGCATGCCGAGCGAGGTGGTGCTCAGGTAGCCGGAGAACGAGCCCGCGAACTTGAAGAACCCGGGATTGCGGGCAGTGAGGAACATCGCCGACGTGCCGCCCATCGACAGGCCGATGACGCCGCGGGTCTCGGTGGTGCGCAAGCTGTTCTGCAGCACCGACGGCAGTTCCTTGGTCAGGAACGTCTCGAGTTGGTAGAACTTGCCGTTGTCGGGCTCGAGCCAGTCGGAGTAGAAGCTGGACTGGCCGCCGACCGGCATGACGACGTTGACGTTCTTGTCGGCGTAGAAGCTGGCGGCGTCGGTCTCGATGGTCCAGCCGCTCTCGTCATCGCGGGCACGCAGACCGTCGAGCAGGTACAGCGCGGGGAACGTGGCGTCGGGCTTTGCGTTCCAGTCCCGCGCCAGCAGGATCTGCACCTGGAACGGTGCACCCATCGCCGCGGAGTCCACCCACAGCGCGACGCGGCGGTCGGTGATCCACTGGACCTTCGACACACCCGGGATCGACCGGGACGGCGCCGCCGCGGACCGGGCGGAGATCACCCGCGGCGCGGGCGCAACCGTGGTCGTCGGGGCCACCGTCGTGGTGGTCGTCGTGGGCGCAACCGTCGTGGTGGTCGGGGCGACCGTGGTGGTGGTCGGGGCCACCGCCTTCGAGGTCGTCGTCGGCGCCGCGGTCGTCTTCTCGACCGGCTCCAACGTCTCGGCGGCCGGGGTGACCGCAGGCGTGGTCGTGGTCGCGGTCGGGGTGGTCGTCGACGGTGCCGCGGAGGCGACCGCGGCCGTCGTCAGGCCCGCTGCGGTCGGGAGGACGAGCGCCGCCGCCACGAGCGCCAACGCGCGGCGGCGTCGCTCGTGCGATCCGGTACTTCCCCCGAAACGCACCCCCAACTTTCTCGATGTTGGTCGCATGTGACGGTGACTCTCTTTCTGCTGTCGGCCCGGTCCCGCGGAACCCGGCGGCTGTCGGCCTGCCCCGACTCACCCGTGCCCATGTGACACCTGAACACTCGTGTGCCCATTTGTACACGTTGGGCTGGTGTGAAGCCTGTGACGCGCGGTGGCGTGTGCCGTTTGTTACATGCCCTTCAAATGACGGATGCCGCCCTGCAGCGTCGAGAAGGCGCGCAGGGCGGCATCCGGGTCGTCATCGCCTGGGCGATCCGGTCACCAGGCGTTCAAGGTGTCGAGGATCTGCGTGCGGGCGTTGAAGAGCTCCGCCGACCAGTACGGCCACGAGTGGGTGCCGTTCGACGGGAAGCTGTAGGTCGCCGGGATGCCGAGGGTCGCCATCCGGGCCTGGAAGGCACGGGTGTTGACCAGGGCCAGGGCCTCGAGGCCCATGCCGTTGGCGGTGTTGTAGTAGTCGATCGGCTTGCGCGGGTTGTCGTACTCACCGGGCAGTCCGCTGGCCGACGAGATGTACAGCGACAGGCCCTTGAGCTGCGGGGCGAACACGAACGGGTCGTTGCGCAGCCACGCCTTGCTCCACGGCGGGCCCCACATCGAGTCGACGTTGAAGCGGCCGGCGTCGAGCATCGCGACGCGGATCGCCTCGCGCATGCCGGGCGCCGAGATGTTCAGGTACCCGGACAGCGAGCCTGCGAACTTGAACTGGTCACGGTGGTAGGCCGCCAGCGTCAGGGCCGCGGAGCCGCCCATCGACAGGCCGAGCACGCCGTTGTTGGAGCGCGAGACGCCGCGGGTCTCGAGGTAGGCCGGGAGCTCCTCGGTGAGGAAAGTCTCCCACTTGTAGGTGCTCTTCTGGCCGTTGAAGTTCGACGGCGCGATCCAGTCGCTGTAGAAGGAGGACTGGCCACCGACCGGCATCACCAGGGTGACGTTGTCGCCGGCGTACTGCTGCAGAGCGTTGGTCTCGAAGGTCCACGCGTTGCGGTCGTCACGCGCCCGAAGTCCGTCGAGCAGGTACAGCGCGGCGTCACCACCGCGGGCCGCCCACTGAATCTGCACCTTGATCGGGCCCATGGAGGAGGGAACCATCACCTCTTCGAAGCCACCCGACGGCGCGCGATGCGTGATCGGTGCGGCGCCGGCGACGGCGGTCCCCGCAATACCAGCGGTGACGGGCAGCACGAGCGCTGCGGCCGAAAGGCCGAGGAGGCGTCGCTTGAGGTTCTGGAACCTCGACCTGCCAATACGCATGAATACTGCTCTCTTTCTCTCCTGCGGTGCCCGCCGAAGCGGCCCGGAAGTCTGGCACTTAGGCCACGGCTCTGTCGGTCCCGCGCACGCGGAACCGACAGTGGAACTGATCAAGGTCACACTGCGCTCGCTGGACTGTATGCGAACGCGTGTGGCCTGACAACCGGTGCCTCGGCCCCCGATCTTCTGTCTGATCCGAGGCTCGGTACCGAGGCGGACACGTCAGTAACATCGCTGACCGTCGCCCAGCGTTACACAAACGTGATGTAGCCACCATGTGAGCTGTCCTACCGCTCCGGCGGCATGGTCAGCCCGCACCGCTGGATCTCGTAGGCGGGAACCCGGTCGATGCGGTACCCGGCGTAGTGGAACGCCCGTTTGAAGTTTCGGATGAAAAGCGGCCGGTTCAGCTCGCCCCGCGACGACGCCAGCAACTCCTGGGTGTCCGGACAGGTGAGCGCCACCTGGGCCTGTGCCACCCAGTTCTCGTCGAGGTACCAGGGCAGCCACGGGTGGACGTCCACCATGCCGGTGTCGGCGACCACCCAGTCCGGATAGAGGGCCTTGTCGTGCCCGATCCGGCCGTCCCCGAGGCGCTCGGTGTGCGCGGCCAGCGGGTACGCCAGACCCATCTGGTCGATGACCTTCACGTCCAGCCCGACGTTCATGCTCGTCATGCCGAGGTTGAGGAAGAACACCGTGTGACCGGCCCCTCCCTCGGGGATCGGCGCCGGCGGCGGGACGAGATCCCAGTAGGTGTAGTAGGCGGCAGGCAGCAGCAGTCCGCCGTCGGGGGTGTTGTTGATCGTCTCGACCATCGCCCGCATCCGCGGGTAGTCGAGGTAGTCCTCGGCCCGGATCGGGTGAGCGTGCCCGGTGTTGAGGACATAGAAGTTGCGTTCGTCGACGATGCCCGACTTTCCGACGACCGTGCCGTTCGGCATGCCCTGCGCGGTCGAGGCAACGACCGCCCACACCACCGTCGCGAGCCAGGCCAGCGAACCCGCCGCGAACAGTGCGGTGGCCGGGGTGCGGCCCCACTGGTCGCGCCGCGGCACCCGCACCGGCAGCACGGCGATCGGCAGGATGAGACAGAACAGCACCGGCAGCAGCACCCGGCCGTGCATGAAGTCGCCACCGACCCGCACCGAGTAGATGCCGAGCAGCAGGCCCGTCCCGACGAAAAGCAGCACCACCGCCGACGGTGTGTGCAGGCGGGCGAGACCGGTCGCGCCGACCCGGTCGCCGGGCAGACCGAGCCCGAAACGCCGGTACGCAAGCCACCCGAGGTAGCCGCCGACGATCGCCAGCGGCAACCACAGCCAGTACGGCCCGACGAGGTTCCACAGGTAGGTCAGGCCCTGCGCCCACTTGGCGCCGCCCGCGTCCTTGGACACCGCGGTGTTCGGATAGGGCAGGCCGTAGTAGCCCATCCGCCAGATCTGGTACCCGACCGGGACCGCGCCGGCGACCACGACGATCGACGCGCGCATCCGCCAGGTACCGGGCGTCAGGAACAGCATCAGCAGCACCAGGGCGGCCAGGACGACCATCTCGGGTCGGACCAGCGGCCCGAGCCCGGCGATGAACGCGAGCACCAGCACCCGGCCGGGGGACGGGTCGCGCTGGGACCACTGCACCATCAGCAGCCACAGCACCGCGATCCAGCAGATGACCAGGCAGCTCTCCAGACCGGAGGTCGCGAAGTCGCGGGCCGGAGGCACCGCGATGTAGGCGAGCGCCCCGGCGGGCAGCAGCAGCGTCCCGGCGGTGCTCGCCGGGCCCCGCCCCCGCCACAGCGCGGCGGTCCCGACCATCGCCAGCACCACTGCCGCGACCGAGAGCACCAGCGCCAGCGTCAGCACGACGTATTCGAGCCGGATGTGGGTGAGCCAGCCGAACGCGTAGATCAGATACGTCCACAGGGTGCTGGTGTTCGCCTCGACCCGTTCACCCGCGTTGAACACCGGCCCGTTGCCCGCAAGGAGGTTGCGCACGGTGCGCAGCACGATCAGCCCGTCGTCGGCGATCCAGCGGCGCTGCCACGCACCCCAGAAGAACAGGGCACCGGTGATCACGACCCCGCCGAGATAGACGAGCCGCGCCACCGGCGCCGAGACGGTCTCCGACTCGTCGTGGGCGGGTGGCGCGTGCTCCTCGGCGCGGCCGATGTCAGGCGATGTAGACAGCGACACCCACCACTCCGATCCACGCGAGCGCGAGGAACTGCAGTACCCGGTCGTGCAGCGCGATCTCCTCCGGCTCACCGGCCTCGCCGCCGTCGATGTCGACGGCGTACCGCAGGATCGCGACGGTGAACGGGATCATCGAGATGGCGAACCAGTTCGACCCGGTGGCCTGGTCGCGCTCGAAGGCCCACAGCCCGTAGCAGATCACCACCGCGGTCGCGGCGAGCGTCCAGACGAACCGCAGGTAGGTGGCGGTGTAGTACTCGAGGGACTTGCGGATCTTCGCGCCGGTGCGTTCGGCGAGCTGCAGTTCGGCGTATCGCTTGCCCGCGGCCATGAACAGCGAGCCGAACGCCATGATCAGCAGGAACCACTGCGACAGCGGGATCTCGGCGGCCACGCCACCTGCGATCGCGCGGATCAGGAAGCCCGAGGACACGATGCAGATGTCGAGCACGGCCTGGTGCTTGAGCCCGAAGCAGTAGGCCAGCTGGATGACGATGTAGACCGCCATGACCAGCGCCAGCTGCCAGTTGGCGACGAACGACAGCAGGATCGAGCCGGCCAGCAGGACGACCGCCATGCCGTAGGCCATGTTGACGGGCAGCACCCCGGCCGCGATGGGCCGGAACCGCTTGGTGGGGTGCTGGCGGTCGGCCTCGACGTCCATCGCGTCGTTGACGAGGTAGATGCCCGATGCGGCCATGCAGAACACCACGAACGCCAGCGCGACCGGCAGCAGGACGTCGGCCTCGGTGACCGAGCCCGCGGCCAGTGGTGCGGCGAGGACCAGAACGTTCTTCACCCACTGGCGCGGGCGGACCGCCTTGACGATTCCCGCGGCCAGCGACTTCGGGGCGGCAGTGACCTCGGTCGGGTGCTCGCTCATCTCTCTCCAAACTTCCGCTCGGCGCGCAGCAGCGCTGCGGCCGAGGCTGCTCCCAGGGCGGACCCGGCAAGCACGTCGGTCGGGTAGTGCACGCCCAGCACGAGCCGCGACAGCAGCATCGGGGGCACGAGCACCGCGGGCAAGGGTAGCCCGGTCAGCCGACCGAGCAGCACGGCGGCGGCGGTCGTCGAGGTGGCGTGGGAGGACGGGAAGCTCAGCTTGCTCGGCGTCGATACGTTGACCTGCACGGACGGGTCGTTCGGCCGGGGCCGGCGGACCACCCGCTTGATCACGATGGACGCGGCGTGTGCGCCAACCGCACCGACGGCGACCCCCGCCCACTGCCGGCGGCGGGGCCGGTCGAGCGCGGCACCGACACCGGCGACCGCGACCCAGCCGAGGGCGTGCTCACCGAAGTGGGACATCCCGCGCGCGGCCTTGATCACGGCGGGGTTCGCGCCGATCATGGACTGCACCTGGTTGAGGACCTTGACCTCAGATGCCGAAGACACGCTCCCACCTCTCCTTACTGGTCAGCGACGGCACCGCCGCGGCGTACTCGCGCTTGAGATCGGGGAACCGGCGGGCCAGTTCGCGACGCAGTCGCATGGCCTCCTTGAGCAGCCCCCACGCCTGCCGGGGGTCACGCTTGCGGTAGACGACGCCGCGCCCGTCCGCGGTGGTGACGGTGACGCCGTCGACCTGCGAGAGCAGGAACCAGCGGGCGTCGAGCGTCGGCACGTTCAGCTGTGGGCGCTCGTGGTGCTCGTCGTTCGCGGGAGTCGCATTGTGCACCAGCCCCTTCCCGAGCCGAACCAGCTTGGCGAGCGGGTTGCCGGGCTCACCGACGGCGCCGACGCCGGCACCGGACGGCAGCGGCAGATCCGTCGACGACGGCAGCACCACGGCGTCCGGGTACTCCCGGCGCATCGCGTGGACCTCGCCGAGGGCGGTGGGCAGCAGGTCGAAGATGTGCTCCGGACCGCCGAGGAAGTCGCGGATCGCCTGGTTCTGGATCGCGACGGTGGAGTACTCGAGGCACAGCAGGTGCTTGAGCGTCGCCTTGACCGTGTTCACGACCAGACCGCGGCCGTTGCCGGGCATGTGCAGGGAGGCGACCACGAGCCGGTTGCGCAGGTGGAAGTACGCCTGCCAGTCGATCGCGTCGTCCTTGTCGGACCAGGCCATGTGCCAGATCGCGGCGCCGGGCATGGTCACCGTCGGATAGCCGGCGGCGCGGGCCCGCAAGCCGTACTCGGCGTCGTCCCACTTGATGAACAGCGGCAGCGGCTGGCCGATCTCCTCCGCGACGACGCGCGGGATCATGCACATCCACCAGCCGTTGAAGTCGACGTCGATGCGCCGGTGCAGCAGCTTCGAGTTCTCCCGGTCACTGAGCGGGTACTTGGAGAAGTCGTGGTCGTACTCGACGTTCGGGGCGGCGGACCACATGAAGATCGAGCGGTCGACGACCTCGCCCATCGTGTGCAGGTGACTGCGTTCCTGCAGGTTGAGCATCTGCCCGCCGACGAGCATCGGGGACTTCGCGAACCGGGACATCGCCAGCGCCCGCAGGATCGAGTCGGGCTCGATCTCGATGTCGTCGTCCATGAACAGGATGTGTTCGCAGTCGGTGGTCTTCAGCGCCTCGTACATGACGCGGCTGTAGCCGCCGGAACCGCCGAGGTTGGCCTGGTCGTGGATCGCGAGGCGGTCGCCCAGGACGGCGGCGGCCTCGGTGAACCCGGGCTCGTCGCGGACCTTGCGGGTGCCCTGGTCCGGGATGATGACGGCGTCGATCACACCGAGCACCAGCGGGTCCGAACCGAGCGCGGTGAGCGCCTTGACGCAGTCGGTGGGCCGGTTGAAGGTCGGGATGCCGACGGCGACGCGGCCGGCGCCGGGCGCCTCGATCGGGGCGTACCAGCCGGCGGCGACGAGCTCGACCTCGGTGTCGGTGGTGATGTCGAACCAGATCCAGCCGCCGTCCTCGAACGGCGCGAGCTCCACCTCGAACTCCACGGTCGCCGACTGCGCGTCACCGCGGAACTCCTTGCCCTGCACGTGGATACGCGAGGAATCTGCCTTGGAGCGGTAGACGTCGACGCGGCCGTGCCCGGACAGTTCCAGTCGCAGCACCACCGACGTCAGCACGCTCCACCGGCGCCAGTAGCTGGCTGGGAACGCGTTGAAGTAACTGCACATCGACACCTCGGACTCGGCGCCCAGTGCCAGTGCGGTGCGCGAGAGCGAGTGCGCCCGCCCGGCATTGGTCGGCGACTCCTCCAGGTAGAGGGTGCGCACGTCGAGCGGCTCCCCGGCACGCGGGAGGATCACCCGCTGCAGCAGCGCCTTGCCGAGCAGGCCGTGGTCGTCGAACAGGGTGTCCTGTTCGACCAGGTTCTTCGAGCTCATTCGCCGGTCCCGCCCGCGAGCGGCGCGCCCGACTCGAGGTGCGGGCGCAGCGTGTTGTCGAACATGCTCAGCGCGCTCGCGATGGCCATGTGCATGTCCAGGTACTGGTAGGTGCCGAGGCGGCCGCCGAACAGCACCTTCGAGTTCTCGGTCTCCGCCTTCGCCCGCAGCCGGTACGCCTCGAGCTTGGACCGGTCCTCGGGGGTGTTGATCGGGTAGTACGGCTCGTCGGTGGACTCGGCGAACCGGGAGAACTCGCGCATGATGACCGTCTTGTCGGCCGGGTAGGTGGTGCGCTCCGGGTGGAAGTGCCGGAACTCGTGGATGCGGGTGTACGGGACGTCCGCGTCGTTGTAGTTCATCACCGGGGTGCCCTGGAAGTCGCCGGTCGGCAACACCTCGGTCTCGAAGTCGAGGGTGCGCCAGCCCAGCTCGCCGTCCGCGTAGTCGAAGTACCGGTCCAGCGGGCCGGTGTAGACGACCGGGGCGTCGGGGCTCGCGGCGCGCAGCTCGTCACGGACGTCGAACCAGTCCGTGTTCAGGCGCACCTCGATGTTCGAGTCCTTCGCCATGTTCTCCAGCCACGCGGTGTAGCCGTCGACGGGCAGGCCCTCGTAGGTGTCGTTGAAGTACCGGTTGTCGAAGGTGTACCGCACCGGCAGCCGCGTGATGTTGCCCGCGGGCAGGTTCTTCGGATCGGTCTGCCACTGCTTGGCGGTGTAGTCCCGGACGAACGCCTCGTACAGGGGGCGGCCGATCAGCGAGATCGCCTTCTCCTCGAGGTTGTTCGCGTCCTTCGTGTCGATCTCGGCGGACTGTTCGGCGATCAGCGCGCGCGCCTCGTCCGGGGTGAAGTACTTCCCGAAGAACTGCGACACCAGACCCAGGCCCATCGGGAACTGGTACGCCTGCCCCTTGTGCATCGCGAAGACGCGGTGCTGGTAGCCGGTGAAGTCGGTGAACTGGTTGACGTAGTCCCAGACCCGCTTGTTCGAGGTGTGGAACAGGTGCGCCCCGTACTGGTGGACCTCGATACCCGTCTCCGGCTCGGCCTCCGAGTAGGCGTTGCCGCCGATGTGGTGCCGACGATCGAGGACGAGCACACGCTTGCCGAGCTGTGTCGCCGCCCGTTCGGCGATGGTGAGTCCGAAGAATCCGGACCCGACGATGATCAGGTCGTATTGGCCGGGGGTCGCGGAGCCTGGGGATACGGAGGTCACGGGCAACCAGGGTATCGGACCCGGCGGCGGCGCCGCCTGTGTGTGCGGCGGCGGCGCCGCACGTGCGTGCGGCCGCGGCGCCGCCCGTGCGTGCCTCTGGTGGCCGGGACCACCAGAAACGCACCGGGCGCAGGGCGTCACGCGCCGTCGGCACGGCGATCCGCCTACTGCATGTATGCGTGAAGGGCATTTCGGACGAATTCGGCACCGGCGCGGCCGCCGTAGTTGGCGGCGAACCGCTCGTCCTCGACATACATGTCCGCGAGGCCGAGGACGTACTCGCGGACCGGGGCACCGCCGTACCCGGGCGTGCCGGGCACCGCGGCCAGCCATTCGACGTGCCTGCGGGCCAGGTCCTGCGCCTGCGGGCCGTCGGGGGCGACGCCCGACGCGGCGGCCGCCGTCCAGTCCGCGCCGAGGCGTTCGGCGAGGGCCTTCCAGTCGCCGCGCTCCCCTGGAGACATCGACGTCCACCAGCGGTCGCTGTCGGCGTAGGCCTGCCGGCCCCACCGCTGCTCGACCTCCTCCTTGTACTGCGTGTGGTCGAAGCCGTCGAACATCTCGTTCGCCATCAGTGGTTCTCCGTTCCGTGTCTTGCGCAGGGTGGTGCGCACCGAGTCGATCTGGCGGCCGAGTCGCTCGCGTTCGCGTTCGAGCAGTTCCAGGTGGGTGCGCAGGGCGGCGGCGGTGTCCCGCTGCCCGGCGAGGACCTCCCCGATCGCGTCCAGCCCGAGCCCGAGTTCCCGGAGCAGCAGGATCCGTTGCAGCCGGACCAGGGCGTCCTGGTCGTAGTAGCGGTACCCGTTGGCACCGATGCGGCTCGGCGTCAGCAGTCCGCGGTCGCCGTAATGCCGCAGGGTGCGGCTGGTGGTGCCGGCCGCCTTGGCCAGCTCCTGGATCGACCATTCGTTCATGTCGACAAGCGTGCAGGTTGACGCTGCGTCAATGTCAAGGCGGCTGCGTCACCCGCGCGGCCGCAGGGCCGCATAGCGTGGCCGCCGTGACCTTCGACCTCGACGCGTACCTGTCCCGGATCGGCTACGACGGCGCCCGGACGCCCACTCGCCCGACGCTCGACGCGATCGCGGCCCACCACACCCGCACGATCCCGTTCGAGAACCTCGACCCGTTCCTCGGCACCCCGAACCGGTTGGACCTGGCGTCGTTGCAGGCCAAGCTCGTCGACGGTGGCCGCGGCGGCTACTGCTTCGAGCACGGCCTGCTACTGCGGGCGGCGCTGCTCGATCTCGGTTTCACGGTCACTGCGCTCGCCGCGCGGGTGCTGTGGGGGTCGGACATCGACGCGATCACCGGCCGCACCCACATGCTCCTGCTCGTGGATCTGGGTGACGAGCGGCGGGTGATCGACACCGGGTTCGGCGGCATGACCCTGACCGGGACGCTCCGGCTCGAGCAGGACACCGTGCAGCCGACGCCACTGGAGCCGTTCCGGCTGGTCGACCTGGACGGCGACTGGGCGATGCAGGCACGCGTCGAAGACGAGTGGCGCACCACCTACCGGTTCGACCTGCACCCCCAGCACCCGATCGACTACGAGCCGACCAACTGGTACCTGTCGACGTGGCCGCAGTCCCGGTTCGTCACCGGGCTGATGGCAGCCCGCGCCACCCCCGACCGCCGGTTCGCGCTCGCGGGCCGTCGGCTGACGGTCCATCACGCGGACGGCGCGACGGAGCGGCGAGTGATCGCCGACGCCGGGGAGTTTCGCGAGGTCCTCGAGCGGGACCTGCTGATCGACACGTCCGGGCTGTCGGGGCTGGACGCCGCGTTCGACCGACTGCCGTAGGCCAGCCTTACATTGCTGGCCGGATTCGGTTGAGGCCGATAGCGTTTCCGGCATGAGCGCCTCAGTGCACACACCGAACGACGGCGACCCCTCCGATCCTAGCCACCCGTCCGAACCGCACGGCCAGGGCCTGAACGCGAAGCTGAACTGGCTGCGGGCGGGCGTGCTCGGCGCGAACGACGGCATCGTCTCGACAGCGGGTCTCGTGGTCGGCGTCGCGGCCGCGACCGTGGACCGCGGCGCGATCTTCACGGCAGGCATGGCCGGCCTGGCCGCGGGTGCGGTGTCGATGGCACTCGGCGAGTACGTGTCGGTGAGCACCCAGCGTGACACCGAACGGGCGCTGCTCGCGAAGGAGCGCGCCGAGCTGCGTGAGGTTCCCGACGCCGAACTGCAGGAGCTGACGGTCCTGTACGAGGCGAAGGGCCTGTCCCCCGCCACCGCGCGGACGGTCGCCGAGGAGCTGACCGCGCACGACGCGTTCGCCGCGCACGCGGACGCCGAGCTGGGCATCGACCCGGACGAGCTGACCAATCCGTGGCAGGCGGCGGGTTCGTCGGCGGTGTCGTTCACGATCGGTGCGCTGCTGCCGCTGATCGCCATCCTCGCGACCCCGGCGACCGTGCGCATTCCGGTCACGTTCGCGGCGGTCCTGGTCGCCCTGGCGCTGACCGGAAGCCTCAGCGCCCGGCTCGGCGGAGCGCGGCGCGGACGGGCGGTGCTGCGGGTGGTGATCGGCGGCGCCCTCGCGATGATCGTGACCTACGCCATCGGTCAGGCGTTCGGCACGTTCGCCTGACGCGGCACGAGCGCCGGCACCACGAACTGTTCGACCATCGCCCGTTCGTCCTCGGCGTCGAGGCCGGGAACGGTGAGCAGCGAGACGATCACCCGCACCACCCAGCGCGCCTGCCGAGGCAGCTCGCCGACACCGCCGCGTGCGGCGTCGGCGAGGAACGTCACCCCGAGCACCTCGATCACCTCGGAGGTGCTCGCCAGCTCCGAGGCGATACCGGCATCCCCGACCGCGAACCACACTGCGAGCGTGGGTGTTTCGCGAACCCTCCGGACCGCGGCGAGGATCGCCTCGGTGATTCGCTGCGCGGGGTCGACGATCGACGCGACGTCGGCGACGACCCGCTCACCGACCCGCCGGGCCTCCCGGTGCACGAATGCCCGGTGCAGGGCCTGCCGGCCGTCGAAGTAGCGGTACAGCGTGGCCCGGGAGCAGCCCGCCGCCTTGGCGATCTCCCCCATCCCGGTGGTCGCGACCCCGCGCTGCACGAACAGGTCCGCGGCCGCGTCGAGGATCTTCTCGGCGGCGGCCTCGGACCTCTCGTCCCGCAACCAGGTCACGAGCGCACCCGGAACGGCACGTGCATCGGGCGGCGGACGTAATTGCCCGGGGCGTAGACGATTCCGTCGACGTCGACCTCGAAGTCGGGGCACCGGGCGAGGAGTTCCTCGAGCGCGACGCGGGCCTGCATCCGGGCGGCCGCGGCGCCGAGGCAGTGGTGCCCACCGTGGCTGAAGGTCATGATCTGCCGCGGCGCACGCAGCACGTTCAGTTCCTCCGCGTCGTCCCCGTACATCCGCTGGTCGCGGTTCGCGGAACCGTAGACCAGCAAGGTCTTTCGTCCGGCCGGGATGGTGACGCCGTGCAGGTCGACGTCGCGGGTGGTGGTGCGGGCGAGCCCCTGCACCGGCGAGGTCAGCCGCAGCAGTTCATCGACGGCGTCCGGGATTCGGGACGGGTCCTCGAGCAGCAGCGCCCGCTGGTCGCGGTGCAGGGTGAGCAGCGCCGACGAGCCGCCGAGCATGCCGGTGGTGGTGTCGTTGCCGCCGGTGACCATGGTGAACGCGAAGCCCAGGATCGACAGCAGCCCGGACATGTCGCCGTCGGCGCCCATCCCGGCGGACACCAGGTGCGAGATGGTGTCGTCGCCGAGGTCCCCTGCGGCTGCGTCCGCGTGCCTGCGGGCGATCAACTCCCCGAAGTACGCCATCAGCTCGCCGACCGCGTTGGCCGCTTCGAGCGGATCGCCGGTGGCATTGGCCGCGACGATCGCCTCGGTCCAGCCGTCGAACCGGCCCCGGTCCGCCTCCGGCACACCGAGATAGTGCGCGACCACCATGCTCGGCAGCGGCTTGAACAGTTCGGTGACGATGTCGCCCTCACCGGCCGCACGCAATCCCTCGAGGCGCTCGACGACGAACTCGCGCACCGCCGGCTCGACCGCCTCGACCTGCCGCGGCGTGAAGCCGCGGGCGACGAGTTTGCGGAAGTCGGTGTGCTGCGGCGGATCCTGCATCACCAGCGGTGGATTGTCGCGCAGGCCGATCTTGTCGAGCTCGCCGTAGCTGGTGGTCAGGCCGTCCGCCGACGAGAAGGTCTCGTGGTCGCGGGCCGCGGCGAACACGTCGGCGTGCCGGGTGAGCACCCAGTAGTCGTCGTGCGGCGCCGACGCGGGCACCACGTGGTGCACCGGGTCGTGGTCGCGCAGCGCCGCGTACATGCCGAACGGGTCGCGCCAGGTCTCCCCCGAGGGCGGTACGTACGCCGCCTTGCCGGACATAGTCGTCGTCATGTGTCGAGAGTGAGACACATTTAAGGATGTGTCAAGCCCGCACAGGGGGATTGTGCAGCCCGAGTCACATCGGTAGCCTCTGCGAGCATTATGTGAGACGAATGGGTCTCACATTGAGACGTGGGGGTAACGGTGGCGCAAACGCGGTGGGGACGGTTCGGTCGGGTGTGTGCGGTGGTGGCGGCGGCCGGTCTCGCCGTCGCTCTCGGCACCGGGGCGGCGGTCGCCGAGCCCGCGTGGCCACCGATCCCCGGACTCCCGGTCCCGCCGGAGCTCGACCCCGGCTTCTACGCGCCGCCGCGGGCCGCGTACGAGGCTCTCGCCCCGGGCGAGGTCATCGCGGTTCGACCGGTGACCGTCGCGAACCTCAGTGTTGTTCCGGTCAACGTCGACGCCTGGCAGCTGTCGTACCGCTCGACCGACACCCGGGGTGAGCCGGTCGCCGCCGTCACCACCGTGCTGAAACCGCGCGGCCCGGCGCGGGACGGTGGAAGGCTGGTTTCCTTCCAGATGGCCGAGGACTCGACCGCCCAATACTGCGCACCGTCGTATGCGCTGCAACTGGGTTCGGTACCGGCCCCGATCACCGGGTCTGCCGTGATCCCGGCGGAGTTCCTCTCCGCCCAAGCCGCGCTCGCGCAGGGCTGGACCGTGGCAGTGCCCGACTACCAGGGACCCAACTCGGCCTACGCCGCGGGCCCGCTCGGCGCCCGCCTGACCCTCGACGGTGTCCGGGCCGCGCAGCGGTTCGCCCCGCTCGAGCTCCCCGGTAACGACACCCGGGTCGGGCTGTGGGGCTACTCGGGTGGTGCGATCGCCACCGGCCACGCCGCCGAGCTTCACCCGAGCTACGCCCCCGAGTTGAACGTCGTCGGGGTCGCCATGGGTGGTGTCCCCGCCGACCTGTCGGCCCTGCTGAACAACGCCGACAACGCGGCGCCGGCCGGCCTGATCCTCGGTGCGGTGCTCGGCCTGGGCCGGGAGTACCCCGACTTCCAGCAGTTCCTCGACGAGCGGATGAACCCCCTCGGCCGTGCGTTGACCGCCGCCAAGAATCCGCTGTGCGTGGCGTACCACGCCGCGCTGGTTCCGTTCGCGAACAACAAGGGCATGCTCGACGTTCCCGGCGACCCGCTCGACGAGCCGGTGGTGCGCTCGGTCATCGACCGCACCCGGATGGGCGGATCGGTTCCGACCGCGCCGATGTACGTCTACCAGTCCAATCCCGACTGGATCGTCCCGGTGGGTCAGGTGAACACCCTCGTCGACGACTACTGCCGGGACCCGGCCGCGCGCGTGCAGTACACGCGCGACCACTTCAGCGAGCACCTCTCGCTGGAGGCGACCGCCGCGCCGAGCGCACTGCTGTGGATGCGCGACCGCCTCGCCGGCGCGCCGGTGGAGCCGGGCTGCCGGACCACCGACGTCGGGTCCATGGCCCTCGACCGGGCCGCGTGGCCGAACTTCACAGCCGCGGTCGGCGAGGTCGTCGCCGGGCTGTTCGGAAAGCCCGTCGGCGCCGATTCCCCGAGCAGGCCGGTCGGAGCAGGGGGCTGACGGTCACCGGTCCCGGTGGCGTTCGCCGACGAGCGCCACCAGGATCGTGCTCAGCACGCCGACGAGGTCCGTGACCGGCGGCCGCGGCTCGGTGATGCTCCACTGGTGCACCAGGCCGTTGACCGCGCCGATGAACGCGGTTGCCGACATCTCGTAGCCGCCGGGCGGACTGACCTCGGAACCGACGAGCGCGCCGATCAGCGTCTCGAACATCGCCGCCCACGCCCGCCGCTGGGCCAGCCGGTGCCGCTCGACCTGCTCGCTGACTCCCACCACTTCGACGAACGCGATCTTGGCCCGGCGGGCGTCGGTCCCGATGGTGGTCACGTACGCGGTCATCACCGTCGACGCGGCCTGCCACAGATCCGTCGACTCGACGGACTCGTACGCGGCCGCGATCGCGGCGCCCGCCTCCGCCTGGATCTGGTCGTACAGCGCGACCAGGACGTCCTCGCGACCGGAGAACTCCTCGTAGAACTGCCGCCGGGACAGCCCTGCCTCGGCGCAGACGTCGCTGATCGTGCTGTGCGCGTAGGACTTTTCGGCGAACACCGTCATTGCCGCGTCGAGGAACCGGGCCCGCCGCTCGGCGCGGCGCTCGGTGAGCGACCGGCCGGCATAGTTCCGACTCGAGTCCGCGGCATGCACCAGGCGAGCCTAGACCGTCTCAGGCGGAACGTTCACCCGACCAGCGTGCGGTAGACCGCCGTCTCGAAGTCGAGGTACCCGCCGAAGGACACCGCGTCGGCGAACGGCAGGATCTGTGTCCCCCAGATCCCGGCCACACCGTTCGTCCGATCGATCCAGTAGTACAGATTGGCCAGCCCGGCCCAACCGAGTGCGCCCGCGGGACGCCCGGTGGGCGCCTGCTCGTCGTTGACCATGAAGGTGTAGGACCACGACTTCGACTGCCCCGGAAAGAATTCCGCGGGATTGGTGTACTCCGGCTCGACCGCGCGGAACGCGGTGATCTTCCGGCCGCCCAGACCGTCCAGGACCGCTGCCTGCACCGTCTCCGGCCGGAGCACCCGGCCGCCGGGCCCGTCGCCGTCGTTGAGCCACATGCGCAGGAACTTCGCGTAGTCGCCCACCGTCGAGTACAGGCCGTGCCCGCCCATGTGCTGCTCCGGATCCTGTGGGAGCACCATGTCGTCGAGCGGCTCGAGTGCGCCGTCCGAGCCTCGCTGGTGGATCGAGGCACGCCGTCCGGTCATCGCCGCGGTCATGGTGAATGCGGTGTCGTGCATTCCGAGTGGGGCGAAGATCCGCTCGGCCATCACCTCACCGAGCCGCTTGCCGCGTACCGCCTCGACCACCCTGCCCGCCCAGTCGATGTTGGTTCCGTAGCTCCAGCCGTCGCCCGGATCGAACAGCAGCGGGGTCTGCAGCGCGGCCCGAGTCGCGGCGATCGGACTGACCAGGCCGTGTTCGGCGGCCAGCCGGTGATAGGTCTCATCGAAGAACGAGTAGCCGAATCCGGCGGTGTGCAGCAACAGCATTCGGGTGGTGATCTGGCGCTTCGGCGCCCTCAGGACGGGCTGTCCCTCGTGGTCGAAGCCGTCGATCACCTCGACCGCGCCGAGCTCAGGCACGTACGTGGACGCGGGGGCGTCGAGATCGACGAGCCCCTCCTCGACGCACTGGAGCACACTGGTGCCCGCCACCGCCTTCGTGGTCGAGAACATCGCGAGCACCGTGTCCGCCGTCATCGGGGTACCGGTGGATAATGACTGCACTCCGGCCGCGGAGGTGAACCGCGTCGACTCCCGATCGGTGACCGCGGCAACGACTCCCGGTACACGGCCGGTGATGTCGCCACTGGTGACCGCGTCCAGGAGGGGCGGCAGGGCGGCGTCGAGCGAATCGCACGTGAGCATGTCTGTCCCTTCGTCGGAACGTCCTTGTCCGGACGTGACCGTGATGTCCGGCTCACGCTAGAACCGCTGTGCCCGCGGTCACGTCTGCGATCGGCAGCGCCCGTCTGCGAGCGGCGGAATCCTCTCCGCCCGGCGCACCCCGGCTCAGTGCGCTCGGCGCAGGGTGTCCGACGGGTTCTCGCCGAACCGGTGCCGATAGGCGGCTGCGAACACGCCCATGTTCACGTAGCCCCACGCGCCGGCCGCCGACACCACTGTCGCCGGCGGATCGGCGAGCAGTGCCCGGCGCACCCCGTCGAGGCGGCGGTCTCGGAGCATCTCCCGCGGTGTGGTGCCGAGATACTCGCGAAATCCGCCGGACAGAGTGCGCACGCCGACGCCCGCCGCGCGCGCGACGTCGGCCACCGTCGGAAGCGATTGCGCGTTCGCGTCGATGTACGCCGCGGCACGCCGCACGTAGCCGGGGCCGCACCGCGCGGAATCCGCGGCGAGTGAGACTCCTGCGCCGCGGGTCCAGTCGGTGACGAGTTGGGTCACGATCAGTTCCTGCAGGTTCTTCGCCAACGGGCCGGTCGGCACCGGACTCGGCGCGGACGCGAGTGTCGCCACCATGTACCGCATGAGCGAGGGCCACGGACTTGTCGGGCCGCCGATCTCGCACTTGTGGGTCCACAACCGATCGTCGGCCGGCCGGCCCGACCAGCGGACCACGAAGTCGGCGACCAGATCGTGCGGAATGGTGAGGTTCAGTTGCAGGTGGTCGTCGTCGGCCTCGAGCCGGTACCGGGTGCGACTGCAGTCCGCGACGAACGACTGTCCCGCACCGATTTCCACCGAGTTGCGTCGGTCCACCCAGTGCCGTGTGCCTCCACGCAACGTGGTCAGGACGAGGATGCGCCCAGCCTCGGGCGCGAAGTTCCCGAGATCCACGGGGACGCCGTAGCTGAAGTGAGTGAGGGTGATGTCCCCCACCTGCGCCGAGTACATCAGCGAAGCGGGCGTCGCCCGCCCGGTCGGCCGGACCGTGAAGGGCATGTACGCGGCGTCGGTGAAATGGCGGATCTCGTCCCAGTCGCCGATGGGCGCCACGGCACGTTCCGCCGCGGTGCGGGGGTCGAGTCCCGACAGCATGCCCCCGAGGCTAGCGGGACCGACCGCGCAGGGAAACCCTCGGCCGTACTGGCTCTCGCCGGCACGCGTGTCAGCCGGCGCTACCGGTGCCGGGCAGTTCCGAGAGCACCACACTGGCGTCGATGACCTGCGCGCCGAGGGTCTGGGTCCACACGATGGCGCCGCCCTCGAACATCCGGAAGCGTCCGCTCTCATCCGGCATGGACATTTCAGGTCCGATCGGCTTGCCCAGAGGTCCTGCCGCACCGCCGATTTCGGCGTACTTCTTCTCGATCTCGGTGGGTGCGACCGGCGCGTCCTGCGGCGCGGGCTCGGCCTGCAACTCCGGGCCGGGGGCGGGGCTCGGTCCGGCACCGGGGACCAGTCCCTCCGTGACGGTGAACCAGTCGGACTTGATGCCGAGCCTGGTCCGCGCGTCCTTGCCGGACACCCGAGCGGTGCCACCCGACCCGACGACCTCCAGTTCGGTGACCCGGCCGCCGTCGGCGCCGAGGTTGTTGCGGCCGACCACTGCGATCGAGTGCAGGTCGCCGACACCGAACGCCTTGCCGATCTCACCGGCGGTCAGGGTCTGCGTCCAGTCGTGGGTGGGCGAGAGGGCGTCGCCGATGTCCTCGACCGAGGCGAACTCACCACCGGCGGTGTATCCACCTGTGGAGGAGGAGAATTCGGCCGACACCGGCTGGCCGTTCTTCGTGACGACCTTGCCCGCGGTGGTCCGGACGGCCTCGGTGGTGCGGGGGTCCTCCTTGCTCGACCCGCCGTACACCTGGCAGTCCTGGGTGTCGCAGGTCTCCGCGTAGGGGTACCGGCGTTCGGCGGCGGCGTAGGACCGGGCGGCAATCGCCTGCGCGCGCAGTGCCTCCTTGCCGCCGGTGTCGGCCCACTCGGCCTTCGACTCGACGGGCACGACGCCGAGCAGATAGTCCTCGAGGTCCACGTGGTTGAGGACCCGACCCTCGGCACCGTCGAGCGCGACGCCGAGCGATCCGCGGAAGGCTTCTCCGCCACACAGTTTCAGATGCTCGTTCGGGGGACGGTCGGTGCCGAGGTCGATCGGATCGACCCACGGGTGGTCGGTGGCCGCCTGCCACACCACGGCGCCGTCGCAGCCTTGGGTGACGACGACCGCTGCGCCGCCGCCCGGGGTCGCGGTCAGGTGCACCGCCTGGCCGGGCTCCACGTTCTGTCCGGCCACCCGCGCGCCTGCGTCGGAGAACGCGCTGAGCACCCGGCCGTCGAGACCGACCAGCCGGACACCGATCCGCGTGTCCGTGACGTCGCCAAGTTCGGTGCCGCCGTAGTAGTGGCCGACGATACGTTCGGCGGACCAGCCCTCGTTCCTGGCGTAGCCGTAGGCGCCCCACTGCCCCATCCCGCGCCCGTGGCCGTGGCCGTGGCCGGACAGGGTGAACGGGGTGTCGGCCGCGACCGCCGGGGTCACCTCGGGGTCGCCGGAGCCGACCGTGACGACGCCGATCGCGCCGGCCGCGACGAGCGCCGGTACGGCCCCGAGGGCGAGTGCCCGCCGCAACGGGGACTTGCTGCCCCCTCGGTTTCGTCCTCGCAGGGTCACTGTGCGACGGAGCTTCGCCATCTTCTGCTCTCCTCGTCGGCGGCGTCATCACCCGGTCGCGGAACCGTGAAGTGGTCGTCGGCCGGGCTCAACCAAAGTCTCAATCTAAAGTTGAGGCTTAGGTAATCTGTGGCTAGTGTTGCAAGAGTGCTCGGCATTGGCAACATCTGTCACATTGGTAACACCAGCAACACCAGACAGTCGGACGTAACGTCTTGACGGCCGGCGCAGACCGCACACGCCAGTAGCAACCGAGGGAGCCGTTTTGCCGCACCGTCGACCGAAGTCGTCGATCGTCCTGGGGACGGTCGCCGCCGTGGCCATCGCAGCCCCGTTCGCGGTTTGGGGCGTGACCAGCACTTCCGGGATCCGTTCGACCGCCGACTCCTCTCCGGTCGCGATCCCAACCCAGATCGCCGAGATCGGCCTCGCCCAGATCCCCGACGTCGTCATCCCGATCAAGGAACTGACCGGGCTCGACCTGCCCGATCTGCGCCTGTCGGATCTGAAGAAGCTGCCGCTGCCGACCGAGATCGCCATCCCGCAGGGCCTGCCCCTGCCCGAGGGGATCACCCTCCCGGAGACCATCAAGATTCCGACCGAGCTGCTGCCGTCGGCGCCCGCGGACGTCGCCGAGCCGGTCACCCCGGCACCGCCGGCGGCCGTCCCCGAGCAGGATCTCGGGACCGCGGTCAAGGAGATCGTCCGCGACACCCCGTTCAGCATGATCGCGTTGACGTCCGAGCTGGGAACGACGGCGGCGAAGGTGCGCGCGAAGCTGGCCGACGGCTCGTGGGGGCCGTGGTTCGCGACCGAGCAGCTCGACACCGGCAAGACCGACCAGGCGCCGGCAGGCAAGACCGGCACCGAGCCCGTGTACGTCGGCAACACCACCGCCGTACAGGTGCTGGTGACGAAGGCCGCCCAGGCCGTCGCCGCGCTGCCGACCGGCTCCGCCGACCAGACGCTGCCCAATGTGCTGACCCCCACGGACCCGACGAAGGATCCGGTCGCGTTCGCGCCCGCCGCGGTCAGCACTCCCCTGCGTGGCCAGGACCCGGCCCAGCAGCTTGCCGACGCCGTCACCGCGGTGCTGATCGCGCCCGGCTCCGGGAACGTGGACGCCTCACTGTCCGACATCGCGACCCCGCTCGGCGGTAACGGGCCGAGCGTGATCACCCGCGCCCAGTGGGGCGCCGACGAGGCGCTGCGCTGCGAGGAACCGACCTACGACGACATGCTCGGCGGCGCGACCGTGCACCACACCGCGGGCAGCAACGACTACACCCGCGCCGAGTCCGCGGAGATCGTCCGGTCGATCTACGCGTACCACGCGCAGACGCTGGGCTGGTGCGACGTCGGCTACAACGTGCTGGTCGACAGGTACGGACAGATCTTCGAGGGCCGGGCCGGTGGCCTGGACCGCAACGTGCAGGGCGCGCACGCCGGCGGATTCAACGAGAACACCTTCGGCATCGCGATGATGGGCGACTTCTCGACCACGGCCCCGCCGCAGGCCACGATCGACTCCGTCGGCCGCTTCCTCGGCTGGCGGCTGGCGAAGGCCGGCCTCGACCCGCAGGGTCACACCACGATGTGGTCCGAGGGCACCGAGTTCACGCCGGTCCCGCAGGGTCAGGCGATCGACCTGCCGGTCATCTTCGCGCACCGCGACGTCGGCAACACCAGCTGCCCGGGCGACGCGGCCTACTCGAAGATGGACCAGATCCGCGCCATCGCGAAGGCCAACCCGGACGGCGGCTCCGCCGGCTCCGGCATCCTCGCCGCGGCACCGGCCAAGCCGGCGACCGACGCGGCGGCCACGGCACCCGTTCCCGCGACCACGAACGAGACCGGCACCGGCGGCGGGCTGCTCGACACCGGCTCGGTGGAGGCGCTGGTCACCGAGATCCTCAAGCTCACCGACCAGTCCCCGATCGCACAGAAGTGGATCGCCGAGGGCGGCGACACCGGCAGGCTCGGCGCGGCCCTGACCGGCGAATTGCCCGCGAAGGCGGGGAACCTGCTGGTCAAGTTCACGAACGGCGTGATCTCGACGTCACCGAACGGTGGAGTGTGGACCGTGCTCGGCAAGATCTACGACACCTGGCAGCAGAGCGGGCTGGACGCCGGATCGCTCGGCCTGCCGATCAGCGACGAGTACTCGGTGCCGGACGGCAAGCGCGCCGACTTCGAGCAGGGCTCGCTGATCTTCAACGAGGTCACCGGGGTCGTGACGACGGTGCTCAAGGCGTACAACGAGGCCTATGGGCAGGCACTGACGGAGAACGCGCCCGCCGATGTCGCCGCGCCGGTCGCGGAGGCGCCGGTCCCGGCACCCGCCCCGGCCGAAGCGCTGGTCCCGGCGCCCGCCCCGGCAGGCTGACGCCCGGCACCCCACCCCGATACGGCTGAAGGTGCCCCTCGTGCGGCTCGACCGCACGAGGGGCACCTTCATCCGTTTCACCGCCGGTGCAGCCCGAGCCGCAGCGCGGCGGGCTTGAGGGTGAACTCCTCGGCCACCTCGAGTTCGTAGCCGGGCACCGGCTCGAGGTCGTAGCGGTGCAGGATCAACGCCAGTGCGAGCACCGATTCGTGCAGGGCCAGCTGGCGTCCGATGCATGCCCGCGCGCCGGTGCCGAACGGCTTGTAGATGCCTGCCGGGCGGGTCCGCGGCCGCTCGGGCAGAAACCGGTCCGGATCGAAGGACTCGGGGTCCCCGCCCCCCGATCAACCGACGGCCGGAAGCCGTCCCCGGTCAGCCCACCCACCAGCGCTCGAGCACCCGGGCGACGCCGTGGTTGGAGTTCGACGCGGTCACCTCGTCGGCGGCGGCGATCGCGTCGTCGTGGGCGTTCGCGACGGCGACGCCGTGCCGGGCCATGCTCAGCATCGGCACGTCGTTCGGCATGTCACCGAAGGCGAGGATCGCCGAATCCGTGATGCCCAGGTGCTCGGCGAGCACCGCCAGCCCGGATGCCTTCGTCACACCCGGTGCGGCGACCTCGATCAGCCCGTTGTTCGTCGAGTAGGTCAGGTCGACGCGGTCGCCGACGAGCGGTGCGAGCCGGGAGATCATGTGGGCGCTGGCGATGCCCGGCAACCGGATCAGCAACTTGACCGCCGGGTGCGCCAGCACGTCCTCCGCGGACATCTCGGTGTTGTCCGGGTTCAGCCAGGCGTGCTCGTACCCGGGCGAACTGACGAACTGCGGGGTGGCCGCGTCGTGGGCACTGGCCCCGACGCGCTCGGCCGCGACCCCCGCGCCGGGCAACGCCGCCTCGGCCAGCTCGGCGACCCAGGTCAGGGTGTCGGTGGAGAGGGTCTGCGCGCTCAGCACCCGGTCGGTGTCGCTGTCGTAGATGACCGCCCCGTTGGCGCAGACCGCGAGCGGGGCGTAGCCGAGGCCGTCGACGACCGGGCCGATCCAGCGGGGCGGGCGGCCGGTGGCCAGCACGAACGGCACCCCGTCGGCGACGGCGGCGTGCACGGCGGCGCGGGTGCGGTCGCTGATCCGCTCGTCGTCGTCGATCAGGGTGCCGTCGACGTCGCTGGCGATCAGTTCGGGCTTGGTGTGGCGGTGATCCTGCACTGCACCCATCTTGCCGCACGGGGCACCCGCGTGCCGCAGACGCGCCGGGGACGGCCGACTCCACCCGGCGGTCGGTGACGTCACTGTGGTTGCGGCTTAGCCGTTTTCACGGTACGAGGGCTCGCCGGTCGAGCCGCGACCCGGTGAGGCGACATCGGACACACCGACGCCGGCCGCGCCGAACGCCGCCTCGGGGCCGCTCTGCGTGAGCGCGGCGCCCGCGGGAACCGGCCGCCAATGCCGAGGCGGAGACGGCGCCCCAATGCGGTTCACGGACGGAGAATCCGGGCCGAGTTCGTGCCGCACCCAGGCCAAATCCGAACCTGCAACACGTGTGATTGCTTAGACTAACTTTTGCCGACTTTTAGCTGCCCGCCTGCGGTTTATCCGATTTGGGCCGATTCCCTGACCACAGAACACGTTCTCGTTTATGGTCCACATCGCAAACACGTTTCCTTGGGCAAGCAACGACCCGACCTTGAGGAGTCCAATGCAGTTCACCCCCCTGCGCCGCGCCGCCGTCCCCGCCGGTGCTGCCGCAGCCGTCGCCGCCAGCGCACTGCTCTGCGCCTCCCCCGCCTCCGCGGCGACCAACACCGTCGAATTCGCCGGCGCCTGCCAGGCCCGCGCGATCCTCACCCAGCACATGTCGCAACCGCTGGGCATGGGCATCACCGCACCGGATTCGGCGAAGGTCGGCGAGACCTTCAGCTACACGCTGCAGCCGACCGTGAGCTCACTGCCGGACAAGGAGTCGATCGCCACCACCATCGACATCCAGCGACTGAAGATCGACTGGGACCTCCCGTCGAATGCCGAATTCGTCTCCGCAACAGTCGTTCCCGGAACCGGGAAGGGCATCTCCGGTGTCGCCCCCACCGTGATCCGGGTCAACGACGCAGGTGAGCCGGACGCAGCGGGCACCATCCTCCGGCTCTCCGGGGACAACGAGACGGTCGCCAACGGACCGAAGTCCAGCACGAACACGCCCGGTGGCATCGCGGTCGAGAAGACCAAGACCGATCTCGACGGCAATCCCACCGCCGACGGTTCCACCAAGTTCCAGCTCCCCGCAGTCGAGGTGACCGTCACGGCGCTCGCCGAGGGCGTCATCGCCCCGACGGTCCGGGTCTCCGGGGACTCGGCGAACTACAACAGCGACAAGAACTACGACACCTTCCTGGCCCGCGCCAACGCGCTCGGCAGCACCCAGAACGCCCCGACCTTCTGCACCCCCAAGGACGGCACCCGGCCTGCAAACGACGTCCCGGTCAACAGGGGCGGCCAGGGCCTCGCGACGATCACCGTCGGAGCGGGCACTGTCGATCCCGGCCCCGACCCGGATCCGGGCACCGACCCCGAAACGGGCACCGGCTCGGTCGACTTCGGCTCCGTGACAGAGATCTTCGGCTCCTGACCTCGTCTCCGATGAAACAGGCCGGTCCGCGTGACGGACCGGCCTGTTCGGTCGACTGCTGTGTGGATCGAGGTCGGACGAGAATCTCAACCGGCTCACAGGGAGCAGACGCGGGCCGGGCCACCGGCCAGGCAGGCCGGACCCGCGAACCCGCACCGGTTTCCCTTGCGGGAGAGAGCTATCCGGCCGCCACCGCCAGCGCCCGATCCAGGGCGTCCGTCGGTGGCGTCGTGACCTTCGGCGGCCGATCCGAGAGCATGTCGGCGACGGCCTTCGGCCGGGCCAGCCACTCGCGGGCGGTGTTGCGGGCGACGGTGATCGTGCGGCAGTCGCAGTCGCCGCGGACCCCGTCGGCGTCGATACCCGCGTGGCGGCACAACGCAACCGCCCGGGTTACGTGCGGGTCCTGGCTGACGATCAACGCCCGTCGCACCCCGAAGGTCTGGGCGGCCCGTGCGCAGGTGTCGTACGTGTCGAGGCCGTGATCGTCGCCGACGATCAGCGCGGGGTCGACCCCGCGTTCCACGAGATACCCTGTCATCGCGGCGATCTCGTTCCCGGAGGTGCCGTTCGCGTCCCCGGACACCAGCACCGCCCGCGCCTTCCCATCGCGAAGCAACGCGGCCGCGACGTCGAGTCGGCCGGCGAGGAACGACATCGGCCTGCCGTCCTGCACCTTCGCGCCGAGGACGATCACCACCGGCGCCTCCGGGGCGTCGGCGAGGTCGTGGACGCGTCCCGACGCCGCGGACGCGATCACCACCATCGAGCCGACGGCCGCCACCGCACCCACCGCGACGACACCCGCGCCCGCGACGGCCAGCCGTCGGCGAAGCGTCCGCCGCGGCCGATCGCCCCGCACCTCAGGCCCCGTCACCGCCCGACGAGGCCCGCCGGGCGGCCTTCGCCGCGGCCTCCTCGGCGTCCATCCGGTTGGCCTCCTCGAGGGTCGGCGCACCGCCCCCCAGACGGGCAGGAACCCAGTACTCCCCGGCGGGGTGCTCGTAGCTCTCCTGCAGCGCGTGCAGCATCGACTCCATCGTCGCGTGCACCTTCGCCGTCAGCTCGTCGGCAGGCTCGAACGGGGCGATCGGCTCACCGACGGCCATCGAGATCGGCGTGTTCGTGCGGCCGAGTCGCTTCGGATGCCCCTTCGTCCACACCCGCTGCGACCCCCAGATCACCAACGGGATGATCGGAACGCCGGCCTCGATCGCCATCCGGGCGGCACCGGACTTGAAGTCCTTGATCTCGAAGCTGCGGCTGATCGTTGCCTCCGGGAACACCCCGATCAGTTCCCCGGCGCGCAGCGCGTCGACCGCGGCCCGGTACGAATCGGCACCCGCCGACCGGTCCACCGGGATGTGCCGCATCGTGCGCATCATCGGCCCGGAGATCTTGTTGTCGAAGACCTCCTTCTTCGCCATGAAGCGCACGTATCGCTTCACCTCGCGCACCGGAATACCCGCATAGGTGAAGTCCATGTAGCCGGTGTGGTTGATCGCGATCACCGCGCCACCCGAGGCGGGAATGTGCTCGGCACCACTGATGGTGAACCTCAGCCCCTCCGCGAAGAACAGCGTGCGGGCGACACCGATGATCGTTCTGTAGAAGGGTTCCACGGCCGCCAGCCTAGTGTGTGCCCGCCCACAGGTCCTCCGGAGTGGGAGGGGTGACGTGCGCCCCAATCCGGGCGGCGGACCCGCGTGTGCAGGGTTCGGTTTGCCGCACCACCTACCCTGGTAGGCGTCGCACCACCGTAGGAGGCAGTCGAAGTGCAGGTCACGAGCGTCGGACACGCCGGATTCCACATCCAGACCGAAGCGGGGTCCATCCTCTGCGACCCGTGGGTCAACCCGGCCTACTTCGCGTCGTGGTTCCCGTTCCCCGACAACACCGGCCTGGACTGGGACGCCCTCGGTGACGTCGACTACCTGTACGTCTCGCACCTGCACAAGGACCATTTCGACCCGCAGACCCTCGTCGACCACGTCAACAAGGACGCGACGGTGCTGCTGCCGGACTACCCGGTCCCGGACCTGCGCCGCGAGCTGGAGAAGCTGGGCTTCACCAAGTTCTTCGAGACCCAGGACTCGGTCAAGCACACGGTGAGCGGCCCCAAGGGCGACCTGGACGTCATGATCATCGCGCTGAGGGCGCCCGCGGACGGCCCGATCGGCGACTCCGGTCTGGTCGTCTCCGACGGCGAGACCACCTGCTTCAACATGAACGACGCCCGCCCGGTGGACATGGACGTACTCGGCGAGCAGTTCGGCAAGGTCGACATCCACCTGCTGCAGTACTCGGGGGCGATCTGGTACCCGATGGTCTACGACATCCCGGCAGGCACAAAGCGCAACTTCGGCAAGCAGAAGCGTCAGCGTGGCATGGACCGCTGCCGCAGCTACATCGACCAGGTCGGGGCAACCTGGGTGGTGCCGTCCGCCGGCCCGCCGGTGTTCCTGGACGAGGCGCTGCGCGATCTGAACGACGACCACGACGATCCGGGCAACATCTTCCCCGACCAGATCGTCTTCCTGGAGCAGATGCGCATCCACGGCAACGACGGCGGACTGCTGATGATCCCCGGGTCGGTCGTCGACATCCACGGCTCGCAGGCGGCGCTCACGCACCCGATTCCGGACGCCGAGGTCGACAAGATCTTCTCCGACAAGGCCGCGTACATCGAGGACATGGCGCAGCGGATGGCCCCGGTCATCGCCGCGGAGAAGGCCGCATGGGCACCCGCCGAGGGCGAGCCGCTGCTCGGGCCGCTGCAGGCGAAGTTCGAGCCGATCATGGCGCAGTCGACGCTGATCTGCGACGGCATCGGCTACCCCGTCGGCCTGGAGATGGGCGACGAGACGGTCGTACTGGACTTCCCCAACCGGGTGGTGCGCGAGCCGAAGGAGGACGACGGCAAGTACCGCTACGGCTTCCGCATCGCACCCGAGCTGGTGCGCACCGTCCTGCGTGACGACGAGCCGGACTGGGTGAACACCATCTTCCTGTCCACCCGCTTCCAGGCGTGGCGGGTCGGCGGCTACAACGAGTTCCTCTACACGTTCTTCAAGTGCCTGACCGACGAGCGGATCGCGTACGCGGACGGTTGGTTCGCCGAGGCGCACGACGACTCGGCGTCGATCGAGGTGGGCGGCTACGAGATCCAGCGCCGCTGCCCGCACCTGAAGGCGGACCTGTCCAAGTTCGGTGTCGTCGACGGCACCAACCTGACCTGCAACCTGCACGGCTGGCAGTGGGACCTCGAGACCGGCCGCTGCAAGACCTCGAAGGGCCACGAGCTCCGCTCGACCAAGCTCTGACCCCACCCCCGAAGGTTCCGTAATGTGACATTGGCTCACTTGACGATCCCCAATGTGACATTACGGAACATCACGCGGGGGCGGTGACCTCGTAGATCGAACGGGTGTGGCAGTCGGTTCGCGGCGAGCACGGCTGACCACCCCTAGGGTGGGGTGATGGCACCGAGTCGGGAGTCCGTCGAGGAATTCCTCACCAGCTACGGCCGGGCACTGGCCACCTTCGACGCGGTCGCGACCACGCAACTGTGGGGCCTGCCCGGAACGCTGGTCACCGACGCGTTCGTGGGCGCGCTGACCACCCGCGAGGAGATGATGCTCGGGCTGTCTCAGGGCCATCCGGTGTACCGGGCCCTCGGACTGGGCGGGGCCACGCACACGCTGCTCGAGTACGCGCCGTTGACCGACGCGCTGGTCCGAATCCGGGTGCGCTGGCATTTCCTCGACGACGCGGGGGCCGAGCTCACCGACAGCGACTACGAGTACCTGCTGCGTCGCGATCCCGAGGGGTTGCGCGCCTACGTCGCGGTCGGCATCAACGACGCCGAGAAGCTCCGCGAACTGGCGCAGCGGCGAGGCGTCGAGCTTCCCGGGAGCTGAAAACCCACCGACGACCCGCCGCACGCGTCCACGCCGCGATCGAGCGCCCGGAGCAATGTGTGACCACGGTCTCACCCAACGGGACGAGTACGCACGGTCACACAAGTCTTTTGGCTCACTTGGTCGCAACAACGACGAGAGGGTCACGCGACAAATGGACGATTTCACCGGCAGGGTCGCACTGATCACCGGCGGCGCCCGAGGTCAGGGCCGCTCCCACGCGCTCGCATTCGCGGAGCGCGGCGCGAACGTGGTGCTGGTCGACCGGTGCGAGGACCGCGAGGTGATCGGTCATCCGATGGCGACGAAGGAGGACCTGGCCGAGACGGTGCGCCTCGTCGAGGCCGCCGGAGGCCGTTGCCTGGCAACCCGGGCCGACGTCGCGGACCGGTCCGCCCTGGACGAGGTGGTCGCCCGGGCGACGGCCGAGTTCGGCGGGATCGACATCGCCGTCGCGAACGCGGGGGTGTCGGCGGCGGCCCCGGTGCAGTCCACCAGCACCGCGATGTGGGACGAGGTGGTCGGCACCAACCTGACCGGCGTGTTCAACACCCTCGCCGCCGTCTCCCCGGGCATGATCGAACGTGGCTACGGCCGGATCGTGACGATCTCCTCGATGCTCGGCCGCACCGGGAACACCAACCAGGCCGCCTACTGCGCATCCAAGTGGGGTGTGATCGGATTGACCAAGAGCGCCGCACTCGACCTGGCCGCGCACGGGATCACGGTGAACGCGATCGCGCCCGGCAACATCGCCACCGGGATGCTGCACAACGACGCCCTGTACCGGCACCTGCGGCCCGATCTCGACAACCCGGGCCCCGACGACGTCGAGGACATCCTGCGCGGCCTGCACGCCCAGCCGGTCGCGTGGCTCGATCCCGCCGAGATCACCCGGGCGGTGCTGTTTTTCACCGCCGAGGCGGCCGCGCATGTCAGCGGCACCGTCCTGCCCGTCGACGCCGGCAACGCCGCCCGCGTCACCGCCTGACCACGAGAGGAGATCAGCCGATGACCACTGCAACGAACGACGAGATCCGCGAGATCGAGGGCGGTGCGGTGCCGCAGCGGTTTGCCCGCGGCTGGCACTGCGTCGGCCTGTCCCGGGACTTCAACGACGGGAAGCCGCACTCGCTCAACGCCTTCGGCACCAAGCTGGTGGTGTTCGCCGACAGCACCGGCGCGATCAAGGTCCTCGACGCGTACTGCAGGCACATGGGCGGCGACCTCAGCCAGGGTGAGGTCAAGGGCGACTCGGTCGCCTGCCCGTTCCACGACTGGCGTTGGGGCGGCAACGGCAAGTGCACCGGCATCCCCTACGCCCGCCGGGTGCCACCGCTGGCCCGCACCCGCGCCTGGCACGTCCTCGACCAGGACGGCCTGCTGTTCGTCTACAACGACCCCGAGGGCAACCCGCCACCGGAAGAGGTGCGGCCGCCGCGCATCCCGGGTGCCCTGGCCGCCGACTGGACCGACTGGAAGGGCTTCAAGCAGACGATCGTCCACACGAACGTCCGCGAGCTCATCGACAACAACGTCGACATGGCGCATTTCTTCTACGTGCACGGCTCGTTCCCGACGTTCTTCCGCAACGTGTTCGAAGGCCATGTCGCCGCGCAGTACATGAACGGCGTCGCGCGCGACGACATCCGACCTCCGGCGAAGCCCGGTGAGCCGCGCGTGCTCGGCAACTCGTCGTCCGCCGCCTACTACGGTCCGGCCTTCATGATCGACGAGTTGACGTACCACTACGAGGGATTCGACTCCGAGGCGATCCTGCTCAACTGCCACTACCCGATCGACGCGAACACCTTCGTGCTCACCTACGGCGTGATCGTGAAGTACTCCGAGCACCTCGCCCCCGATGCCGCGGAGAAGCTCGCCGAGGGCATGAGCACGTTCATCAACAAGGGCTTCGAGCAGGACGTGGAGATCTGGCGCAACAAAACCCGGATCGACAACCCGCTGCTGTGTGAGCAGGACGGCCCGGTCTACCAGCTGCGCCGCTGGTACGAGCAGTTCTACGTCGACGTCGCCGACATCACGCCGGACATGACCGACCGCTTCGAGTTCGAACTCGACACCACCAGGCCGGTCGAGTCGTGGCGGCAGGAGGTCGAGGAGAACCTCGCCGCTCGCTCGGCCGCGCAGGGCTGAGCCGATGCAATCCGTGCAGTGCCGCGAGTGCGGGGTGTCCGTGCTCGTGGAGAAGTTCAGCTGGGAACACACCGGTGTGCAGTGGACCGAGGACGCGGTCGCGGCGTGCCCCGCGCTGGCACCCCTCGCCGCCCGCGGTGACACCGCGTCACTGACACGAGGCTGCGAGGCGATGCGGACGTCGATTCGCACGGCCGCGGTCGAGGGGCTCTTCGGCGACCTCGACTGAGCGTGCCGATCCACCGAGAGGTCGAACGGACG
Source organism: Rhodococcus sp. NPDC004095 (assembly GCF_053604015.1). Classification (NCBI taxonomy): domain Bacteria; kingdom Bacillati; phylum Actinomycetota; class Actinomycetes; order Mycobacteriales; family Nocardiaceae; genus Rhodococcus; species Rhodococcus sp. NPDC004095. The sequence goes on from NZ_JBSGGS010000006.1 coordinate 67,229, forward strand.
ACAACCCGTTCGGCCTCTCCGGCGTTCCCGGGTGACCGCGGCGGGCGGCGTCGACTATGCGCGGTCCCACAGCGCGAGGTAGTCCTCGCGGCCGAACATCGTCGCGGCGTCGACGGCGGTGGGATGCCCGGCCCGGGGGTCGGCGCCGGCGGCGGCGAGCACCCGCACCACGGCCTCCTCGCCCTTGAAGATCGCGCCGGCGACCGGCGACTGGCCGCGGGCGTTGAGCCGGTTCACGTCCGCGCCGTGGTCGGCCAGCAGCTGCACCGCGGCGGCGTGCCCGTGGTACGCGGCGAGCATCACGAGGGTGTCGCCGGTGCCGGTGGTCAGGTTCACCGGGACCCCGGCATCGAGGTACGCGGCGAGGGTGTCGGCGTCACCGGCCCGGGCGGCGTCGAACACGCGCTGCGCGATCTCCTGCAACCGCGGATCGATCGGTTCGTCGGTCATACCGTCCGACGCTACCCAATCGCCTGTACGACCGAATGTGGCCTTCGTTCAGTCGGATTGAACGAAGGCCACATTCGGTCGAAAATGGTGGGGGGTTTACGGCGCGCGCAGCACGTCCGTGCCGACGAACGGCTGCAGCGCGGCGGGCACCGTCACGGAGCCGTCGGCCTGCTGGTGGTTCTCGAGGATCGCGACGATCCAGCGGGTGGTGGCGAGAGTGCCGTTGAGGGTCGCGGCGATCTGCGGCTTGCCGTTCTCGTCGCGGTACCGGACGCCGAGGCGGCGCGCCTGGAAGGTGGTGCAGTTCGACGTCGACGACAGCTCGCGGTAGCGCTGCTGGGTCGGCACCCACGCCTCGCAGTCGAACTTGCGGGCCGCCGAGGAGCCGAGGTCGCCGCCGGCGACGTCGATGACGCGGTACGGCACCTCGATCGCGGCGAGCATCTCCCGCTCCCAGCCGAGCAGGCGCTGGTGCTCGGCGTCCGCGTCCTCCGGCTTGCAGTAGGTGAACATCTCCACCTTGTCGAACTGGTGGACGCGGATGATGCCGCGGGTGTCCTTGCCGTAGCTGCCCGCCTCGCGACGGAAGCACGACGACCAGCCGGCGTACCGCTTCGGGCCGGCGGACAGGTCGAGGATCTCCCCGGAGTGGTAGCCGGCGAGCGGAACCTCGGAGGTGCCGACGAGGTACAGGTCGTCCTGTTCGAGGTGGTAGACCTCCTCGGAATGCTGGCCGAGGAAGCCGGTGCCCTGCATGATCTCGGGGCGCACCAGCACCGGCGGGATCATCATCGTGAACCCGTTGGCGGTGGCCTTCTGCGCGGCCAGCTGCAGCATGCCCAGCTGCAGGAGCGCACCGAACCCGGTGAGAAAGTAGAAGCGCGCGCCGGAGACCTTCGCGCCGCGTTCCATGTCGAGCAGCCCGAGCGACTCGCAGAGCTCGAGGTGGTCCTTCGGCTCGAAGTCGAACGTCGGCAGTTCGCCGACCGTGTCGAGGGTGATGAAGTCGTCCTCACCGCCGGCGGGGGCGCCGTCCTGGACGATGTTGGAGATGGCGCGCTGCGCGGCCTCCAGGGCGGCGTCGGCCTCGTGCTGCGCGGCCTCCGCGTCCTTGACCTGCTGCGCAAGTTCCTTCGCACCGGCCAGCAGCGCGGGCCGCTCCTCCGGCGATGCCTGCCCGACCTTCTTCCCGAGGGCCTTCTGCTCGGCCCGCAGGTTGTCCCCGGCCAGCACCGCGGCGCGGCGGGACTCGTCGGCCGCGAGCAGTGCGTCGACCAGCGCGGGATCCTCTCCCCGAGTGCGCTGCGACTGGCGGACGACGTCGGGGTTTTCCCGCAGGAACTTGAGGTCAATCACGACCGAAACCCTACTTGGTCGCCGTTTGGCGCGGAGCCTGCCCAGTGGCCGGGTGTCGGGAACGCCTCATTTCCGTTTCGGTGTGTCGGCGATCGGGACGCGCGCGGCAGGCATGATGGAGGGCGATGTCCGACGAACACAGCTCAGCTCACGACGACCCGACCCCGGCCCCGGCAGACGGCCCGCAGGGGGGACGGGACGACGCCGCACCCACTGGCGGCTGGTCCGCGGCCGAGCGCTGGACCGGCGGCAGGCAACTGTCCGCGAAGGTCACCCGCCGGGCCTTGATCGCGGTCGCGCTCGGCGCGGTGATCGCGGCGATCGCCACCGTCGTCATCTCCGGCGGGTTCAAGGGCGGCGACGAATTGAAACCCGACGCGAACAGCGGCGGACCGATGGCGACCGGCGCGGTGGCCGGGAAGGCGTTCGGCACCGCCGCCGCCGGCGACTGCCTGACGTGGACGGAAGCGGACGCCAGCGACCTGTCGAAGGTCGACTGCGCCGAGGAGCACCTGTTCGAGGTGGCCTCCGAGGTGGACCTGAGCGTCTTCCCCGGCGCCGAGTTCGGCCCGGGCTCCCGCTTCCCGAGCGTGCTCCGGTTCTCGCAACTGCGCGACGAACACTGCACCCCCGCCGTCACCGAGTACCTCGGCGCGCACTTCGACCCGCACGGCAAGTACAGCGTCGGCCTGATCAACCCCGGTGAAGCCGGCTGGGCGGCCGGCGAGCGGACCATCCGCTGCGGGCTGCAGCGGTCGAGCACCACCGGAACCGTGCTCGCGGTCACCGGTGCGGTCCAGGGTCAGGACCAGTCGAAGGTGTGGGAGGCAGGCACCTGCATCGGTATCAACCAGAACGTGCCCGCCGACCCGGTGGACTGCTCGCAGGCGCACGCCTTCGAGGTCATCTCGGTGGTGGACCTGGGCGCGAAGTTCCCGGGCGGTTTCCCCGCCGTCGCCGACCAGGACAAGTACCTGGAGGAGACGTGCACGCAGGCGGCGAACGAGTACCTCGGATCGCCGGACGCGCTGCGGAGCAAGACCCTGACCCTGTTCTGGGACAACCTCGACCTGAGCAGCTGGCTCGCCGGCAGCCGGAAGGTGAACTGCTCGGTCGGCAAGGAGATCGACGGCGGCGGCTTCGCGCCGATCGTGGGTTCGGCCAAGGGCGACATCCTGATCAACGGAGCGCCCCCGGTCGCGCCGCCGCCGCTGCCCGAGGGCCGGTCCATCCCGACGCCGCTGCCGGGCGCCGCTCCGCTGGGGAACTGATGGCGGTGCAGATGTCCGAGGCCAGGTTCGACGAACTGGTCTCCGAAGCCCTAGACCTGATCCCGCCGGAGTTGGCGGCGGCCATCGACAACGTCGTCGTCCTCGTCGACGACCGCGACGAGGAGGACCCGGGCCTGCTCGGGCTCTACCACGGCATCGCGCTGACCGAACGCGACAGCCACTACGGCGGTTCGCTGCCCGACACCATCACGATCTACCGCGAGGCGATCCTCGACATCTGCGACGACGAGGAGCACGTGGTCGACGAGGTGGCGATCACCGTCATCCACGAGATCGCGCACTACTTCGGTATCGAAGAGGACCGGCTGCACGAACTCGGCTGGGGCTGAGCCCCACCGCACCGCCGCCCACCCTCCCTCGGCGGGTGGCCGGCGGGTGGAATCTGCGGGAACCGTTCGACCGACGGGCGCGTCCAACCCCCTGACGGATCATTTCGATCGAGCCAGCCAGGAGACCGCCCATGACCGGACACGTGTTCGTCTCACCCGACGCCCTGATCTCCGCGGCCACCCAACTCGAGGCCCTCGCGCAGCGACTCCAGGCAACCGTCGACGCCAACGCGCCCGCACTGCACATGGCGCCCGCCGGCACGGAGGAGGTGTCGGTGCTGGCCGCGTCGTACTTCAACTCGGTCGCCGACAGCTTCCTGCCTGCGGCGGCGACGGGCATCGCGGAACTGTGGGCGGCGGCCGCGACGCTGCGCAAGCAGGCCGCCGAGTACGAGGGCCTGGACCATTCGTTCGGCGCCGCGCTCGCCGCGGGCATGTGATCCGAGCCGATCCGACCGTAGGAAGGAGCACGAAATGACACTGGGCTTCACCGGCGTCGTCTGGTTCCCCCGGGGTGCCACCTGGAACTCGACCGCGCTGAACGCGGGCATCGGACCGGCCGGGTTCGCGGCCGCGGGCACCGCTTGGTCCGCCGTCGCGACCGGCCTGACCGACGCCACCGCCACCGTCACGAAGGTGATGACGGAACTGCGGGTCGGCTGGGAGGGGGTCGCATCCGACGCGGCGCTCGCGAAGCTCGCCCCGTTCCTGACGTGGACGGAGCAGGCCGCCGCGGTGGCCACCGCGACCGCCGCGAAGGCAGGCGTCGAGGCCGCCGCGCACACCATCGCGCGGGCCACGATGCCGAGCCTCGCCGAGATCGCCGCGGTCAAGGCCGCGACCGTCGCCGCCCACACCGTCGGTGGTTCGCTGGCCGGCGCCGGCGCGGCCGCCGAGGCCGCAGACAAGGCGATGGACCTGCGGGCGGCGCTGGTGATGGAGGCGTACGAGTCGGCGTCGAGCATCGTCTCGGTGCAGCAGGGCTTCAGTCCCCCACCGCCGCTGGCGAACGCGGGCGGCGCGGCGCCGCCGGACGCGCCCGTTGCTCCCGTTCCCCAGAACACCCTGCTGTCCGACTTCGCGGTCAACCCGGCGCAGGCCGCGCAGGCCGCGCTCGGCACGGTGCTCGCGCAGGCGCAGAGCCCGACGGTGGTGGCCGCGGCATCACAGGTCGGGGCGATCGCCGGGACCGGGGTGAGCACGGTCGCGGGGGCGGCGTCGGCGCTGGCCCCGGCGGCGGCTGCGATCGGTGGCAGCCGGTTCGGCGATGCGGGCGCCCCGACGGTGACGGGTGCCGCCCCGGAGGCTCGAGCCGGCGGATCCGCCCGGACCGTCGGCGCGGCGGGGTACTCCGGCGGTCCCGGACGCGGCGGGCCTGCGGGTGCCCCGCGGATCACCCTGCCGGAGGGCTGGGGCGGCGCCACCGGCACCGGCGGCTCGGGAATCGCGGGCCGCGGGGCCGCGATGGGCGCAGTCCCCGGGCTCGAACCGGCGCCCGTCGCCCGGGTGGAGGCCGCGGCCGCGGCCCGGCCCGGGCACCTCGGTGCCCCGCTCGGTGCGGGTGCGTCGCAGGGCGCCGAGGACGAGGAGCACCGGACGCCGGGATACCTGAAGAGCTTCGAGCACTTCGAGGACGGCCGGGTGGTGATCCCGTCGGTGATCGGCGGCGACCGGTGACCACGCCCTTGATCGGCGGCCGGCTGGGGTCGGTGACGCTGAGCGGCGACGAAATCGACCTGCTGCTGCACCTGCTCGGGGTCGACGAACTGCCGGTGGTGCTCGCCGCGGCGTCCCGGTTCGACACGGTCGCGGCCCGCGATGTGGCGTTCGCCGCGGCTCGTGAGTCCTTGCAGGCGCGGGGGCTGCTGCGCGGTGACCATCCGCACCCGGGGATCGTCGATCGACTGGCGGTGCTCGCCCGCCCGACCGTCGAGCTCGCCCTGCGCTGGTACCCCGGCGACGGCGCCGTGTCCCGGATGTGTCTGGCCCAGGGCCCTGCCGGGGTGGTGCTGGCGCTGCGAGCGGCGGACACCTACGTGCTGGCGGACGTCGGTACCGCCGAACCAGACCTGGTGCTCGACGTGATCGGCCGCGGCGGCGGGCTCGACGTCGGTTCGGTCAGCGCGCCGACCGAACCGCTGGCGGCGGCCCTGCACGATGTCACCGACCCTCCCGCGGTCGCGCGCCGGTTGATGTCCCTCGGCGTGGCGGAGCGGGACGCCGACCGGCTCGCGCACGCGCTCGGCTCGTGCCGGGCGCACGCGGAGATCGTCGCGCTCACGCACCGGGAGGGCCGGACGGGCACGTCCGGCCCGGTGACGGTGTTCGACACCGGCGACGGCCGGATCGTCGGCACCACGAGCGCGGCCGCGGACGGAGCCGCGTGGTGCACGCTCGGCCCGGGCGGGGATGCGCGGGTCCGGCAGGCGGTGCGGGAACTGCTCGACGCGGCGGGTGCTGCCGAATCGGTCTGACGGGCCACTGTGTTCGACGGGGCGCTGTCGGGTGACCGGTACCCTTTGCAGTGACATTCTGGCGATCGAGACGTTTGGTAGGGCAATGGGTGAACCCGTCGAGGAACCGGCTCCAGACGAGACGGCCGGCGACTGGCGTCGACTGAAGGACGTCGAGCTGACCCCGATCCTGTCGGCGTCGCTCGACGCGTTCTACGAACTCGGCTACCACGGGACGACGGTGCGCGAGGTGGCCCGCCGGGTCGGGGTGACGGTGCCCGCGCTGTACTACCACCACGACAGCAAGGAGGGGCTGCTGATCGCCCTGCTCGAGTTGTCGACGGCGGACGTGCTGGCGCGGGCGCACGCCGCGGACGCCGACGGCGGCGACGATCCGGTGCAGCGGCTCGCGAACGTCATCGAGGCGATCGTGTTGCGGATGACGACGCGTTCGCGGCTCGCGTCGCTCGAGGGCGAGGTGCGGTACCTGAGCACGGAGAACCGGCAGCGGTACCGCGCGGTGCGCAAGGGCATCGAGGAGGTCGTGCTCGGGATCGTCCAGGACGGTACGGCCAGTGGGGATTTCGACGTCGAGGACCCCGCCGAGACCACCCGCGCGCTGCTCGGCATGTGCCAGTCCATCCCCCGCTGGTACCACGCGGAAGGCACCCTGTCCCCCGAAGAGGTCGCGAAGAAGTACGTGGCGATCGCGATGAAAACCGTTGGGGCAAAGCCGAGGTGAACGTTCCCACGCCACACCGCCCCACCCCGTGTGGATGAAGGGCACCTTCGCTCGGCCCAACCGGACGAGGGGCACCTCCACCCGCGACGGTGTGGCGGTGGAGCGAGCGGACGAAGACGGTCAGCCTTGGCCGAAGACCGCAGGCCGCTTGTTCAGGAACGCGTCGACGCCCTCCGCGAAGTCGGCGGCGGCGAGCAGTTCGAGCTGACCGCTGCGCTCGCGGGCGAACGCCGGGTCGAGCTGGCCGAGGGTGGCGTCGTTGATCGCGGTCTTGGTGGCCGCGAAGGCATCCGACGGTCCGTCGACGAGGCCCCGGACGAGCGCCTCGACGTCGGCGGCGAACGTGGCATCGGGATACACCCGGGCGATCAGGCCCGCGTCGAGCGCGTCGGTCGCGGGCAGCCGCTCGGCGAGCAGCGCCATCTTCAGTGCGCGGGCCCGCCCGATGGACGCCGCGACGAGAGCGGTCGCACCACCGTCGGGCATCAGGCCGATCTTGGTGAATGCGAGCAGCAGGTAGCTCGACTCGGTGGCGACGGTGAGGTCCGCGCCGAGGGCGAGCGAGACCCCGACCCCGGCGGCCGGGCCGTTGACGGCGGCGACGACCGGGCGCGGGAACGCGCGCAGCGCGGCGACGAGCCGGTTGGCGGCGTCGATGGTGGCGCTGTCGGGCGGGCCGGTCAGGTCGTCGATGGTGGACAGGTCGGCTCCGGTGCAGAACGCCCGGCCGGCGCCGGTGAGGACGACGACGCGGACCGCGCGGTCACCGGCGTGCTTCTCGAGGGCGTCGGCTGCGGCGGCGAGGGTCTCGGTGGCGACGGCGTTCATCCGGGACGGCCGGTTGATGGTGATGCGCAGGACGCCGTCGGTCAGGTCGACGAGGACATCGGGGGTGTCGGTGCTCATGATCTGTCCTTCTCGGGGAGTCAGGATCGGAATGTGAGCGCCACTTTGCCGGTGGCGCTGCGGGATTCGAGGCTGCGCAGCGCGTCGCCCGCGTGCTCGAGGGGGTGGACGGTCGGTTCGGCGACCTGCAGGGCGCCGGACTCCAGGAGGGGTTCGAGTTCGGCCCACTGGCGGGCCGGGTAGCCGAAGTCCTCGCGGACGTACTCGCCCCATCCGGCGCCGAGCACCGCGATGTTCTTGAGCAGCAACCGGTTCACCTTGACGGTGGGGATCTCGCCGCCGGTGAAGCCGAGGACGACGTGCCTGCCGTTCGTGGCCAGGCTGCGCAGGCTGTCGAGGAAGCGATCGCCGCCGACCGGGTCGAGGACGATGTCGACGCCGCGGCCTGCGGTGATCTCGGCGACCGAGTCCTTGAATCCGTCGGCGAGCACGGTGTGGGTGGCGCGGTTGGCGGCGGCGACCCGCGCCTTCTCCTCGGTGCTCACGACCGCGATGGTGTCCAGGCCGAGGGCGGCCGCGACCTGCAGGCACGCCGTCCCGAGGCCGCCGGCGGCGCCGTGCACGAGGACCGTCTCGCCGGCCCGGTACCGGGCGCGTTCGGTGAGGGCGAAGTGTGCGGTGAGGTAGTTCATCAGGAACCCGGCGCCCGCGGTCAGCGACACGGTGTCCGGCAACCGGAACACGATCGACGCCGGGACGGCGACGGTCCCCTGCCACGCGCCACCCAGCGCCAGCGCGACCACGCGTTCACCGACGTGAAATCCGCTGTCGGCGGGGGCTTCCCGCACGATTCCCGCGCCTTCGACGCCGGGGACGAACGGGGTCGGGCGGACCACCTGGTAGCCGCCCGACGTCTGCAGCAGGTCGGGGAAGGAGACGCCGGCGGCTTCGAGGTCGACGACGACCAGGCCGGCCGGATCCGGTTCGGGGATGTCGACGACGCGGAGGCCGTCCGGTCCGATCGCCTCGACCACCTGCACTGCCCGCATGCCGTCTCCCTGGTTGCTCGGTTCGGCCGCACGCCGCGGCCGTTTTCATCAGTACCAGACCTCACTGAGCGGTCGCTAGCTAACGGGACCCATTGACCGGCCCGAGGGTCCCGTGATAGGTGTCTTAGCGAGCGTTCAGTAATCCCGTTCGATCCAACCGAGGAGCAACCCATGGCCGACGAGTCGACCACTGCGCCCGAGCCCGCGGCGCTGTACGAGCGGCGCGGCAACGTCGCGCTCATCACGCTGAACCGCCCGCGCGCGATGAACGCGGTCAACGCGGCACTGTCCACGGCGGTCGGCACCCTGCTCGAGCAGGCCGAGGCCGACGACGAGGTGCGGGTCATCGTGATCACCGGTTCGGGCCGCGCCTTCTGCGCGGGCGCGGACCTGAAGGCGCTCGGCTCCGGCCAGTCCCTCGACGCCGACGGCCACCCGGAGTGGGGTTTCGCCGGCTACGCCCAGCACTGGGTGAGCAAGCCGACCATCGCGGCGGTGAACGGTTTCGCCCTCGGTGGCGGCACCGAACTCGTCCTCGCCAGCGATCTGGCCGTGGTCGACGAGAACGCGCAGCTGGGCCTGCCCGAGGTCAAGCGCGGCCTGTTCGCCGCGGCCGGTGGCGTCATCCGCCTGCAGCAGCAGATCCCGAAGAAGGTTGCCCTCGAGCTGGCGCTGACCGGCGAACCGATCACCGCCGCGCAGGGCAAGGAACTCGGGCTGGTCAACCGGGTCGCCCCGGCCGGCACCGCGCTGGACCTCGCCCTCGAGCTGGCCGAGACGATCGCGGGTAACGCGCCGCTGGCAGTCCGCGAGTCGAAGGCCATGATCCACAACACCGCGACCGGCGCCGACTGGGAAGCCGGTGTCTGGCAGGAGAACCTCAAGGCCCTCAAGGTCGTCTTCACCAGCGCCGACGCGCAGGAAGGCCCGAAGGCCTTCGCCGAGAAGCGCGCCCCGGTCTGGCAGGGCCGCTAACCCCACGATCACGGTCCGGTGCCCTGTCGACCCCCTCCGGGGCGCCGGACCGCCAAACCCCCACGAAAGGCACCAACACCATGACGAACGCAGTCATCGTCGACGCCGTCCGCCTCGCCTCCGGCAAGGGCAAGATGGGCGGCGCGCTGTCCGGCACGCATCCCGTCGAGCTGCTCGCGCACGTGCTCCGCGCGATCACCGAACGCAACAACCTCGACCCCGCCCTCGTCGACGACGTGATCGGCGGCTGCGTACAGCAGGTCGGCGAGCAGGCGCTGAACATCTCCCGGACCGCGCTGCTCGCGGCCGGGTTCCCGGACTCGGTGCCCGCCACCACCATCGACCGGCAGTGCGGGTCGAGCCAGCAGGCCGCGCACTTCGCCGCGCAGGGCGTCATCGCCGGCGCCTACGACATCGTCATCGCGTGCGGTGTCGAGTCGATGAGCCGCATCCCGATGGGTACCTCCCCGATGGGTCAGGACACCCACGGCCCGTCCATCGCCGCCCGGTACCCGGAAGGCCTCGTCCACCAGGGCATCTCGGCGGAGCTGATCTCCGCCAAGTGGAAGTTCGACCGGGACACGCTCGACGCCTTCTCCGCGCAGTCGCACCAGCGTGCGGCGGCCGCGATCGCCTCCGGAGCCTTCGACCGCGAGATCCTGCCGATCGACGTGACCAACGCCGCCGGCGAGACCGTCTCGCACACCGTCGACGAGACGGTCCGCGCGTCGACCACCGCCGAGGGCCTTGGCGGGCTCAAGCCGTCCTTCCGCACCGACGCCTTCGCCGAGCGCTTCCCCGAGGCCCCCTGGCAGATCACCCCCGGCAACTCCTCTCCGCTGACCGACGGCGCCTCCGCGGTGCTGATCATGAGCGAGGAGGCCGCGACCAAGCTGGGCCTGACCCCGCGGGCGCGCTTCCACTCGTTCTCGGTCGCCGGCGACGACCCGATGTTCATGCTGACCGCGCCGATCCCGGCCACCCACAAGGTCCTCGCGAAGGCCGGACTCGGCATCGACGACATCGACGCCTACGAGGTCAACGAGGCCTTCGCCCCGGTGCCGCTGGCGTGGGCCCACGAGTTCGGCGCCGACCCGGCCAAGCTGAACCCGCTCGGCGGCGCGATCGCCCTCGGTCATGCGCTCGGGTCGTCCGGCACCCGGCTGCTGACCACCCTGCTGCACCACCTCGAGAACACCGGCGGCCGCTACGGTCTCCAGACGATGTGCGAGGGCGCGGGCATGGCCAACGCCACCATCATCGAACGTCTCTGATCCACAACACGTCTCGAAAGGAACACGCATGATCATCAACGACAGCGTCGCCGTCGTCACCGGTGGCGCCTCGGGCCTCGGCCTGGCCACCACCAAGGCCCTGCTCGCCGACGGCGCCCAGGTCGTCATCATCGACCTGCCGTCCTCCAACGGCGAGACCGTCGCCAAGGAGCTCGGCGACCGGGTCCGCTTCGTCGCCGCCGACGTCACCGACGAGACCGCGGTCGCCGAGGCCCTCGACGTGGCCGAGTCCCTCGGCCCGCTGCGCGTCGCGGTGAACTGCGCCGGCATCGGCAACGCCATCAAGACGGTGAACAAGCAGGGCGCGTTCCCGCTCGACGCCTTCAAGAAGGTCGTCGACGTCAACCTGTTCGGCACCTTCAACGTGCTCCGCCTCGCCGCCGAGCGGATCGCGAAGACCGAGCCCATCGAGGGCGAGCGCGGCGTCATCATCAACACCGCCTCCGTCGCCGCGTTCGACGGTCAGATCGGCCAGGCCGCATACTCCGCCTCCAAGGGCGGCGTCGTCGGCATGACCCTGCCGATCGCCCGCGACCTCGCATCGCTGCTGATCCGCGTCGTCACCATCGCACCGGGCCTGTTCAAGACCCCGCTGCTCGGCTCGCTGCCCGAGGAGGCCCAGAAGTCCCTCGGCGGGCAGGTGCCGCACCCGTCGCGCCTCGGCGATCCGTCCGAGTACGGCGCGCTGGCCGCACACATCGTGTCGAACCCGATGCTCAACGGCGAGACCATCCGTCTCGACGGCGCCATCCGCATGGCCCCGCGCTGACCCACACGCGACGAGAGGAGGGGCCGATGTCTGCATCGCCCGAAACCACCACCAAATGGCGGGAATTCGAGCCGATGCAGCTCGGCCCCATCCTCGAGCACGCGCTGGAGGCTTTCCACGAAAACGGCTTCCACGGCACCACGGTCCGCGATCTGGCCCGCCGGGTCGGGGTGACGGTGCCCGCCCTGTACTACCACCACGAGAACAAGGAAGCGGTTCTCGTGGCCTTGCTCGACACCGCCGTCCGCGACCTGATCGACCGCTGCGTGGCCGCGGTCACCGACGGCGGTGACGATCCGGTCCTGCGCTTCACGTACTTCTTCGAGGCAGTGGTGCTGAACATGACGCACCGCGCCCGGCAGTCCGCCCTCGACTCCGAACTGCGGCACGTCTCGCCGGACAACCGCCGCAACTACGCCGCGACCCGCAAGAGGCTCGAACTCATGGCTCTCGATCTGGTGACGGACGGTGTCGGCCGGAAGGTCTTCGTTGTCGACGACGTCCCCGAGACCGTCCGCGCCCTCCTCGGCATGGGCCAGTCCATCGCCCGCTGGTTCCAGATCGACGGACCGCTCACCCCGGACGAAGTCGCCGACCGGTACACCGCCATCGCCCTGCGCGTGGTCGGCCATCCCACCGCTTCCTGACAACCCGCACCGCGAGGAGAATTACGTGCTGACCACCGCATTCACCGAGACCTTCGGCGTCCGCCACCCCATCGTGCAGGGCGGCATGCAGTGGGTCGGTCGCGCCGAACTCGTTGCCGCCGTGGCGAACGCCGGCGCACTCGGCATGATCACCGCGCTCACCCAGCCCACCCCGGACGATCTCGCGAAGGAGATCGCCCGCACCCGCGAGCTGACCGACCAGCCGTTCGGCGTGAACCTGACCATCCTGCCCGCGATCACCCCGCCCCCGTACGACGAGTACCGGCAGGTCATCATCGAGTCCGGCGTCAAGATCGTCGAGACCGCCGGCTCCAACCCCGCCCCGCACCTGCCCGACTTCCACGCCGCCGGCGTCAAGGTGTTGCACAAGTGCACCAGCGTCCGGCACGCGGTGAAGGCTCAGGACATCGGCGTGGACGGCATCAGCATCGACGGGTTCGAGTGCGCGGGACACCCCGGCGAGGACGACATCCCCGGACTGGTGCTGATCGCCGCCGCGGCCGAGCAGATCACCATCCCGATGGTCGCCTCCGGCGGCTTCGGCGACGGCCGCGGCCTGGTCGCCGCGCTGGCACTCGGTGCCGACGGCATCAACATGGGCACCCGCTTCATGTGCACCGAGGAGTCCCCGATCCATCGCACCATCAAGGAGGCGATCGTCGCCGCGAAGGAGACGGACACCGAACTGATCTTCCGTCCGCTGCGCAACACCGCCCGGGTGGCCAGCAACACCGTCAGCCGCGAGGTGGTCGAGATCCTCAGCCGCGGTGGGCAGTTCGAGGACGTGCGCGAACTCGTCGCCGGGGCCCGAGGCCGGCTCGTGTACGAGAACGGCGACCCGGAGGCGGGCATCTGGACCGTCGGCACCGTGCAGGGCATCATCCACGACATCCCGACCGCGGGCGAGCTCGTCGAACGGATCGTCGCCGACGCGGAGTCCCTGATCTCCGAGCGCCTGGCCGGGCTGCTCGGCAGCGACCGGGGCACCCGCACCGTCAACGCCTGAGCCATCGAGGAGCAAAGAACCATGCAGCGCAAGCACTTCGAATCCGACCACGAGGACTACCGGGGCACCGTCCGCGAGTTCCTGGCCCGCGAGGTCGAACCCCACTACCTGCAGTGGGAGGAGGACCGGTTGATCGACCGGACCGCCTACGTCGCCGCGGGCAAGTCCGGCATCCTCGGCCTCGGCGTCCCCGAGGAGTTCGGCGGCTCGGGGGTCACCGACTACCGATTCCGGCATGTCGTGTCCGAGGAGATCGCCCGCACCGGGACCACGTCGTTCGGGTCGAGCCTCGCCCTGCAGGACGACATCGCGATCCCCTACATCCTGCACCTCGGCACCGCGGCACAGAAGGATCGCTGGCTGCCGCGGATGGCCGCCGGTGAGCTGATCGGCGCCATCGCGATGACCGAGCCCGGCGCGGGCTCGGACCTGCAGGGCGTCAAGACGACCGCGGTCCGGGACGGTGACGAGTGGGTCATCAACGGCCAGAAGACTTTCATCACCAACGGCATCCACTCCGACCTGGTGATCGTCGTGTGCCGCACCGATCCGAACGCCGGGTCGAAGGGCTTCTCGCTGATCGTGGTCGAACGCGACGACCCCGGCTTCAGCCGTGGCCGCAAGCTGCACAAGGTCGGCCTCGCCGCGCAGGACACCGCCGAACTCGTCTTCGAGAACGTGCGGGTGCCGGCGGAGAACCTGCTCGGCACCGAGGGGCGCGGTTTCATCCATCTGATGGAGAACCTGCCGCTGGAGCGGATCGGGATCGCCGTGGGCGCCGTCACCGCGGCCCGCGCCGCCTACGAGTGGACCAAGAACTACGCCTTCGAGCGCAAGGCGTTCGGCAAGCCGATCGGCGACCTGCAGAACAGCCGCTTCGTGCTCGCCGAGATGCTCACCGAGATCGAGGTCACCGAGTCGCACATCGACCGCTGCGTGCTCGCCCTCAACGCGGGCGAACTCACCGCCGTCGACGCGTCCAAGGCCAAGTGGTGGGCCACCGAGCTGCAGAAGCGTGTCGTGGACCGCGGAGTGCAGCTGCACGGCGGCTACGGCTTCATGATGGAGTACCCGATCGGCCGCGCCTACGTGGACACCCGGATCCAGACGATCTACGGCGGCACCACCGAGGTGATGAAGGAGATCATCGGCCGCGACATCGCCGCCGAGTTCAAGTAGGCAGTCCCCGCCCGCGCCGGTTCCCAAATGTCACATCGGGTGTCCCACGAGTGAGCCGATGTGACATTTGGGAACCCAGGGAGGGGGTCAGGCGTCGAGGAGCGCGGTCCTCGCGGCGGCGTACTCGGCCTTGAGCCGCTCGACGAGCTCGGCGGCGGGCACGACGGCCTGCACCGCGCCGACGCCGTGGCCGGCGCCCCAGATGTCGCGCCACGCCTTCGCATCGCTCTTCGCGGCCTCGGTCCCGTCGGACTCGCCGGTGCCGAAGTCCATCGCGGACGGGTCGGAGGTCGCGAGGTTGTCGGGGTCCATGCCCGCCGCGGAGATGCTGCCGCGCAGGTAGTTTCCGTGCACGCCGGTGAACAGGTTGGAATACACGATGTCCGACGCGCCGGAGTCGACGATCATCTGCTTGTAGGCGTCGACCGCGTTGGCCTCCTCGGTGGCGATGAACGCCGAACCGATGTACGCGAGGTCCGCACCCGCGGCCTGGGCGGCGAGGATCGAGCGGCCGTGCGCGATCGATCCCGACAGCAGCAGCGGTCCGTCGAACCACTGCCGGATCTCCTGGACCAACGCGAACGGCGACTGGGTGCCGGCGTGCCCGCCCGCGCCCGCGGAGACGGCGATCAGGCCGTCCGCACACTTCTCGACCGCCTTGTGGGCGAACTTGTCGTTGATGATGTCGTGCAGCACGATTCCGCCGTACGAGTGGATCGCCTCGTTGACGTCCTCGCGGGCGCCGAGCGAGGTGATCACGATCGGCACCTGGAACTCGACGATGGTGGCGAGATCCTCGTCGAGCCGGTCGTTGGACCGGTGCACGATCAGGTTCACCGCGTATGGCGCCGACGGGGCCTCGGGGTTGTTCGCGTCGTGCTTCGCCAGCACCTCGCCGATCTGCGTCAGCCACTCACGCAACTGCGACTGCGGGCGGGCGTTGAGCGACGGGAACGATCCGACGATGCCCGACGTGCACTGGGCGATGACGAGGTCCGGGTTCGACACGATGAACATCGGCGACGCCACCACGGGCAGACGCAGCCGGTCCTTGAGGATCGAGGGCAGTGCCATGTAACTCTCCTTGCGCAAGATTGCCGTCGCCACAGCATCCCATGGCTACCTAGCGATCGCTAGGACGATCTTGCGCCGAGGGGGCCACCGAGGTTCACGTGATCGGCTCAGATGCCGGCCGCGGCGGCCGCCTCGGGCGTGAGAATGCCCGGGACCAGGAAGTTGGTCAGCATCCGGCGATGCTCCGGGTCCTCGTCGGAACCGAAGTCCATCCGTCCCACGAGGATCAGTTCGACCAGTGCGATCCACTGGCAGATCTCCGCGTTCGTGCGGTCCGCCCGCACCTCGCCGCGATCGCGGGCCTCGTCGATCACCGGCGCCCACATCTCCTCGGTCAGGCGCGCCGCCAGGCCCGAGCTGCCGACCAGGGCGGTCGCCAGATCCATGTGCTCGGGACTGACGATCAGTCGCACCACCGGGTCCTTGCGGCCCATGTCCACCAGATAGATCAGCCCGTCGACGATCTGGTCGGCGAACGTCTTCCGCTTGCGCAGGAAGGTGCGGGCCTTGCCGAACATCCGCCGCGAGCGCACCTCGATGAGCGCGGTGATCAGGGTGTCGCGATCGCTGAAGTAGCGGTACACGGTCGGTCGGGATACGCCGGCTTCCTTTGCGATGTCGTCCATCGTGGTTTTCGCCGCGCCGTAACGCTCGAAGGTCCGTTCCGCGGCCTCGAGGATCTGCCCCCGCGCCTCCTCCGGATTCTCACTCAGGACACTGCCGGTTCGCCGTCGAGCCATGTCACCCTTCTCCAGGTGTACGGCCCCGCGCCCTACTCCCGCGACGATGTTACCGCCGCGGGAGTGGGCGACGGCTAACTGGACTCGCCGAAGAGATCGGGCAATCCGGTCGAAATCCGGTCGGGAAAGTCCGGCTCGCGCTTCTCCAGAAAGGACTCGACGCCCTCGCGCGCATCGTCCGAGGTCCCCCGCAGGTACACCGCGAGCGAGTCGGCCCGGTGCGCGGACTCCGGGCCGTCCGCCCCGAGCATCCGCCACATCAACTGACGGGTCAGGGCGACCGACACCGGCGCGGTGCCACCGACCATCTCGCGCGCGACCTCGATCGCGCGCGAGAGCACCCGGTCGGCGGGCACGATCTCGCTGACCAGGCCGTGCTCGAGAGCCTCCGCAGCCGGCACCATCTTGCCGCCGAGCGTCCACCGCAGCGCGGCGGAGATCCCGACGACCCGCGGCAGGAACCAGGACGAGCACGCCTCCGGGACGATGCCGCGCCGGGTGAACACGAACCCGAAGCGTGCGGTGTCCGAGGCGATCCGGACGTCGGCGGGCAGCGTCATCGTGACGCCGACGCCCGCGGCGGGGCCGTTGATCGCCGCGATCACCGGCTTGGCGGACCGATAGAGCCGCAGGGCGACGCGCCCGCCCTGGTCGGCGGGAGCGCCCCCGGTCTCCGGGTCGTCGCCGAGGACGAAGGTGTCGCCACCGGACGCGAGATCGGCGCCGGCGCAGAACGCCCGCCCGGTGCCGGTGAGCACCACCGCGCGCACGGTGTCGTCCGCGTCGCACTCGTCCATCACCGCGAGGATGCGCTCGCACATCTCGTCGGTGAAGGCGTTGAGTCGATCGGGCCGGTGCAACCGCACGATCGCGATCTCCCCGTCCCGCTCGACCACCACCGGGCCGCCGGTCACCGCGCCTTCGTCACTCATCGTCTCAACGCACCTTGCTGAATCGCTCCGCCACGTCACGGTATTCGGAACGGATCGCGGTCTTGGACAGCTTCCCGCTGGGCAGCCGGGGCAGCGGTTCGTCCCGGATCACGACGTACCGGGGCACCTTGTAGTCGGCCACCACCTCGTCGCAGTGGGCCACGATCGCGGCGGCGTCGACGTCGCCGCTGACGGTGACGATGGCGGCCGGGGTCTCGCCGAACCGCTCGTCGGCCGCGGCGATCACCGCGACCTCCTCGACACCGTCGATGCCACCGATCACCCGTTCGATCTCGACCGGCGAGATGTTGATGCCTCCGGTGATGATGAGGTCCTTCATCCGATCGACGAACTTCACGCGGCCACCGTCGTCGAGCGTGCCGAGGTCGCCGCTGTGCAGCCAGCCGTCGCGCAGGGCCTGCGCGGTGGACTCGTCGTCGTTCCAGTACCCGGGAGTCACGCCGGGGCCGCGGAGCACGATCTCGCCCTCCTCCCCCGGGTCGGCGGGGGTGCCGTCGGGCCGAACCACCTTGAGCTCGGTGAAGATCGAGCCCGTCCCGCATGTGTCGGGATGCGTGAACGCCTCTTCCCGGGTGGTGGCGGTCGCGACGCCACCGGCTTCGGTCATGCCGTAGATCTGACGCAGCTGAACACCCTTGTCCGCCCACGACTTCAGGAGCGCGGGTGCGACGGCGGCGCCGCCGACGATCGCGGTGCGCAGCGACGACATGTCGGCGGCGTCGAACTCCGGCGTGCGCGAGATCGCCTCGAACACCAGGGGCACGCCGAACAGGGCGTTCACCCGATGCTCACCCAGCAGCTTCGCCGCACGCCCGGGGTTGAGTTCCTTCTCGATCACCAGGGTGTTTCCGAGCACCACCGACATCACCAGGCCCCACACGAGGCCGGGTGTGAACACGAGCGGAAGCAGCAGCAACGACGTTCCGCCGGGACGGAATCCCTCTTCGGTGAGGGTGGCCTCGAAGACGATGTTGAGCAGCGTCTTGTTGGTGCAGACGACGCCCTTGGACAGCCCGGTCGAGCCGCTGGTGAAGAGGATGGCGACCGGTTCGTCGTACCCGCGGTCGATGCGGAAGTCGTCGCGGTCGCTGTCGCGCAGTCCGGTGAAGTCGTCGAACGACAGGGCCTGGAAGTCGCCTCCCAGTGCCCGGGTCTGCTCGATCTGCTCGGCGAACTCGCTGGGCGCGATCGTCATCGCCGCACCCGAATCGTCGAGTACCTTGCGCAGTTCCGCCGGCTTGAGCCGCGGGTTGAGCGGCACCAGGACGGCGCCGGCCTTGATCACGCCGAGCGCGAGTACCGGCCAGGTCAGCGTGTTCGGTCCGAGGACGCCCACCCGATCGCCGGGCGCGATCCCGGCGTCGGCGATCCGGCGTGCCACCCGGCTCGACCAGTCCTGCAGCTGCCGGTAGGTCAGCGCCTCGTCGTCGACGATCAGCGCCCGCTGATCTCCCTTGGTGTCGGCCCACCAGTGCAGTGCAGATCCGATCGTGGCTGCCATGTCGTCCTTCTCCAGTCGAGATTCGTGAGGGTGTGTTCGGTCAGGAGGCCGCGGTCGGGTTCAGGTCCTCCTCGAACCACATCCCGACTCGCGAGAGGGTGCCGCCGTCGGTGGTCGGCATCGTGACACCCGACATGTAGGCCGAGTCGTCGGAGACGAGGAACAGTGCCGCCGTCGCGTTGTCGACCAGTGACGGCGGACGGTTCAGCTTGAGCGGGATCGGCGAGACGATCGGATCCCACGGGCCGGCGGTCTCCTCGTAGGACTGACCGACGACCGGGGTGCCCGCCGGGGCGAGGAAGTTCGGGGACATGCCGTGGGTGGGTGCGATCGCGTTGACGCGGATGCCGAACTTGCCGAGGTCGAGGCTCAGTCCGCGGACCAGCCCGTTGATGCCCGCCTTCGTCGCCTGGTACAGCGCGATGCCGTGGTAGGACACGATCGAGGACGCGGACGAGGTGGCGAGGATGACGCCACCACCGTTGGCCTTGAGCGCGGGCACCGCAGCCTGGGCGGAGTAGATGACACCGCTGAGGTTGACGCCGCAGACGTGCTGCCAGTCCTCTTCGGTGAGGTCCTCGAAGGCGACCTGCTCACCGCCGGCGACCGACGGCACGCCGCCGCGCGAGACGACGCCCGCATTGGCGAACATGATGTCGAGCTTGCCGAACTCGTCGACGGTGCGGGCGACGGCGTCGACCATCTGCGCCTTCTTGCTGACGTCCGCGACGATGTCGATGGCCGTGCCGCCCTGCTCCTGCACGAGCTTCACGGTGCCCGCCGCGCGCTCCGGGTCGATGTCGACGACGGCGACGCGGGCGCCCTCGGAAGCGAACAGCTGGGAGGCCTGCCGCCCGAGACCCGAGCCACCTCCGGTGATGATCGCGACCTTGTCGTTGAGTTTCATGTGAGAGCTCCTTGTGCCCGACGGGAGGGATCGCCGGGCAACCGGCGTCCGTAAATCTGACCGTGAATAAAGTTGGCGTGCACCGGATTCGGAACACGGTGCGGAAGAGTGCATTCCGGGGCGATGACGACCTCCGGCGCTTGTGACCCAGGCTACGCCCCACACTGTGAGACGTCAATCAAAATTTGTCCTTTGATATCCAGCCGACAGCGCCGCCACTCCGGCGGCGGCCGCGGCCGCCGCACCGATGCCGAAGGCGAGCACGTAGGCCGACTCGGTCGCCGCGCCCGTGCGCGGCACCGTCATCGCCGCGAGGAGGGCAGCGACCAGGGCGCTCGCCAGCGAGCTGCCGAAGATGCGTGCGATCGCGTTCACCCCGTTCACCACTGCGGTCTCGGAGGCAGGCACCGCGTCCACGAGCAGGGCGGGGAGGGCCGCGTAGGCACCGCTCACGAACACGTTGACCACCACCACGGCCACGACCATCTGCCACGGCCGCTCGTGCGCGAAGATCAGGACGGCAAATCCGGCCACCCCCACCGCGCACATCGCGACGAGGACCCGGTCCGCGCGGAACCGATGGACCAGCCTGCCGCTGACGGCGGCGGTCAGCGCTCCCGCGACGGAGCCGGGCAGCAGGAACACCAGACTGGCCTCCAGCACGGAGGCACCGAACCCGTAGCCGGCGACGTCGGGACCGGCCTGGACGAACTGCGCGATGCCGAGGAACTGGACGTACATCGCCGCACCGACGAGCAGCGCTGCCACATGCGCCGGTGCCACCGCACGTCCGACGAGCACCCGGGGCGAAACCAGTGGTTCCGTACAACGCTTTTCGTGACGGAACCACCACAGCAGGACCGACAGGCCGCCGGCCGCCAGGACAAGGGCCGGTCCGATCCCCCACCGGCCGCCCTCCGCGATCGCGAGCAGGAGGGCGGACAGCCCGACCGCGAGCAGGGCCGCACCCGCGACGTCGAGGCCTCCGCGTCGTTGCGGGGCTCCGATGCGGGGGATCGACATCCAGGAGATCACGAGCGCAATCAGACTCAGGGCCAACAACATCCCGAAAACCGGGCGGTAGCCTCCGTCGCCTGCGACCAGCAGGCCGGCCGCGACCATCCCGAATCCGGCTCCCGCCGCCATGATTCCGGACATGATGCCGATGGCATGGGCGAGCCGGCGCTCGTCGAGCACCGCGCGCAGCACCGCCACCCCGATCGGGAACAGGGCGAACGCGGTGCCCTGCAGTGCCCGTCCGACGATCAGCAGCGGCAGGGAGGGCGCCACGACGCAGAGCACCGACCCCACGACGACCACGGTGAGCACGCCGATCAGCACCGGGCGCCCCCCGCGCTGATCGGCGAGCCTGCCGAGCACCGGGGTGGTCACCGCGGCGGCGAGCAGGTTGGCGGTCAACACCCAGCCGACCGCCGTCGGCCCGATCCCGAGTTGCCGCGCCATCGTCGGGATCACCGGCACCACGGCGGCCTGCAGAATCGACAGGGTCATGACCGAGAAGCACAGTGCAGCAACGACACGAACGCCCGAGACGCCTGCTTCGGCGGAGGCCGGGGCGGCGTCGCGAGCCGCCGCCGTCAGTGACCGGTCCACTGCGGCGTCCGTTTGGCCGCGAAGGCGCGCGGCCCCTCCTTCGCGTCCTCGCCGGTCATCACGACCCGGGTGCGTGCGCTGCACGCCGCCGACAGCGCGGCGTTGACGGAGTTGCGGGCGTCGGGACGGTTCAGCGTCACGATCGCGACGTGGTCGCGCACCTCGTAGAGGGCGGCGGGCTCGGTCCGGTTCACGCGGGTCTCCTGGTGGGTCGATCGCTCGAAGGGTGGGTCAGAGGTCGAGGACGAGCCGTGGCGTGCAGCTACGGGAGACGCAGATCATCATCGCGTCGTTCGCGGCCTGCTCGTCCTCAGTGAGGATCGAGTCGCGGTGATCGGGCCGTCCGGCGAGAACCGCGACCTCGCAGGTCCCGCAGGTGCCCTCCCGGCAGGAGAAGTCGACGGCCACCCCACTGCGCTGCAACGCGTCGAGCACGGATTCCGATGCGCCGACCTCCACGACGGAACCGCTGCTGCCGAGTTCGACCTCGAACGCGCCGTCCTCGCGAGCGTCGATCTGTTTGGCGGCGAACCGTTCGACATGCAGGGTCACGTGATCTCGCTCCCGGCATGCGGACTCGATGGCCTGAAGCAGGGGTTCGGGTCCGCAGCAGTACACCGCAGTGCCCGCCGGCGCGGCGTCCAGGGCGGCGGCGAGGTCGAGGACGCCGTACTCGTCCTGCGGCCGCAGTTCCACCCGGTCGGGATGCGCGGCCACCAGTTCGTCCCCGAAGGCCATGCTCTCGCGGGTGCGTCCGCCGTACAGCAACCGCCACGGGAGGCCCTGTGCGTCGACCGACCGGAGCATCGGCCGCAGCGGGGTGATGCCGATGCCGCCGGCGACGAACAGATAGGACGACGCGGCGGTCAGCGTGAAGTTGTTGCGGGGTCCGCCGACGCCGATCACGTCGCCGACCTCCAGCTTGTCGTGCACATATGCCGACCCGCCGCGGCCGTTCGGTTCCCGCAGCACCGCTACGGTCAGCGAGGTCTCGTCGGTGACGTCGCCGCACAGCGAGTACTGGCGGGTGATGTCTCCGAACACGAGGTCGAGGTGGGCACCGGGCTCCCAGGTCGGGAGTTCGGCACCGTCGGGGTCCGCCAGGGTCACCGCCACGACCCCGGCCGCAGCCGGCTCCTTGCTCGTCACCCGCATCTTCCGGAACGTCTGGTTGTCGGTCATCGGGCTACCCGTTCCACTCGGACTGAACTTGCCTAAATCTTAAGTGATTAGTTTTATGGAACGCAAGAGCGACGTAGGAGGGCTTGCCTTCCATCCCTTCTCAGGTCTAAACCTATAGTCATTAGCCGATGTTCGACAGGAGCCGTGACAGCATGGACACCCCCCTTCCCGACACCGGATCGGTCGTCGACCTGTTCCGCCTGTCCGGGGCCGTCGCAGTCGTGACCGGCGCAGGCAGCGGACTCGGCGCCGGATTCGCCCGCGCACTGGCCGAGGCGGGCGCCGACGTGGTCGTCGCCGCCCGCCGTCGCGACAAGCTCGAGCAGGTCGCCGAGACGGTCACCGATCTCGGCCGCCGCTGCCTGGTCGTGCCGACCGACGTCACCGACCCCGACCAGTGCGACGCCTTGGCGAGCGCGACGATCGAGGAGTTCGGCCGCCTCGACGTCCTGGTCAACAACGCCGGCGTGACCCATGCCGCCCCCGCCACCCGCGAACGGCCCGAGGACTACCGGAACGTGCTCGAGGTCAACCTCTTCGGCGCCTACTGGACCGCCCAGTCCTGCGCCCGGGTGATGCGACCCGGGTCGAGCATCGTCAACGTCGCGAGCATGCTCGGGCTGGTCAAGTCGGTGCTGCCGCAGGCGGCCTACGCGTCCAGCAAGGCCGGGATGATCGGCCTGACCCGCGATCTGTCGAATCAGTGGTCTGGGCGAAAGGGAATTCGCGTCAACGCGATCGCCCCCGGTTTCGTCGACACCGACATGACCGGTGAGATGTCCCCGGAGACCCTCGCCGAGTTCCTGCGCGACTGTCCCCTCGGCCGCACCGCCACCCAGCGCGAGATCGACGCCGCGGTGGTGTTCCTGGCCAGCCCGGCATCGGGATACGTGACCGGGTCGACGCTCGCCGTCGACGGCGGCACGTCGGGCCACTGAACACCACCACAGGAGCACGAGCACCATGACGGACACCACCACCGCAGTACGCCTGACGGGCGACGGCCTCACCCTCGTCGCGGACCGCTGGGATCCGGTCCACGAACCCGCGCGGGGCACGGTGCTGCTCCTGCACGGCGGCGGGCAGACCCGGCACTCGTGGCAGCGCACCGGGGAGCGTCTCGCCGGGAACGGCTGGAGCGCGCTCGCCTTGGACGCGCGTGGTCACGGAGACAGCGACTGGGCGGACGACGGCGACTACGCCATCGCGGCGCACGCCCGCGACCTGGTCGCCGTCGCGAGCGCGCTCGACGAGCCCCCGGTCCTGGTCGGTGCCTCGATGGGCGGCATGGCCTCCCTGATCGCGCAGGGCTCGCATCCGGACCTGGGCCGCGCGCTCGTCCTGGTCGACATCACCCCGCGCGCCGAACCGGAGGGCCTCGCCAAGATCAGCGCCTTCATGCACGACGGCCTGGCCGGGTTCGACACCCTCGAGGACGCCGCCGCCGCCGTGGCCGCATACAACCCGCACCGCCGCAGGCCCCCGCGCGCCGACGGCCTGCGCAAGAACCTTCGCCTGCGCGACGGCCGCTGGTACTGGCACTGGGATCCGCGGATGCTCACCCACCGGGAGAACGGCCCGGAGCAGGCCGGGGTCCGCGAGGAGCAGGCACGGTCGGCGGCACGCGCGATCACCGTGCCCACACTGCTGATCCGAGGCGCCCAGTCCGACGTGGTCAGCCCCGACGGCGCGCGCGACCTCCTGGATCTGATTCCCGGCGCCCGGCACATCGATGTCGGCGGCGCGGGGCACATGGTCAGCGGCGACGACAACGACGTGCTCGGTGAGGGTCTGATCGATTTCCTCGACGGCTCGGTGCCGCCCCGGTGATCGACTGGACCGGTGGCAGGCCGACCACCCGTTACGATCGGTCCACCCGAGCCGGGTGCCCGACCCGGCGACACCGAGCGGAAAGCCCGAGATGCCACGACCGTCGAAACCGCTGATCAGTCGCGCCTCCGCGGTCGCAGCATCCATCGAGATCATCGACACGGAGGGGCTCGAGGCGTTCAGCCTGCCGCGTTTGGCCAAGCACCTCGGCGTCCGGGCACCGTCCCTCTACCACCACTTCTCCGACAAGTCGGAGATCCTCTCGGCCGTGGCCCGGCAGATCGCCGGCGCCGGCTCGATCCCGCGCCGCAAGCCGGGTCCGGACTGGCCGGAGTTCTTCGTGTCTCTCGCACTGAACTTCCGGCAGTCGATCCTCAAGCACCGAAATGCGGCGCCGATCCTGCTGCAGTACCTGCCCCGCGACCTGCTCATCGGCAGCTACGAGGAGACGGCCCGGTTCCTGGAAGCCTCGGGAGTCCCCGCCCGGCTGCACGTACAGATCCTCGACGGGATGGAACGCCTCTCCCTCGGCGCGGCGCTCACGGAGGCCGTACGCGGACCCAGCACGCGGACGACGATCTTCCCGAACGTCGACCCCGAATCGCAGCCCACCCTGGCGCACGCACTGGCCGAAAACGAGTTGACGTCGAAGAAGCTGTACGAGGAGATGGTCCGCAGTTTCCTGTACGGCGTCATGCGGAACGAAACCGACGCCGGCACCCGATCGGCCTAGGGGCGCTCGAAGAGGTCGACGGCCGTCGTGGCGCGGTCGTTCGGCAGTTCCTCGGCAATGTTCTCGCCGGTGCGGAGCCACCCGCCGCGCAGCGCCGAGCGGAGCCAGTTGTCAAGGGCATCTTGCGTTTCGAATCGAAGCACGATCACGCACACATCCGAGACGCTGCTCTCCTTGAGCCACCCTCCGCCGAGGAAGCCGGGGAAGATCCGAGCAAGGCCGAGGCCGCTCTGGATCCAGTCGGCGAACTCGTCGTCGCGGCCCGCCCGAATCCGCCGCACGATCGTGGTCGTCACGTTCGCGACACCACGTTCGGCCACGCCGTCACCGGTGTCGACCGCTCCGACGCCATCGGTGTTGTTCACTGTTCCCGCCTAGGCTCCCGCGCACGTCCATGCCGTGCGACCCCCTCAAAATAGCAGCGGAACGGCCACAAGCGGTGCCCCGGAACCAAATGTTCCGGGGCACCGCCTGTTTCGATCGCCGGCCGGCCAGGGCGTGTCTCCTAATCCCTCCCGGGTGTGCCGAAACGGGGATTGGGAGACATGCCCTAAGCCGGCATGTGCACGGTCTTGGTCTCGAAGAACTCCTCGAGACCCTCGACGCCGCCCTCACGGCCGACGCCGGACTGCTTGTATCCGCCGAACGGAACGGTGAAGTCGATGACGGCGCCGTTGACGCTGATCGTCCCGGTCCGGATCCGCTGCGCCAGGGCGTACCCGCGGTCCAGATCCTCCGTGTACACCGCACCGGAAAGCCCGTAGATCGAGTCGTTCGCGATCGCGACCGCCTCGTCCTCGTCCTCGTAGGTGATCAGCGCGATGACCGGACCGAACACCTCTTCCTGCGCGATCCTCATGTCGTTGCGCACCCCGTCGATCAGGGTCGGAGCGACGAAGAACCCCTGGTCGACGCCTTCGGGGGCGCCGCCGCCCAGCACGACCGTCGCACCCTCGGCCTCGGCCGTGGCGATGTAGCCCTGCACGCGGTCGCGGTGCCGCTCCCCCGCCAGGGGGCCGAGGAAGTTCGTCGGCTCCCAGGGATTGCCGATCGGCAGCGAGCCGTACGCCGCCTTGAGAGCCTCGACCACCTCGTCGTGCCGCTTGCGGGAGACGAGCACGCGGGTCAGCGCGATGCAGGCCTGCCCGGACTGCATGCAGCCGCCCATGGGCAGCGACTGCAGCACGTGGTTCAGGTCGGCGTCGTCGAGGATGATCGCGGCCGACTTGCCGCCGAGCTCCAGGGAGACTCGTGCGATGCGCTGGCTCGCGAGCTCCGCGATGCGGCGGCCGGCGACGGTGGAACCGGTGAAGGTGATGTGGTCGACGTCGGGGTTGGTCACCAACGTCTCGGACACCTCGCGGTCGGCGATCAGGACGCTGACCACCCCCTCCGGAATGCGGCCCTCGTCGACCAGTTCGGCGATCACGTCGGCGAACACGGCCGGCGACAGCGGGGCGTCCGGTGCACCCTTGAGGATCACCGAACAACCGGCCGCGAGCGCCGGGGCGATCTTGAACGCGATGGTGCCGATCGGTCCGTTCCACGGAATGATCGCGGCGACGACTCCGGTGGGCTCCTTGAGGATTCGTGAGATTCCCCCGTCCGCCCGGGTCCGGTCTTCCCGGACCTCGAACGCGCGTGCCTCGTTCGCGACCGCCTGGAACAGGCCTGCGGTCATCTGCTGGGTACCGGCACTGACGCTGACCGGGATCCCGACCTCGATGACGCCGATCGCGGTCAGCTCCTCGAGGCGGCGCTCGAGCCGGGTGGCGATCTCGTCGATCACGTCGGCACGCTCGGCCATCGACCTGCCCGCCCACGCGCCGTCGTCGAAGGACGCGCGCGCGGCGGCAACGGCACGGGCGACGTCTTCTGTTGTCGCACTGCGGATCCGGGCGGCACGCTGCTCGCTCCAGGGGTCGATCAGGTCGATCCACTCGTCGCCGGTCGAATCGACCCAGCGGCCGCCGATGAAGACCTGCTCGCGGTCGGCGACCGTGGGCGCCGAGGGGGTGGTGTCGGTGATGGTCATCTGTTGCCTCTCAGCGGTTGTTGTAGCCGGCGTCGACGGGCAGGGTGACTCCGGTGATGTAGCGGGCCTCGTCGGAGGCGAGGAAGACGATCGCGTTGCTGATGTCGACCGCCTCGATCAGCTCGACCGGCATCGGGTTCTTGTATGCGTCGTCGTTCGCCACCTCGGGGTGCGAGTTCACGAACGCGCCGTACTCCGCGTTGGCGACCATCGGGGTGTTCACGCCGGTCGGGTGGATCGTGTTGACCCTGATGAAGTGCTTGGCCAGCTGCTTCGAGTACAGCCGCATCAGACCGACGACACCGTGCTTCGCAGCCGAGTAACCGGCCTGACCGGGGAAGGTGTTGAGGCCGATGCTCGTCAGACCGGCGGCAGAGCTCGTGATCGCGACGGATCCACCCTCGCCGCGCTCGATCATGCCGGGCACGGTCACCTCGAGCACGTGCCAGACGCCCGTGAGCATCGTGTCGACGGCATCGTGCCACGCCTGGGGCTCGGCGCCCTGGTCGATGACCGGCATGATGCCGGCGTTCGGGACCACGATGTCGACGAACCCGAACTGTTCGACGCCGGCGTCGTACGCGCGCTGCACGTCCTCACGCTTGCGCACGTCACCGACGGTGGTGACGATCCGGCCGCCGGCCTCCTTGACGAGCCGCTCGGTCTCGGCGAGATCCTCCTCGGTGGCCATCGGGTAGAACACGGTCGGGATCTGCGCGCAGATGTCCATCCCGATGATCGCGGCGCCCTCCTCCGCGAGCCGGACCGCGTGCGCACGACCCTGCCCGCGCGCCACGCCGGTGATGAATGCGACCTTACCCTCGAGCCTCTTCATGTGTATCCCTCTCTCACTGGGTAATTCGGGTATCTGACGCCGGCGGACGAGGATCTGCGGGCGGATGTCGAGTGGGGGCGGACGACGCCCGGCTGGCGGGCCGGGCGAACCTGCGCCCTGTGTGTGACCCCCGACACAGCACGCTACCGACAGCAGGTGGTGACGTCAAGACAAAGATCGTATTTTGTTCTACGTATCACCGATGAAACTCGACCGGCTGCGACCAGCGACCCACCTGGAAACACGCGTGCGCCTCGTCCTGCTCGAACGACAGCAGCCGGCACATGCGCAGGGCCCGTTCGTCATCGGGGTCGATGCGCAGCAAGGCGACCTGCGCGCCGGCCTCGCGCAGGGCCTCGAGTGCCCGCACGAGCAGGACGGAACCGAGCCCGGCTCCGCGGGCGGCCGTCGTGACGACAAGCGCCCCGACCCAGGCGGCGCGCAGCTCCTCCCGGATACGGAGGGTGGGGTCGTAGCACGCGACGCCCACGGGTCGCCCCGCCTCGTCGATGGCAGTCATCGCCTGACCCGAAGTCGCTGAAACAGAGAGATTTTCGCGATGTTGCGCCGGAAGCGACGCATCCACCAGGATCGCGTCAACCGCGGACGTGACGTCGGGGTCGGCGACCGGGCGGGACGGGACGATCCGGTACGCCTCCGGCGATTCCAGTTCCGGGAGCGGCTCGGCCCACGGCCCGGACAGGTGGCGCAGCAGAGTCCACAGCCGGCTCACCGCAGGCACCCCGAACCTCGCGGTCAACCGTTCGGTCGCCGGATGGCTGCCGTAGGCCCATGCCCGCAGCGCCCGCGCCCCGGTGCCAGCCCACCCGCCCTCCGCGTCGACGTCGAGGCCGAGCTCCTCGACGAGCTGGGTCGCGATTCCCCGGGACCGGTAGTCCGGGTGGACGACGAACTGCGCCACGCCGAGACCGTCGGACCCGACGGCGAGGTGCAGGTAGGCAACCAGCATCCATGGCACGTCCGGCCCGGTGGCTAGGCCGCGCCGAGCCTTGATCGGAAGGTGCAGCACGCGAGCACCGTCGGCAGAAGACGAATCCGACTCCGCGCTCCGACCATCCCTGTCGACGACGTCCGACTCGGCGATCGCCGAGAATCCGGCCTCGTCGTCGTACTCGGCCGCGATCCGGACGAGCTCGAGCACCTCGCCCCGATCGTCCGGGCTCAGCGCCTCGCACCACTGATAAGCGATCATCCTCACTCCTCGTCGAGCGGATTGGTGTCAATCTAATGACTGTCGGTTAATGCCGCAAGGGTGAACCGGCAGCCGAGGCTTTACACCTAAACCTACATGAATTAGATTTAACGCCATCGACACGATGGGCACGTCCCTGGACTCCACCCGGGCCGGCGACCAACGACAGGAGGCGAAGCGATGACCGAGGTCGGAGCACCCCGTGAGGAACGCATTCGGCGGGCACTGGAGCACCTGCGCAACGACACCACCGACGAGTTCGAGCACATCACCTGGTTCGAACCCGTCGAGTTCACCGATCCGGAGATCGCCAAGCGCGAGCGTGATCGCGTCTTCGGCCGGGTTCCGACCATCGTCGCCCACGGCTCCGAGATCCCCCGCGCGGGCGACTTCTTCACACTCCAGCTGCCGCGGAACAACGTCATCGTCGTCCGCCAGCGTGACGGCAGCGTCAAGACCCTGGTGAATCAGTGCCGCCACCGCGGCGCCATGGTCGAGAAGGAGGAGAAGGGTCGGTGCCGCCTGTTCTCCTGCCCGTACCACCGCTGGTCGTACGACACCGACGGAACGCTGCGCACGATCACCCGTGACAACACGTTCGGTGAGGCCGACCGCTCCGAGCGCAACCTCGTGCAGCTGCCCACCGAGGAACGGCACGGATTCATCTGGGTCGTCGACGATGCCTCCGCGACCATCGACGTCGCCGACTGGCTCGGCCCGGACATGGACGCCATCCTGGCCTCGCAGGAGCTCGGCTCGAAGGTGACCACCCGTGTCAAGGTGTTCGAGGAGCCGGTCAACTGGAAGCTGATGCAGGACGCGTTCCTCGACGGCTACCACATCCAGTACGCGCACCCGAACACCGCCGCCAAGCACATTCACACCAACGTGATGTCCTTCGAGGACTTCGGACACCACTGCCGGTTCATGAACCTGCGCAAGACGATCGACCGGTGGATCGAGGAGGACCCCGGCGACCGCAGCCTGGCCGAGCACACCACCGAAACCTACTTCATCGGGCCCAACAGCACCCTGCTCCGCCAGCCCGATCACTTCCAGTTGCTCACCTTCCGTCCGCATCCCAGCGACCCGCAGCAGTGCCGCATGGAGATCCGCCTGATCTGCCCGACGGTCGAGGAGAGCGGATTGGCCGAGGAGCGCTGGAACCGGCTCTGGGACAAGAACGTCGAGATTCTGGTCGCGGTCCTGCACAACGAGGACTTCCCCATCCTGCGCGACTCGCAACGAGCCATGGCCAGCGCCAACGCCGGCAACATGCTCCTGGGTCGCAACGAGGTCGCCAACCAGGTCTTCCGCCGGGAAATCCAGAAGCTCGTCAGCGAGAACTGACACCGAACACCAAGGCGGGGCGCCTTCGAGCGTCCCGACCGTAGGAGGCTCACGTGGAGAGCGATCTCTTCGAAAACGACCACGAACTGTTCCGCGACTCGGTCCGGGGTTTCGTCGACAAGCACGTCGTCCCCAACCTCGAGAAGTGGGACGCCGATCGGCTGATCGATCGCGACACCTGGCTCGCCGCAGGCAGCCTGGGGCTGCTCGGGCTGACCGTGCCGGAGGAGTTCGGCGGCCCCGGTGAGACGGACTACCGCTACCGGGTCGTCATCCAGGAGGAGATCGCCCGGGTCGGTGCGTCCGCGCTGCAGTCCGGGTTCTCCACCAACGACGACATCGTGCTGAACTACCTTCTGCGCCATGCGAACGACGAGCAGCGGCGCCGCTGGCTGCCGGGGTTCGTGACCGGCCGGACGATCGGCGCGATCGCGATGAGCGAGCCCGGGGCGGGCAGCGACCTGCGGGCGATCACCACCACCGCGGTTCTCGACGGTGACGAGTGGATTGTGAACGGCGCCAAGACCTTCATCACCAGCGGCATCCTCGCCGACCTGGTGATCGTCTTCGCCAAGACCGATCCCGACGACGGTTCGAAGGGCTTCAGCCTCTTCGTCGTGGAGGAAGGGGCCGAGGGCTTCAGCCGCGGCCGCAAGCTGGACAAGGTGGGCCTGCACGCGCAGGACACCGCTGAACTCTTCTTCGACAACGTGCGGGTGCCGGCCGCGAACCTCCTCGGCGAACGAGGAGCCGGGTTCGCGTACCTGATGCAGTCGCTGCCGCTGGAGCGTCTCGGCATCGGTATCGCAGCGCAGGTCTCGGCGGAGGCCGTGTTCGGGTGGACGATGGACTACGTGAAGGAGCGGACCGCCTTCGGTAAGCGGATCGGCGAGTTCCAGGGAATGGGTTTCGATCTCGCGAAGCTGCGCACCGCGATCGAGGTCTCGCGGAGCTACATCGACCGCTGCATCCGTGAATACAACAAGGGTGCCCTGACCGCGGTGGACGCCTCCAAGGCGAAGCTGTGGGCGACCGAACTGCAGGGCCAGGTCGTCGACGCCGGCGTCCAGTACCACGGCGGTTACGGCTACATGATGGAATACCCGGTCGCGAAGGCCTATCTCGACCACCGCATCCAGCGAATCTACGGCGGCACCAACGAGATCATGAAGGAGATCATCCACCGCGATCTCATGAAGAGCTGAGCGGCTCCCGAAGGACGAACATGGCGAACGACAGCGGCGGGGTGGACCATCACGGTCCACCCCGCCGCTTGTCGCGGTCCGTCCCTCAGGGAGCGGGTGTACCGCCCGTCATTTCGGTGTCGCGCCGGTCGTGCCCAGATCGGGTCCGACACCGCTGATCTCGGTGATCTTCCAGTCTTGCGTGCTGTCGATGGTCAGCTGATAGGTCGCCGTCGACTGGATCCCCTCGGGCGCCTGCGCGTTCGACGTGAACACGCTGACGAAGCAGTCGACGGTGTAGATGCCGTCGCCGGTCGCCTCGGCCTTGGCCGTGATCGGCTGCGCGGCGGAGTTCCACTGCAGGGGAACGATGATCTGCTCCATCGACGTCGACGCCTGCGTGAGCCGCTGTTCCAGCTCGGGAGCCGTGCCCGCGGTGAGCCGCTGCTTCCAGCCGGCGAGGTCCTGGAAGTCCATCCGGGCCGCCCCTGTCGCGTAGTCGAGCGCCACCTGTTCGGCGTGTGCGCGCGCGTCCGCGTCGGCGCGCATCGCGTCGAGCTCGGTGGAGGTGTCGTAGAGCTTCCAGCCTCCGAAACCGATCGCCGCCACGGCGACGGCGCCGAGGACGCCCGTTGCGATCGCCCGTGTCGGGTACCGGTTGTTGCGTGCGTGATCGTCGGCGGACGGCCGCGAGCCCGAGCCGTCCTCGTCGATCCGGTCCTGGTCCTGCAGCAGCGAGGTGTTCGACATGGTGGCCTCGTTTCCTTCCGTTGTCGTGGGGTCTGCGCGCACGGTGTCCGTGCGGCGGGGTCAGTTGCCGTCCGGTGTGACGTGCACGGTCAGCGCGTCGCCGGATTCCGTCGAGGCGAGGACGTTCTGGAGGAGCCGTCCGATGTCGACCGAGCGGATGGCGTTCGCCGCCTCGGTCACCGCCGGGAGCAGGTTCACTCCGAGGAGGTTGAGATCGGACGCGGTTTCGTCGAGGAACGTCTGGAGTTCACCGATGAACGGGCTGGCGCCGTGAGCGATGCCCGCGTTGAGCGGACCGCGATCGGCCGCGAACCTGATGCCGGTGAGCAGATCCTGGAATCCGGACCCGAAAGCGGCGAGGTGCGGTGCCGCCTCGAGCATGCCCTGCGGGATCGGGCCGCTCTCGAGCAGCAGGGGCTGCAGTGTCCGCAGAACCGTGGTGAGGCTGTCGGAGCGCTGGGTGAGGGTGTCGGCCAGCTTCTGCCCCGCCCCGTTGATGTCGCTGTACACACGCGGGTCGTCGGGCAGAGCCACGTCGAGGGTGCGGAAGATCTGGCCGACCGCCTCCGGCTCCACCTGGGTGAGCAGGTTCGTCAGGCGCTCCGAGAGTTCCTCGAAGGTCGTCGGGACCACCACCCGGTCGGGTGCGACCACCGCGGCGTCCGGGAGGTACGGGGCAC
Source organism: Rhodococcus sp. NPDC004095 (assembly GCF_053604015.1). Taxonomy (NCBI): domain Bacteria; kingdom Bacillati; phylum Actinomycetota; class Actinomycetes; order Mycobacteriales; family Nocardiaceae; genus Rhodococcus; species Rhodococcus sp. NPDC004095. Next base: position 100,219 of record NZ_JBSGGS010000006.1, read on the forward strand.
CCGCCGACCTCGGCCAGACCCCGAGCACGGGTTCGCCGAGTGCGGAGAGGTTGTCGACCCGGAATGTGCTGTCCACCGGAATGGGATGGTCGCGGTCGTACTTCCACGCCACGTCGACGGAGTTCGCCGATGAGGTGATGTCGGTGATCTCGCCGATCTCCACTCCCCGCAGCAGGACCCGGGCGCCGACCACGAGACCGTTGGTGTCGGGAATCCCCACGGTGGCGGTGTTCACCTTCTCCGCCACGCCGGTGCGCAGGCCCGACTGGAACATGTACGTGAAGGACAGCGCGCCGATCGCGACCATCCCGAGGACGGACAGAACCGTCTTCCTGCTCATTTCACAGCTCCCAACATGCGCAGGATGTTCTCCGCGTCGGCCAGCGACCGGCCGCCGTCCGAGGTCTCGACCGAGACGACGTCGACGGACGGATTGCTCGCGAACGGCACCAGCGTCGTTCGAAGGAACTCGGACAGTTGTGTGGCCGCCGACGGGGCACCGCTCAGGGAGGTGTCCGTCGTGTCGGCCAGGGACTCGAACATGGGGACGAGCCAGAGGCCGCCGGCGTAGAGACTGCCGACGGACGGCAGGATCTGCCCGATGTGCGAGACCACGTCGACGGCCAGCCGCCGCCAGTACTGGACGGTGGAGCCGTCGAAGATCGTCGCCAGCGACTCGGAGTTCTCGCCCAGAGTCACCGCGGTGGCGTTCATTCCGTCGAGCATGCGATCGATCTCGGCGGTGCGGGCACCGAGGTCGCGAAGGTCCGTCGAGACCACCGTGGCCAGGCTCCTGATCTCCGGCACCGCAGGCATCACGGCGTTGACCCTGGCCATCACGTCCTCGATGCGCGCGATGCTGCCGCCGTTCACGAACGTCGCCAGCACCGCCATGGTGTCCTCGATCTGCGGCGGCGAGACGGTGCGCTCCAGCGGCACCGAATCGCCGTCGGACAGATGGGCCGTCACCTGGGAGGCGGGATCACGGACCAACGCGACGTATGTGTCGCCCAGGAGGGTGTTCTGCCGGACGATCGCGTGGATGCTCACCGGGATCCGGGTGTCGTCCCGGATGCCTGCCGTGACGGCGACTCCGTTGCCCTCGACGGCGACGTCACGAACCTCTCCGACCCGGAGTCCGTCCATGATCACGTCCGCGCCGGCGGGCAGGTTCAGCGCGCTCTCGAACTCGAGCGAGATCTCGTAGCCGCTGCCGATTCCGCCGCGAACCGAGGGAAGGTCCTCGGGGCGGAGCGAACATGCCGATGCAGTCAGAACGAGCATCAGTGCCGCCGCCAGCTGCACTCTCCGGGCCACTTCACGTCTCCTGGTCACCGTCCCGCTCCCGTCCCGAGGACCTCACCCAGCAGGTTCGCCGGATCGATCCGGGCCCCGTCACCGATCTCGACCGTCGGCGGCGTGTACCGAATCGTCAGGCCGTTCGTCCCGCTCGCCTGCTCGTCGAGCGCGGCGGTGAACGACGGAATCGATCCGGCCAGGCCGGACAGGTCGCCCGCACGTCCGGCCGCGAGAGCGATCGCGTCGGCCACCTGTCCGTGTACAAACGGCCAGATGTCGCCTCCATAGCGCGTCTGGATGTCGTAGAGCAGTGCAACGACCCAGCCGATGCCGACACAGACGTCGATGGTGCCGGGGAACAGGTCGATGCCTGCGGTGGCGATGTCGGGCAGCTGGCTCGCGATCGACGTGATGGCACCCCAGTCGGCGAGCGCCTGCTCGTTCAACGGGGCCATGGCACCGATCGCGGACCCGATGTTCGCGATCAGCGTGTCGGGGTCCTCCATTGCGCCGGCCGCACTCCGCATCATCTCCCTGGCCGGCTCGCCCTGCCATCGAAGTGCCTCCGAGACTCCCGCGATCGCACCTGCGACGGTGTCGCTGCCGTCTGGGGACAACGCCTTGAGGAAGTCCGCCGCGGACCCGACCACCTCGGAGATGGTCTTCGGCGTGTACCCCTGTTCGAGGGGAATGCACGACCCGGGTTCGAGCACGGGCCCGCTGGTGTAATTTCCGACCAGTTCCAGGCTCCGGTCCGCCAGAATCGACTTCGACCGCGTCACCGCCTTCACGTCCGCCGGAAACTTCCGGCCGACCTTCGTGGTGAAGGTGATCTCCACGTGGTCACCCTTCTCCACGATCGTGTCGATCGTTCCGACCTCGAACCCCATCTGGGTCAACGGGTTACCGGTGTAGAGACCGACCGAATCGGGCAACTGCGCGCAGTACGTCGCGGGCTCGGCCCCCGAGTCGGCCGAGGCCGTGGTGACGCCGGTGCCGATGCCGAGGGCGGCGACGGTCACCACCGAGACGGCCGTCCACTTCTTCACGTTGGTCACGTCAGCAGCTCCGTCCGGGGACGGGCATGCAGATGTCGGATGCCATGAGCGTTCCTCCGCCGATCGTGGCCATCCCCTCCGGGGTGAGCCAGTTGGCCAATTGGTCCCGCGCCGCGGTCAGTGCGTCGATCGACGGGCCCATCGTCGCGTTGAACTCCTCGATGGTCGCCCGCACCTGCGCGATCCCGCCGGCCAGATCCTCGCTGTGGTCGAGGTAGTACTCCGCGTACGGCGACACGGTCATCAGCACATATCCGAGCAACCGGTACGCCTCGTTGAAGCCCGCATGATTGGTGTTGTAGGTGGACAACACGATGTCCATCTTCCGGACCACGTCGAAGATCATGTCGCGGTTGGCATCGAAGGTGTTCAGATACTCCGACGCGAGTGCGGTGATGGTCCGGACCTGCTCGCGCTGCTGATCCATCACCCGTGCGATGGAGGACATTCCGGAGATGACCGAGCCGACCGAGTCCGGATTCGACTGCAGCGCCTGGGCAACCTGCGCGAGATTCGCGTCGACGGTGCCGCCGTCGACGTTGTCGGTGACGTTCGGAGCGGCCTGCAGGACGTCCCCGATCGAGTAGGGCACCGACACCTGTCCCACCGGAATCGGATTGTCCCCCACGGGGGCGTCACCGACCGGGACGATGGTGATCGCGTATCCCCCGACCGGGGTGAGCATGCGCACGTCGATGCGGGAGTCCGCTCCGACCACGACGTCCTTCTCGATGTCCATCGTCACGCGCACCGAGTCCGCGCCGAGCGTCATGTCCGACACCGAGCCGACCGAGATTCCCGCGACCCGGACGTCCTGGCCCACGGATATCGCGGACACGTCCGTGGTCTCGAACGAGACCTTGGTCCGTCCCGGCGGACGCAGGTACAGCACCGCGGTGGCGACGAGCGCCGCGGCGACGAGAACGGCGACCGCGGCACCGATCCGAAGATCGTTGTCGAACCAGGAGAACAGCCGACCGAACCGGCCGCGTGGAGTGCGGGTGTTCATCGGGCGCTGCATACGACCACCTCACTGCCATTGAGTAGAACCTCGACGTCGGTGGGGAGTTGGGCGACACCGTTCGCACACCCGTGCGCCCCCTCGCTCGCCGGCATCTGCATACCCGCGATGGACGCCGGGAGCAGACGGAACGCCTGCGCGGCCTCCTCGATCGAGCCGAACACCTGAGCGACCTGGTCCTCCACGTTCACGCCCGGTTCGAGGTGATACGCGTCGAGCAGCCTCTTGATGGGCGTGAGGAAGTACGGGCCGTAACTCGCGGTCTTCGCGAACTCGTCGATCACGGTCATGGCGCTGGATATCGGGTAGTCGACCGAGCGGATGAACTCGACCACCGCGCCGGAGCGGCCGCCCATCGTGTCGGAGATGCGTGCCAGGTTGGCGGTGAGCGTCGAGATCACCTGTTCCCGGCTGGAGGCGAGGTCGGCCAGCTTCTTGGCGTCGGCGAGCATCGGTTCCAGTCCCCCGCCGTCGCCCTGGAGGACGGCGATCGCGTTCTCCGAGAACCGGTTGATGTCCTCGGTGCTCATCGTCGCGAGCACCGGCTGCAGCCCGTTGAACAGCTCGGTGATGTCGAAGGACGGCCTGGTGCCGTCGAGACCGAGGCGCGAGGTGGCCGGCGCGGACCCGTCACCGAAGTCGGCGTCGATGTACCGGACACCGGTGAGGTTCTGGTACTTGACCGACAGCACCGTGTCCCCGGTCAGCTCGTAGGGCTTCTCCATGGAGAACCGAACTTCGGCGATCGTCCCGGTGTCGCGGCGCACGAGCTCGATCGACTCGACCTTGCCGATCCGGACACCACGGGTGCGGATGTCGCCATTGTCCCCCAGACCCGAGACGTCGGAGAACTCCGCCGTGTAACTCCGGGTCTCCCCGGAGACCGGGCTACGCATCGCGGCGATCACCAGGACGAACAGGAAGACCGAGACCACCACGGCCACCGCAAGTTTCACGACCGTTGCGACAAGCGCCCCACGCGAGGTCATCGCACACCTCCTTCCGCGGACACCGCGGGCCCGAGACCGAGCGCGGCGTTCATCGAGGGAAAGGCGTCGAGCACGACGCGCAGACGCAGACGCTTCCCGCCCGGGACGTCGACGAAGGCCGAGTCCAGTGCGCGGACCACGTCGCGCGCCGACTCCGGGGTCAATCCTCCGCTGCTCAGATGCGGGAAGACGTCCGAGAGTTCGGTGACCGACTGGATGAGCGGGGTGAGATCGTCACCGTGTGACGCCAGTAGGGCGCCGGCCTGGCCGAACAGCTGGTCGCCCGCGAGCGCGAGGCCGGCGTCGGACTCGTCGAAGACGCCCTCGTCGACGCCGACGGAGCCGTCGGGCAGGCGATTGTAGGACGGGCTGTCATAGATGTTCATCAGCGATCGGATTGCCTGGTCACTGAATTCCGGTGCGGCTTCGAGTATGTCGTCGAACCTGGCCAGCAGGTCGGTCGGCAGTGCGTACTGGGTCTTGGCAACGCGGTCGGCGAGCAGTACACCGGTTTCCACCCACGGTGTGACCCCGCCGAGGTAGTGCACCGACTTGTCCAGCGACCTGATCATGTCGCTGGTGAGCGTGCCGTCGATCGTGGAGGATCCCTGCTCGATCATGGTCGACATCGTGAAGTCACCGCGCGGCGTCCGCTGCAGCTCCAGACCCGACTCGAGTTCGTTGCCCCCGTTCATCGCGACGAGGTTCACCGCGGAGGTGCCGAAGTAGTTCTCGGGACGGTAGTCGACCTCGAATGTATCGGTCAGTCCGTCGATCTGGCCCTCATCCAGGACCAGCTGCATCCGGACCGAATCGGAGGCGGTGCGGTCGAGCTCGATGACACGGCCCACCGTCTGCCCGTGCAGGACGACCTTCGTCCCTGCCGCGACACCGGGCCCCACGTACGGAACCTCGAGACCGACCTCGACGCCCTCCGGCGCCGTCAGGCGGGGATACAGCGTGACCCCGGCGATCGCAGCCGCGCACGCGAGCGCGAACACTCCCACACCGGTTCCGCTCAGCAGACGTGACTGATGCTCGGCGGAACCGCGGATAAAGTCTTGACTCCTCGAAATGCTCATGCCCTCATCCCTTGAACACCAGTTCCGGGCTCAGCCCCCAGATCACGACCGTCATCACGAAATTCATCACGACGATGGCGACGAGACTGGCTCGGATCGCGCGGCCCGACGCCGAACCGACGCCGGCCGGGCCGCCAGAGGCGAAATACCCGTAGTAGCAGTGGATCAGCGTGACGACACCACAGAAGATCAGCACCTTCGCCACCGATGCCACCAGGTCGGGAATCGTCAGGAACTGCCCGAAGTAGTGGTCGTATGTGCCGGACGGCTGATCGTGGAAGGTTTTGACGACGATTCCGCCGGTCACGAAGCTCACCATCAGCGCCATCAGGTATCCGGGCAGCACCACCAGCATGCTGCCGATCAGCCGAGTGCCGACGACGAACGGAATGGCCTGCAGGCCGATCGATTCGGTGGCGTCGATCTCCTCGGAGATCCGCATCGCACCGATCTCCGCCGTCATTCGGCAGCCCGCCTGCGCGGCGAACCCGATACCGGTGATGATGGGCGCGATGACCCGGACGTTGCCGAAGGATCCGATGATGCCGGTCAGCGCGCCGAAGCCGAGCAGGTCGAACGCCATGAACGCCTGGATCGCCACCACCGCGCCGACCGCGATGCCCAGGAAGAACATCAGGCTGATCACGCCGCCGTCGACGACGAGCGAGCCGTTGCCCCAGGCCATGTTGTTCATGGTCGTGACGGTCTGCTTCCGGTAGTGCCGAACGGTCTTGGGCAGCAGGCCGATCGTCTTGCCGACGAAGAGGGTGATCTGGCCGAGTTCCGCGGCCACGTTCCGGAGCGGGCCGGTCACCGTGGTGACCAGTGACGCCACCGGCGACCCGCGGTGCGCGGGTGTCCGGGTCGCCATCACGCCAGCCTCGCCGGGAAGAACATCATCTGCAGCTGGCTCACGAGCAGGTTCGTGGCGAAGATGCAGAAGACGCTGAGCACCACGGAGGCGTTGACCGCGTTGGCCACACCGGTCGGGCCTCCCTTGGCCTCGAGGCCACGCAGACTCGCGATGATCACCACGGTCGCCGCAAACAGCAGGGACTTGAGCACCGAGAACGCGAGATCGGTCGGGGTGGCGAAGGCGCCGAACGACTGCCAGAAGCTACCGGGCACGACGTCGTTGACGTTGGCCGAGATCAGCAGGCCCGCAGCGACACCGGCCGCGATGATGATGATGCACAGCATCGGTGCTATGAGGATCATCGCGATGAAGCGGGGCACGACGAGCCGCTGAACCGGGTCGATACCCATCACGCGGATCGCCTCGATCTCCTCGCGGATGGAGCGGGCACCCAGGTCCGACGCGATGGCCGAGGCCGCGGCGCCACTCATCAGCAGGCCTGCCGCCATCGGCGCACCCTGCCCCACGACACCGAGACCACTCGCGGCGCCCGCGAGCGAGTTCGCACCGACCTGGTTCATGATGCCGCCGACCTGGACGGACACCTCGGCACCGATCGGCACCGCCATCAGCAGTGCAGGCAGGGCGGTCACCTTGAGCAACTTCCACATCTGCTCGACGACCTCCCCCACCGGCAGACGACCGGTGACGGTATCGGTCACGCAGTACCGGATCACGTTGCCGGCGAGTCGAGCGGACCGCCCGATCGTGGCGAGGCTCTGTGCCGGCCTGACCCGGAGGTACGCGCTCAGCCAGGCGAGTACCGCCCCGGCCCGCTGCCGGACACCGCTCTGCCTCCGCGGCTCCTCCGGCACGGTGGCCGGGGCGGGTGACGTCAACTGGATCCTCATCGGGCCACCACCTCCAGGCGTTGCGTGGGCATGTCGTCCTCGAGGTCGTCACGGATTGCGCGCTGTGCTCGAGCTGGAAGGGTGTGCAGAATTCGCCGAACCCGCATCCGCCGCCGGGCTACCGCGCGACGCTCCGGCATACCCGGAGTCGCCCTCATCTGCGGCACGATTCCGTCCAGTCCGTCGACGCCGCCCGCGTGGTGACCGGCATCGACCAGCGCCTGCTCGTGCGCCATCTGCGCCTCGTCCTTCTCCTCGGACATCCCGATCGGACCGATCATCGCTCCGCCCAGGAACTGCTTGACCACAGGCTCGTCCGACGTCAGCAGCACCTCACGGGGTCCGAACATCACCAGCTCACGCCGGAACAGCATTCCGATGTTGTCCGGCACCGTCCGGGCCAGGTTGATGTTGTGCGAGACGATGAGGATCGTCGCGTCGATCTCGGCGTTGATATCGATCAATGTCTGCGAGATATAGGTCGTACGAACGGGATCGAGGCCCGAGTCGGGCTCGTCCACCAGAATGATCTGCGGCTCGAGGACCAGTGCCCGCGCCAGCCCGGCGCGCTTGCGCATGCCGCCGGAGATCTCACCGGGAAGCTTGTCCTCCGCCCCGAGGAGACCGACGAGTTCGAGCTTCTCCATCACGATCTTCCGGACCTCGGACTCGGACTTGCGCGTGTGCTCCCGCAACGGGAATGCCACGTTGTCGTACAGGTTCATCGATCCGAACAGCGCGCCGTCCTGGAACAGCACCCCGAACAACTTGCGAATCTCGTACAGTTCCTTGGCCGAACACGTCATGATGTCCACGCCGTCGATCACGATGGATCCCTGCTCTGGTCGGAGCAGGCCGATCAGCGACTTGAGGAAGACCGACTTTCCCGTGCCCGATGGTCCGAGGAGCGCACTCACCTCACCAGCGGGCAACGTCATCGTCACGTCTCGCCAGATCTGCTGGGAGCCGAATGACTTGGTCAGACCCTCCACAGCAACTTCGATACCCACTCAAAAGCTCCTTCCCACCCCGTCAACCCTTGTGCACAACACATTCGATTCATGTGGACATACGTGCACGCCAGCAGAGCCTCGAGCGAAACGGTCCCTGTGACATGCACCAGCACGGTCACGGACGCCGTCTCACGGCCTCTCCGTCACCGTTCGTCCCCCCGAGGACGTTGTCGGGCAACACGAAGTCGCCCCGTTCATCACGCGCGGCGCACTGGGGCGCCGGCAGCCTCAGCCGATCGGTGAAGCCTGTCGACCGAGAGCGATGTCGACCATCTCCGAGCGATCGACGGCCTTGAGGCGAGGGCGTCCCACCTTCCGTCCCGCTTTCCGCTCGTGGGAATCCAGACGCTTCCAGCCGGCGAGGTCCAGCCTCTCGGGTTGCCGTTGCTCCACCAGGTCGGCGAACTGTTCGGAAGTTCCTTCCGGCACAGCCAGTTTGCCGGATGCGAAGTCAGCCACGATCTGCACCGCGGTGGCTTCCGAGCAGGCGCGATTCGATCCGATCACACCACTCGGCCCACGCTTGAGCCAGCCGGCCGTGTACACCCCACGCACCTGTACGCCGGAGTCGGGATCGACGACGGCTCCGTTGCGGTTGGGCAGCACCCCACGAGCGTGGTCGAAGGGCAATCCCTCGACGGGCCTGCCCATGAATCCCACGGACCTGATCACCAGATCGGCGGGAACGGTCTCGCTGCGGCCGGACGCCGAGATCCCGCCCTCGGCGGTTCGTTCGTTGACATCGATGCGGAGGCCCTCCGTACGGATGTCGCCGAGAATCCCGGTCGGTGATCCGAAGAACTGCAAGTGAATCCGGCGGTTGCCTGGAGTCGGCTGTGCCGCCGCGTAGCGGTTCAGGACGGACGCGCGGATCCTGGTGAGCTCGTCGTTCGCGTGAGCGGACTCGAACGAGTGCGAGGCCGTGACATCGACCCCGGCGAGGTTGCCCAGGCCCAGCAACTCGGGAGTGCTGAAGGCCGCGTGCTCGGGACCTCGCCGGCCCAGCACGACCACTTCCCGGATGCGGCTCGCCGCAAGGGCCTCGAGGGCGTGGGCGGCGATGTCCGTGCCGATCAGCCTGGCCACGTCACCGGCGAGCACCCGCGCGACGTCCAGGGCGACGTTGCCGTTGCCCACCACCACCGCGCGCTCCCCGGACAGATCGAAGGTGGCATCGGCATGATCGGGATGGCCGTTGTACCAGAGAACGAAGTCGCGCGCGGAGACGCTGCCGGGAAGGCCTTCCCCCGGAACACCGAGCGGGCGATCTCCGTTCGCACCCGATGCGTACACAACGGCGTGATGATGACGCAACACCTCGTCATGCGTGACGTGCACGCCCACTTCGGTGTTCAGGTGCACGGTGCATCCGCGCTTGCCGAGGGTACGGCCGAACAACGTCGCGATGCTCTTGGTGGCGGCGTGGTCGGGTGCGACTCCGTAGCGGACGAGCCCTCCGGGCGCGGGCAACCGTTCGAGGACGGTGATCTCGACGTCGAGTCCTCGGATCGTGTTCAGCGCGTCCACGACGTAGCAGGCCGACGGGCCGCTTCCCACGACGGCGACCCGGAGTGGGCCGCTCGTCGCGGCCACGGTCACGGGTTCGACGACATCCGGTGCGGCCGACCCGGGCAGATCCGAGTAGTAGGCCGCGTTGATCGCGACGAAGGGTTCGAGTGCGGGCGTGACGTCCTCGGGCGGCACGATCGCGTCCACGGGGCACTCGTCCACGCATGCGCCGCAGTCGATGCACGCGTCCGGGTCGATGAACAGCATCTCTGTTCGGACGAATGCACGCTCGCGCGGGGACGGATGGATGCAGTCGACGGGACATACCGCGACGCAACTCGCGTCGTTGCAGCACGGTTGGGTGATCACGTGCGCCATGGTCGCTCCTGACGTTGTTGCCCGGATCTCGTATTCGCCGGCTGAACGCCGCGGGGAGAACTCGGTGTGCACTCGGAGAATCTGGTGGACATGCGTGTCTTTGCGGAGCCGTTCACGGCCCCGAACCTGCCCCGACAACAGGTTTACAAATAACAATCTGTGTCATACGTTACGGCATGTGATGCGGGACACGCAACAAGCACATCGCCGGGCGCGCGGGTCGGCCCGGCCGACCGTCACGCGCCCGGTTCCGGCCCCCGAGGTGCCGGATCTGCCACGATGCCGGGGAGCAGCAGCTTGGCCAGCATGCGTCGATGGTCGGGGTCACTCGCGGCACCGAAATCCATGCGCCCCACCAGGATCAGTTCGACGACGACGATCCACTCGGTGATCTCGCGGTTGGTCAGGCCGGGACGGATCTCGCCGCGCTCACGGGCGGCATCGAGTACCGGCGCCCACATTTCGTGTGTCAGTTGCGCCGCCAGTCCCGAGCTGCCGGTCAACGCGGTGTCCCAGCCCAGTTGTTCCGGGCCGACGATCAGGCGGATGAGCGGGTCCCTGCGCCCGCGGTCGACGAGTTGGGCGAGCCCCTCGACGAGTTGCTCGGAGAGGCCGTCGCAGCCGGCGAGGAAGGCGTGCGTCTCCGCGAACAGGCGCCGGGACCGGGCCGCGATGAGCGCCGAGACGAGGGCGTCACGGTCACGAAAGTATCGATAGAGGGCGGGGCGGGAGACGCCCGCCTCCTTGGCGATGTCGTCCATCGTCGACTTGACCACGCCGTACCGCTCGAATGCCGCCTCGGCGGCATCGAGAATCCGTGTGCGCGCTTCGTCCGCGTCCGTGCCGAGGACGCTCACCGCCCGTCGTCGTGCCATCTCCGTCACCTCCGGTCGAGACGAGTCGTCACCGAAACGGCGACCGGCCGGAGCCGGGGAGCGGCGACCGATTCCACGGTGCCCTCAACCGCACACCGCAGCCGGGCCGGCACTCGTGCGTGCCGGCTCACGGACGATCGCGGGCAGCAGGAACCGGGTGAGCATGCGCCGATGCTCCGGATCGTCACTGTCACCGAAGTCATTACGCCCCATCAGGATCAGCTGCACCATCGTGATCCAGTCGCAGATCTCCTCGTCCGTCGTTCCGGGTCGGATCTCGCCCCGGTCGCGGGCCTCGTCGATGAGCGGTGACCACATCTCGGTGTTCAGCCGGGTCGCGAGACCCGACGTGCCGAGGAGGGCGGTGGCGGTGTCCATGTGTTCGGGGGTGACCAGCAACCGCATGATCGGGTCGCGCCGGCCACGGTCCACGAGGTGCACGATTCCGTCCACGACCTGCTCGCCGAACGTCGGCCGCTCGCGGAGAAACGCACGCGCCGTGTCGAACAGCCGGCGCGACCGCGCCTCCACGATGGCCGAGATCAGCGTGTCCCGGTCCCGGAAGTAGCGGTAGACCGTCGGCCTCGACACGCCCACCTCCTTGGCGACGTCGCCCATCGTGGCCTTGACGATTCCGTAGCGCTGGAAGACGGACTCGGCCGCGGTGAAGATCTGGGCACGCGCATCGTCCACGCTCTCACCCAGGACGCCGACGCGCCTGCGCGCCATTCGACCCTCCACTTCACCGGTTCGACACTGCCATGCGGCTCTGGAAAGGGTACCAGGGACAACTGCACCCTCGGCGCCGTAGGAGGCACGGGCGCAGCGTATCTCGGCCGCATCCACCCCATAGGAGTGTCCCGGCGTGGCCGCCCCCTTGCGGCCGCACCGGGACACCCGGGTGGCGTCCGGCCCCCTCTGCCGACCCCTACCCTGCGATGCTGGTCTTCTCCTGCCGGGCAGGCTCGCTCACACCGCCGGTGTGAACTGGATCGGAAGGCGCGCGCAGCCACGCACCTGGCTGCCGTGCAGGATCGGCGGATCCGCCTCCACGAGGCGGTAGTCCGGGATCCGCCGGTGCAGTTCCTCGAGAGCGATGGACAGTTCGATCCGCGCGAGGTGCGATCCGAGGCAGCGGTGCGCGCCCGAGCCGAAAGAGAGGTGCCGATTCGGATGCCGTTCCAGCTGAAGGTCGTTCGGGTCATCGAACTCGCCCTCGTCCCGATTGGCGGAGCACAGCATCAGGATGAGCTGGTCACCCGCCTTGATCTGGACGCCGCCGAGTTCGACGTCGCGGGTGGCACACCGCCCCGGCACGACCGCCGCCTCGATTCGGAGGATCTCCTCGACCGCACTCGCGATCAGATCGTCGTTCTCGATCAGCTCCGCGCGCTGCTCCGGGTTGTTGTAGAGATGGATGACGGCCCAGGCGAGAGAGCCCTGCACCGTGTGCAGCCCGGCAATGAGGAGCAGGAAGAACATCCGGTTGAGTTCCTCGTCGGTCAGCAGCCGCTTGCCGTCCTCGAGCTCGACCTCAGTGTGGATCAGCGCCGAGGTGACGTCGTCACCCGGATTCTTCCGCCGCTCGTCGACGATCTTCTGGAAGTAGCCCAGCATCTCGAAGCCGGCCATGGCCCGAGCCTGCTGCGACTCTTCCTCGGTTCCACCGGGTTTGCCGACGAGGATGGTGTCCGTTGCCGCGGTGAACATCGGGGCGTCCTCGACCGGCCAGTCCATCAGCGCCAGGAACACGCGGGTGGGCAGCTCGTGCGCGAACTCGCTGATGAACTCCGCTTCACCCTTCGCGGCGAAGCCGTCGATCAGCTCGTTGACCAGATCCCGGATCTGCTCGGTCAGCGCCTTCATCCGGTTGGGGGAGAACAGCGGCTGCAGGGCGAGTCGGTAGCCGGTGTGCTCCGGCGGGTCGAGCTCGATCGGAATGAACTTGCCCATGCCGCCCGGCCCGGTGACGAGGTTGTTCGGGTAGCTCGAGAAGGTCTCCGGATCGCGCAGGACCTCGTGAATCTCCTTGTAGTGCGTGACGATCCAGTGCCCACCGTGAGCGGTGGAGTACACGACCGGGCCCTTGCCTGCAAGCTCGGCGACGCGATCCTGGATCGTGTCGACCGGCGCGGTCAGGGCCGGGTCGTAGATGTCGAAGTCGACGACGAGATCGCTGGGCGCGTCGTCCAGAGTGGTGGTGGTCATGTCGTTCCTTCCTCGGAACTGTTTCTGATCAGACGGATTCGACGGTGAGGGCACGTTCCGGACACACCTGCACGGCGGCCCGGGCGGCGTCGATCTCGGCTGCGGTGTCGAGCGGATCGCGCAGAATCACGGGATCACCCTGATCGTCGCAATCGAGCACCTCGGGATACCCGCCGTAACACAGGCCGTGACCGGCGCAGGCGGAACGATCGACGTTCAGGCGTAATCCTGTCCCGCTTTCGCTGCTGTGGCCGGACGAGGCGGCGGTCGTTGCGGTCATGCGCCGTGGCCGTCCGTCGAGGGTTCCAGATCCTCCGGGAACCACATGCCGACGCGGGACAGTGTTCCGCCGTCGGTGGTCGGCAGCACGACACCCGACATGTAGGCAGAGTCGTCCGACACCATGAACAGGGCCGCTCGGGCGTTGTCGTCGAGTGACGGCGGACGGCCAAGCTTGAGCGGGATCGGCGAGACTCCCGGATCCCAGGGGCCGGCGACCTCCTCGTAGGACTTCCCGACGACCGGAGTGCCCTCCGGCGCGAGGAAGTTCGGCGACATGCCGTGGGTGGGCGCGATGGCATTGACGCGAATGCCGTACTTGCCCAGGTCCAGGCTCAGCCCGCGAACGAGCCCGTTCACGCCGGCTTTCGTCGCCGAATACATCGCGATGCTGTGGTAGGCCACCAGGGACGCGGCCGACGAGGTCGCGAGGATGACGCCGCCACCCTGCTTGCGCATCGTGGGAACGACGGCCTTCGCGGTGTAGAAGACACCGGAGAGGTTCACGCCGACCACATCCTGCCAGTCGGCGTCGGTGAGGTCCTCGAAGTCGACCTGCTCTCCTCCGGCCACGGACGGCACTCCGCCGCGAGAAACGACGCCGGCGTTGGCAAATGCGATGTCGACGGTACCGAAAGCGTCGACGGTCGTCGCGACGGCGTCGGCGACCTGCTTCTCGCTCCGGACGTCCGCCGTGATCGCGATCGCGGTACCGCCCTGTTCCTCGACGAGCGCGACCGTGCCCTTGGCCCGTTCGGCATCGATGTCGACGACGGCGATCGTGGCGCCCTCGGAGGCGAACAGCTGCGAAGACCGCCGTCCGAGCCCGGACCCCGCGCCGGTGATGAGAGCGACCTTGCCGTTGAGTTTCATACGAGCTCCTTGTGTGAAAGGGAGTGCATGGTGAGCCACAGCGGTCGTTGCCGTGGAGAGATGTCGCCCGAACCCGGGCGACCTGAAGACTCTGACCGGAGGTGTTCTTCTCGCGGCCTGTGACTGACGTTACAGCGAATGACAGCTGACGTCAATCGATTTTTGTCAGCAGCTCTCGCGGGGACGCCGGAGACAGCACTGAGCTCCCCGGGTGTGCACCGCATCCCGGGGAGCTCCTCGCATTGTGTCCGTGCCCTGCGAATACGGCAGTGGGGCGGACCGTGACGGTCCGCCCCACTGCTGTCCGCGCCCTTCGCCGATTCAGGCGGTCGGCTCACCGACCTCGAGGGGCAGCGACTCGTCGGACACCCACTCGTTCATCGACCCGTCGTAGACGGCGACGTCCTCGCGGCCGAGCCGGGCGAGCTGGAAGGCGAGGAAGGTCGCGGCAATGCCGCCACCGCAGTAGGTGACCACCGACTTGTCCTCGTCGAGCGCACCCGCCTCGGCGAACAGCGGCCGGACCAGCTCCAGCCCGCCGACCCTGCCGTCCTCGGTGACCAGGTCGCCGAAGAAGACGTTGACGCTGTCCGGGATCCGGCCCGGACGCCCGTACCCGTAGGTGTCCACCTCGCCCCGGAACGTCTGCGGCTCCAGCGAGTTCACCAGGACGCCGGCCGGGTTACCGATCCCGGCGAGGATGCTCTCCTTCGTCGCGAGCAGTTCGGGCCGGCGCTCACCGGAGAAGGCTGCTGCCGGGTAGGTGTTGCTCCCGCCCTGCTCGATCTCGTGCCCTGCGGCCTTCCAGGCACCGAGACCGCCGTCGAGGACCGATACCCGGTCGAAGCCCTCCAGCCGCAGGTTCCACCACAGCCGGGTCGCCCACAGGTTCCCGCCCTGGTCGTAGAGAACGACATGGGTGTCCGGTCCGATGCCGAGGGCACCGGCCCGCTGCGCGAAGGTGTCGTGGTCGAGGCTGGTGAAGGCATACGGTGACTGCGTGTCGGCGAGGTCGCCGAACACGTCGGCGTGCGCGGCGCCGGGGATGTGCTCCGCCTCGTAAGTCTCCCGCCCGGACGTGGTGAACGGTTCGCCCGCCTGGGTCTTCCCGTGCGAGATGCTGACGTCGTAGATCCGGATGTTCTGATCCGAACGGTGGGCGACGAGCCAGTCGGCGTCGACGAGCAGGGGGACGGTGGACATCGGAGTGCTCCAATCCTGCGCCACGGCAGCACCGGCCGTCGCGCGTCGAATATCTAGTTCCTTTAGGCCAGAGTATCGTCCCGACCGAGAACGGCACGGGTTCCGATCCCCGCGATCGGAACCCGTGCCGTGACGTCCGGGTGCGACTACACCGGCAGAGTCTCGACGTCTCCGCCCGCCTCGAGCGATTCCGATCGCGTCCGCGAGAGTGCCGCCGCGACCAGGCCGAGGATCGCGATGCCGCAGAGCAGCAGGCTCAGCCAGGCGGTGGTGTCATGAAAGGCCAGTGGCACCGCGACCACCGGCACGATGGCCGCGCCGAGGGCGTTACCGGTCTCCCGGCCCAGACCGAGTCCGCTGTAGGCGTGCCGGGTCTCGAACAGTTCGGTGACGTAGGCGCCCATCGGGCCGAAGATCGACGCGACCCCGATGCCGTTGCCCAGAGCGAGGACGAGCCAGAACACGGTTGCGGAGCCGTGGTTCGAGAGCAGCCAGAACGCGGGCCACGCGAAGACGGCGCTGTAGACGAAGCCAAAGATGATCACCGGCCGTCGGCCCATCCGATCCGAGAGGCCACCGAACAGCGGGATCAGCAGTGCGTTGGCGACCTGGGCAAGAATCAGGCCGATGAGGATGTCGGTCTTGCCCAGCCCGAGCTGGTTGGCGCCGAAAGTGCCCATGAACACGATGAAGAAGTAGCCGATGCCCGTCATGCCGATGGCCATCACCATCACGGCGAGCAGTGCCCGCGGCTGCTGGCGAATCACGTCGCGGACCGGAGTCCGAGCCGTGTCATCCGCGTTCTCGATTCGCCGGAACTCCGGTGTCTCGGGCAGCGACCGCCGCAGCCACAGCCCGTAGGCGAGGATCAAACCACTGAGCAGGAACGGAATCCGCCACCCCCAGTCGAGAAAGTCCTCCTTCGACAGCAGGGTCGACACCAGCAGCAGTGCACTGGTACCCAGGACGCCACCGAGCGCCGAACCCATACCGGGGAGTGAACCGAGCAGTCCCCGCTTGCGTTCCGGCGCGAACTCCACCGCAACCAGCGTGGCACCGCCGTACTCGGCGCTCGCGCCGATGCCCTGGAGGATCCGGAGGAACACCAGCAGGACGGGTGCGAGCCATCCGATCTGGGCGTATCCCGGCAGCACGCCGACAAGCATGGTGGCCGCGCCCATCAGCACAAGGGTCAGCACGAGAATTCGCTTGCGCCCGATACGGTCTCCGAGACTTCCGAGGACCACCCCGCCGATCGGGCGGACCAGGAAGCCGACCGCAAAGGTGCCGACCGCCTGCAGGGTCCCCAGGAACGGGCTCGATCCGGAGAAGAACACGCTCGCGAAGACCACCGAGGCCGCAGAAGCGTAGAGGCTGAAATCGTAGTATTCGAGCAGGGTTCCGACGAAGGCGGCGCGGCTGGCCCGGCGCGAGTCCGCGGTGGAGCGCGCCCGGATCGAGTCCGTGAGGTTTTCGGTGACTTCGGTTCTGGTCTCGGTCATGCACACCTCGATGTGTGTAAGGCCGGGCGATCACCCGGAATGTCCTGTGATGCGCAACACATTAACCAATAGTCATTAGATTTGTCTACGGAAGATTCTTGCGCTCGACTTGGCGCCAAATGTGTGCAACCACCATCTATTTCGATCGGAAGTTGAACTCCATTCGACATCCGGCAAGCCCAGGACGGACTCGTATGCGTGACGCACGACGTGCGGGCCTGGTCGCAGGCCCGCTTGTTCGGGTCGAATCGGAACTCCGGCCGCGCAGGTGACGGCGGCATGATCGTGCCCGCAGCGGGGAGGCAAGGTTCGAAGTTCCGTCACCAGCGCGTGAATACCGTTGCAGGTCTGCCGGTTCCACAATACTGCGTCCATCCGGAAGCAAACTGCGACGACAGCACGTCACCCGAGATGACCTGCTGTCGTCGCAATTTCAAGGCGTTCCGGCCGGTGCTGTCCGGGCTAGCCGGTCGCCACCTCCCGCACGAGGGCAGGGTCGGTCGCCGGAGGCTGCAACACCCCGGACCGCACCAGCGCATCGATCTCGGCGTCCTCCAGGCCGAGCAGTTCGGCGCAGATCTGCCGGGTCTGCTCGCCGGCCAGCGGAGCCTGACGGGTGGGCGGGTCGGCGATCTCGCCGAACACGGCGACCCGGGCGGTGGCGGATAGGGGTGTCGGCAGCAGCTCGTGCTCGACCGCCGTGTAGGTGGCACGAGCGGTCAGCTGCGGGTCGGTGAGCAGTTGCGGCAGCCGCAGCATCGCCCCCGCGGGGACTCCCGCGGCCTGCAGCACCGCCGTCGCCTCCTGGGGGTCCCGGTCCCGAAGCCAGGCCGCGATGATGCCGTCCACCTCGCCGCGGTTCGCGATCCGCTGCGGGTTGGTGGCGAACCGCCTGTCCCCCACCAGGTCCGGACGATCGACCACACCGCACAGCGCCGCCCACTCGTCGTCGTCGCGGACGGTGACCACGCACCACTCGTCGTCACCGGCGCACGCGTACACGCCACTCGGCGCGGCGTACGGATCGACGTTGCCGGGCGCGGTGATCGTCCCGGGCCGGATTCCCTCGGTGACCAGCTGGGTGCCGAGCTGCACCAATGCCGTGTCCGCCTGGGCCACCTCGAGGTTCGTTCCCCGTCCCGTCCGACGCCGGTCGATCAGCGCGGCGAGCACCGCGATGGCGGTGACGTGCGCGGCGATGTGGTCGGGGTACACGGTCTGCCCGTCGCAGAGCAGTTCCTCGTCGTCCGGGTACCGCCACAGGGCGGATACGCCGCACGAGGCCCGGACCAGCGGGCCGTAGCCGAGCCGGGTGCTCCACGGTCCGGTGCTGCCGAATGCGCTCGACTCCGACACCACGACACGGGGATTGATCTCGGCGAGGGTCTCGTACGAGAAGCCCATCGACGCCAGGGTGCCGGGTTTGAAGTTGGCCAGCACCACGTCCGCATCGGCGACCAGTCGCCGGAAGAGGTCGACGCCCTCGGGGCTGCGCAGGTCGATCCCGAGACTGCGCTTGTTGCGGTGCCCCCAGGCGACGGATGCGGCCAGCGCCGCGCCGCGCTTGGACTGGCGCAGCCCGTCGGGGAAGTTCGCGTTCTCGATCTTGATGACGTCGGCGCCGTAGTCGGCGAACTGCCGGCTCAACTCGGCGCCGAACACGATCACCCCTAGGTCGAGGACGCGCAGCCCGGCCAGCGGCGCGGCCGACGGGTCACCCGTACCGGCAATGATGTCCCGCGCCGCGAAGGTCAGGTCGTTGTGCTCGCCGAGTTGCGGTGCCCGCGTTCGGATCCCGGCACGATCTCCCCCGACACGGACATAGCCCGACGGCACGCGGGCCCGGAGCCCGGGCGCGATCTCCGCGTCGACGAGGGAACCGGACGCCGCGAAGTGCTCGGTGGTGAGCACCTCGCTGAGGGTGTGCACACCACCGACCGGCACGCCGCGGCGCGCCCCCTCCGCCACCAACTCCGCCTGGGTGTATGCGGAGAACAGCTGCTCGATCAGGGGGTGCAGGGTGTCCGCGGCGACGAATCGCGCAGGGATGGTGTCGTACTTCGGATCCGCGAACTCCTCTGGCTCACCGAGCCATTCGAACATGCCCCGCCACTGCCGTTTGGCGAGCAGGCAGATCCGGACGTGACCGTCCTTGCAGGGGAACACCGGATAGAAGTTGGCGGCGTTCGGCCTGCCCCGCGGGAAATCCTCGGACCGCGCCGCGGCCGCGGACCCCTGGGTGCCGAATCCGGGGTCGAATCCGTGCACGATCGCCTCGAACGCGGACACGTCGACGGTTTCGCCGCGACCGGTACCCAATCGGCGGTGGTACGCGAGCAGTGCGGCCCAGGCGGCGTGCGCGCCGACGGTCTCCTCGACCAGTCCGCCCGGCGGCAGCAGCGGTTCCGCGCCCGGGGCACCGGAGCGGGACAGGACTCCGGACAGTCCGTAGAGCACCTGCTCGGTCGCCACCCAGTCCCGGTACGGTCCGGTCTGGCCGAATCCGCTGACCGACACCCACACCAGTCCCGGTACGAGGGCCCGAATCTCGTTCGCGCCGACACCGCACTCGGACAGCCGGCCCGGGCGCAGCGACTCGATCAGGATGTCCGCGCTCGTGGCGAGTTCCCGCAGTCGCCCCCGGCCGGCGTCGGTGTCCAGGTCGAGCGTGATCCCGAGCTTGTTGGCATTGCGCAGCGCGAACGGAATGCTCACGCCGTCGACGACGGGTTCGGCGGCACGCGAACGTGATCCGCCGGGCATCTCGATCCGGATCACCTCGGCACCGAGGTCGGCGAGGTAGCGGCCACAGGATTCGCCGAGACCGTCGGTGAGGTCCAGCACCCGGACGCTGTCCAGCGGAAGGGTCATCGTTGGCTCCGTTCGATCGGTGATTGCCTGTGGTTCAGCGGCTGCCGAAATAGACGGACTTCGCGCTGTAGTACGGGGCGAGGCCCTCCGGGCCCAGTTCGCGGCCGAGGCCCGACGCCTTGACGCCGCCGAACGGGGCCGCCAGGTCCAGCGCGTAGTGGTTCACACCGACGGTGCCGCTGTGGATCCGGTCCGCGATCGCCAGACCGTGCTCCTCGTCGGTGGTCCACACCGTGCCGCCGAGACCGTACTCGGAGTCGTTGGCGATCGCGATCGCCTCCTCCTCGTCGCCGTACGGGGTGACGGTCAGGACGGGGCCGAAGATCTCCTCCTGCGCGATCCGCGCCGCGTTGTCCACGCCTTCGAAGACGGTCGGCTCGACGTACCACCCGACGGACTGGTCGGCGGGCGTTCCGCCACCGGAGGTGATGCGGTACCCGTCCGCGCGGCCGGCCTCGATGTAGCCGAGCACCCGGTCGCGCTGGGCGGCACTGACCAGGGGGCCGATCTGGGTCGCCTTGTCCAGCGGGTCGCCGATCCGCAACGCCCGCACGGTCTCGGTCACCGCGTCGACGACCTCGGAGTACCGGCCGCGTGGCGCGAGGATGCGGGTGCTGGCGTGGCAGGTCTGCCCGTTGTTGACCAGCGAGACCTCGAGCAGGTTCGCGGTGAACACGTCGAGGTCGGCGTCGGCCGTGACGATCGCGGCCGACTTGCCGCCGAGTTCCAGGGTCACCGGACGCAGGAGCCGACCACAGACCTCGCCGATGGCCCGTCCCGCGGGAGTCGAACCGGTGAACGCGACCTTGTCGACGCCCGGGTGCTCGACCAGGTACGCGCTGACCTCCCGGCCGGCGGGCACGACGTTCAGCACGCCGGCGGGCAGCCCGGCCTCCACGGCGGCGTCGGCGAAGGCGAAGGCGTCGAGCGCCGTCTCGGGTGCCGGCTTGAGCACCACGGTGCAGCCGGCGGCGAGGGCGGGGGCAATCTTCATCGCCGCGAGCGACTGCGGGTAGTTCCACGGGGTGATCGCCGCGACCACGCCGACCGGATCCCGGCGGACCACCGTGCGTCCCCCGAACGCGCTGGGGCGCACGTCCTCGCGTTCCGCGCGGCGGATCAGGTCCGCGTAGTAGCCGACCATCAGGCCCGGGGCATAACCGTTGGCACCGATCGACAGCGAGATCGGCATGCCGTTCTCGCGGCTGCTCAACACGGCAGTCTGCTTCGCCCTGCTCTTGAGCGCCGCGGCGAACCGGTCGAGGTGGTCGGCGCGCTGCTCGGCCGTCAGGGCGCGCCAGGGCGTCAACGCCCGGCGGGCGGCCGCCACCGCCGCGTCGACGTCCGAGTTGTCGGCCAGCGCGGTGATGCCCAGCACCTTCTCGGTGGCGGCCTCGATCACGTCGTAGGTCGCGTTCGAGTGCGGTGCGGCCCACTCGCCGTCGATGAAGAACGTGCGCCGGTCCAGGGTGGTGTCCATTGAGGATCCTCCGGTAGTGCGGTCGCGCCCGGGTCGGGCAGGTTTCTCGCCCGAGCCGGGCAGATGTCTCGCCCGGGTCGGGCAGATGTCTCGCCCGGGTCGGGCAGATGTCTCGGTCAGAGGGTTTCTTCGTGGCCGAACAGCGTCGAGCTGACCAGCGGCGCCATCGGTCCGCCGATGAACAGTGAGGTGCGTGCTCCGGCAACGGGATTGGTCGAGGTGCCGCGAATCTGCCGGACGGCCTCGACGGCCAGGCCCATGCCGTTGACGAACGAGTCGGCGATGTTGCCGCCGCTGGTGTTGACCGGCAGCTTGCCGATCCCCGCGGTGAGGTTGTCCACGGTGAGCACCTCGCCGGCGGCGGGACCGGTCGGGGCCAGCCCGTGGTCGATCAGCGCAGCCACGGCGGGCCCGCTGAAGTTCTCGTACACCTGCACCACGTCGACGTCGTCGGGGCCGAGACCCGCTGCGGTCCACAGCCTCTCCGCGACCCCGGGTCGGCCCGGGCGGCCGGCGAATCCCGCACTCGTGTACAGATCGTCGTTGTCGATGATCGACGAGTAGCCGCCGGGTGCGCCCTGCGCACCGGCCAGCACGTAGGCGGCGTCGGGCCGCATGCGCTTCGCGCGCTCGCCCGAGACCAGCACCAGCGCCACCGCGCCGTCGCTTTCCCGGGAGCAGTCGAACAGGTGGAACGGTTCGGTGATCATCCGGGACGCGTCGTAGGTCGCCTCGTCGAGCGGCCGGCCGTAACCGGCAGCGGTGGGGTTGTTCTGGGCGTGCCGGTACGCGGCCAGAACCAGCGCCCGCATCGCCTCGCGGGGCACGCCGTCGTGTTCGAGCAGCCGCTGGGTGCGCAGCGCGCACACCTGGGCGGGCGAGCCGACACCGTGCGCGAGATAGTGCGGTCCGTAGAAGTACTTGGCGTACCCGAGGCGTCCGGTGTCCTCCTGCGCCATCGAGCGGTACACGACCACGCACTCGGCCTGGCCCGCCGCGATGGCGACGGCGGCGTTGTTGACGGCGGCGGCGACGGTGCCGCCTCCCCCGCCCCACATCATGTTGGACCAGCGCACGTCGTCGACGCCGAGGGCGCCGCCGATGGTCGCGCCGTCGTACCCGCCGCCCGCGTAGGAGACGAAGCCGTCGAGTTCGCGTGGGGAGATGCCGGCGTCGGCGCAGGCCGCGACAATCGCCTCGAGCGTCATCCGCAGCTCGCCGTGCGGCGCCTCACCACGCTTGTAGTGCAGCTCGGACACGCCGACGACAGCCGCCGCTCCGCGCATCACGATCGCGGCCGAGCCGCGTGTTGCTGCCCCGCTCATGCCTGTGCTCCTTCACGTCGACGCCACCGCAGCAACGGCCAGGTCGCGCCCTCGTCCAGTTCGATGTGTCCGACCACCGAGTCGCCGATCCGGACGTCGATGTCATCGCCCGTGAGAATGCCCAGGACCCTGCGGTTTCCGGCGCCGGGAAGTTCAACCAGGACCGTGACGTAGGGAACCCGGTCCGCGAGCTCGGTGATGAACGGGTAGTGGCTGCGCGCCCAGCTGTAGACGGTGCCGACCGGCTCGACCGTCTCCCAGCCGGGGTCGAAGGTGTGGCAGCGCCCGCAGATCCACTGCGGACCCCAGATCCACTCGGCACAGTTGCCGCAGCGCTGCAGTCGCAGTTCGCCCTCGCGCAGTCCGTCCCAGTAGGGCAGGTCGAGTCCGTCCGCGGCCGGGCCCCAGGGGAATTCGACTGCGATGTCACCGCTCATGCCGGGGCTCCGGGCACGGCGAAGTTCTCCAGTGACGCGGCCTTCCACTGCCCGTCACGCAGCTCCCAGATCGACCGCAGCCCGATCACGCCGTCGGGGGTGTCGTAGACCGTCTCACCGATCTGCCGGTCACCCTCGAGGCGCACGTCCTTGATCTCGAAGGCGTTGACGGCGCCGCGCGGTACGGAGACTCCGTCGAAGACTGCGGGGATGTTCTCCTGCACCATGTCGGCGATGGCCGCCTTCATGTTCCCGGACACGACGTAGCCCACGTGACGCTCGTACAGCGTCCGAAAGTCCTCTGCCGACATTCGATTCTCCTTGATCCACGGGCGCCGTCGGCGCCGGCTCGGCGCAGCGCGCCGGTATGCATTTACCTTATGTCTTTAGGTATTGGCGCGTCAACGGTGGCGGGCACATCCGAGACGCCGGCCGGGCTCAGGCGAACCCGAACCCACCGTCCTCGGCGACGACGACGCCCGCCCCCGCCTCCTCGTCGGCCAGCAGACGTTCCAGCGCCGCGGCGTCCGTCGTGGACGCGAGCGTGCGGCCCCCGTCCGGGGTGCGAGCCGCGAGGAAGCCGCGCTCCGGCGCACCCGACCGGTCGTGCAGCACCGCCCACGATTCGGCCGTCGCCGGGCCCTCGTACGTGGGATGCGCCTTCGTCGTCGGCTCGCGGTCCACCGCCGCCTGCACGTCCTCGCGACGGAACCCGGCGGCGGGCGGTTCGGTCCGATACACCCCGAAGGCGTGTTTGGTGAGGTACCCGCTGTTCGCGGTCACCAGCCCGTAGCTGCCCGGCGACTCCCGCAGCCGGGTGGCCAGGGTGGCGATCGCGTGGGTGCTGTAGTTGTTCCACGGCCCGCCGGCGAAGGTGAGCCCACCGGTGAGGGTCAGCGGTCGCCCCGGATCATCCAGCGGCAGCCCCAGTTCCCGCGCCGCGACCTGGACCGCGGACGGGAAGCAGGAGTACACGTCGACGTGCGCGACGTCGTCCACACCGATGCCGGCGAGGTCCAGGGCCCGGGCACCGGCGATGCGGATCGCCGGCGAGCGGTCCAGCGCGCCGCGCTCGGCGATGTCGTAGGTGTCGTGCGACTCGGTGCCGGACTGCGGAAACACCCAGTTCTCGCGCGGGATCCCGAGCCGGGTCGCGACCTCCACCGAGCAGAGCAGCAGTGCGGCGCCCTGCTCGACCATGTTGTTGGAGTTGAGCAGCTTGGTGTAGGGCGAGACGATCCACCGGTTGTCCGCGGACGGGGTGACGATCTCGGCCGCGGTGTACTCGCGCTGCGTCCAGGCGTGCGGGTTGATCGCCGCGATCTTGCTGAACCCGGACCACAGGGCGCCGATCGCGTCGCGGTGCTCGGCCACGGACCGTCCGGCGGTGATGCGGAGCGCCTGCTCGAACAGCGGGTAGATGTAGGCCGGGCGGTCCAGGCCGGCCCGCATCTCGGTGGCCGACTGCATCGGTACCTCGTCGACGACCAGCGGCGCCTTCGGCACCGAATCGTCCTGCACCGTCCAGCCGGGACGAATCCCCTGACCGCGCAGCTTCATCCGGGTGCGCCACGACTCGGCGCCACCGATGAGCACGACATCCGACCGGCCGGCGGCGATGTCCTCGGCGGCGGCGTTGACGAGCACCTGCGGCGTGCTGCCGCCGCTGCCGGTGTAGGCGGTGTTCCGGGGCGCGGCACCGACCCGCTCCCCGACCAGCGCGCCGGGGTCGCGGTACTTCCACGACAGCAGGCCGACGATCCGGACGGAGTCGACGAGTTCGAGCAGCCGCGCGCTGCCCGCCTCGTCGGCGGCCCGGCGGGCGGCATCGGCGATCAGGTCCACCGGCTCGCGGCCGCCGTCCCGGTCGTTGATCTGACCACCACCGACGAGGACAGGGGTTCGCGGGTCGAGCGAGGCAGAGTGGGCAGACACAGGGGCACCATCCAGGATCTCTTCGTCGGGACGTCGCCGGAGCGATCGACCCAGTAGCTAATGCCTTTAGGTTAAGGTGGGCCGTGGTGGTTGTCGAGAGCCCCCGGCGCGTTCGCTCGGATCAGCGGTCGTGAACTCCGACCGGACGCAGCCCGGAGCTGCCGTCACCCGACGTTGTCGAGGAACACCCTGAGCATCTCGACGAACAGGCGCTCGTCGGACCAGCCACCCGACTCGAGCGCATCGTTCAGCCGAGGGTCGAACCGGGCGGGCTCCAGGAACGGCGCCATCGCCGGACGTCCCGTCGCCACGCACATCGCCGACCCCACCGTCATACGGTGCACCGATTCCAGAACGAACATCTGTCGGTCGATCGGAACTCCGCCCGCGTCGAGGACCTTGCAGTGCTGCGCGTACAGCGTCTCCAGGAGGGCACGGGGGAAGTACTCGACAACGAGGGGCACTGCCCGGGAATGAGCGAGCAGCGTCGCCCGGAACCGGACCGACGACTCGATCAGCCAGTCCTTCCACCGTCCCTCCCCCGGATCGACCGGATCGGGCAGACGCGGCGTGTCCAGGATGATCGCGCGGGCCGTCTCGGCGAGTATCTCCGCCTTGTCCGCGAAGTGGTTGTACAGGGACGGGCCGCGCACCCCCATCCTGGACGCGATCTTCTCCACACTGAGTGCCCCCGGGCCTTCGGCATCCACGATCTCGATCGCCGTGCGGACCACCGCGTCCCGCTGGATCAGTGGCCTTCTGCCCATCGGTGCCTCCCCGGTGCCCATCCCGCCGCGGCGCGCCGGTCAGGAAAACCCTAGTTGGACGGGCCACCGGCACCGCCGCCGCCCGGCGGCCGCGGTCACTCGCCCACTGCGGGGCGTGGGACCGTTCCACCGAGCCGGGTACCCCAGTCCGGCAGACTGCCGAACTGCCGACGAAGCGCGGCCTTGTCCACCTTCATCCCGGCGGTCCGGGGCAGCGGCTCCGCCAGCATTTCAACGTATCGAGGCGACTTGTAGCGTGCGAGGCGCATCCGGCAGTGCTCGACCACCGCCTCGGGACCGACGTGATCCGTTCCCCGGATCAGCACGGCGGGCGATTCCCCGAACTCGACATCGGGCACGCCGATGACCGCCACTTCGAGCACGCCGGGAAGCTCCATGATCGCGCGCTCGAGTTCCGCGGCGTAGATGTTGATCCCGCCGGAGATGATGACGTCCTTGGTCCGCCCGACGATGCGCAGCGACCCGTCCGGCTCCCACTGTCCGACGTCACCGGTGTGGAACCCGTCGGGCGTGAAGTACTCCGACGTCAACGCGGGATCGTTCCAGTAGCCCGCCGCGAGACCGGGCCCCGAGATCACGACCTCGCCCCGCTCCCCGGGCGGGCAGGGCGTGCCGTCGGGCGCGACGACCCGAATCTCACTGGTGACACCGCCCCTGCCCACGCAATCCGGGTTGTCGATCGACGCCTGAACGCTCGGGACCGAGACGTTCGACTGCGACTCGGTCATCCCGTACACCTGCCGAAGACCGACACCCTTGTCGGACCACGAACGGATGAGGTTGGCCGTGACGGGGTTTCCCCCGGTGAACGCGACGGTCAACGACGAGAGGTCCGCCTCGGCGAACTCCGGGACCGCCGCCATCTGTTCGTAGAAGATGGTCGTCGCACCCAGTTGATTGATCTTCTTGTCCCGGATGAGTGCGAGCGCTGCGCGCGGCTCCCACTCCGGAAGGAACACCACACTTCCCCCGAGCACGAGTGGCCCGAGGAAACCGTTGAGCAGGCCGGCCGCGAACGACATCGAGCTGACGTTCAGTGATCGAGCGCGCAGGAAGCCCGGCTCCTGCAGGCACCACTCGAAGAAGGCTGCGGAGAGCGTGCGATGGGTGTAGACGACTCCCTTCGGCAGCCCCGTCGACCCCGAGGTCGACAGGATGCAGACGGCGTCGGTCTCCCGCGCGGTCCCGATTGGGGGTGCCTGCGGGCCGCCGTCGGCGGCCACGTCCTCGAGGTCCAGGACGGTGGTCGCCGGTGCGGCGGCTTCCAGGTTCGCGCGGCACGCGGCCGAGGTGACGATCGCGTCCACCTCGAGGCGAGCGAGCGCCTCCCCGAGTTCGGTCGCACTGTTCCGCTCGTTGAGCGGGCACACGACCGCGCCGACGCGGAGGATTCCGATCGCGGCGGCGGCCCAGGTCAGCGAGGGACGGCCAACGACGGCAACGCGGTCGCCCGCGCCGATCCCCTGTCCGATCAGGCGGGCGGCGGCGGCGCCGGCACGGCGATCGAGTTCCCGCCACGTCAGCACCTGGCCCTCGCACTCGACCGCCGGTTCGTCGGGCATCCGGGACGTCCATGCGGCAAGCGGGCGAAGGATGTTCGATTCCACTTCTGTGCCTTTCGTTCGGTCTGTCACTCCGGCACGTCGTGTGCACGGAGTCGGCGGCGCATCGCCTGCGGTGCGCCGCTGAAGAGCAAGTCGGTGCGGTCCCGCTGGAAGGCGGCCGCCCGGAAGGCGTCGAACTCCGCACCTGACGCGGAGCGCACGCTGGTGTGCACGGCGGCGGCGCCGCCGTCCGCGAGATACCGAACCGCCTGGCACACGACCTGTACGGCGGTGTCGAAGGCGGCCGGATCACCGTCAGGACCGCGCACGTCGTGAACGGCACCGATCTCGCCGGTGCGGCTCACGTCGGCATATCCGATCGCCTGGTCGTCGGCGCCCGCGACCTCGATCCGGATTCGATCGCGGACCGGTTCGCCGAAGACCGACCACTCGTCCGGCGTGGGGCGGGCCCCCTGCCGCACGAGGCGTGTTCTCACGGCCCCGGGCCGCGGCATCCCGACCGCTCGCGACGCGTCGAAGTCCGACCGAGAGGGAAGGATCAGGTGGGTCCGGCTGCCCGCGGGCATCACGCCGAACCGTGCGGCAATTCGCGACGCCGCCGGATGGGAGCCGTACGCGCACAGCAGCACCCGCTCGAACGGCGCTCTGGTCGCGGCGTCTCGGAGGAGCGACTCGACCACCGATGTCGCCACGCCCATCGAGCGGAAGGCCGGTGCGACGAGGAGATCGGCGGCACCGACGCCGTCGCCCAGCGGCGCAACCGTCAGCACCGCGGCCAGATGCCCGCGGGGCGCCGCCGGGATGTCGTGGCGGCGCAGGTGTGTGTAGACCGAAGCGGTCGCGGCCGAGTCGGACCGCCAGACCTCTCCCGCCAGCGCGGCCGAGTACCCCATCTCGTCGTCGGCGGCGATCGCCGCGGACCGCAGTGCCGCGGGCTCCCCCGTGGGAAGGCCCCGTTGCCAGCGGATCTCGATGTCGGGAGGCGCCGGGGGAGGTTCCGTGTGATCGGCGATCACGACCGCGGCTCGCAGCGGATCAGCTCGTCGATGCGCCGGCGGAACAGATGGCTCGCTATCTCGTTGCGACCCAACAACATCTCGCCGGCGTCAAGGCTGTTCATGGAGCGCTGGGAGCTGTCGAGAATCGGAAAGTCCTCGTCGTGGAGGATGGAGATCAGGATGTTCCAGTTCTTGGCCCACCGCTTCGACCAGCGCTCCTCGGTCAGCCCGCTCGCCTCGACCGTCGGTGCCATGATCCGCATCTGCATGATCGACTCGTTCGGGTCGGCGCCGACCGGACGGAACGTCAGCAACTCGAAATGCGTGGCGTGCTTGAGCAACATCGCGTTCGGCGCGAGGAAGCAACTCTCGATGGTGTGGCCCTCCATCGACTCGTCCCATTCGACCTCGGTCCCGATGAACTGGTCGATGCTCTTACGCGCCGTGAGGAACCAGAACGAGCTGCCGAAGTCGCGGAGTGTGACGGCGTTGGTGTGCAACATCTTTCCAGCGGTGTTCGGATGCGCATACTTGACGTGGTAGTTGTCGAGGAAGCCGTCCTGCATGATCTTCCAGTTGACGGGGCGGCGATAGGTGTGTGGATCGACGCTGACCAGGTCGCCGAGGCGGTAGTCGGCCATGATCGTGTCGACCTCGGGACCGAGCCAGGAGGCGACGTCGATCCGGCGCGCCGGATTGTCGATCACCCAGACGAAGCCGTGGCGTTCCTCCACCGGGAGTTCCACCAACCCGTACTTCGATCGGTCGAACTCGCCGAACGTCGCGTCCAGCGTGACCGTCCGCAGCTGACCGTCCGGATCGTAGGACCAACGGTGGTACGGACAGGAGAAGAGGCGGCACTTGCCGGACTCCTCGGTGACCAGTTGCGCTCCCCGGTGGCGGCATGCGTTGACGAACGCCTTCACCGTGCCGTCCTTCTGCCGCACCACCACAACGTTGTTGCGCGGCAACTCGACCGACACGAAGTCGTGCCGGGCTGCCAGCTCCGACGAGTGCGCAACGATGAACGGGACCTCGCCGAAGATCCTGTCCCGCTCCAGCTCCGCTCGCATCGGGTCGCGGTAGTCGCCCGCGTCGAACGGTTCGATCCGCTCCCACTGATCGGTGACGGAGCCGGCGAGATGGCCCAGCAGGTCCCGAAGGGCGTGATCGCGAATGCTCTTGATGTCCACGTCGACTGTCACGTCGACCTCACTTTCCGCGCGAAACCGATGACACCGCAGGTCGCCCGCACCGAAACGCTCGACTGTGACCTGCGTCATGCAATAAACTAGAGCCATTAGTATTTGAAGTCAACAGCGGAAGGGCTTCTGGTGGAACGACAAAGCCCGCGCACCGAGATCACGAATCTCGGTGCGCGGGCCACGGGATGGAACGACGCCGGCGCGGAACTGCGGTCAGGAGCGAATGGCGTCGAGAATCCGCTCCCTACTCCCCGGACGTGGCCATCCCCCGAGGATCAGGGTGGTCAGACAGGTCTTCTTCCAACGCCTCTCGATGTCCTCGCAGATCTTGTCCGCGGGACCGACGAGGGCGACGTCCTCGACCATCGCCGTCGGCACCGCCTGCGCGGCCAGATCCGCTCTGCCGCTGAGGTACAGCTCCTGGATCTCGGCGCACGCGTCACCCCAGCCCATCCGCACGAACACGTCGTTGTGGAAGTTCGCGTCCTTGGCGCCCATGCCGCCCGCGTACAGCGCCACGACCGGCTTGAGCCGGGAGGCCGCCCGCTCGACGTCGTCGTCCTCGACCAGCCAGCACACGTTGGCCACCTCGAAGTCGTCCGCGGTGCGGCGGGCACCCTCGCGGGCGAAACCCTCGGCGAGGGCAGCGCGGTAGAAGTCGTCGGTCTTCGGGGAGAACCAGAGCGGCGTCCATCCGTCTGCGATCTCGGCGGCGAGGGCCACGTTCTTCGGTCCCTCCGCGCCCATGTAGACCGGGATCTCGCGGCGCAGCGGGTGCACGATCGACTTCAGCGGCTTCCCCAGGCCGGTGCCGCCCTGGTACGGCAGCTGGTAGTGCCTGCCCTCGAAGGTCACCGGCTCGTCCCGGGCCCACACCGCCCGCATGATCGCGATGTACTCGCGGGTCCGCTCGAGTGGTCGCGGGTACGGCTGTCCGTACCACCCCTCGACCACCTGCGGACCGGACGCGCCGATGCCGAGAATCACGCGACCGCCGCTGAGGTGGTCGAGGGTCTGCGCCGCCATCGCCAGCGCGGTGGGGGTGCGCGCCGACATCTGGCACACCGAGGTGCCGAGCGCGATCGTCGAGGTGCGGGCGCCCCACCAGGCGAGCGGGGTCAACGCGTCGGACCCGTACGACTCGGCCGTCCAGAAGCTGTCGACGCCGAGGGCCTCGGCCTCCGCAACGGTCTGTTCCATCCGCCGCGGCGGTCCCGAGCCCCAGTACCCGGCCATGACTCCGACCTTCACTTCGGTACCACCCCTTCGTCTCGTCTGTTCAAAGCTGTTGTCCCGTAGGTGGTTCTGTTAGATCTGTCACGCATTCCGATAAACAGGCGGACGCTTCTCGAGGAACGAGTACACGGCCTCGCGGTGGTCCTTGGTCATGGCGGCGAGGATCTGGGTCCGGTTCTCCAGGTCGATCGCGGCGCGCAGGCTCGGGACCTCGAGGTTGGACCACATCACCTCCTTGGTCATCCACACCCCGAACGGGCTGTTGCGCGCGATGTTCTCTGCGGTGTCGAGCGCTGTGTCGAGCAACCGCTCCGCGGGATGCACGGACGACACGATGCCGACGCGTTCGCACTCGGTGGCGTCGACGGGCCGACCGGTGAGGAGAATCTCTGCCGCCCTGGAGAATCCGATCATCCGGGGCAGCAGCCAGCTGACGCCGATGTCGCAGCTGGACTGCCCGCGGTTGATGAAGGAAGCGTGCAGCGCCGCGGTGTCGGCCATGATCCGGACGTCGGCCATCAGCGCCAACGCCATTCCGCCGCCGGCGGCGGCGCCGTTGATCGCGGCCACCACGGGCGGCCGCGCACCGCGGAACGCCTCGACCAGTGACGCGATGTGCTGCTGCACCCGCATCCCGGCTTGCGCCCGTCCCTCGCCCTCGCTCGCGCCGGGCGGGGTGCCGTAGCCGCGCAGGTCGATCCCCGCGCAGAAGGCCCGCCCGTTCCCGGTCAGCACGATCGCGCGGGTCTCCGAGTCGTGGCGGACGTCGGCCAGCACCGCGTGCAGTTCCTCGACGAGTTGAGCATTCATCGCGTTCAGCGCGTCCGCGCGGTTGAGGCGGATCAGCAGAACGCCCGGCCGCGGCCGCTCGGTCAGGATCAGTTCGGACATGCGGGGCCTTCCCCTCGTGCGGTTGCGACGGCCTCGACTTCGCACTGTGACCGTCGACATATCAAGCTAATGGCTTTAGGTTAATACCTCAAGATGCGTGTTTCTCACGGACAGCAGGGAAGAGGTTCGAGACATGGCGGAACTGCACGGCAAGGTCGCGGTGGTGACGGGAGGCGCGAGCGGCATCGGCGCCGCGACCTGCGCCCTTCTGGCGGAGCGGGGCGCCCGGGTGGTGGTGACCGACATCGACGACGCACGCGGCGAGGCGGTCGCGGCCGCCCTCGGCGAGCACGGCGTCTACTTGCACACCGACGTGACACGCGAGGACCACATCGCGGCAGCGGTCGAGGCCGCGACCGAGCGCTTCGGCCGGCTGGACGCGATGGTGAACAACGCCGGACGGGTCGGCGCGTGGACCTACCTCGAGGACACCACCGTCGACGAGTGGGACGCCTCGTTCGCGGTGCTCGCGCGCAGCGCCTTCCTGGGCACCAAGCACGCCGCCCGGGTGATGCGCGAGCAGGGCTTCGGCGCCGTCGTCAACGTGTCGTCGGTGGCCGGGGTGCGCACCGGCTTCGGCCCGCACCCCTACGGCGCCGCAAAGGCTGCCGTGTTGCAGATGACCCGCAGTGCTGCCAGGGAACTGGCAGAGTTCCATGTCCGCGTCAACGCCGTCACCCCCGGCGGGGTCGCCACCCGCATCGTCGGCCACGGTGCCGGCCTGGACGGAGACGCACTCGACGCCAGTGTCGCCGGCGTGCGCAAGGGACTGGCGACGTTCCAGCCCATCCCCCGCGCCGGCGAGGGCGCGGACATCGCCGGCGCGATCGCCTACCTGGTCTCGGACGACGCGTCGTTCGTGACCGGGCAGAACATCGTCGTCGACGGCGGCCTCACACTCGGCAAGGCGTGGCCGGGCAACTACCGTGCCGAGGCCGACGCCGTGTCCGCGCGCAGTGTCACCGACATCGTGTGACGTCGCATCACGTTGCCGCCGAATCGATGACACCGATACTCGGGCCGGCGCCGTCGAGTGCGTCGGCGCGTGAGGTGTCCTTGAGGTCCACGCCGGACCGGCCCAGTCGGCGTGCCCCGACAACCAGGCCGGCGACCACCCGAGCGGCGACTGCGTAGTCCAGCCCCTCGGGTGGGTGGATGTTGGAGACACAGTTGCGGTCGGCGTCCGTGCGCCCGGGCGTCGGACGGTGCGTGAGGTAGACCCCCACGCTGTCCGCGACCGACAGTCCGGGACGCTCCCCGATCAGCACCAGTACCGTCCGCACCCCCAGCGCCGCACCGATGTGGTCGCCGAGTGCCACCCGCGCCTGCGTCGCGATCACCGGCGGCGCGACGGTAAAGCGTCCGTCGAACTCGGCGACGAGTGCCGACAGGAGGGGCACCGCGTGATCGGCGATCGCCCGCGGCGACAATCCGTCGGCGAGAACGACTCCGATGTCCGCGGTGGTCGACTCGACCGCGGCCAGGTCCGCAGGCGTCCGTCCCAGATCCGGTCGGCGGAGGTACTCGCTCCGCTCCGCCGCCCGGCTGGTGACGACCACGGGCCGCCCCAGCCCGACGGCCTCGACCCGGTCGACGAGCGGCCCGGTGTCGAGCGGTTGGTGCACGGCG
The DNA here is from genome assembly GCF_053604015.1 of Rhodococcus sp. NPDC004095. NCBI lineage: Bacteria > Bacillati > Actinomycetota > Actinomycetes > Mycobacteriales > Nocardiaceae > Rhodococcus > Rhodococcus sp. NPDC004095. The sequence goes on from NZ_JBSGGS010000006.1 coordinate 133,635, forward strand.
TCGCGCGCGGCGGCATGCGCGGCACGGAACTCGAGCACCCGCGCCGTCGGCAGCGCGTCACCGGAGCGACCCAGCCCGATCCGCGCCTGCGTCGTGGTACGCAGCTCGTCCCAGAAGCTCTGCAGTGCCGGATCGTCCACGTCACTTCACCCCCGTCAACGCGCGCAACGGCGAGGTCGATGCGTCCACCGGCAGCACCCGGCCCCCCTCGTCCATCAGGCCGAGGCGCCGTAACCAGTTCTCGAACTCGGGCGCCGGCCGCAGACCCAGCACCTGCCGGGCGTAGAGGGCGTCGTGGAACGAGAGGCTCTGGTAGCCGAGCATCACGTCGTCCGCGCCGGGCACCGCAATCACGAACGCGGCCCCGGCCACGCCGAGCAGCGTCAGCAACGTGTCCATGTCGTCCTGGTCGGCCTCGGCGTGGTTCGTGTAGCAGACGTCGACGCCCATCGGCAGCCCCAGGAGCTTGCCGCAGAAGTGGTCCTCGAGTCCGGCGCGGATGATCTGCTTGCCGTCGTAGAGGTACTCGGGACCGATGAACCCGACGACGGTGTTGACCAGCAGCGGTTCGAGGTCGCGGGCGACGGCGTAGGCGCGGGTCTCGAGGGTCTGCTGGTCGACGGGACGGCCCCCGGTCCCGAAGTGCGCACCTGCGCTCAGCGCGGACCCCTGCCCGGTCTCCAGGTACATCACGTTGTCCCCGACCGTGCCGCGGCGCAGGGACCGTCCCGCCGCATTCGCCTCCCGCAGCAGCGAGATATCCACACCGAAAGACGAATTGGCGCCCTGCGTGCCGGCGATCGACTGGAACACCAGATCGACCGGCACACCCTCCTCGATCAGACCCATCGTCGTCGTCACGTGCGAGAGCACACACGACTGCGCCGGGATGTCGAAGCGCTGCCGGATCTCGTCGAGCAGGTGCAGCAGGTCCGCGGTGGCATGCGGCGAGTCCGTCGCAGGGTTGATCCCGATCACGGCGTCACCGCAGCCGAGCAGCAACCCGTCGAGCGTCGCCGCCGCGATGCCCCTCGGGTCGTCTGTCGGATGGTTCGGCTGCAGGCGCGTGGCCAGCCGGCCCGGCACCCCGAGCGTCGTCCGGAACGCCGCCGTCACCTCCGCGGCCCGAGCGACGGCGATCAGGTCCTGATTACGCATGATCTTGCTGACCGCCGCGACCATCTCCGGCGTCAGCCCCGGCGCGACCCGCGCCAACGTCTCGGCCGCGTTCGGCGCCGCCGCTGTCGCCAGCAACCAGTCCCGCAACCCGCCGACCGTCAGGTGGGCAACCTCCCCGAACGCCATCTTGTCGTGGGTGTCGATGATCAGCCGCGTCACCTCGTCGTCCTCGTACGGGACGAGGAGGTCCTCGAGGAACGTGCCGAGCGGGACGTCCGCGAGCGCCCACTGCGCGGCCGCCCGCTCGGCGTCCGAGGTAGCCGCACAGCCGGCCAACTCGTCGCCGCTGCGCAGCGGCGTCGCCTTCGCCATCAGGTCGACGAGGCCCTCGAAGGTGTGGCCGACGCCGGCCACCTGCTGCGTGTAGATCGTCATTCCAGGTCTTCCTCCGCCCGCGCGAGAGCAGCGAACTCCTCGTCCGGCGAGTTGGCAACGAGACGGTGGCGACTGTAGAGCCCGAAGTACGCCATGAAACCGGCGAACGCGACAAGGGTCCACAGCGCGGCGACGGGGTCGACCAAGAAGGTAGCGACAACGGCCACGGCGGCGATCACGAGCGCGAACGACGTGGTGGCGACGCCACCGGGCGTGCGATACGGGCGCCGCATTCCGGGCTCTCGACGCCGCAGGACGATGTGGCTCACCATCATCAGGACATAACTGACGGCCGCGCCGAACACCGCCATGTTCAGCAGCATCGCGCCCTCTCCGGTGAGCGAGAGGATGAAACCGACCGCGCCCGGCACGATGAGTGCGAGCACCGGCGCCTTCCGGGAATTGGTCACCGACAGGTTCTTCGGCAGGTACCCGGCCCGTGACAAGGCGAAGGTCTGCCGGGAGTAGGCGTACATGATCGAGAAGAAGCTCGCGACGAGCCCGGCCAGGCCGATGTAGTTGACCACCTTGGCGGCCGCACCGTCCCCGAGTGCCTCGACGAGCGGGTTGCCCGAGTTCGACAGGGCCTCGGCGCCCAGCGCCCCGGTGGCCAGGAACAGTACCGTCGCCCCGGTCACCAGCAGGACGAGCATGCTGATGATGATTCCACGCGGCACGTTCTTCTCGGGCTCCCGCGCCTCCTCTGCGGCGAGCGGGACACCCTCGACGGCCAGGAAGAACCAGATCGCGAACGGGACCGCGGCCCAAATGCCGAACAGACCGAACGGCAGGAAACTCGACGCCCCGACGGCGTCGGTCGGCGCGATGTCGGTGAGGTTGCCCGAGTCGAACAAGCCGACCGCCGAGATGGCGAACACGATCAGCCCGACCAGTGCGATCGCAGTGATCACGAACATGGCCTTGAGCGCTTCCCCGGCGCCGGTCAGGTGGATGCCGATGAAGATGGCGTAGACCGCGAGGTACACCCACCAGCCGTCGGTGATCCCGAACAGGTTCAGCGATTCGACGTATCCGCCGATGAAGGTCGCGATGGCTGCCGGAGCGATCGAATACTCAATGAGAATTGCTGTGCCGGTTGCGAATCCGCCCCACGGTCCGAGCGCCCGGCGGGCGAACGTGTAGCCGCCACCGGCAGCGGGCAGCGCAGAGGACAGTTCGGCCATCCCGAGGACCATGGCGAGGTACATGCCCGCGATGACGACGGCGGCGATGAGCAGACCGCCGAAGCCCCCCTCGGCGAGGCCGTTGTTCCAACCGGCATAGTCGCCGGAGATGACGTAGCTGACGCCCAGGCCGGCGAGCAGCAGCCAACCCGCGGAACCCTTACGCAGAGTTCTCTTTTCGAGATACCTGCGGTCCTCGTCGTGAAAGTCGGCTCCGTCGTGGTGCTCGGCGGAGCCGTTCGGGTGCACGGCGGAGCCGGAGCCCTGCGGATGTTCTACCACCGACACTGTCCACCCCCCACCGTCGTGAGGGTGGCCGCCCTTGCCCGCGGGCGTGGCGTGCCGGGCTGACCCGGAGGGAGGTACTCGGTCATTGTTCGAACTCCTGCGCCGTGTGCGGATGTGGTGCCGTGACCACCGGCCTGATGTGATGTAGAACACTAAGACGAGGAGCGTTGCAACTACGTTGCGAGCCGAGGCTGCCGGTCCGGGGCGGTCGGGGAACCGGACGCACGCGCGACGACCACCCCTTCACGCTCCCCCAGGCCCGCGAGCACCACACCCATGGGGTCGACGATCATGCTCGCGCCGGAGGCCGTACAGGAGCCACCAGACCGCTGGTACGCCACGGAGAGGATTCCGGTGAAGATGAACGCCGCGTGCCAACTGAACGTCGAGACCAGGAATGTCGATCCGGTAGATCGTCGACTCCGACGGAACCGTTCGACCCCATCTCGACGAGTCGTCGCCGGATATGGAACGGACCGTTGTCGCGGCCCTGATCGGGCAACTGCTTGCGCGCGAGCACCATCGCCCCGACCACCTCCGTAGAGGTGGTCGAGGGACGGTGGCGTCGACCTTCTTCCCCCTGGCCCGATCGGCGATCGCCGCAACGACCGCCGGGCCGAGGACCCTCCCTCGACGTGTCATCGACAGATCGTCGAAGGCAACACCTGTCCATGATGTCGCGACACCTCGAACTGTCCACTATGTCCTGACGACGCACAGGTGGGCCTGACCACCGGATGTGCGCACAGGTGACGGAACCGTCTCAGACGCCGACCGGGCCGCCCAGCCAGACGCCGACCTCTTCACCGGAGACGTGCCTGCCCTCCTCGCTGACGAGGAACGACACCGTGGAGGCGATGGATTCGGCCGGGATCCTCGGCCAGTGGGCCGCAAGGGTCTCCACGGCACCGTCGCCGCCCGACGCGATGATGTCGGTCTCCACGAAGCCGGGCATGACGGTGTTGACGGTGATCCCACGGCGCGCGACCTCGAGGGCCATCGAACGGGTCATGCCGACGAGCCCCGCCTTCGCGGCGGAGTAGGCGCTCATGCCCGGTGACGGCCGCCGCCCACCCGACGGACTGCTGACGAAGACGACACGCCCCCAACCGCTCTCGTACATCGCGGGCAGCGCGGCGTGGGTGCAGTAGAAGGCGCCACTGAGGTTGACGCCGATCACCCGGTCCCAGTCCGCAGGGGACTGCTTACGCGCCGCTCCGGCGATGTTCATCCCTGCGTTGTTGACCAGCACGGTCGGCGCCGACCCCAGATCTGCTGTCGCGGCGGTGATCAACTGCTCGGCCTGGGTGGCGTCGGACACGTCCGCGCGGATCGCGGCGGCCCGCCCGCCCGCGGCGACGATCTTGTCCACCACGTCATGCGCGTCCGCCGCGCTGGACGAATAATTGACGGCCACCGCGAACCCGTCGGCGGCCAGGCGCCGGGAGATCGCGGCCCCGATCCCGCGGCCGCCGCCGGTCACCACCGCCACCCGCTGTTGCTCGGACACCACCGTCACCGCACCTTCGGGTAGGTCTGGGGCACATCGGAATAGGTATCCCGCAGGTCCCGCTTGGAGATCTTGCCGCTGGCCATCCGGGGCAGCCCGCTGTCGACGAACACCACGTACCGCGGGACCTTGAAGTCGGCGAGGTTGCGGTTGCAGTGCTCGACGACGTCCGCCTCGGTCAACCCCTCCACCTTCTTCACGATCGCGGCGGGTGTCTCGCCGAACTTCTCGTCGGGCACGCTGATCACCGCGACCTCCTCGACGCCGGGCATGCGGTTGATCACCTGCTCGATCTCGGCCGGCGAGATGTTCAGTCCGCCGGAGATGATCATGTCCTTGAGCCGGTCCACGAAGGTGAGATAGCCGTTCTCGTCGAGCTTTCCGAGGTCGCCGGTGTGCAGCCAGCCGTCGATCAGCGCGGCGCGGGTGGCGTCCTCGTTGCGCCAGTATCCCGGCATCATGCCCGGACCTCGCAGCAGGATCTGACCCACTTCGCCCGGGGCGCACTCGTTCCCGTCCGCGTCGACGACGCGGATCTTCGTGAAGATCCCGCCGAAACCGCACTTGTCGGGATGGTCGGCCGCCTCGTTCCGGGGCATCGCGGTGGCCGATCCGCCGATCTCGGTCTGCCCGTAGATCTGCCGCAGCTGCACGCCCCGGGCCAGCCAGACCCCGACCAGCGCCGAGGGCACCCGGGCCCCGCCGACGTGGGCGGTGGTGAGGTGGCTCAGGTCCGCGCCCTCGAAGCCGGGCACCCGGGAGATCTGCTCGAACAGGATCGGCGGTCCGGTCAGGGTGGTGGCGCGGCTGTCCTTCATCACCCGCAGCGCCGCCTCTGGATCGAATCCCGGCTGCAGCAGGAGGGTGCCGCCGTGCAGCACGGTGCGCGAGATGCCCCAGATGATGCCCGCCGCGGTGAACAGCGGCAGCACGAGCAGCGGGCGCAGGCCGTTCTGCTCGATCGGCTCCATCAGTGACCACTCGTGCATCTCGCCGGCAATGGTGGCGTGCGTGAACACGACACCCTTCGGCTTGCCGGTGGTGCCGCTGGTGAACACGATCGCGGTGGGATCGGACTGCTCGGTCACCGGCGTGCGGAACGCCGCGTGTGCCCTGCCGCGGAGCGGGCGGACGTCCGTCTCGAATTCCGCGATGGCGAAGGTGCCGCGCGGCGCGTGCACTTCGTCGAGGCGCGAGCGCAGGGCCTCGTCGCAGTACACGACCGTGGGCTCACAGTCCTCCACCAGGGTGGTCAGCTCGCCGGCGAGCATCCGCTGGTTGAACGGTGCCGAGATGGCGCCCACCTTCATCGCGCCGAGCGCCGCGACGCACCATTCCAGGGAGTTCACGCCGAGGTAGCTGACCCGGTCCCCGGCCGTGACGCCTCGCGCAGCGAGGTCGTGGGCGACGCCGTCCGCCCAGGTGTCGAGTTCGCGGTAGGTCACCACGTCGCCGGCGAAGTCGATCGCGGGCTGGTCGGGGACGGTTCGTGCCCAGTAGGTGAGTGCGTCGATCACGGTTCCGCTCATGGAATGCCTCCCGAGGAGTCGCCGCGGCCGGTTCTACTCGAACCTCCGCCGCGCAGGACAGGGGTACGTGGCACCCTGGAGGTGGCCCACGTCACACTCGGTTAACCTAATGGCATTTGGTTCTGTTCACAAGCCCGACGAGCAAGGTCGAAGCCACGAAGCCGCCCCGACCCGGAGGCACTCGTCAGACGAGCACGGCAATCAACTCACCCGCCCCGACGAGGCACACGGCGCTGGCGAGAGTCAATGGCGGCAACCCGCTTCGCGCCCGGCCCTGTCGCCGACGGCCGGCGTGCCGGGCGTACCGCGCGCCACTCCCCCCGAAGACCCACGCCCCCAGCAGAGCCGAACCAGCAAGGAGTGCGACGATCGCGGGCGCCCACGCCCTGCCCACCAGGCGGGCGATGACTGCCGCACCGACCATCACCGACAACGCCGTGCGCTGCCAGGCCAGCGCGGTCCTCTCGTTGGCCAGTCCCGGATCCCGTTTCACCATGTCGCCACCAGAACGATCAGGGCCGCCGCGACCGTGACCACGCAGAAAACGACGCCGAACCGGAACGTCGGCAGTGGTTCGCCACGCCTGATGGCCACCTCCGCCCGCGCCCAGCGCACCCACGAGTTCACGGCAACGACAATGCCGGCGCAGACCAGGAGCACTCCCAGCATTTTTCGAGCGGCCTCGGACAACGACAGGTCGACCACTTCCAGCGCCGCCCCCGCCGCCAGAAGAGCGAACGCGGTTCGGATCCACGCCAGAAAGGTTCGCTCATTGGCGAAACTGAACCGGTAGTCGGGCTCCTCCCCTTCCCGATAGACCCACTTCGGCCACCGAGTTGCACCACCCACGTCCTTCACCCTCTCGCCGGAACCTCATTGACTTTTAATCCTAATGCCTTTAAATTTTGTCACATGACGCAGCTCACATCGCGGGAACGGATGATCGACGCCGCAGAAGAGTTGATCGCCGAACGCGGCATCGCAGCCATGACTCTGCGTCAGGTCCACACCATGTCCGGACAGTCGAACCGTGTTGCGGCGCAGTATCATTTCGGATCCAAGGCCGGACTAGTCGCTGCCGTCGTCGACAGGAGAATGGCGACGATCAACGAACGCAGGCGAGAGATGCTGCATCGCAACTCGAGCCGGACCACGATACGGACACTGGTCGAGGCATTGGTTCTTCCGTTCGCCCAGGAAACCGTGTTCCACGAAAACAGCTACTACGCACGCTTTCTCGTACAGTGCATGAACGATCCACTGCTCGCCGACATGATCTATCAGCACCTCCACGCAGACAGTGTCCGTGACGTGATGGACCAGCTCGTCGAGCAAAGCGATCTCCCGGACTCGACGGCACGGAATCGAGCGATGAACCTGGCGCACCTGACCGCCGTCGCCATCGCCCGGATGGAGGGATCGATCGACGAGATCGACGATCTTTCCGCACGGATTTCCGATCTCGTCGATTCCGGTGTCGGACTGTTCGAGGCACCGGCCTCCCCGATCGACGCTTAGGTCGCGGCCCAGCCACGTCACCTCCCGGCCGGCGGCCCCGGACAACTGCGCCCCGTTCTTGGCCGCGATGTCGGTCTGTTTTGTTGTACCCCAATACATTCAAATGCAAAGACGACCCGGCTACGCCATCCTGGCCGACCGGCGTCGATATTCGCCGTTTGTTCGATTCTCATCGGCCCGACCAGAGCACTTCGCCTGGTCCGTTCGTCATACGAAGAATCGCCCGGAAAGGAAACCTCATGTTGCGTCAGCATTCCGTGACAACCCCCGCCATGGCAGCCGTGGGACTGGGCCCGATCGTGTCCCGCCGTTCTCCGGACTCGTTCGGCCCGCAAACCTACGATCGGATCACCCTGCGTGCGGTGACCCCGACGATCGGCGCCGAGATCAGCGGGATCGACCTCGGCAGCCTCGACGACGAGGCGTTCGCGGAAATCGAGCGGGCACTGCTGGAATGGAAGGTCCTCTTCTTCCGGGACCAGCACATCACCCGCGACGAGCACCGCGAGTTCGCCGCCCGGCTGGGCGAGATCGAACTCCATCCCTTCTTCCGCTTCGCGCAGCCCGGCCAATCGGCGAAGGATGTCTCCACCCTGGCCCGCGGAACCGGTAGCCCCGGATACGAGAACAACTGGCACAACGACGTGACATTCCTTGAAACACCTTCCAAGGCAGCGGTTCTCAGAGCGATTGAGATCCCGGAGGTGGGTGGCGACACGCTTTGGGCTGACATGGGCGCCGCCTACGACGCGCTCACCGATGAGATGAAGGAGCGCCTCGACGGGGCGCGTGCCGAGCACGACTGGATCAATACCTTCGGGTCCTACATGGAGGACGAGGTGCGCGAGGGGTTCCGCGCGGACCACCCGCCGGTGGAACATCCCGTGGTCCGCGTCATTCCCGAGAACGGCCGGCGGGTCCTCTTCGTCAACGCGCTCTTCACCAACCGGATCGTCGGGGTCACCGGCGAGGAGTCGGATGCCCTGCTCGACGGCCTGTACCGGCACATTCAGCGCCCCGAATTCCAGGTTCGCCTGAAGTGGCAGCCCGACACCATCGCCGTCTGGGACAACCGATCCTGCCAGCACTACGCCACCAGCGACTACTTCCCGCAGCGCCGCGTCATGGAGCGCATCTCGGTGGTCGGCGAACGTCCCGGCGGGGTGACGGCATGACCACGACAGCAGCAGCAACCGAGCGCCCTTCCCGCGCGTTCCGCCGAACGGACGGAGAATCCTGATGGCCCCGCAGCCTCCCGGGAGCGCATCCCCCATGGCGGCCTCGGCCGACACCGTGGCGGCCGTATCCCTGACGACCCCCGGTGAACTCTCCAAACGTCGCTCGATCACGATCGTCGTCCTGCTCGTTCTGCTGGCCGAGGTGTTCGCCTTCGAGTTCAACATGGTCGCGCCCGCACTGCCGAACATCGCGGCGCATTTCGGCGTCACCAGCGTCAGCATCGTGTTCGCCCTCGGCCTGCTGGTGGGCGCGGTGGTCGTGCCGATCTTCGCCAAGCTCGGCGACCGATACGGCAAGAAGAAGGTGCTCCTCGCCGGCGCCGCCGCGGTCGCGGTCGGCGCGGTCATCTGCATCTTCGCGCCGACATTCGAGATTCTGCTGTTCGGACGCGCTGTCCAGGGAATCGGCATGATCGGCTCGGTGATCACCTACGGGCTGATCCGTGACCTGCTACCTGCGAGGTTCGTCCCGATCGGCATCGGCGGCATCGGGCTCGGCTTCGGTGTGTCCGGTCTGCTGGGCCCACTGCTCGGTGGCTGGCTCATCGACAACAGCGGCTGGCAGGCCACCTTCGTCTTCCTGCTCGCCTACGTCCTCGTCACCGGAACCCTGGTGGCGCTCTTCGTCCCCGAGACGACGGTACGGGCCCGCCACCGCGTCGACTATGTGGGCGCGGCCTTCCTCGGTGCCGGAGTCGGTCTCCTGATGTACGCGGCCACCTTCGTCAACTATCGGACGCCCGCGGCGGTGATCGGAGTCCTGACGCTGATCGCCTTCTACTTCATCGAACGCCGGACCGCCGAGCCGTTGATCTCCTTCCGTCTGCTCTCCCACCCGCCGGTATGGACGACGCTCGCGGTCTGTGCATTACTCGGGGCCGCCGTCGCGGCCGGGAACGGGATCCTGCCGCAGATGCTGCGTGCCTCGTCTGCGCCGGGCACCGACACACCGGGGCTGGGCCTGTCCGCGTTGCAGTACGCCATCTACCTCGGCGTTCCCTTCGGCCTGACCGGTGCGCTCACCGGCCTGCTCGCCGGCTGGGGCAGCCGTCGGTGGGGTCCGAGAATCCCCCTCGCCATCGGCGGAACCTGTTGGCTGATCTCGTGCCTGCTGCTGGCAGGCGGCATCGTCACCAACACCGCCGCGGTCATCGCGGTGGGTCTGCTGCTCGGAATGGGCCAGGGCTGCTACTACGCGTCCTCGGGGAATCTGCTGATCGAAGCGGTGCCGGCGACATCACAGGGCATCGGTGCGTCGATGAAGTTCCAGGCCGAGCAGCTGTCGGGCTCGCTGAGCTTGGCGGTGTTCGGCCTGATCCTCGCGTCGTCGGTTCAGGGCATCAACCCCGAAACGTCCATGGTCTGGTACGACATGCACGGGTTCCGGATCGTGTACGTGATCCTCGCCGTGGTCTGCGTGGTCGGCATCGTGAGCGTGCTCCTGATGAAGCACGGTCGGGCTCCCGCCAGCGGAGGAAGCGCCTCCGACCGCCCCGAGGTCGTCGAACTCGAGAACAACCACTGAGCAGCGAAACTCGCTGTGCACGTGTTCGATCCGATGGAACCACACGCGTTGCCGGTACCGTTCCCGATCCATTCGCCGAGAACGGTACCCGGCACGCCCACCTCACTGCCGCACGACGTCGACGCCTATACCGGTGAGGTGAGACTGGTTGCTGAGCGGGTCGTAGCCCTCCCGTCCGGTGGGCGCGAGCCTGTTGACGTTGACGCCGGGGTGTCGGCGGGCCACGTCGAGACCGTGGGCGGTGCCTTGACCCCAGCCGTGCGTCATCGCCACGACCCCCGGACGCAGGGCGTCGTCGTACACCAGCACCGCGTGGACCTCCCCGTGCCGGTTGCGCACCGCGACGTCGTCGCCCTCGACCAGACCGCGGCCGCGCGCGTCGTCCGGATTCATCCACAGCGGATTGTCCTGATGGACACCCTGTTTGAGTACCGGAATGTTGTGCAACCAACTGTTGACCATGTAGTTGGTCCGGCGCGTGATCAGTTTGAGCTGGTCGGCGGGTTCGGCGGCAAGTTCCTCGAAGATGCGCTCGGCGCTCGCGTACGAGCGCCGGAAGAGCGCCGGGCAGCAGTCGATCAACCCGTCCTCGTGCTGTACCGCGATGTCGAAGGCGTCGGACGGGACGGCCTCCGGCAGCACTGCGGTCTGGCACGGCATCGCCTGCAGGGTCTCGATACTCAGTCCCGACTCCGCCAGCGCCGCGTCGACGGCAGCGAACGGATTCGGTTCCGGATCGTCGAGCAGGGTCGGAACACCCATCTCCTGCTGGATGCGCGACAGAATCCACCAGTCGTCGCGTCGCTCCCCCGCCGCCGGGACAACCGCGGGCGTGTACTGCACGTAGGGCTCCATCGCGACGCCCATCGTGTTCAGGAAGTTCACGTCCTCCCGCTCGAGCCAATCCGTCGCCGGCAGAACGTAGTCCGCGATCTCGCCGGTGACGGTGCGGTACAGGTCGACCGTCACGATCAGCTCGAGCTGCTCGAGAGCTCGACGCAGTCGTCCGTCGCCGCCCACCGACAGCAGCGGATTACCCGATACGACGATCAGTGCGCGGATCGGATCGTCCGGGCTCTCGATGAACTCCGGGAGCAGGGCCGCGGGCAGATCACCACCGACGGTACGCATCTCCCCGAACGGCCCGTCGAAGAAGGGGTCCTCCCGCTTGCGCTTCGAGTGCTGCACCACGTCGGCGACGCCGCGGGAGTAGATGTTGCCGCCCCAACGGCCGAGGTTGCCGGAGAACAGGCTCACCATCGTCAGCATCCAGTACGCCAGCGCGCCCTGGCGCCCCTGGTTCACCCCCGTTGCCATGTAGATGCTCGCGCTCGGCGCCGCGCAGAAGTCGGCCGCGACCCGCAGGATCGCCTCGGCCGGGACACCGACGACCGACGCAACCCGCTCGGCGGGATACCGCCGGACGAACTCGAGCAGGCCGTCGACATTCCGGCCGTGACGTTCCACCTCGGCCCGGTCGTACCCGATCCGGAAGACGATCTCGTGCAGCAACGCGGCGAGAAAATAGAAGTCGGTGTCCGGCTTGATCTGCAGGACGTCACCGGTCTCCGGTGACGACGACTCGATCCTGCGGGGATTCACGAAGAGCACCGTGCCGCCCCGCTGCTTGACGGCCCGGATCTTCGCCATGGGGTCAGAGATGTGGATCAGCGTCATGTGCGACACCTGCGGATTGCTGCCGAGGCACAGGAAGTAGTCCGTGTGCAGCAGGTCGGGGATCGGGTGCGCCATCGACGCTCCGTAGATCGCCTCGCTGGCAGCGTATTTGGCGGAGGTGTCCTGGGTTCCGGCGCTGAAGCGCATGCGGGTGTCGAAGCCACGCGCGATCGTCGCGGCGTTCGCGTAGTAGGCGCCGTTGAAGGCCGACGGGTTGCCCTGGTACACCGCGAGCGCGTTCCGTCCGTGCCGCCGTCGGATGTCCTGCAGCCGTTCAGCGATGTCCCGGGCGGCGTCGTCCCAGTCGACCGGTTCGAAGACGCCGCGTTCCTCGCTGCGCGGGTTCGCCCGTCGGAGCGGCCGGTCGAGCCGATCCGGATCGCGGTGGACCTGCAGGTAGTGCACGCCCTTGTGGCAGGAGAATCCGCGGTGCACCGGGTGATCCCGGTCGGGTTGCAGCCGGGTGACCTCACCGCCGTCGACCTCCGCGAGCAGGCCGCACCCCGGCTCGCAGATTCGGCAGAAGGTGTGGACGGTGCGTGTCATCGAGGACCTCGGGCGGCAGTCGCGACGGACACCGCGGTGTCTGCGTCCACGATCTTGATGCGGGGACGGCCCGCCTCCCGGCCGCGCTCTCGCTCGTGGCGGTCTATCGCACGCCAGTCCGCACCACTGAGCGCATCGGGGCGGCGGGTGCGGACGAGCGTCGTCAGTTCGCCGGCCGTGGACACCGGTGTCGCGAGCTGCCCGTCGCGGTGATCGGCGAGCAGCGACTCGACCGTCTCCGCAGCGCAGTAGCGGTTTGTGCCGATCACCCCGGTCGCGCCGCGTTTGATCCAGCCGGCCACGTACTGACCGGCGACGGGGTCGCCGGTTTCCGGTTCCACCACACGGCCCGCGACATTGGCGACCGTGCCGGTGGCATCGTCGAACGGGAGACCCGGGATCGGCAGCCCCCGGTAGCCGACCGCCCGCAGCACCAGCCCGCACTCGATCCTGTCGCCTGCCCCCGACTCGGTGTCCGCCACCAGCACTGCCTCGACGCGGTTCACACCGAACGCCTCCATCGGTGTGCTCCCGAACCGCAGCACGATCCGCCGGTTGCCCGGCGTCGGCGTGCGCCGGGAGTAGTCCGCCAGGATCTGCAGCTTCGTCGGTGCATCCGGGCCCGCGTCCACCGGCCCGTCCACGAGCACGTCGATCCCCGGCAGCGATCCGAGCGCGAGCAGTTCGGGGGTGGTGCAGGCCGCGTGCTCGGGGCCGCGACGGCCCAGCACCACCACCTCCTCGATCCGGCTGTCCGCCAGCGCGGACAGGGCGTGATCGGCGATGTCGGTGCGGCGCAACGTCTCCACGTCGGACACGAGGATGCGGGCCACGTCGAGTGCGACGTTGCCGTTGCCGACCACGACGGCGCGCGACCCGGTCAGGTCGAAGGAGCGAGCGGCGTGGTCGGGGTGACCGTTGTACCAGGCCACGAACTCCCTGGCGGCGTGGCTGCCCGGCAGCTCCTCGCCGGGGACACCGAGGCGCCGATCGCCTGATGCACCGGACGCGTGGATCACCGCGTGGTGGTGGGCCAGCACCTCCTCGACTGTCACGTCGCGCCCGACCTCGACACCGAGGTGGAACGCGAAGCCGGTGCGGCGTGCCGTGCGGTCGAACACGCGGTCCACCGTCTTGGTGTGCCAGTGATCCGGTGCCACACCGAAACGCACCAGTCCCCCTGCGACAGGGAGCCGTTCGAACATGGTGACCTCGGCGGCGATGTCGCGGCGGGCGAGGAGTTCCTCGGCGGCGTAGAACGCCGACGGCCCGGATCCCACGATCGCCACCCGCAGCGGCGGCGGGTCGACCACACCCGCGGTCGCGATGGCGAGTGGCAGCGGCTGGACGTGCGCACCCGGGGCAGCGGTGCGCGGATTCCGTTGGAAGTACTCGGCATTGATGTCGCGATAGCGGTCGATGTCCGGTACGACTGCGTCACCGGGGACGATCGCGTCCACCGGGCAGACGTCGGAGCAGGCGCCGCAGTCGATGCAGGTGCCCGGATCGATGTACAGCATCTCGGTGCGCCGGTATTCCCGTTCGGCGGGGGTCGGATGGATGCAGTCGACTGGGCACACCGCGACACAGGTCGCGTCGTTGCAGCAGTTCTGGGTGACCACGTACGCCATCAGGAGTGCTCCTCGCTCGTGCGCGTCACCGTGACCGGGACGCCGTTGAAGATCGGGGACGCGGTCAGCGCCTCCAGTGCCGTGTCGTCGTCCACCAGCGCGTTGTAATTGCTGCCGGGAGCCGAGGCCGACCGGGGTGTGCGCAGTCCCGGACCGTCATGGCCCCACCCGTGCGGCATGCTCGCCACGCCGGGCCGCAGCGCATCGTCGATCCTCAGTTCCGCGGCCACGGTGGTGACGCGGGACGTCACCGCGACCCGGTCGCCGTCGACGAGACCTCGTTCGGCCGCGTCGTGCGGGCTCATCAGCAGTGCGCACTGGCCGCCGTCGGGCTGGGGCAGCGCGTTGTGCAGCCACGAGTTCATGCCCCGGCGCTGGCGCCGGTTGATCAGCACCAGTTCCGGGGCGGGCCGGGTCATGCTCGCGCGCAGGCGCGGCAGATCTCGGGCGATCATCTCGGGCACGAGGTGAATCCGTCCGTCCGGGGTGCGCAGCACCTCCGGCAGGCGAGAGGTCAGTGGTCCGTAGTCGATGCCGTCGAGGTTGTCCTCGAGCGCCGCGAGGGTCAGTCCACCGGGGTCGAGGCCGAACCGGTCACCGTAGGGTCCGCTGCGCAGTCGCAGGTCGAGCAGCCGTTGCGGTCCGCGGCGACCGGCGGTCGCCTCGCCGGCCCGCTCCGATTCGCAGCCGGCGAGTTTCGCGGCCCGCCGCGCGGCGACGGCCGCGACCTCGTCGTCCATCTCGTCGACGGGACGGTGCGGGGTGCCCTTCGCGATCGCGGCCAGCCGCAGCAGGATCTGCCATTCCGCCATCTCTCCGTCCGCGAGGTCCAGCAGCGGCGGCGTGTAGCGGGCCACGTTCCGGATCTGGAAGTGCGACAACGTCACGTCATGGTGGCCACGGGTCGTCACCGGCGGCGGGGGCAGGATGACGTCCGCGTGGCGGGTGGTCTCGTTGAGGTAGCAGTCCACCGACACCATGAACTCGAGCGCGTCGAGCGCCTCCTCGATCGCACCGCTGTTCGGGAGGGACCGCGCGGGGTTGCCGGCGAGGGTGATCAGTGCGCGGGTGCGGCCGGGTCCGGGGGTGAGGATCTCCTCGGCGAAGCACACGGCGGGCAGCTCCCCCATCGCCTCCGGCAGCCCCCGAACCCGGGAACGCCAGCGATCGAACATCAGCTTCGGCGGCTTCGTGACCGGCCAGGTGTTCTGACCGCCGGCCGGGGGGAGCGAGAACATCGCACCGCCGGGGCGGTCCAGATTCCCGGTGACGATCGTGAGCACCTCGACGAGCCAGTTCGCGAGCGTGCCGAATTCCTGCATGCAGGTGCCGATCCGCGAATGCGCCACCGCCGCAGTCGCTCCCGCGAACCCGCGGGCGACTGTCCGGATCAGCGCGACGTCGACCCCACAAGCCTCGGCGACCGACTCCGGGGTGTACTCGCGTGCCAGCGCGAGCGCCTCGTCCAGACCGTCGACGACGTCCGGCACGCGGCCCGGTCGGGCCAAGCCCTCCGCCGCGATCACCGAGAGCACGCCGAGCAGGAACAGCGCGTCGGTGCCGGGCCGGATCGGTACGTGCTGGTCCGCGACCTCGGCGGTGCGGGTGCGCACCGGGTCCACCACGACGAGGGTGCCGCCCCGCTCGCGCAACGCCTGCAACCGGTGGTGCATGCCGGGCGCGGTGACGGTGCTGCCGTTGGACACCATCGGGTTCGAGCCGAGGATCAGCAGATAGTCGGTGCGGTCGATGTCGGGCAGGCTCATGCCCAGCCCCGTGCCGTACAGGAGCATGTGCGCGAGGTTCTTCGGCCACGTGTCGACGCTGGCCGGCGAGTAGACGTTCCGGGTGCCGAGCGCACCGATCAGCTCGCCGAGATAGAACGTCGAATCCAGGTGGTGGGCGGCCGGATTGCCGTGGTAAAGCGCGCAGCTACCCGGATCGTCGGTGACGAACTCCGGTAGCCGGCGCGCGATCTCGGCGAAGGCCTCGCCCCAGGTGGCCTCCCGGAACCCGCCGCCGGTGGTGCGCAGCAGCGGTGTCCGGATCCGGTCGGGGTCGCCCTCGATGTGGCCGAGCCCGAGACCCTTCGCGCAGCTGTGTCCCGCGCTCATCAGGTCCGCGGGGTTCGGGGCGACCCGGGTGATGGCACGGCCCTCGAGTTCGACCAGCAGCCCGCAGGTCGACTCGCACAGCGGGCAGATGCGATGCCCGGTGCGTGCTTCGGTGGTGGTCATCACGAATCGTCCTCTTCGCTCGTCGTGGGCTCGACCGCGACGGGGACGGCGGTCATCGTCGGCATCGCGTTGATCGCCTGCACACCGTCCCGGGTTCCGGTGAGCACGTTGACGTTCACTCCGAGGTCCTCCCGCCGGTCGACACTGCCGAAGCAGTGGGTCATCGTCACGGTGCCCCGGGACAGGGAACGATCCGCCCGTGCGGTCGCGCGCAGCCGTCCCGACGCCGAGCGCACGGTCACCCGCTGACCATCGGCGACACCGAGGGCGGCGAGGTCGTCGGGGTGCATGCTCGCCGGGTTGGTTCCGCCCGGTACGAGCCCGGGCACGCGGGTTCCGGTGGAATTCACGGTCTCGCGGATCCGGCGGACCGTGAGTAGCAGCGGAAACCTTTCGGTGACAGCCGTGTCCGTCAGCGCTGCGCGCAGTTCGGCGCGCACGTCGTCGGGCATCAGGTGCAGGCGGTGGCCGGCTCCCTCCGCGGTCGCGGGGCCCACGACGGCGCCGCTGTCGCCGGCGAGGTGACCGTGCGGGGCGGCGACCAGGTCGGCGAACGGGACGCGTCCCCGTTCGGCCATCATCGCCAACATCTGCTCGGAGGTCGGCGGCGCGGCGGGATCGAGGATGCGCCCGGCGAACTTGAGCGGCTGCCCCGAGGCGGCCGCGAGGTCGAGGAAGAACCGCCAGTCGTCGACGACATCGGGAGGCGGCGTCACGACGGCGGGCGTGAACTGCGCGAACGGGCGCGGGAAAAACGGCTCCATGATCGCGGTGTGGTCGGCACGTTCGTACATGGTGGTCGGCGCGATCACGTAGTGCGCGAGCCGGGCTGTGTCCGACATGCGGGGATCGATGCACACCAGCAGGTCGAGGGAGCGCAACGCGCGCAACGCCTTCCCCCGGTCCGGCAGGGCCGCGGCCGGATTGCCTCCGGAGACGATCAGCGCCCGCACCCGGTCGGGTCCGGGCGCGAGGATCTCGTCGGCGAGGAGGCCGGACGGGAGCTCGCCGCGCATCGCGCGCACCCCACCGATGCGGCTGGGATAGCCGCGTTCGTAGGCCCGGGACGGCGGGGCGACCTCCGCGCGGGCGGGCACGTGCCGGGTCAGGACGGCGCGGTCGTCGGCCCGCTCCCCCTCGCGCAGGTACCGTCCGCACACCACGTTCAGGGCGGCGACGAGGTGCTCCGCGAGGTTCGAGTGCGGGCCCATGCACAGCCCCGTCCCACTGGTCGCCATCCCCCGACTGCCGGCTGCGAACATCCGCGCCGCGGTACGGACCCGGTCGGCGGGGACGCCGCAGATCCGCTGCACGACAGCGGGAGTCACATCGGACACGGCGTCGGCGAGAGCCCCCGAATCGGCGGTGTACCGGCGACAGAAGTCGGCGTCGTGAAGACGCTCGGTGAGGATGACGTGGAGCAGGCCCGCGAGCAGCACCGCGTCCGTCCCCGGGCGCGGGGCCAGGTGCACGTCGGCCAGCGCCGCGGTCTCGGTGCGGCGCGGGTCGACGACGATCAGCCGCAACCCACGCTCGCGGGCCGCGCGCAAGGTGACGGACGGGTTCTGCACGACCGCTCCGTCCCCGTCGCCCCCGTTGCCGGAGACGACCGGGTTGGTGCCCGCCAGGAGCCACACGCCGGCGGCCTCGAATCGCTGCCGTCCCCCGAGATATGTTCCCATTCGTTCGGCGACAACCCATTTCGCGGACTGGTCGATGGTCATGGTGGAAAACAGCTTGTGTGATCCGGTGCCCTTGAACCACGCGCGGGCCATCGGGGGTGTGAGAGCGGCGAAGTTCTGTTGGGTGCCCATGAACAGCGCGACCGCATCCGGCCCGTGGCGGTCCACGATGGCGCGCAGGCGATCCGCGATCTCGGCGACGGCCCGCGCCACCGGCACCGGTTCGTGTGATCCGGCGGAGGTGCGCCGCATCGAGGTGGTCAACCGGTCCGGCCCGTGGACGAGATCGCCGCCACGGCGCCCCTTCGGGCAGGTGTACCCGCCGGAGATCGGGTGCCGGGCGTCCCCGAGCACCCGTGCGATCCGCCCGTCCTCGATGTCGAGCAGCACCCCGCACGAGGAGGCGCACAGCCGGCAGAACGACGTGTGCCGGGACGTGGCGGATCGCATGACCTCAGTCCACGTCCGCGGTGATCGGCGCCAGCACCGCGGATCCGGTTGCGGCGCGTCCGCGCAGCCGGTCCCGCACGAACAGCACCCCGAGCGTGACGACCGCGAGCGCTGTGGGCACCACCATGAGCAGGAAGATCGTGCGGGCATCCATCCCGGCCGCGATCAACGCCGCGCCGACGGTGGGCCCGACGATCGATCCGATGCGGCCGATGCCCATGGCCCAGCCGATACCGGTCGAACGGGCGGCGACCGGGTAGATCGACGCCGCGATCGCGATGATTCCGGCGGAGCTGCCCGAGATGCCGAATCCGACGACGCAGATTGTGATCAGCAGCAGCGTCGGATTCGAGAGGGACATCGCGACCGCCCCGATGAACAGGGCCCCGAGCGTGTAGCCCCCCATCACGACCGCGTACGCGGCGCGGGATCCACCGGACTGTCCCCACGCGGCAGCGACCCGGTCGGTGATGTGGCCCACGGACAGGGCACCGGCCATACCGCCGAGGTTGAACAACGCGGCCGCCAGGATCGCGGTGGACGCGCTCTGCCCGGCCTGGCTGAACAGCGACGGCATCCACCCGAACAGGAAGTAGATCACCAGGAAGTTGATGACGAACACCACCCACAGCAGGACGGTGTCGAGGGCGCGTCCGTTCGCGAAGAGCTCGCGGACCGGGGACTTCGTCACGACGACCGTGTCCTGGGTGAAGTGGACCGCGCCGGACAGATCGGCTCCCGGAGCGATCGCCGACAGGATCTTCGCGGCGCCGGCGTGATCGCCACGGGCCGCGAGGAACTTGCCGGACTCCGGAAGACCGGCCCAGGCCAGCGCCGCGACGACGAGCGGGAGGACGCCGCCGGCTAAGAAGATCGACTCCCAGCCGTACGCCGGAATCAGTTGGGCGGCAGCAAGTCCGCCGAGGAATCCGCCCAGGGACATGCCGGCAACGACGATGGTGACCAGAGTGGAGCGGTTACGCGCGGGACTGTACTCGCTGGTCAGCGCGATCAGGTTCGGCGTGACGCCGCCGAGCCCGATGCCGGCGAGGACACGGAGCACGATGAGCACACCCATCGACGGCGCGAATGCCGACGCGAGCGTGAACACCGAGAACAGGACGGTGCACAGCAGAATGACCCGACGTCGGCCCCACCGGTCGGCGACGGGACCGAACACCAGGCTGCCCACCACCATCGCGCCGCTGCTGAGGGCCAGCAGCAGCCCGAACGAGGCCTTGGACAGCCCCCAGTCCTCGGACAGTGCGGGGATCGCGAATCCGATCAGCTGGGCGTCCATGCCGTCGAGGATGGCGAGCGCCAGACACAGTGCGATGGCGCGTTTCTGGAGCACCGAGACCGGGGCGGTGTCGATGAGTTGGGAGATGTTGACTTCACGAGCTCGGGCCACGACGTGCATTCCTCTCGGAGACGGGGAACTGCAGGAGATGAAGCCGGGTGTGTCACCAGCTCCCTCGCCGATGCACCGGGCGGTGGGGTTCCGGGAGCATCCGCGAGTGGTACGGAGTCAGGTGTTCATTCAGGCCGGCGCGGAGGAGCCTTCAACGGCCACGGCGTGCGCGGGCACCTCTGGGAAGCGCTGTCGCAGAGACGGCTTGGCGAGCTTGCCGGAGAAGGTCCGCGGCAGCGGTTCGCCGAGCGCCACCGCATGCTTGGGGCGCTTGAACTTCGCGAGGTTCTCGCCGGCGACGGTGGCGATGTCGGCAACGATGTCCGCGGCGGGACGGTCGCTGTGGAAGATCACCATCGGCACCTCCCCCCACCGCTCGTCCTTGACACCGATGACGGCGAGGTCGACCAGGCCCTCGATGCCGTGCAGAGCCTTTTCGATCTCGGCGGGGTACACGTTCAGGCCGCCGGAGATCAGCATGTCCTTGCTGCGATCGACGATCTTGAGGAACCCGCCCTCGTCCTGCATACCCAGGTCGCCGGTGCGGAGCCACCCCTCGACCAGGGTCGCCGCGGTGGCCTCGGGCTTGTTCCAGTACTCCCGGAGCACGTGCTCGCCGCGGACCAGGATCTCACCGACCTCGCCGGCCGGGGTGTCGTCGCCCGGGTCACCGATCCGGACGTGGGTGCCGACCAGCGGCAGACCGGCGAAGCCGGGACGCGAGACGGCGTCCTCGTACGCCAGCGTCGACACCATGCCGGACGCCTCGGTCAGGCCGTAGCACTGGGTGAGCGGGATGCCGTGCGAGCGGTAGAAGTCGAGCAGGTCGAGGCTGACCGGCGCGCCGCCCGTGCCCGCGAAGGTGAACTTCGCGAGCTTGCGAGTGCCGAAGTCGGGCAGCATCGTCATCCGCTCCCAGATCACCGGGACGGTGGTGGTGGCGGTGATCTGCTCGCGCTCGAAGGTGTCGAGCGCGATCTCCGGGTCGTACTCGCGCAGCAGCACCATCGTCGCGCCGGGCACGACGACGAGCTGCATGAAGATCGACAGGACCGAGCCGGTGTACACCAGCGGGGCCGAGCAGAGCACCCGGTCCCGCGAGGAGAAGCCGAACGTGAGGGATTGGGAGATGCCGGGGGTCATCGCGTTGCGGTGGGTGATCAGGGCACCCTTCTGCACGCCGGTGGTCCCGGAGGTGTAGCAGATGAAGCCGGGATCGTCGGCGTCGATGGCGACCACGGGCGCGGTCCCCGGATCGATCAGTCGCTCGTACGGCGGGTGCGCACTGCCGCCGATGGAGTAGGTCTCGAACTCCACCTGTTCGGCGGCGACCTCGAGGAGCGGCGCGAAGTCGTCCTCGACGATCACGACGCGGGGCGCGGAGTCGACCACCATCGGGGCCAGTTCCTTGGCGGTGAGCCGGAAGTTGAGGGGGACGCTGATCGCGCCGAGCTTGAGGGTCGCGAGGATGACGTGGGCGAGCTCGGGGCGGTTGAGCATCATCACCGCGACGCGGTCGCCCTTGCGGACACCGCGCGCCGCCAGACCACGGGCGAGTGCGTCGGTGATCGCGTCGACCTCGGCCCAGGTCTGCGCCGTGTCCCCGAACACGATCGCCTGCTGCTGCGACCGGGTCTTGCCCCAGAACCGGGTCAGGTCCGCGAGATTCATCTGTGCTCCTCGTTTCATGTGCCGGCTCGCCGGAGTGTCGTCAGCCGGCCGCGTCGACGGGGTGTGATCACCCTCACTTCGTGCCCGCAAACCTAACAGCTGTAGGCGGAGTGCGCAATGCCCGATTCGAGACTTTCGGCCCACCTGGTCACGCTCGGTTTCGGACACGAAAACGACACCCACACAGTTGTTTTCATGTGGGTGTCGCATCTCGGGAGTGGGCCCGTCAGCCGGCGCGCGGCGCCTCACGTCGGGGAGTTCTCGGGTCGGTCGCCGCGGCGATCCGCGCGTCGTCGTACCCCGCCACCGACCGCAGCACGTCGGCGGTGTCGGCGCCGACGGCCGGCGGCAGCGCGGGCGCGAACTTCTCCCCCGCGACCCGCACCGGACTGACCACGAACTCGAGCTCACCCACCTCCGGATGGTCCACCCGGTAGGTGTTCTCGCGCGCCCGGAAGTGCGGGTCGGCGAGCATGTCGGCCACCGTGTTGACCGGGCCGCCCGCAATGCCGTGCTCGAGGAACAACTCCACCCACTCGGCGCGGGTGCGCTGCGCGAAGATCTCCGTCAGCGCCCGCCACACCAGGTCCGCGCGAGCGGGCGCACCGTCGTCGGTGCTGGTGAGGTCGACTCCGATCAGATCCTCCCGGCCGACCGCGACGAGGAAGTTGTGCCAGAACTTCTCCACGTGCGACCCGAACAGGATCGCCTCGCCGTCGCTGGTGCGGTAGGCCTCGAGCCGCGGCCAGTCGGGCAGCCGCCCGTCCGGCAACCAGGTCGGACGCGGAATCGACCGGTCCTTGTTCAGCTCCGCATCGACCAGGTCCGGCATCCATGCAGCCGCGACGTCGATGCCTGCCACCTCGACGTGACTCCCCTCGCCGGTGGCCCCGGCCCTGTGCAGCGCGGCGAGCAGTCCCATCGCCCCGTACGCGCCGAGGGCGTACATCGCGATGGGCGGGGTGGTGGAGCCCGCCATGCCCTCGGTCGGCGGCGCGGCGGGGGTGCTCACCTCACGGAGCCCGGCGTAGGCGTCGAACACCGGTCCGCCGGTACCGAGCCCGCGGTACGGGCCGTCGGTGCCCATGCCGGACACGGTGCACAACACGATCTTCGGATTCACCTGTCGCAGTTGCTCGTAGCCGACGCCGAGCCAGTCCAGGTAGCCACCCCGCATTCCCTCGATGACGGCATCGCAGGAGCGGGCGAGGTCGAGGAATGCCTGCTTTCCCTCGGGACTGCGCAGGTCGAGGGCGACCGACTTCTTGCCGCGGTTCCACCGCAGGTGCATGAACGCCGGTCCGTCCGCATCACCGATCGCCCGGCTGCCGCCGACCCGAACCGGGTCGCCGAGCGGCCCCGACTCGACCTTGATCACCTCGGCGCCGAGGTCCGCGAGGTGCCCGCCCAGCGAGGCCGGGGCCAGCTGGGCGACCTCGAGGACCCGAACGCCGTCCAGCAGCGAGAACCCGCTCATCGTTCGCTTCCTTCCAGGTCTTTCGAGATGTTGTGAGTCTGTTCGGGCTTGAGTTCCACCCACAGCCCGTCGACGTCGGCAACGAGGACGTCGCCGTGGTGCAGCGTCCCGCGCAGGAAGCGCTTGCGCCCTTCCTGCCCAACGAGTTCCGCCGCCACGGTCAGTTCGGTGTGCAGCGGCGCGGGCGCCCGGAAGTTCACGTTGAGGTAGGCGGTGCGCCCCCAGGGTCGACCGGCGCTGTTCGCCAGCCGGGCGAGGAGCTCGTCGAAGATCAGCGGCGTCACCCCGCCGTTCATCGCGTACCGGCCGGAGTGGAACCGCCCGACCGTCACCCGGCCGGTGGCCGCGGTGTCGGTGACGGTGTCGATGCGCAGGGCGGGCGCGAGTGCATGACCCTTCCCCGGTATCTCCCAACGTTTTCCGGCGATCTGACTGTCCTCGTCGACCTCGAACGCCCGCATTCGCCGTGCGACCGCCCGCAGCGCGGCCGCGGCCTCCCTGGCGACCTGGGGGGTCGGACGGCTCCGGGTCACCGCCTCCTGCACCTCGCGCAGCGCCTCGACCAGATCGGCGTACTCGTCGTCGGAATCGACCGTCGGGAGAAACGGATCCGGCCAGCCCGGGTTCCAGATGTCGAGGGTCGGTGCGGCGTCGGTCATGCCGGCCTCCTTCACGTTCGGCTGCCCGGCCGGGAGAAGAACCCGGAGAACAGGTCGGCGATCGGGCGGGGGCGCAGGGTGGTGCGTGCGACGGTGTTCTCCCGGTCGTAGCGGGCCCGCAGGTCCCGGCCCGGCCCGTCGAGCAGCAGGGCCTTGATCTCGCGCAGCCCCTCCGGCGGTTGCCCGGCGAGCTGGACCGCGGCATCGAGCGCCACACCTGCCACGTCCCCGTCCTCGGCGTAGCGGCTGAGCAGCCCGATCCGGTACGCCTCGTCGCCGCCGACGGTGCGCGAGGTCATCAGTAGGTCCCGCGCCTGGCCGGCGCCGACCAGACCGTCCAGCAGCCAGGTCAGGTTCGCGCCGCCGTAGCGCGCGGCGGTCACGGTGAACCGGGTCGCCGGGCCCCCGACCCGCAGGTCGGAGCAGGCCGCCAGGATGGTGCCCGCGCCGTGCGCGGCGCCGGCGACGGCGGCCACGATCGGCTTCGGGAACGTGAGGTACCGCCACAGCAGCTCCTCCCGTTCGAGCGCCCCCTCGGTGGCCTCCTCCGGCGACATCGCGGCGAGCTCCGCGAGGTCGTAGCCCGCCGAGAAGGCGTCCGGACCGGCGCCGGCGACGATCACCGCGCGCACCTCGTCGTCGCGCGCGGCCGCGGCGAGCACGCCGTCCAGCTCGCGTTGCTGCGACAGCGAGATCGCATTGCGCACCTGCGGGCGGTTCAGCGTCAGCCGGAGCACCCCCGGTGCGGGGTGGTCGCGGAGCAGGACTCCGGACGGGTCGTCCACGGTCATCGGGCGTTACCGCGCCGCCGCGAGCCCGGCCGCACGCTCGCGTTCGAGGGCGGCGACGTCGCCCGCCACCATGTTGTGGAACAGCTGTCCGGGCAACTCGTTTCGTCCGTAGATCAGTTCCTCGACCTGACCGTGGGCGGCGTTGTCGGTGATGGTCTTGGTAACGAACCAGTCCTCGGCGTGCAGGGTCTCCATCAGCAGCTCCCAGTTCTTCTCCAGGATCCGCTCCTCGCGCGGGGTCTCCGGCTTCTTCGGGGAGAGCAGCCGGATGGTGCAGTAGCTGACGTTCGGGTCGTCCTTGTCGGGGACGATGGTCCAGATCTCGAAGTGGTTCGGCTCGGTGACGAGCATCGTGCCCGGGTAGATCGTGTAGTTCGCGAGCGAGTAGTCGCGGACGTCGAAGCTGTCCGGATCGGCGTCGCGGACCTCGGTGATCGCCTTGCGCGCCACCACGAGTCGCCAGGAGCGGTCCACCACGTCGAGCGCGGTGATGTTGCCCTCGAGGTAGTTGCAGACGGTCTTGGTGTGCAACTGGCACAGGTGGTAGGAGTCCTGCACGCCGTCCACCGCGATCTTCCAGTTCATGTCCAGCTTCCAGGTCTCCTTGCGCACCTGGAAGGAGCCGGCCATGCCGGTGTCGGCGACCTCGGCGTCGTGCTTGGCGCCGAGCACCGCGGCGATGTCGAGGTCGGCCCCGACAGTGGGCACCACCCAGACCAGCCCGTGCCGGACCTCGCACGGAAACTCCACCAGGCCGTACTCGCCACGGTCCATGCCGCCGAAACCCTCGGCGTGCGGAAGCCCGCGCAGCGCACCGTCTTTGCCGTAGGACCAGTTGTGGTACGGGCAGGCGAAGACCCTCTTGCAGCCCGACTCGCCGAACTCGACCTTGGCCCCGCGGTGCCGGCACACGTTGGAGAAGGCCTTGACGCTGCCGTCGTCCTGCTTGACCACGAGCAGCGGGGTGCCGATCAGTTCTGTGGTCAGGAAGTCGCCGGCCTTCTGCAGTTCGTCGACGTGCGCCACGATGTGCGGGAACCGGCGCACGACGTCTCGTTCCTTCGCCGCCAGCTCGGGGTCGTTGAACACCGAGAAGGGCACGCGGAGCAGGTCGTCCGCGTAGTCGGTGGTGTCGTTGTCCACGTGGGCGATGAGCCGCTGCGTGAGCCTGATCTTCTCGTCGCGCTCCATGGATCGAGGGTGACACACGAGACAATCAATGTCTAGCGTCTTATCTAACTACTTTCGGTTGACGGTGGAGTTGGTACGGTTCTCGCGTGGCAGCACGCACCGACACCGACACCCGGACCGACGTCCATTCGGCGATCCTGGCTGCGGCCGAAGCGTGTTTCGAGCGGTTCGGCATCGCGAAGACCACGATGGAGGACGTCGCCAAGGCGGCATCGATGTCACGGGCGACGGTGTACCGCTACTTCGCGGACCGGGAGTCCCTGATCGCCGAATCGGTGGTCCGGCGCGCCCGGGCGAACATGGACCGGGCCCGCGCTCACATCACCCGCTGGCCGACCGTCGAGGAACGCATCGTCGAGGGCATCTGCCAGGACATCCGCAAGGGCCACCTGGACCCGATGGTGAACCGGCTGGTCTCCCCCGAGTCGATGGCCCTCTCGATGCAGTTGCTGGGCGAGTCGGGTCGCGCGGTCGAGCTGACCCACGAACTGTGGGGACCGGTCCTCGCCGACGAGCAGGCCGCGGGGAACATCCGCGCGGACCTGGACCTGCGACTGCTCTCCGAATGGATCTCCGAACTCGAGATCATGTACATCAGCCAGTACGGCACCGACGACAACGCCCTCGACCGGGTCAGGGAGAAACTGCGCGCCTTCGTCGTTCCGGCACTGCTCCCCCGGTGAACCGCCCTCCCGACATGTGACGCCCGGGCGTTCAGGGCGTCGCCACGCCGAGCGGTCAGCCCATCGGGTCGTCGACGACGTCGACGGCGGGCGCCCGGAAGGGCGGCAGCAGCGCACCCCATCGCATGACCGTCCAGCCCCCGCCCGGGGTGGGGGCCAGTTCGATGGTCTGCGTGTTGTCCAGGTGGGTGTCCGCGGAGAACGTGCCGTCGACCCCGGACAGGTACCCGGCGACCAGGCGGATCGCGGCGCCGTGACTGACCACCAGGACGTCGCCGTCCTCGTCCCCGATCTCGAGGTACTGCGAGCGCAGCGAGTCGACCACGGGCAGGTACCGCGCGAGGACGTCCTCGCCCGACTCGCCGCCCGGCATTCTCGCCCCGAGTTCGCCTGCGTGCCAGGAGTGGAACACCGACGCGTAGGTCTCGTGCGAGGCGCGATCCGAACGGTCCTCCAGGTCGCCGGCCTGCGCCTCGTGGAGACCCTCGCGAACCTGCACCACGATCCCCGATGCCCGCTCGATGAATCCGGCGGTCTGCCTGGCACGCAACGCCTCCGACGCGACCACCGCCTTCGGGAGCGGACCGGTGAGCGACGACCCGAACGCGTGCGCCTGCCCCTCTCCCATCTCGGTGAGCCGGGCTCCGGGCAACCGGGTGTCCAGCCGTCGGGCGACGTTCGCCTCGGTCTGTCCGTGCCGGACCAGAATCAGCTTGCCCGCCACGTCAGTTCGTTCCTTCCGTCTCGCCGCCACGGATCCGCGCGAGCCACTCGCAGGCCTCCCCGTCGGACGGGGGGCGACGCCCGCCGGGCGTCGCCGTCGGCCACGAACCGAGGAACCGTACGGTGTGCTTGCGGTGCAACGACTTGAGCGCCTCGGCGACCGCGGTGTCGTCGACGTGGCCGCTGCAATCCAGGTAGAACAGGTAGGTCCCGAACTCGACCCGGGTGGGACGCGACTCGATCCGCGTGAGGTCGATTCCGCGGGTGGAGAACTCGGCCATCGCGCCGACCAGCGACCCCGGCTCGTGGTTGAGCTGCAGCACCACCGACGTCCGGTCGGATCCGGTCGCGGCGGGCACCGGGCACGGACGCGTGATGAGCACGAATCGCGTTCGGGCTCCGGAGAAGTCGGCCACCCCGTCGGCGAGGACGTCCAGACCGAGCCGCTGACCCGCGAGTGCGGTGGAAACGCCGGCATCGGCGCGTCCGGCGGCCACGTCCTCGGCGGCACCGGCGTTGGACGACGCCGACTCCACCACCGCGTCCGGCAGGTTCGCCTCGATCCACATCCGCACCTGCGCCTCCGCCACCGGATACGCCCGGATCGTGCGGACGTCGGCGAGGGTCGTGCCCGCACGCCCCACGATCGTGAAGGCCACGTCCAGTTCGGTTTCGGCGATGATCTGCAGCCGCTCCCCGGCAGCCAGGGCGTCCAGGGTCGGCCGTACCGGACCCTCGACGGAACTCTCGATCGGCACCACCGCCGCGTCGGCGGAACCGTCCTGGACCGCGGCGAGCGCGGCCGGCGGGCTGCCGACGGAGACCCGCTCCACGGGCCCGTCGAAGGCACCCGACGACTCGAACTGGTCGAGCGCCATCTCGGTGAAGGTTCCGGAGGGTCCGAAGTACGCGATGCGAGGCACGCGTCCAGGTTACGCATCCGGACCGGCGCCCCGACCGCGCCTGCTCAACCGCCCCCGGACCGTCCGGACAATTCCGACTGAACGGAACATTCAGTCGATCCGATCGACTGAACGCTGCCGTTCACTCGGTCCGGAGCGGACGAGTTCAGCGGTTGCCGAGGTCGGCGGTGATGCCGTGGGCCCGCAGGTGCGCCTCGACCGCGGCGGCGTCGGGGACGGCGATCGCCAGCAACACCTCCCGGACCGCCTCCGCGGCCGGGGTGCTGAGCGCGGCGAGCGGGGCGGGGTCCGCGGCCAGGTAGGCGGCGGGGATGTCGTCGCCGCGCAGTGCCGCTACGGTGGCGGCGAGGATCGCGATCACCTCGCCGCCGTCGGCGGCGTACGAGACGAAGCCGGCGTCGGAGTGGGCGAGAACGGCGAGGAAGTCGGCGACGTCCTCCGCCGCGGATCCGGCGGGCAGCACCGGGTGGGCACCGGCGGCCGCGATCCGTTCGGCGGACTCGGCGGCCCAACCCCGCCCGGCGGCACCGGGTTCGACCCGCACCGCGACCGGGGCGGGCAGCCGCACCGGATCACCCTTGGCCAGGGCGAGCGCGTCGTCGAGGTGCTCGAGCGGGCAGTCGACCTCGATCCGGGTCAGGTCGGGGGCGGACCCGGGCAGTGCGTCGGGGGCGATGTCGAGTCGCAGCCACAGCGGACCGTCACCCGCCTCCACACCATCCAAGCCGCTGGCGGTCAGCACCGGCGGGCCGAACAGTGCGCCGCGAGCCCGGCCTCGGAGAGCGGCGCCGTCGGGGCAGAGCTCGGAGAGCAGGCCCGCGAACGGGGGCTGCGATTCGCGCGGGGCGGGCGGTTGCAGGTTGAGCAGGGTGGCCACGGCTCCACGGTATCCCCGGGCCGAACTCTTGCGCGGTCCGGCATGCCTGATCTAACTTAGGCATGGCTAACCTATTGTGACCGTCGCCGCATCCGCGTTGTACCGCACCCGCAGGGGATCGAAAAGGAGCACCGCATGACCGCCGCCACCACCCTCGGCCCGTCCACCGCCGAACGGGTCCGCACCGCGTGCGTCCGCGCCAAGCAGGCGGTGCTCGCCGTCGACGGCAGCGAACCGGTCACCGTCGCGGTCCACCACCTCCGTTCCGGGGGCGACGTCGTCCTCGCCGTTCCGGACGGTGTCGCGGTCACCGCGCTGACCTGGCAGGCCGGCCGCGCCGGACTGCCCGCCGTCCTCGAACTCACCGACCACGCGCCGCTCGCGCTCCGCGAACCGGTCCGCTCCCTGGTGTGGCTGCGCGGCACACTGCACGCCGTTCCCACCGAGGCCACCCGCGCGCTCGCCGCCGCCGTCGCCGTCGACAACCCCAACCCGGACCTGCTCGACGTCGGACACACCACGACGTTGCTGCGACTGGTGCTCGACTCGGCCGTCGTCGCCGACAGCCACGGCGCCGAACCGGTCCCGCTCGCCGACCTGCTCACCGCCACCCCCGACCCGTTCTGGTCGGTCGAGGACTGCTGGCTCGAGCACCTCGAATCCGACCACGGTGACCTCGTTCACCAACTGGCGCAACGCCTTCCGTCGAGCATGCGCAGCGGACGGGTGCGGCCGCTCGGCCTGGACCGCTACGGGATCCGGCTCCGCGTCGAATCCCCCGCCGGCGACAACGACGTGCGGCTGTCGTTCCCGGAACCCGTCGACGACCCCGCCGGACTGAACCGCGCGCTCCGCATCCTGGTCGGCTGCCCGTTCATGAACGGACTCCGCGCCCGGAAATAGGCGCTACGCGCTCGTGCGCGTTTTGCGGGTCCAGGGACTCCGAATCCACTCACGGGCGGCGAAGCCGCCTAATCTCAGACCGTGACCCGGCTCGACGACTGGCTCCGGCCCTCCCCACCCCGACAGACCGAACCGCCGCTGGACGCCAAGGAGCGTCGCGCGCTCTGGTTCGAGGTCACGATCGTCCTGCTCGTCACCTTCGGCCTCAGCGGCTTGTCCGGCGTCCTGTCGCTCGTCGAGACCGCGATGGCCCCCGGGCAACTGTCCGACCAGACCGTCGCGCTGAACACCTCCCGCTCGACCGTCGGCTGGATCGACCTCGGCCGGCAACTGCTCGGCATCGCCCGGCTGTGCGCCTGGGCGGCGCTCGGGCTGTACCTGCTCTGGCGCAGCGGCCTCGGACCCGAGCGGATCGGCCTCGGACCGCACCCGCGGTGGCGCCGCGACCTGCTGCCCGGCGTCGGACTCGCCGCGCTGATCGGGCTACCCGGGCTGGCCCTGTACCTGGCCGCGACCGCGATCGGGGCGAACCTCACAGTGGTGCCAAGCACCGTCGACGACCACTGGTGGCGACTGCCCGCGCTGGTGCTGTGGGCGCTGGCCAACTCCGCCGCCGAAGAAGTCCTGGTCGTGGCCTACCTGATCTCCCGGCTGCGCCGGCTCGGCTGGGGCGAGAACGCCGCACTCGCGGCGTCCGCGCTGCTGCGCGGCAGCTATCACCTCTACCAGGGCATCGGCGGGGGCCTCGGCAACGTGGTGATGGGCCTGGTGTTCGGCCGATATTGGCAGCGGACCGGCAAACTCTGGCCGCTGGTCGTCGCACACTGGCTGATCGACGCGGTCGCGTTCGTCGGCTACACGCTGCTCCGCGGCCACCTGTCCTGGCTGCCCTGACCAGTACAGTTTCCGGTGTGAACGGCGACAGTCCCCGCAACCGCGACCCCCGAGACCCCGCAGCGGGTCGCGGCGGCGACCCACGCCGGTCGCAGTCCGGGGATCCGGGACCGACGCCGCCGCCCCGTCCCGCCGGCGGGCCGCCCCCGCCGCGGAACGGCAAGGTGCCGCCGCCGCAGTACCCACCCCGCCGACCGTCCCCTCCCGCTCGGGACCCACGGCAGGACCGCTACCGCGACATGCCGCAGGAGCCGACCCGGGCGATGCCGCCGCGAGACAACCGAGCCGCACCGCCGCGAGACAACCGGGCGGCACCGCCGAGGGAAAACCGGGCGGCACCGCCGCCGGAGGGCACGCAGGTGATCCGCCGCGACGGCCGTCCGGCCGCGCCGGCCCGCGCGTGGTCGCAGGACCCGGACGCCCGGCCCCTCGCGCCGCGGTCGTCGCAGCAACCACGCCCGCGGTCGGCGTCCGGCTACGCGCCGACGCAGACCCCGCAGCCGTACACCGAGGGCGCACGCCCACGGTCGGGCACACCGGTGCCGCCGCCCCCGCGCCCGGGCCGCCCGGCGACCACGCCGCCTGCGGAGCCCCCGAGGCCCCGCCGCCGGCCGCACTGGGGACGCCGGATCGGGGTGACCGCCCTGGTGCTGCTGCTGGTGATGATCGGGTCGGTGGTGTACCTGGATGGGTCGCTCAATCGGATCGACGCACTCGCCGACTATCCCGGGCGGATCGCGGACACCCCCGGCACCAACTGGCTGCTGGTCGGGTCGGACAGCCGAACCGGACTGACCCCCGAGCAGGAACAGGAGCTGGCGACGGGCGGCGAGCTGGATTCGAAGCGCACCGACACGATCATCGTCGTGCACGTCCCGAAGAGCGGCGGCGCGACGATGGTGTCCATTCCACGCGACTCGTACGTGAACATCCCCGGCTGGGGCAAGGACAAGATCAACGCCTCCTTCGCCATCGACGGCGGCGGCCCGCAGCTGCTCGTGCAGACCGTCGAGGAGGCGACGGGCCTGAGGATGGACCACTACGCGGAGATCGGGTTCGGCGGATTCGCCGGCATCGTCGACGCGATCGGCGGCGTCCACCTGTGCGTGCCGTACGCGATCGACGACCCGCTCGCGGGGATCAACCTGCAGCCCGGTTGCCAGGACCTGACCGGGGCGCAGGCCCTCGGGTTCGTGCGCAGTCGCGCGACGCCGCTCGCCGACCTGGACCGGATGAACAACCAGCGCCTGTTCATGTCCGCGCTGCTGGACCAGGCCACCAGCATCGGGACGCTGATCAACCCGTTCCGGCTGTGGCCGCTGGTCACCAAGACCGCGGGCACGCTGCAGGTCGACAACGGCGACCACCTCTGGAACCTGGGCGGTCTCGCGTGGGCGATGCGCGGCGACCTGGTGACCACCACCGTCCCGGTCGGCGGGTTCGAGGACGTCGCCGGCTCCGGAAACGTCCTGCTGTGGGATCGGGAGAAGGCGTCCCGGTTCTTCGAGGCCCTCGCCAACGACGAGCCGGTGCCCACGGACCTCCTGACGACGAACTGATCGGACGGCAGCGGCGGCGAGTGCGCCGAATCCGTGTGCCGGGCATGCGATCCGGGGCAGTCGACGGATCCCATGACCCGGCTCGCCGGCCGGTCGCGGCCCGCGCGACGGTACGCTCGACCGCATGTCCGAGATCAGTGAGCGCAGCGGGTTCCACGCCCTCCTGCATGCGCAGATCCGCAACGAGTTCACCGCCTCACAGCAGTACATCGCGGTCGCGGTGTACTTCGACAGCCACGACCTACCGCAGCTCGCGCAGCGCTTCTACTCACAGGCAAACGAGGAACGCAACCACGCGATGATGATGATCCAGTACCTCGTCGACAACGACTTGGACGTGACCATCCCCGGCATCGACGACGTCGTCACCGAGTTCTCGTCGGTTCGCGAACCCGTGGAACTGGCCCTGCGGCAGGAACAGACGGTCACCGACCAGATCACAACCCTCGCGCGCACCGCCCGCGACACCGGCGACTACCTCGGCGAGCAGTTCATGCAGTGGTTCCTCAAGGAACAGGTCGAGGAGGTCGCCTCGATGACGACGCTGCTGGCGATCGTGGACCGCGCCGACGGGAATCTGTTCAACATCGAGGAATTCGTCGCCCGCGAAATGAACTCGACGTCGACCCCGGACCCGGCGGCGCCGCGGCCGGCGGGCGGCGGCATCTGACGGAAAATGGGCATTTCACCGCGATTCGGGAAAGTCAGGCACCCGGAAAACCTGGTCTTACTGCGCACGAAAATAGGGTGAACTCAGTTAGGAAACACTGCCCTCAATAAGGATGCGCTTGGATGCGTAGTGCTCTGACCAGCGCTATTGTCGCTCTCATGCCCACTCCGGATGACGCGAACCAGACCAAGTTTCACGCCCTCCTCCACGATCAGATCCGCAACGAGTTCAACGCCTCGCATCAGTACATCGCGATCGCGGTGTACTTCGACAACGCCGACCTCCCGCAGCTGGCGCGGCACTTCTACGCGCAGGCCGTCGAGGAACGCAACCACGCGATGATGATCGTGCAGTACTTCCTCGACCGCGACATCGAGGTCGAGCTGAGCGGCATCGATCCCGCGCGTTCGCACTTCGAGAGCCCGCGCGAGCCCATCGCCCTGGCGCTCAAGCAGGAGAAGGCCGTCACCGAGCAGATCGTCCAGCTCGCCAGTACCGCCCGTGACGAGGGCGACTACCTCGGCGAGCAGTTCATGCAGTGGTTCCTCAAGGAGCAGGTCGAGGAGGTCGCCTCGATGAACACGCTGCTCACCGTCGCCGACCGCGCCGGCACCAACCTGTTCGACCTCGAGGCGTTCGTTGCCCGCGAGATGAACGGTGCGGCAGGCGAATCCGTCGGGGCACCGATCGCGGCGGGCGGGGCGCTGTAGGCACGGTCCGCTTGGACACGTGCACCCACACTGCTGACACCGGCCCTGGGAACTGTAGCGGGGTTACAGTTCCCCCGGGCCGCTGCCGTACCCTACGAGGGTGCCACCCGAGCCGTCCGAGAGCCTGCCCAGCATCACTCCGCCACGTCAATCGCGCAGTCGCGCAACGATGGAACGAGTGCTGGCGGCGGTCGAGGACCTGCTCGCGGACAAGCCGTTCGAGCAGATCACCATCGCGGAGATCTCGGCTCGGTCGAGCAGTTCCCCGACCTCGATCTACGCCCGGTTCACCGACAAGAACGGCCTGCTGCTCGCCGCCCACGAGCGGTTCAAGCACGAGGCCGAACAGCGATTGGTCGATCGCCTCGGATCCGAGGACACCGCGGCCCTGACACCCGCGGAGATCTTCGACCTCTACGCCCGCGCACTCGTCGAGACCTTCGGTGAACACCACAACCTGCTCCGAAGCGTCGTGCTCGCCGACAGCGACGTCATGTATGCGCGCGCGGCGGAGCTGATGGCGACCACCTCACGACTGCTGGCCAACCGCCTGCGGCCCGAGATCACCGTGGACCAGGACACCGGCGAACGGTGCATCGACTTCGCGGTCCGCACCGTCACCGCCGTGCTGCAGCAGCACGTCATCTTCGAGAACCGGACTCCGGGCCGATTCGCGCTCTCCGACGACGAAATGGCCGCACGTCTGGTCGAGATCCTCACGGCGACAACGGCACCGATATTCGGGTGACACCCACCTCCGGCCGTTCGGCCAATCCCCGGCGAGTCACGTAGCCCTCACGAAATTCCGGCCGTGTCCGATCCGGACTCATCTCGGACACGGCAACCCCTCCTGCCCCGCGCCTTTGGGCCCAGGGTCGACAGCACGTGCCCAAGCACTATTGACTGTAATGGTAATCCAATTACACTTTGGGCGCATGAACCCTCCCTCCCCAGTCCTGATCCTCGGCGGCGGGCCGGTCGGACTCGCGGCCTCGCTCGAACTCGCACGCTTCGGTGTCGCGAGCGTTCTCCTCGAACAGCACGAGAGCGTCGCATGGCACCCGAAGACGCGAAACTTCAACACCCGCACCATGGAGATCGCACGGCACTGGGGCCCCGAGGTGTACGCGCGGCTGCGCGACATCGACACCCCGCCCGGGTGGAAGAGCCCAATCCGGTTCTTCGACTCCGTGCTCGGACGCGAGTTCGGCACCATCGTCGCGACCGGCTTCGAGGGACCCGGACCCACGATCAGCCCCGCCCAGCCGGTGATGTCCTCCCAGGACCTGCTCGAGAAGATCCTGCTCGACGCGGCCGCCGCCACGGGCCTGGTGGACGTGCGCTTCGGGCACCGCGTCACCGGGGTCGTCTCGGGGTGGGCCGACGACGACGAGACCACCACCGTCGAGGTGACGGAACGGGCGACCGGTCGCGCGTACGCCCTGACCGGGTCCGCCCTGGTCGCCGCAGACGGCGCCACGAGCCTGGTCCGCGACCAGCTCGGCATCGAGCTCACCGGCGAGAAGGCGATCCACCACTTCGTCAACTGCTACTTCCACGCCGACATCGAGGAGCACATCCCGGACCGCCGAGGCGTCCTGCTGTTCGTCGCCAATTCCGGTGCGGCAGGTGTACTTCAACCGCTCGATGCCCGCGGGCGCTGGCTGTGCCAGATCCCGGTGGCCGCCGAGGACTGGTCCGACGACGTGTACCAGGACGAGGACTGCCGGCGATGGGTACGGGCCGCGGTGGGCAAGCCGGACCTCGAGGTCGAGGTACGCAGCATCGGTCGGTGGCAGATGAACGCCACCGTCGCCGACCGATTCGTTCAGGGCCGGATCGTCCTGTGTGGCGATGCGGCCCACCAGTTCCCGCCGACCGGCGGTCTGGGCGTCAACACCGGACTGCAGGGCATGCACAACGCGATGTGGAAGCTCGCGCTCTGCGTCACGGGTGCCGCCGACTGGTCACTGCTGCACACCTACGACACCGAGCGGCGCCTGCCGTCGCAGCGCACGACCCGGCAGTCGTTCGACAACCACAAGAAGGTCCAGCAGATGGGCGCCGCCCAGTACAGCGGACAGTCGGACCTGGACGTCGAGACCGTGTTGCGCGAAACCCGCAGGTACGGAAACCATCTCGGTGTCGAGTTCGGGACGGTCTACGACTCGTTCGCGGTCGTGCCGGACGGTACCGCCGCCCCGGTCGTCGACGACGACTACTCCGACTACCAGCCGAGCGCGACGCCGGGCTGCCGCGCGCCGCACGTCTGGCTGGGACGCTCCGGCACCGTGTCCACCGTCGACCTCTTCGGCGCCGGCTTCACCGTCCTCACCGGCCCGGGCGGCGCCACGTGGCGCGGCGCCGCTGAGCGCGCGGCCGGCAAGTACGCCGTCCCGGTCCCCTGCTACCACGTCGGCGACCCGGGGCTCGAGGACGACCGGATGGAATTCCTGGAGGCCTACGGGATCGGCGATTCGGGTGCGGTGCTGGTGCGTCCCGACGGATACATTGCTTGGCGCAGTGCCGATCTCGCGTCCGACCCGGTTGCCGAGATCGACCGGGTCGTCTCGCAGATTCTGGCACACGGCGGAGGTGACCGCATGACCTCGACACCGGACCGACCCCGGATCGACCATTACCCCACCGTCGAGGGGCGCTGGAATCCACCGAACGACGACTCGCTGACCGTCGCGTTCCTCGGCACCTCCAGCCTGCTGATCCGGGCGGGCGAGACGTCGGTGATGATCGATGGGTTCCTCTCCCGGCCGTCACTGCAGCAAGTGCTCGGCGGCCCCATCGCGCCGGACCCGGCGGTCGTCGACGCGTGTCTCGAGCGGGCGGGGGTCGACGCGCTCGACGCCGTCGTCGTGGTCCACTCGCACTACGACCATGCCTTCGACGCGCCGGTGATCGCCGGCAAGTTCGGCGCGCCCCTGATCGGTTCGGCGTCGACGGCGAACATCGGCCGCGGGTACGGGCTTTCGGAGGAGCTGCTGCGGGTCGTCGGGGACGGCGAGACCGTCTCGTTCGGCAGCTTCGACATCTCCTTTGTCGAAACTGTCCACTGCCCCGGTGACGTGTCGCCCGGCACGATCGACGAGCCGCTCGTCCCGCCCGCCACCGCGGATGCCTGGCACTCGGCCGAGTGCTACACCCTGCTCGTACGTCACGTGAGCGGGACGGTGCTGGTCCAGGCCAGCGCGAACTTCGTGCCGGGCAAGCTCGAGGGCATCTCCGCCGACGTCGTGTATCTCGGCATCGGAATGCTCGGCAAGCAGGACGCGGCGTTCCGGGACGAGTACTGGGATCAACTGGTGCGGGCCACCGACGCCCGCAGCGTGATCCCCGTGCACTGGGACGACTTCATGACCCCGTTGCTCGACGGCCCCCTCCAGCCCCAGCCCTACCTGATGGAGGACGTCATCCCGTCGATGGACTTCGTCTTCGAGCAGGGCCGGCGGGACGGCGTCACCGTGCTGCTACCGACGTTGTGGACGCCACTCGCACCGCTCGCGGGGCCCCGGACCGCCATTACCGAATCGAGGGAGCAGTCATGAAATTGGTCGTACTGGGCGCCGCAGGCAAGGCAGGACGCCGAGTGGTGGACGCGGCGGCCGGCGCCGGCCACGACGTGCTCGCCTGTGCGCGCAGGCCCGGGGCGATCACCCCGCGGGAGGGCGTCACCGTCCACATCGGCGAGGTCACCGACATCGACGACCTCGCGCAGGCCGTGACGGGCGCCGACGCCGTCGTCAACTGCATCGGCCCGGTGCTGAGCCTGAGGTCGATACGGCGCGACGACACCACGCGCACCACCCTGCCTGCGATCGTCACCGCCATGCGGCGCGCGGGCGTCGCCCGCCTGGTTCAGCTGTCCGCGTTCGGGGTCGGCGACACGAGGGCGAAGGCGTCCGTCCTCGCGAAGTTCACCTCGAACACGGCGATGCGCGCGATCTACCACGACAAGGACTTCGCCGAGTCGCAGCTGACTGCGTCAGGGCTGAACTGGACCACGGTGCATCCCGCACTCCTGGCCGAGGGGCCGGTCGACCCGCACGTGACGGTGGTGCCCCTCGCGGCGGCGCCGCGGCTGAAGGGCCTGCCCAAGACCAGCTTCGCGACGATCGGGCAGCTGCTCGTCGACGTTGCGGCTCGAAACGATTACGCGGGCGAGAAACTCGTCGTCGTACCGTAGAGCTCCGCTGCCTACGCGCCCATGCCCTCGTAGTAGCCGCGGATGTGGTCGAGGATCCGGCGTTCGGCCAGCTGCGGATCGCCCGCCTCGACGGCCTCGACCAGGCCCCGGTGCTCGTGCCGCAGCCGGGTGCAGGTGGTCGGCCACGCCGTCGCGTCCACGCCGCCGACGACGTACGACTCGATCGACTCGCGCAGGCCCGTCATCATCGCCGCGATCACCTGGTTCCCCGCCGCGTCGGCCAGTGCGACGTGGAACTGGGAGTCGAGGATCAGGAACTCGGTCGCGGAGAGCGTCTCGTCGTCCATCGAGTCGAGCAGTTCGACGGCGGGCGCGAGATCCGGCGCCGGACGCCGCGCGGCCAGCGTCCGCATCACCTCCGATTCGAGGACGAGGCGGGTCTGCACCACATCGGACACCGGAAATCCTTGCGCGGCAACCTGCATCCGCATCAGCATCGACATCCCGCCGGTGGGCCGGGAGACGATCATCGCGCCCGCGTTCGGGCCAGAGCCGGTCTGCGCGCGCAGCAGACCCAACGCCTCCATCACGCGCAGCGCCTCCCGCACCGACGAGCGTCCGACGCCGAGGTCTGCGGCCAGCACCCGCTCGCCGGGCAGGCGCTGACCGGGGCGCACCTCCCCGGCGACGAGCATGTGCTCGAGCCGCGCCAGCACCTGCTCCCAGGCGCGGGGGCTGGCTTCGGGTGACGGCTGTGCGGACATGAGACGTCAGCCTAGGCGGCTGCTCACGGCAGCATCCAACCCAGCACCGGCGTGGACTGCAGGTACACCAGCGTGCACAGGATCAGCAGCATGCCGAGGCTGTACCCGATCACCTTGCGCAGGAGCACCGGTTCGCTGCCCGCCTGCCCGACGGCGGTCGCCGCGATGGTCAGGTTCTGCGGACTGACCAGCTTGCCGACGACGCCACCGGAGGTGTTCGCCGCGACCAGCAGCGTCGGGTCGATGCCGGCGTGCTGGCCTGCGGTCTGCTGCAGCTTCGCGAACAGGGCGTTCGCCGAGGTGTCGGAGCCGGTGACGGCGGTCCCGAGCCAGCCGAGGATCGGCGAGAAGAACGCGAAGACGGCGCCCGTCCCGGCGAGCCAGGTGCCGATCGCGACGGTCTGCCCGGACTGGTTCATCACGTAGCTCAGGCCGAGCACGGTCGCGACGGTGGCGATCGACAGCCGCATCTTCACCAG
This sequence comes from Rhodococcus sp. NPDC004095, assembly GCF_053604015.1. Taxonomy (NCBI): domain Bacteria; kingdom Bacillati; phylum Actinomycetota; class Actinomycetes; order Mycobacteriales; family Nocardiaceae; genus Rhodococcus; species Rhodococcus sp. NPDC004095. The sequence goes on from NZ_JBSGGS010000006.1 coordinate 172,748, forward strand.
GGTGTGGCCGAACGTGGTCGCCGCGGCGCCGAACGTCATCGGGAACCGGCCACCACTGTCGACCAGGGTGTACACGGCGGTCACGACCAGACCGCAGAGCAGCAGCAGGGTGCCCGGGTTCGACAACCAGGAGAATGTGTAGACCGCGCTGGACGCGGGGTCTCCGCTGCCGGTGAGCAGGTTGCCGTACAGGCCGGGCCAGTGCACCTTGCGGTCGGTGCCGGACAGCCAGGTCGGCAGGTCGAACCCGACGGTCCACAGCTTGGCGACACCGAACACGACGACGACCAGCAGGTACGGCATCAACGCGAGCACCACGCGCGACGGGCCGAGCGGTTCCGGTTCGACGTGCGAGCGCTGGTCGTCCGGGGTGGCCGGGCCCCAGAAGCGCAGCATGAGCACCGCGGCACCGAGACCGGCGAGGGAGGCGACGACGTCGGTGAGCTCGTACGAGAAGTGGCTCGAGCACCAGAACTGGGCGAACGCGAATACCGCACCGGTGACCAGGGCGATCGGCCAGACCTGCCGCACGCCCCGCCGACCGTCGACCAGGAACAACAGCAGCAGCGGCACGAACAGCGCCAGCAGCGGGGTCTGGCGGCCGACGACGGCGGCGATGTCGGTGGCCGGGATGCCGGTCAGGTTGCCGGCGGTGGTGATCGGGATCGCCATGGCCCCGAACGCAACCGGCGCGGTGTTGGCGACCAGGACGGTCACGGCCGCCCGGATCGGCGGCATCCCGAGCGCGATCAGCATCGCGCCGGTGATCGCGACCGGGGCACCGAAGCCTGCGAGCGCCTCGAGCATGCCGCCGAAGCAGAACGCGATGAGCATCGCCTGCACGCGCATGTCGCCGCGACCGATGGAGTTGAACACCCGGCGCAGATCCTCGAACCGGCCGCTGACGACGGTCAGTTCGTAGAACCAGATCGCGGTGACCACGATCCACATGACCGGGAAGAGGCCGAAGGCGATGCCCTGCAGCGCCGACAGCGCGGTGAGCGAGACCGGCATCGAGAACCCGACGATCGCGACCACCGCCGCGACCGCGAGCGCACCGAGGCCCGAGTACCAGGCCTTGAGCTTGAAGCCGGCGAGCAGCACGAAGAACGTCAGCAGCGGGGTCAGGCCGACGAGCGCCGACGCGGTCAGGTTGTGCGCGACGGCGTCGGTGGCCGGGGTGAAGGTCACCGCCAGGTGGTCGGTAGCCACATGTAACTCCTGTGATGGTGCCGCAGGTCGCGGCGGATTTCGACGTCGACTGTGTGGTCAGACCACAGCAAGGTACACCATGACCCCGGTCACAATCGAGACCTGAGCCGAGTTCGGAGCGAATCTTGCGAAATCGCGCTGACCGTGGGTTACTGTGGTCTGACCACATCGACGATTGCGGAGATCCACATGCGAATCGCGCTGTTCGCGACCTGCATCGGGGACACGATGTTCCCGAACGCGGCCAAGGCCACCGCCCTGCTCCTGACCCGGCTCGGGCACGACGTGGTGTTCCCGCCCGGCCAGACCTGCTGCGGGCAGATGCACGTCAACACCGGCTACCAGCCGGACGCACTGCCGCTGGTGACGAACTACGCCGACGAGTTCGGGGACGCGTCCTTCGACGCGGTCGTCGCCCCGTCAGGATCCTGCGTCGGCTCGGTCCGGCACCAGCACGAGATCGTTGCCGCCCGCTACGGCTCGACCGCGCTGCGCGAGCGGGTGGAGACGGTCAAGACCAAGACCTACGAGCTGTCCGAACTGCTGGTCGACGTCCTCGGCGTGACCGACGTCGGCGCCTGGTTCCCGCACCGGGTCACCTACCACCCCACCTGCCACTCACTGCGGATGCTGCGGGTCGGCGACAAGCCGCTGCGGCTGCTGCGCGCGGTGCGCGACATCGACCTCGTCGAACTGCCGGAAGCCGACTCCTGCTGCGGATTCGGCGGCACCTTCGCGATCAAGAACGCCGAGACTTCCACCGCGATGCTCGCCGACAAGATCCGCAACGTCGCGGCCACGGGCGCCGAATCCCTGTGCGCCGGTGACTCGTCCTGCCTGATGCACATCGGCGGCGGCATGTCGCGGCTGCAGATGGGCACCCGCACCATCCATCTCGCCGAGATCCTGGCGTCCGTCGAACCGAAGGAGGTGACCCCGGCATGAGCTCCACCGCCAACCTCGGAGACTCGGGCCGACGCGTCGGACTCGGACTGCCCGCCGTCCCACCCCGCGCCCCGCAGGGCGTCGGGTTCCTGCGTGGCACCGAGCCGTTCCCGAAGGCCGCACACCACGAACTCGCCAATGCGCAACTGCGCCGAAACATCGGCAAGGCCACCCACACCATCCGGGCCAAGCGACTGAAGGTCACCGGCGAGCTCCCGGACTGGGAGGCATTGCGCGACAGCGGCTCCGCGATCAAGACCGAGGTGATGAACCGGCTGCCGGAGCTGCTCGAGCAGCTCGAGGCCGCGGTCGTGGCGCGCGGCGGCGTCGTGCACTGGGCCGCGGACGCGGTCGAGGCGAACGCCATCGTCACCGACCTGATCCGTGCGACCGGCTCGACCGAGGTCATCAAGGTCAAGTCGATGGCCACCCAGGAGATCGAGCTCAACGAGCACCTCGAGACGCAGGGCATCACCGCCTACGAGACCGATCTCGCGGAGCTGATCGTCCAGCTCGGCCACGACAAGCCCTCGCACATCCTCGTGCCCGCCATCCACCGCAACCGGTCGGAGATCCGCGAGATCTTCCTGCGCGAGATGGCCGACGTCGACCCCGACCTCGATTCCGAGCCCGCGCATCTCGCGGCCGCGGCACGGAAGTTCCTGCGGCACAAGTTCATGACGGTTCCCGTCGCGGTGTCGGGTGCGAACTTCGGGATCGCCGAGACCGGCACCCTCGGCGTCGTCGAATCCGAGGGCAACGGGCGCATGTGCCTGACCATGCCGCAGACGCTGATCACCGTGATGGGCATCGAGAAGGTGCTCCCCCGGTTCGCCGACCTGGAGGTGTTCCTGCAACTGCTGCCCCGCTCGTCGACGGGTGAGCGGATGAACCCGTACACGTCGATGTGGACGGGCGTCACCCCCGGTGACGGACCGCAGTCGTTCCACCTGGTGCTGCTCGACAACGGCCGCACCGCCGCCCTGGCCGACGAGATCGGCAGGCAGGCGCTGCACTGCATCCGCTGCTCGGCCTGCCTGAACGTGTGCCCCGTGTACGAACGCACCGGCGGGCACGCCTACGGCTCCACCTATCCCGGGCCTATCGGAGCGGTGCTCACCCCGCAGCTGGCCGGGATGGACGCCCCCGACGACCCGAACGCCACCCTGCCGTTCGCGTCCAGCCTGTGCGGCGCCTGCTTCGACGCGTGCCCGGTCAAGATCGACATCCCGTCGCTGCTGGTCGAACTGCGGCACCAGAAGGTGGAGAAGGCCGGCATGACGGTAGAGCGGGTCGCGATGAAGGCGGCGTCCGTCGCGATGAGCTCCCCGCGGCGATTCACGTTGGCGCAGAAGGCCGCCGGACTCGGCCGGTTGGCCGCCGGGAAGAAGGGCAGGATCTCGACACTGCCGCCGCCGCTGAACGGATGGACCGCGGCCCGTGACATCCCGGCACCGCCGAAGCAGACGTTCCGGCAGTGGTGGGAGTCCGAGGAGGGCCGCGCCGCGATCGCCGACGCGAGCCCGAACGCACGGCCGGAGGCGGACCGATGAGCGCGCGGGAGACCATCCTGGCGCGGATCCGGGACGCGCAGACACTGGCCCCGCCTGCGCCACAGCAGGTTCCGCGCGAGTACCGGACCGGCCGCACGATGCCCGACGCCGAGCGAATCGACCTGCTGGTGGACCGGCTCGTCGACTACAAGGCGCACGTGCACCGCTGCACCCCGGCCGAGCTGCCCGGCACAGTCGCGCAGGTACTGGACGGGATCGGTGCAGGCCGCGTCGGAGTGCCTGCCGGACTGGACGATTCGTGGCTCACGGGATTCTCGGGCGAGGTGGTCGTGGACTCCTCGGACGTCCCGGCTCCGCAGCTGTCGGGCCTCGACGCAGTCCTGACGGCGTCCACCGTCACCTGCGCGGAGACCGGCACGATCTTCCTCGACGGCAGCGCCGACCAGGGCCGGCGCGCGCTGACCCTGGTGCCGGACGTGCACGTATGCGTGGTCCCGGCGGACAGCGTCGAAGTCGGGGTGCCGGAGGCGCTGGCCCGGCTGGTGCCCGAGCGGCCGACGACGATGATCAGCGGACCGTCCGCCACCTCCGACATCGAGCTCGAACGGGTCGAGGGCGTGCACGGCCCCCGCAACCTGCACGTCGTGATCGTCGAATAGGCGCTGCGCGCCCGTGAGTCCTTCTGGCCCCCAAAAGGACTCACGGGCGGCGGAGCCGCCTATCGCAGCGTGACCTGGCGGCCGCGCAGGCCGTCGCGCGCGCGGCGCTCGTCGGAGTTCAGGGGCGCGTCGACGGCGAGGGCCTGGGCCAGGCGGTCACCGAGCTCCGCGGTCGCGGCCGCCCACTCCTGGGCATGCTTCTCGGGATCGAGGTCGAACACCGGCACCAGCAGGCCGTGCGTGCGGAACGACCCGGCGTAGCGGGACCCCTCACCGAGGTGCAGGCCACCGGCGGCGTGCACGCGGGCCAGCGCCAGCATCAACTGGTCCTCGTCCTCGGGCCGCACCCACCGCAGGTGCGCCTTCTCGCCGGCGTCCACCCACCACGCGGCGACGACGCCGTCCGCCTCCAAGCGCGCCGACGGCATGATCACCGAGTTCGCCTGCTCGACGGTCGCCGCGACCTCCGGCGCCGGGGTGACACCCTCCGGGATCCACCAGTTGAAGTCCTGGTGGACGGTGATGTCCAGCGCCGCGGCCGGGTCGATCACGTCGGCCAGGCGCGGCCCGTCCGGCTGCGGGTTCGCCGCGGTCAGCGACTCACCCGGCGTCGCCGCCTGTGCCCACGCGGCGGCCGTGCCCAGGTCGGCCGCCAGGTCCGGGGACTGCACCTGCACCTGCAGGCCGACGAAGCCGGTTGCGGCGTTCTCCTCGTCGCGAACGAGGGCCGCGACCGCACCGGGCAGCACCGTCGCGACGACGACCGGGCGCTCGCCCGACGACATCGGCAGCGGCGCCGTCGCGGACGGGACGAACTCGCGCAGCGCGATCAGGTCGCACTCGGCCGCGAGGCCCTCGAACGGACGCGGCACCGCGGTCGACGCGGTGGCCTCCTGCGCGGCACGCCGCTCGGCGAGCTTGGCGGCGCGGTTGCTTCCCGGCTTCGGACCACTGTTTCTTTTGCTCTTACCCACGTCGGGAAACCTACACGCACCGGGCGCGTCCACGAGTCGACCTGCGTTTCCCGGGGGCCGGTGATCAGCCCGCCAGCCAGGCCTTGGTGCGCCCCGGGTGGTTCGTCGCGACCCACCCGACGCCGAGGTCGCGGCACAGTTCGACGTCGTCGCGCTCGTCCACCGTCCAGCAATACGTGGCACGGCCCGCCGCGGCGGCCCGGTCGACGATCTCGGGGTGCTCGCGCAGCGTCCGGATCGACGGGCCCACCGCAGTCGCGCCGACGGTGGTCGCGGCGCCACCGCCGAGGTACCGGGACGACTCCCCGAGCAGCACCGTCGGCAGCAGCGGCGCCGCCCGCCGGATCCGCCACACCGCGGCCGCCGAGAACGACATCACCACCGCCCGGGAATGGTCCGCGGAGGCGGGGGCGGACAGCCCGAAACGGGAGAGTTCGGCGAGTACCTTGCTCTCGACGAGACCGCCGTAGCGGACGGGATGCTTGGTCTCGATGAACAGTTTGGTCGGCGCGGGGTGGTCGAGGACGAGGGTGATCAGTTCCGCGAGGGTGAGCACCTGCTCCCCGTTGCCGCCGAACTCCAGCGTCGACAGGTGCTGGAGGGTCATCTCACTGACCACGCCCGACCCCGACGAGGTGCGGTCGACGGTGCGGTCGTGCACGCACACCAGGTGCCCGTCCCGGGTCAGCCGGACATCGCACTCGAGCCCGTCCGCGCCCTGCGCCAGCGCGAGTTCGTAGGCGGCGAGGGTGTGTTCGGGTCGGGCGGCGGACGCTCCGCGGTGCGCGACGACGAGTGGTCCCCTCCGGTCCGGGCTCATGCCGCCACCCACCGGGTCCCGGTTCGCGGCCGACCCCCGAGGTCGAGACCGTCGATGCGCCGCGTCACCATCAGCGTCAGGACCGCGACCGCGGCCGCCACCAGATTCACCAGCACCGCCAGCAGGACGCCGTTCGCCCGGGCCTGCAGCGAGTCGTGGGAGCGCCACGCGACGCTGACGATCAACAGGACGCCGCCGAGCGCCCACGTCGCCCACCACACCCGCACCAGCGACCGGATCCGGGTTTCCGCGGAGGCGAGCTCGGTCAGGAACACCCCCGGCCACACCAGGTTCACCACCGGCACCAGGCAGCCGAACGCGATCGCCGAGGGCGAGCGCGGATCGGTGCGTCCGAGCCGTCCCCAGGCGGACCGGCGGGCACCGAGCAGCCAGGCGACCGCGGCGGCCGCGGCGGCGAACGCCACCAGCGGCGCCATCACACCGGCCGTGAAGACGAGTCCGTCGGAGATCGCGAGCAGCGTGGGCGAGATCAGCGTGGTCCGGTTGCGCAGCAACAGGACATAGCGCAGCAGTTCCACCGCCGCCCCGGCCAGGAACAGCACGGCGGCGGCAACGAGCAGGGTCGGGGCGAGTTCGGCGAGCCGCTCGGTGCGGCTGGGCGCCGTCTCGGTCTCTGCCGGCTCCGGGTCCAGCAGACCCCACCTCGGCACCTGCTGGTAGGACGGCGTGCGGTCGGCGATCGTCGCGCGGTCCGAGGCCGGTGGCCGGGCGCCCTCGGGTCGGCGGGCCACCCACCGGAAGTTGCGGCGCGAGGGCGGTTCCGGTCGTCCGGGCCGCGTCGGCGAGAGCAGCACGCCGCGGCATCCCGGGCACCACTGGGCGGGCGCGCCCACGACGGGCCAGCGGGCGGCGCAGCGGACACAGACCTGGACGGCGCTCATCTAGTAGATCTTCGCCGCCCTGTCGTCGTCCGCGACCAGCGGTCGACCGGACTTCTGCCAGGCCACCATTCCGCCGGTGACGCTGAACGCGTCGAACCCGGCGTCGTTGAGGTACTCGACGACCGCGACCGACCGGCCACCGGACCGGCACACCACGTAGACCTCGGCGTCGATGTCGATCTCGTCCCGCCGGGCGGGCACGTCGACCATCGGAATGTGCAGGGCGTCCGGCGCATGACCGTCCGCCCACTCGTCGTCCTCCCGGATGTCGAGCAGCACCGATCCGGCGTCCGGCACCGGCACCTCCGAGACGGGGATCGAGGGAACGTCACCGAAGCTCACAACTCGATAGTGTCACGTCCCGCTCGGCGCGGCAGCGGAGCACCTCGCACAGGTGGCGCGGAACCGCCGAAGGCCCCCCAACGGTCGCCGTGACGGCGTACGGGGCGGCGTCCGCGCGATTCCCCAACCGCTCGGTCGCGGGTTGATCCCCAGGGAGAATTCCACAGCCTATGGATGGCCCCGGCCGTGTTTTCCACAGCGAATCCGGCCGAAGAGCGACATTTTGTGACACGCACCACAGTTTATGCACCGGGTTATCCACAGTTTCCACAACCCAGTCCACAGATAGTGCACAACGCTACGAGTGGAGCGGGCCGATCGGTGATGGGGCACAGTTGACAGTCATGGAACTGCGAATCTTCACCGAACCACAGCAGGGCGCGACCTACGAACAGTTGCTCCGCGTCGCGCAGGCCGCCGAACAGGCCGGCTACGGCGCGTTCTTCCGTTCCGACCACTACCTCGCGATGAACACCGAGGGCCTGCCGGGTCCCACGGATGCGTGGATCACGCTCGCCGGCATCGCCCGCGAGACGTCGACCATCCGGCTCGGCACCCTCGTCACCTCCGCGACCTTCCGTCACCCCGGACCGTTGGCGATCTCCGTGGCGCAGGTCGACGCGATGAGCGGCGGCCGCGTCGACCTCGGCATCGGCGCCGGCTGGTACGAGGAGGAGCACCTCGCCTACGGCATCCCGTTCCCCCCGCTCAAGGAGCGTTTCGACCGACTCGAGGACACCCTCGCCGTGATCACCGGCATGTGGAAGACGCCGCTCGGTGAGACCTTCTCCTACGACGGCGCCCACCACCGCGTGCTCGACTCCCCCGCGCTGCCGAAGCCGCACCAGCACCCCGGGCCGCCGATCCTGATCGGTGGCAACGGCCGCAAGCGCACCCCCGCACTCACGGCGCGCTACGCCGACGAGTTCAACCTGCCGTTCGGTTCGCTGGAGGCGACGGCGACCCAGTTCGACCGGGTCCGCGAGGCATGCCGCGCGATCGATCGGGATCCCGCCGACCTGGTGTACTCCAACGCGCTGGTGCTGTGCTGCGGCCGTGACGACGCCGAGATCGCACGGCGCGCCGCCGCGATCGGCCGCGAGGTCGACGAGCTCCGCACGAACGGTCTCGCCGGATCGCCCGCCGAGATCGTCGACAAGATCGGCCGCTACGGCGAACTCGGGACCTCCCGGGTCTACCTGCAGACCCTCGACCTCGACGACCTCGACCACCTGGACCTGGTCGCGTCGGAGGTCATGCCGCAGCTGGGCTGACCCCGGGTTCTCCCGAATGGCCCATTCGTTCACTCAGACCGAACGAATGGGCCATTCGGGAACCGGTGGATGGGGACGCAGGCCGGTCAGTGCGAGGTCGCGGATCCCAGGAAGGCGCTGATCTGCCGGCTCCACTCCCGCTCGCGGTACCGGTTCAGTGCTGCGCGGGCGCCGAGGAAGCCGCAGGCGGCGATCAGCATGGTCGACGTCCAGGTGAACACGCCGACGATGATGCCGCCGGTGGTCGCCGCGGTCGCGGTGATCGGTGCGCCGGAAAGGTTGCCGTCGCCGTTGACCCAGATGGTCAGCTCGGTGCCGGCGCGGGCCCCCTGGTCGACGGGCACCTCCGCGCGGTGCTCCCCGCCGGCCGCCACCCACCGGGCGGGGGCGGAGTCGGCACTGACCGGCACACCGTCCGTGGGCAACGACCGGGTGGTCGCGTCGGCGACGGTGGTCGCGGTGACCTGGCGGTAGTCCCGCGCCTGCTGTTCGGCGAGGGCGGACTGGCTGTCACCGGCGAGGTTGCCGAGCCACACGGACAGCGGAATCAGGACGACGGCCAACAGGATCAACCCGACCGCGAGAAGGCCCTCTAGGCGGTCGAAGCGCCGCCGCAACGGATCGTGACCTCGGCGCAGCGACCGCCGCATCAGTGCGGCATAGCCGAACGCGTCCCGCCACATCGCCCGCCCCCGTCCTGGTCGCCCGTTCAGGTCCCTCGTTCCAGAGTCGACCCGGTCTCGAACAAGATCAAGTCATCGAGGACGCCATCACATGTGAGGTGGGTCACTGTCATGGCGCGCCGTGTCAGGCGTCGAGCCCGACCGGGCAGCTCACGCCGGTCGCGTGCACCGGGCAGTAGCCGCCGGGATTCTTCGACAGGTACTGCTGGTGGTAGGCCTCGGCGTAGAAGAAGGTGCCCAGCGGGGCGATCTCGGTGGTGACCTCGCCGTAGCCGGCGGCGGCCAGCCGCGTGCCGAACGCCGCGGCCGTGCCGCGCGCCGTCTCGGCCTGCGCGGCGTCGACTGTGTAGATCGCCGAGCGGTACTGGGTGCCCCGGTCGTTGCCCTGGCGCATCCCCTGCGTCGGATCGTGGTTCTCCCAGAACTGTTGCAGCACTCCGGCGTACGTGATCACCTTCGGATCGAAGACGACGAGGACCACCTCGGTGTGCCCGGTGCGGCCGGAGCACACCTCCTCGTAGGTGGGGTTCGGGGTGAAGCCGCCGGCGTATCCGACGGCGGTGCTGTACACGCCGTCCAGTTGCCAGAACTCCTTCTCCGCACCCCAGAAGCACCCCATCCCCACGACCGCGGTCTGCAACCCCTCCGGGAACGGTGGGGTGAGGGTGTGCCCGTTCACGTGATGGGCGACCGGCACCCGCATCGGATTGGGCCGGCCGGGCAGCGCCTGATCGGCGGTGATCAGCACGGACTTCGCGGCGAACTGACGGAGAATGTCGTCGAACCAGGACATGCCCCGATGCTACGCGCGGTCCGCACCGTCGGATTCGGCTCGCACGGCCTGTGCCGGGGCGGGTTTCGGTGCGCCGACGCGGGAGGCCACCGATCCGACCCACCGCCCGGCGGGGACCTCCACCGCCCGGTAGAGCAGCTCGGCCGCGGCGGCGGTGACGGCCAGGAACACGAGGACGGCGCCGGTCTTGCCGAACAGTCCGACGGTCCAGTCGTAGGCGCGGTAGAGGATCAGGGTGTGCAGCAGATAGATGGCGTAGCTGCGGGTGCCGGTCCACCGGATCACCGACCAGCGCGCGATCGGGCCGTCGTGGCGGGCCAGCGTCAGCACCGCGACGGCGACGACCGCGATCGTCCACAGGTACCGGTCACCGGCCCAGTAGGCGCGGAGGTCGGTGGCCAGGAGAACCACCTCGACCTGCGCGAGGGCCGCGACGACCAGCCAGCGCCAGCTCGCCATGCCGGTCCACGCCATGTAGATGATCTGGCCGATGAACACGGCAGGGAGGGTGGCGGCCACCTTGGTGAGCATCGGCACCGAATACGGCTGCGGGACGTACTGGTTGTAGAGGAGCACCGCGCAGCACAGCACGGCGCCCAGGACCGGGACGGCGGCCGGCGCGACGCGCAGCAGCGGCCGCGTCGCGACGCTGTACAGGTAGAAGATGATCTGCACGACCAGCGTCCACGTCACCCCGAGCACCGCGACCTCGGGCTTGAGGAAGAAGCCGCCGAGCACGAAGCTGAGCGCGGCCTGCCCGTTCGTCACGCCGTCCTGCCCGCTGAACATGCCGTTGATCCCGAGCTTGACCAGCAGAACCGCCAGCGCGATCGCGATCCACAACGCGGGCAGCAGCCGGCCGATCCGGTTGACCAGGAACATGCCCGGATGGTTGCGGGCGGCGGACGCCGTCAGCAGGAGCCCGGTGAGCATCATGAACACCGCGACGCCGAGGAACGACAGGTGCTGGTGCAGTCGCAGCCCCTTGACGAACAGGTCGTAGACGCCGTCGATCAGCCACCAACCGGTGCCGAGATCGTCGATCAGGTAGTACGAGATGTGCGAGTACAGGACCGCCAGCACCGCGAGGGTCCGCAGCAGATCGGCACCGCCGAAGTGCAGTCGCCGGGCCGCGTCAGCGGTGCCGACCCCGCGCATGGCGGGTTCGACGGTCGGCTCGGGCACCACCCGATATTAAGGTTCCGTTCACCCTGGAGACGAATTCCGTGCGGTCCCAGGCTGCGGCGACACGGCCGGGCGCGTGACGGCAAATATTGCGGACGGTGTACCAATGAGCTTGGGTTAGAGCCCGAGCAAGGATCAAAAGAAGGTACACGCCGGGCGTAACCCGCGCCCGTAAGGAAGGGACCGAAGTGTCTGTCTACACGCTGCCTGAACTGCCCTACGACTACGCCGCCCTCGAGCCGCACATCTCCGGCAAGATCATGGAGCTGCACCACGACAAGCACCACGCCGCGTACGTCGCCGGCGCCAACACCGCCCTCGAGAAGCTCGCCGAGCTCCGTGAGGCCGACGCCCTCGCCCCCGTGGTGAACCTGCACGAGAAGAACCTCGCCTTCCACCTCGGTGGCCACACCAACCACACGGTCTTCTGGAACAACCTGTCCCCGAATGGTGGCGACAAGCCGGAGGGCGAGCTGGCCGCCGCGATCGACGACCAGTTCGGCAGCTTCGACGCGTTCCGCAGCCACTTCTCGGCCAACGCCAACGCCATCCAGGGCTCCGGCTGGTCCATCCTGGCCTGGGACTCGATCGGTCAGCGGCTGATCATCGTCCAGCTGTACGACCAGCAGGGCAACATCTCCATCGGCCTGACCCCGCTGCTCATGCTCGACATGTGGGAGCACGCCTTCTACCTCGACTACCAGAACGTCAAGGGCGACTACGTCAAGGCATTCTGGAACATCGTGAACTGGGCGGACGTCGCCGCGCGCTTCGAGAAGGCCCGCACCGCCACCGCCGGTCTGATCGCCTGACCTGCGACTACGCATCGCGCGGCGACGCCGCACCCGTCTCCCGGGTGTGGCGTCGCCGCGTTTCCGGGGAGCATCCGGGTTCGGGGGGTCGCATTCGCCGCCCACGGTCGTATCGTGAAGTGGTGACCGTGACGATGGACACACTCGTCGACGGGCTCGCCTTCCCGGTGGGCGCGCAGTGGCACGCAGGTCACCTCTGGTTCTCGGATCACTTCTCGGGCACGGTGCTGGCGTTCGACCCCGTCACCGGCGCCCTGAACACGGTCGCCGAAGTCCCCGGACTGCCCGCCGGGCTGGGATTCCTGCCGGACGGGCGCCTGCTGATCGCCTCCAGCCACGACCAACTGTTGCTGCGCCGCGAGGTCGACGGCGCCGTGATCGTGCACGCCGACCTCGCAGGCGTCACCACCCGCCGCCTCGCCGACATCCAGGTGGGCCCCGACGGTCGCGCGTACGTCGGCAGCCGCGGCGACGACGACGCGCCCGCGTCGACCGCCGACCTGGCGATGGTCGAACCCGACGGCACGGTGCACGACGTCGCGTGCTCGCTGACCTGCACCGGCGGCATGGTGGTCAGCGCGGACGGCGCCACCCTGACCGTCGCGGAGAGTCGCGCGGTCCCGCCTCGGCTCACGGCGTTCACGATTGCGCCGGACGGCAGCCTGGAGCAGCAGCGGGTGTTCGCCGAGTTCGACGAGGCCGCGCAGCCGGAGGGGCTCGCGATCGACGCCGAGGACGGCATCTGGGTGGTCTCCCCGAGCACCGGCGAGGTAGTGCGGTTCGACGCCGACGGATCTGTCACCGAGCGACTGACCGTGCACGGTCCGTACTCCGTCGCATTGGGCGGCGACGACGGCCGCGACCTGTTCGTCTGTACCGCCCGCACCGCCGTCCCGGAGGACGCGGCCCGGGACCTCGCGGGTGCGGTGCTCCGGCTCCGGGTCGGCGTCCCGGGACGCGGTTTCTGACCGGCCTCCTGGCACTCGACCCGAGTTGTCTGCCAGCCGTTTTGGGCGCATCCTTGAGGTATCCGCCGGCAGCGTCGCCGGGACGCGCGACCATGGTCAGGAGGCGGGCATGAGCAGAAGCGAATACATCGGGGTCTCCCCGTTCCACGCCGCGGGCGCACTGCGCGGGTTCGTCATCTCCGGCCGCTGGCCGGACACCACCAAGGAGTGGGCACAGCTGCTGGTCCTCGCCGTCCGGGTCGCCTCGCTGCCCGGGTTGCTGTCCACCTCAACGGTTTTCGGCGCCCGCGAGGAACTCCCGGAGGACCCCCAGCCCGGCACCGTCGGCCTGGTGCTCGCCGAGGGGCCCGTCATCGGCGAATCTGCCGTCACGCCAGGCTGTTTCGCGGAGCGTCAACCGCCCGCGCTGATGATGCTGCATCCGCCGTCCGAGACGGTGCCGTCGCTGCCGGAGTGCGTGGGCGCCGCGTCCGGCTGCGTGCTGCTGCCCGGACTCCCCTATCTCGGCCTCGACCATCGGGCCGCGTGGGTGGAGACCGAGGCCGACGGCACGGTCACCTCGATGGTCAGCCGCGTGAGCCTGGACCCGAACAGCGACCCCGACACCGCGATTTTGGCGATGCTGCTGGCCGCCTGACCGACCCCGAAATTTCAAAGTTCGGGTTCCCAAACTTGTTGCCGCGCTTGGCAAATTAGCCATACCTGGGTAGTCTTTCGGTCAGCGAAGGGGAGTAGCCCCCAATCGAGCAGTCGACATACTGGCCAGACCCTCGGCCGTTTTGAACGACACGGGTCCGCCCGGCTGCCCGAACCGGTTTCCGCCGGTGGGCGAGACCTTCGGTCGTCGACGCACCCGCGTCGGGGACCGGAGGAGCGTCCCCAACATCCTCCGAGAAGTCGAACGGAGGAGTTCACGTGCTTGCCGCCCTGCTGCTGAGTTTCGGTGTCATCTTCGTCGCCGAGCTCGGCGACAAGTCCCAGCTGATGGCGATGACCTTCGCGTTGCGCTACCGGTGGTGGGTGGTGATCGGCGGCATCACCGTTGCCACCACGGTCGTGCACCTCGTCTCGGTCGGTGTCGGCCACTACCTCGGCGTCGCGATCCCCACGAACCTGATCAGCATCATCGGCGGCCTGGCGTTCGTGTTCTTCGCGGCGTGGACGTTGCGCGGCGACAGCCTCACCGACGAGGAACAGAGCAAGGCGGGCCGCGTCGGCACCTCCGCGTTCCTGGCGGTCGCGTCGGCGTTCTTCCTCGCCGAACTCGGCGACAAGACGATGCTCGCAACCATCACCCTCGCCGCCGACAACGACTGGGTCGGCGTGTGGATCGGCTCCACGATCGGCATGGTCGCCGCCGACGCCCTCGCCATCGTCGTCGGCGCCGTGCTCGGCAAGCATCTGCCCGAACGGTTCATCCAGCTCGCCGCCGCGACCCTGTTCCTGGTGTTCGGCGTCATGCTGCTGCTCGACGGCCTGTTCCCCGGCAACCCCGCCGGCCCGATCGCCGCGGCATCCATCCTCCTGGCCGCGGTGGCGGCGGGCATCGTGCGCTGGGCGCGCTCGCGGAACGCCCGCCCCGAACCGGTCGAGGAGCCCCGCGAGCCCCTCGACCGGTAACCCGTCAGGAGCCAGTGCTGCCCGTCCCACCGTTGTCGGCGTCGGAGCGGATGTCGTCGCTCATGATCCATCCCTGGACCGTGGGAACTTCGGTGCCCGTGGCGGTCATTCCGGTGGTTCCCTGGAAGTCCTCGTCGGGCGCCCGGTAGGTGAAGGTGACGGACACGCTGCTGCTTTCGAACCTGCCGGCGTCGTATCCCGGAGGGATCGCCCAGCCCCCGGCAGGCGCCATGACCGTGACGTCTCCGGAGACAGGGTCGACCACGGTCGTGAAGTCCTCCAACTTCTCGTGGACAGGGGCGCCGGAGTCGGTTGGCGTCCCCCGGGCCGCAGTGACCCCAATCAACTCGAAGCCCTTCGGTACGTGGTGGGTGAAGCTCGTCACGTCGACATCCGCTGCGGGATCATCGTAGGCGGCTTCCACGCCTCGGACGCCGACGTGGAACTGGACCTCGGCACCCGGAGCAGCAACCTTGTGCCCGCCGTAATAGAAGTTGTGGTCGCCGACAATTTTCGACCTCAGGAACGAATCTTCGTAACAGTAGGGCCGCGCGTCGCCCAAGCCATCCTGACCGGGGACGCACTGGGGCGCCACGTTCTGCCAAATCTCGTCCATCCACGACGGCAACCCGACCGCGGTGCCCGCACCCATCACCGCACCACCCGTGGCAATCGTCAGCGCTGCAAGCACCGACCCACCCGCTCGCACGAAACTTCCTACCATCGACACGATCTCCCTCCGAAGCAAGAGACAGACGAGCCCGATACCCGCCCCACCCCCGAAAGCGCGCCTGAGATTACCGCCCGATCCCGGCGCACACATCAGGTTTCACGAGCCGGTTCTGCGCAGGTCAGAGCGTTAAACACGGGACTGTCCGGTCGATGGTCGGGGCGGCGAACTGTCCGGAATCGGGGTAGGTCACCGAGCCGCTGTACTCGCCGACAGGTGTCGCAGAATCGGTTGCGTCCGTGTGACCTGAACGCACAGCTGGTCCCACTGGCTACCGTGAGATCAGGGGCGCAACTCCATACTCCGGCCCCTTCCGTCGCTATCATGCTGCGGCAGTTCGATATTCCCTGATCAGGTCATGACACAAACCGAGAACGGTTCCTGCCTACGCGAGCCGATGCTCCTCGATCGGCGTGCTGAAACCCGTTCCGTTCAGGCGGCGCTACCGGTGGTGGGTGGTGATCGGCGGCCTCGCGTTCGCGTTCTTCGCGACGTGGACGTTGCGCGGCGACAGCCTCACCGACGAGGAACAGAGCAAGGCGGGCCGCGTCGGCACCTCCGCACTTCTTGCCGTCGCCTCCGCGTTCTTCCTTGCCGACTTGGCGGCAAGACGATCACCCTCGCCGCCGACAACGACTGGGTCGGCGTGTGGATCGGCTCCGCGATCGGCATGGTCGCCGACGACGCACTGGCCATCGTGGTCGGCGGGGTCCTCGGTAGGCGCCTGACCGAACGTCTTCATCCAATGAGGCTCCGCGACACTGTTTCTCGTGTTCGGCGTGACGATGCTCCTCGACGGACTGTCCCCGGAAGCCCGGCAGAACCGATCGCCGCCCCCTCGATCCTCGCGGTCGCCGTCACCGCGGGTCCTACGCCCCGTAACCCCCCTGTCCCTCGGCGGCGCTGCCGGAGCTACCGAAAGGGTCTAGATCAGGCGTGACCTGGGTGACCCCCGACGCCACCCAACCCGAATCCGGCACCCCGGTACCGCTGAATCGAAGCGCGGTCTCTCCGTCGGTGACGTACTCGGTTGCCACGTAGGTCAACTCCATGTTGATCTCGTCCGAGCGCCATCCCCAGGCGGTCTGCGAGGCCGGGAGGTCCATCGACCCCGTGGCAGCCGTCACTGTCACATCGGCCGTCTCGGGATCGACGGTGTACGTCAGGTCAAGTGGGGTCGTGGTCCAAACCCCTGAAGCCCCTGAAGCCCCTGAAAGTGAAGCTTTTCCGCCCTTGAACTCGAATCCTCGTGGGGTACGGATGGTGGCGCTTGCAAGCTCCAAGCCTGACTGCGGATCAGCCAGTTCCCCGAGTTTGGTTATCGAGAAGTACGCCCTCACAACGGCTTCTTCGCCGCGGAGCACCTGTTCACGTCCGGTGAGTGCCGCTTGAAAGTTCTCGACAGAAGCCCGATCCTCAAAACGAAGATCGTCGCATAGCATACCCCCAGTCCAGGCCCAGTCCTGGTCGGTGAAGGGTTCACACGCTCCCACCGTCCAAGTCCCACTGCCGAGGCCGGCATCCTCCAGCCCGAACACGAGTGACCCCACAAGTGGGGTCAAGCCCAGATCCAGGGACTGAGCTCCCGCAGTGCCCGCACTCACCGCCCCACTTGCGACGATCGCCAACGCCGCGAGCACCGCCCCGCCTGCACGCACCAAATGTCCTGCCATCGACACGATCTCCCTCCACAGGGAGCCAACGGGCCTTATGCCCGCCCCAACACCCCCCGACCGCGCCGAAGGGTATCGGATGAAACCGAGCACCGCCGTGAAATCGCAATGCTTCTTTGCGCAGGTCAATGCGTTAAACACGCCTGAATCGGAGGGTGCCGGACTGCGGTCGGGGAGCTCCCCCTCGACCGCAGACAGCCGTCAGGAGCCGGAGCTGCCGAAGAGCCTGGAACTACCGACGGTGCTCCCGGAATTGATGGTGCTGACGAGTTCAGGAACGACCTGAGTCTTTCCTGTCAGAACCCAATCGGACTCAGGGGTCCCCGTGCTGCTGAAGCGCACAGCGGCCTCCCCTTGGCTGACGTACTCGGTTGCTTCGTAGTTCAGCACCACCGTGACCGATCCGGTCCTGAATCGGCCGTCGGAGTTCTGGTAGCTGGGTATCGCCCACCCGCCCGCCGGGGCCGTGGCGGTGACGTCGCCGGTGGCCGGGTCGACGGCAAATGTCGCGTCGAGCATTTGGGCCAAACCGGCTTTCACCTCCCCACCGGTGAACACGAAGCCGCGCGGGGTTCGGACTGTCGCGCTCGCGACCTGCAGATCCGGCTGCTGATCCAGGAGGCCACGATAGCGTCCGTCCGCCCAGAAGCTCGTCTCCATCTGGGCGGTGTCACCACGATCCAGTTCCCTGGTTCCCTTGAACTCCACGCCGATGTCCCCGACGACCGCTCGGCTGCTGAACCGCCCATCGTCACACGGCATGTTGTCCTGCGAGATCGGTGGGCAGGGAGGAAATCCGATGACGGTGAAGTCAAAAAGAAGATCCCCGACCGACCCTTGGAACCCTTCTTCCGACGACTGCGCACCCGCGGAACCCACCCCGGCCAACGCACCACCCGCGACAATCGCCAACGCCGCCAGCACCGCCCCGCCCGCCCGCACAATCCGACCCACCATCGACACGATCTCCCTCCGCGCCGGGAAGCCGACGAGCCCGATACCCGCGCGCACACCCCCCGACAGCGCCCAAGAGTATGGGCTGAAGCGCGACGCCAACGCAGAATCGAGTTGCGACTTTACACAGGTCAAAGCGTTAAACGCCGCATCGGTGGATCGCCATTCACCAGGCGCGTGCCGCGACGCCGCCGCCCTTTCGGTTTCAGAATGACCGCAGTGCTGGCCCTCGCGGTCGGTGTCATGCACTGGGCGCGTCGCAGCTCCACTTTGACCGAGCCGGATTCATCGGTGGTCGGTGACCGAGATCCGATCTGGTATCCCGCGCAAGGCACGCACCGGGTTCTGCCAGATCTCGTCGGCCGAGCACCGGTGGCCTCGACAACTCGAGGCCGGCGGTGGCGTTCAGGAGCCGGAACTGCCGGACGATCCGCAGCCGGACACGGCGGTACCGGTCGTCGCCGATGGGCCGGTGATCGGCGAATCAGACCTCACCCCTTGGTTCTTCGGACACGGGTGCGGTCTCACCGGACCGCACCCGGCCCGAACACCCGCAGCTCTACGCGGGTTCACCTTCGGCCCGCTGACTGCTGCCAGACCAGTCCATAACGTCAAACCAGCTGGGCACAAGCAGCGTGTTGGTGGCCCCCTTGAGCACCCACCCCGAATCAGGCACCCCGCTGCCACTGAACCGCAACGCGGTCTCCGCAGCGGTCAGTGAGAGCCCGCCCGCCCGATAGGTCAACTCCATGTTGACGTTGCCTGTCCAACCACCACCGGGGGCCGCGACCGTGACATCCCCGGTCGCGGGATCGACCGTGAAGGTCGCCTCGACCTCCGTGCCGTTCAGCTTGACCGTCCCGCCCTTGAACTCGAAGCCGTGCGGGGTACGGACGGTCGCACTCGAGAGCTCGACACCGGCCTTGCGAGCCCTGAAACCTGCTCGCACCGCATGGTTCTCACCAGAATACACACGCTCACGTCCCGAGAGCCACACATCGAAGTCCCCCACCGGCGCGTACGCCTCGAATCGGAGATCGTCACAGAGTGCCTGAGGAAGCTCGTCCTCGTCGGTGAATGGCTTACACACCGGCGCTCCGGCGGTTGAACCCGGATCCACGGAGAACGCCCCCGCGCCACCCCCACCGGCGACCACACCACCCGCGGCCATCGCCAACACCGCAAGCGCCGCACCACCCGCACGCGCCACACGACCCACCATCACGATCTCCCTCTGCGCCGGAAGCCGGTCGGCCCAGTGCCCCCCCGCGCCCCGATCGCCCGCACACCGTAGAGGATGGTACGGACGGACCGGAACGAAACCGATCAGATTCACACCCACCAGCCGAAGCACTAAACGCTTACACCGCAACGATCAGCGACCAGCCGCTGCACGAACCTCACAGCCAACGATCGCACTTGTTGGGCTACTTGGGTTTTACTGGACGATCGCAGGTACCGTCGAATCGGTCTCATCCGCGTTCCTCCTCGCGAGTTCGGCGACAAGACCGCACTACCGGTCGAGGAGACTCACGAAACCTCGACCGGTAGGCGGCTGGCGCGTGCTCCGACGCCCCGTAGCCGCCGTCACCGCGATCGAGACTGCCGGAGAACCCTCCGAGGTCAGGCAGACCCGCGGGTGGGACCTGTTGCCACCCAACCCGAGTCCGGCACCCCGGTACCACTGAATCGAAGCGAGGTTTCCCCGTCACCGACGAACTCGGTTGCCACGTAGGTCAGCTCCATGCGGACGGCACCTGAGAAGAATTCCGAGGCACTCTGCCCGGTGGGGAGGTGCATCGAGCCCGAGGAAGCCGTGACCGTCACATCATCCGTCTCGGGATCGACGGTGAACACGCACCGCGCGTCCTGCCATTGACACGCTCTCCCGCCGCGGCGGGAAGCCGACTGAGCCCGATGCTGGCCCCATCCCCGACGGCCCCGCAGGACAGGCGATCGCACCGGCGCGTCACCGCGAAATCGCACCGACGACTTTGCGCAGGTCACAGCGTTAGGCACCAAATCTCAACCAACGCTGCGTTCGTCACCTGTCGCCGCGGGCGCGGAGCAACGCCGCCACTTCGTGCTGGCCCCGCTGCAGCGCGTTCTGGAGAGCGGTGCGGTCCTGCGCGTCGCGGACGGACGGTTCCGCGCCTGCGTCGAGCAGCTGCCCGACGACATCGACGTACCGCGCCGACCCGTCGCCGTAGACGATCGCCTCGTGCAGCGCCGTCCAACCCGGGTCGTTGACGTGGTTCACCGGCACACCCGCCCGGATGAGCGTCCGCACGGTTTCGACATGCCCGTGCTCGGCTGCCGGGATCAGCGCCGTTCCGCCGAAACGGTTGAGGCTCCGCACATCCGCGCCGTGGGCGAGGGTGAGGGCGAGGATCTCGTTCAGGCCCTCGGCGCCGGCGTAGAGGAACGCCGAATCCTGCATGCTGTCCTTGGCGTTCACGTCGGCACCCGCCTCGATCAACGCAGTGGCCGCGGCGACCGCGTTCCCCTTCGTCGCCGCGACCAGCGGAGTCCGGTCGCCCTCTCCCCGGGCCTCGAGGTCGGCGCCGCGAATCAACGCCTCGCGCACCGCATCCGCATCGTTCGTCCGGGCGGCGGCGAACAACGCGTCCTCGAGCTCGCGCGTCGACACCGGTGGGGCTCCGCCCGTCGCGGCGGGCGGGGCCGGGGTCTCGGGCGGTGCGGTCTCGACATTCGAAACAGCTGCGGGAGAGTCACCCTCGATGGGAATCCCGCTTCCGCACGCACTCACGGTCAGGGCCGCGGCCGTCAGGACCGCGGCCGCGACCCCGGACCTCACTTCAGGCTTCCCGCGATCGCGGCGAGACCCGCTGCGGCACAGGCCTGGTCGGCGTTGCCGTCGGGTGCACCGCCGACCCCGATGCCGGCGATCGAGGCGTTGCCCACCTTCACCGTGACCCCGCCGGGCAGGAACAGGGTGCCCGGCAGGTCGGCGACGGTCGGGCCGTCGCCCTTCGCGCGGCCGGCGAGGTCGCTGGTGTTCGCGCCGAACGCCGCAGCCGTGTAGCCCTTGGCCCGCGACGCCTCGACGGTGTGCTGGGCGGCGTTGTCGCCGCGGAGCATCGCCTGCACGTTGCCGGCACGATCCACCACGGACACGGTGACGAAGCCGAGGCCGTCGGCCTGGCACTTGGCCAGCGCGGCCTGCGCGGCGCGACCGGCCGTGGCCACCGACAGCCGGTTCGCACTCACCGTGCCCGCGTCACCGTCGGCCTGCTGCTGCGACACCACCGCGGCGGGGGTCATCTCGGTGGTCGGCGCCGCGGCGGCGTCCTCGGGCGCACCGCAGGCCGTCGCGGCGAGCAGGGCCACCGCGGGCACGGTGATGGCAAGGGCACGGGGCAGGCGGCGGGAGACGGTCATCGTCGAACCTTTCGTCGGGTGGTGAATCGATCGATTCGAGCCTCGCCCCGGAACCCCCGGTTCGGCATCGCCCGCCCGTCTGCCCCGGTGTCGGCCGTTCGGGTGGCACCGGATCATCCGAATGGCCGATCCGCAGCCACTCCGTCGTCCGTAGGATCGGCGCGGTGCAGGACAAGGCCCTCCGCGGCCCGCTGGGCGTCGCGATCCACCTCTCCTTCTACGTGCTGCTGGCGGCGTCCACGGCGCGGTACCTGACGTACCACGGGGTCAGCGGGCGATGGGTGGTCGTCGCCGGTCTGATCGTCGTGCTGGCGGCGCTGTACGCCGTGATCGTGGTGCTGTCCCGCCGCGGCGGGGTGTGGCAGCCGTGGGTGTGGCCGGTGCTGACGACGTGGGTGGCGCTGGTGTGGCTGGCGCCGAGCTTCGCGTGGACCGCGTTCCCGATCTTCTTCCTGTGCACCCGGGCCTTTCCCCGGTGGACCGCGTACCTGATCGTCGCCGCCCTCGCGGTTTTCGCGGGTGTGGAGTTCGCGTCGTTCAGCGGCCGCACCGAGTGGGCGGTCCTGTTGGCCCCGTTGTGCACAGGGGCGCTGATCGTCCTGGCGTACGGGCAGGTCGAACGGGACAGCGCCGAGCGGGAACGGTTGCTCGGCGAACTCGTCGAGGCCAAGTCGAAACTCGCCGAGACCGAGCGCGAGGCCGGGGTGCTGTCGGAGCGGGAGCGGCTCGCGCGCGAGATCCACGACACCGTCACCCAGGGACTGACGAGCGCGCTGCTCCACCTCGAGGCCGCCGAGGAGATGGAACCCGGGCAGCGAGCCCGGGGCGAGGTCCGCACCGCGACGACGCTGCTGCGGGAGAATCTCGCCGCGACGCGCGACCTCGTGCACCACCTCAGCTCGCCGGACCTGGCCACCCAGTCCCTCAACGCCGCGCTCCTGGCGGCCGTCCGCGGCTACGTGCCCTCCGCGCAGCTGCGCGTGGTCGGCGAGGCGGTGCCGCTGCCGTCCGACGTCGAGCACGCGCTGCTGCGGATCACGCAGAGCGCGGCGTCGAACATCCGCAGGCACGCGCAGGCGCAGACTGTCGGAGTGACCCTCACGTACCTGCCGGACGCCGTCGCCCTCGACATCTACGACGACGGCGTCGGGTTCGTCGTCGACGACGCCGGCGGCTTCGGGCTGCCCGCGATGCGTCAGCGGGTCGAGGCGCTCGGCGGCACGTTCGCCGTCGAGAGCTCCCCCGGCGAGGGCACCGTCGTCGCGGCGCAGATCCCGGTCGGGGACGCGTCGTGATCTGCGTACTGCTGGTCGACGACCACCTGGTGGTGCGGGCCGGGCTGCGTGCCCTGCTGGACTCCCAGCCGGACATCGAGGTGGTCGGCGAGGCGGACAGCGGCGAGGACGCCGTTTCACTGTGCTCCGACCGCTCCCCCGACCTGGTGATGATGGACCTCGCGCTGGGCGCCGGGATCGACGGGGTGGAGGCCATCCGCCGGATCCGCGCCGACCGGCCCGAGCAGCCGGTGCTGGTGTTCACCACCTACGACACCGACGCCGACGTGGTCCGCGCGCTCGACGTGGGCGCGATCGGCTACCTGCTCAAGGACTCCGCGCCCCGGGACATCTTCGCCGCGATCCGCGGGGCGGTCACCGGCCAGAGCGTGCTGTCGCCGCCGGTCGCGGCGCGGGTGCTGGACCGGATGCGCCGCCCCGACCAGGCCCTGACCGCCCGCGAGGCGGAACTGCTGGCGCTGCTGGCGGAGGGGCTGACGAACAAGGAACTCGGCCGGCGGCTGTTCATCAGCGAGGCCACGGTGAAGACCCACCTCGCGCACATCTACGCAAAGCTCGGCGTCGACTCGCGGGCCGCCGCCGTCTCGATCGCCTTGCGGCGGGACGGGATTCGCTGAGCCGGGGCTGTGCCGACTACGCGAGGCGATGCTCCTCGATCGGCGTGCTGAAACCCGTTCCGTTCAGGTCGAGGAACAGCGACCGCTCGGTGACGGAAATGGCGGCGGTGTTGCGGCGTTCGACGGCTGCGGCAGCCGCATCGACGAAGGAGCGGTCGAAGCTGAAGAGGGGAATGGATTCGGCCCGGTGGATGCGCTTGCCGGTGAGCGGGGCCAGGACCTTCGCCGGGTCGCGGTGGGTGTAGATGGCGACGCGGTCGGCGAGTTTGGCGGCGCGGTGGATGCGGTCGGCGTCGGGTGCGCCGATGTCGATCCAGGCGGTGAGGCGGCCGGTGAGGTCGCGGACGAGGACGGCGGGCTCGTCGGTGGCGGACACCCCGCCGTCGCTGAAGGCGATGCCGTCCTCGTACTCGAGGCAGTAGGCCATCAGTCGCGTCAGCATGAACTCGGCGGTTTCGGACGGATGCCGGGCGACCCGCAACTCCAGGTCCTGGTAGACACCGCGATCGACGTCGGCCAACTGGAGGGTGAAGGTGTACAGGGTCGCGCTGAGTGCCATGAGTGCAGGAGCTTAACCGGGCCGCACGAGGGTGAGCCGCCGGGCAGGCGCGACACCTGTTCCGCGGCCGACGCCGGGTGGTCGTCGATCGCCCTGCGGGCCTTCCATGCGTTCCCGAGGCATCGACCAGGTGAAGCCACAGGACTGATCGGTCGGATTGCCGCTGGAAGATCGTCGATAGACCGCCGTCACGACGGTGTCGGGAGGACACTGGAGGTGTCACGTCGTCACCCACGGGAGGGTTGGACATGACCGAACAGGTACCCCCGAAATCCGTCGCAGCCGCCAAGGTGGTGCTGCTGCAGACCCGCAAGCGGGACGGAACCTGGGTGGACACACCGGTGAACATCGCCCTCGACGGCACCCACACCTATTTCCGCACCCCCGGCCGGGCGTCGAAGAACAAGCGCCTGCGCAACTTCCCCGAGGTGCGGCTGAGCCCCTGTAGTTGGTCCGGCAAGCCGACCGGACCGGAGCCCGTCGCGGCAACCGCCCGGCTGCTGTCGGGACCCGAGAACGAGGCCGCCTCGCACGCAATCGACCACCGCTTCCCCGTCCTGCAAGGGGTGCTGGTGCGGGCGACGCACAAGGTGATGCGCACGCCGACGCTTCATTACGAGCTGACGAACTTCCACACCCCGGACTGACCACCATGGGTATCGGATCCGAGCGGTTTCACGTTGAACCGGGTATGACGCTTCCGGAATCAGGCGTCGTCACGTCGCGTCAGCGCATCGCCGCCGAACGCGCCGACGCCGCGCACCGCATCGACTTCCTCAACGCCCGGCTCGCCGAGATCATCGAGGGGTCGCACCTGACAACCGATGACGACGAGCACGACCCCGAGGGCGCGACCGTGGCGTTCGAGCGCGCCCAGACGGCGTCGCTGCTCGCCGAGGCCCGGCGAGACCTCGACGAACTCGACGCCGCCGAGCGGCGCCTCGACGCCGGCACCTACGGGATCTGTGAGAAGTGCGGAGGTCCGATCAGCCCGGAACGCCTGGACGCCCTGCCCGCCGCCCGGCGGTGCATCGACTGCGCCTGACCGTCCGGGGCGGCCGACGGTCACGAGCCGGACCTGGCCCCAGTTGTTGTTCGATGTGCACATGACGGGCGCCACAGCCGTCGGACACCCCCGACGACGGCAGACCAGCGCCCGCCGGTCGCCCGGCACGCCACTTTCGAAAGTCGACATCACCGCAGGTCAAGCGTTGTACGCAATGTGCTTCATCGTGATGGATCGGACACCGCGACCACCCGGGCCAACGAACCACCGTTGAACCAGAATCACGGTCCCCGACCATCGCCGTCACACGCGCCGGACACCTACCTCGGAGCGATAAAGCTCGCGGCGTCCCGATCCACGCCGGAATCAGTTCGAACCCGTCTCGGAGCCGGTCGCGAGGCTTCCGAAGTCGATATCCGCACTACTGAAGCTGCTGGCGTAGTCGAACTGCGACTCCACCGACCCCACATACGCGTCAACCTGCTCCTCCTGCGGCGTCCTGACGATCGACGTGTCCGCCCAGTGCGCCCAGCCTTGGGGCCCGTCGATTCCGGACACCTCGAACGTCAGGCCGATGGGGAGCCGGGAGAGGGAGGCATTGCGCGGAGCCTTGTAGTCGACCTCCACCCTGACGTTGCCAGCCCCGGTCTGAGGCAGCTGCCATCCCCCTGCCGGTGCGTCGATGGTGACGGTCCCGGCCGCACGGTCGGTGGTCACTGCGCCGGTGGGCAGCGTCTCCCGTGTGGTTTCGGCCCCGTCGAACGCGAGCTGCTCCAGCCTGACCGCCTGGAACACGAGCTCCGCCGGCACGTGGTACACGATCTTCGTGAGGCTTCTGTCCGGGTTACCCGAGGCCGAGAAGCCGGCAGAGAAGTCAGTCGCATTCCCCCGGGCCACCTTGTAGTCGCCACTGCCGTTGACCGTGACGTTCTCGACTGTCCCGCTGCGGAACCACCAATCAACGCCACAGTCAACCGGGACGTTGCAGCTCGCACCCGCGGCACCCGCCCCGATGGTCAATCCGCCCACGACGACCGCCACGGCAGCGAGGATCGGTGCGCCGCGGCGCAAGAAGTTCTTTCGCAAGTTGTCACTCCATTTCGATGTGCAATGACGGGCGCCACAGTCATCGGACACCCCCGACGGCGACAGACTAGAACCCGCCATCCACCCCGCACGCGCTTTCGAGAATCCACATCACCGCAGGTCAAGCGTTTTACGCAACCAAAAGGCGCGCGGCCGGAACAACGATTCGGCCACCAGTTCGGTGAACTGCCCTCAACCCGGCTCACGCGTCCTGCGTTATCGTTTCAGCAAGTACTAGGACGCCCAAGTAATGGCCGTCACGAAAGGGGATCGACAGTGGAAATCCAGGGAACCGCGGCACTGGTCACCGGGGCGGCCTCCGGGCTCGGCGCCGCCACGGCGAAGCGCTTCGCGGAGGCCGGCGCGACCGTCTTCGGGCTCGACCTCGCGCAGTCCATCGAGCGCGCGGGCGACAACATCCCCGCCGGCGTCACCCTCATCCCCACCGACGTCACCAGCGCCGAAGAGGTGCAGGCCGCAGTCGACCAGATCGTCGCCTCGGGTGTGCCGCTGCGCACCGTCGTCAACTGCGCCGGCGTCGGCTGGGCGGGCCGCATCCTGTCCAAGAACGGCCCGCACGACCTCGAACTGTTCCGCACGGTCATCACCGTCAACCTGCTCGGCACGTTCAACGTGATGCGCCTGGCGGCGGACGCGATCGCCAAGACCGACGCAGTCGACGAGTCCGGCCAGCGCGGCGTCGTCATCAACACCGCCTCGGTCGCCGCGTTCGAGGGCCAGATCGGCCAGATCGCCTACTCGGCGTCGAAGGGCGGCGTGCACGGCATGACCGTCCCCGCGGCGCGCGACCTCGCCCAGTACGGCATCCGCGTCAACACCATCGCCCCCGGCATCATCGACACCCCGATGCTCGCCGGCGTCACCGACGAGTACCGCAAGGGCCTCGAGGCCGGTGTGCCGTTCCCGTCCCGCCTCGGCCAGCCGGCGGAGTACGCGCAGCTCGCGCAGATGATCGTCGAGCACGACTACCTCAACGGCGAGACCATCCGCATGGACGGCGCGCTGCGCATGACCCCGCGGTAGCGAGTCTCGTGGTGGTGCACCCCGGCGCTCAGGGGGTGCACCGCCGCAGCTCGGCGAGCGCCGACCGCGTGCCCTGTTCGGGGCGGGGTCTCAGCCACCCAACCTCTCCGCCAGAACCTCGGTGCACACACCCGATGGAGCACGCACACGGGTGCTGTACGCCCAACACCCGTGTGCACGCCCGAAAACCTGTGTGCACGCGGCAACCTGCTGATCCGACCCGCGATGAAGCCGGCACACGTCCTCAGGCAACTCCGTTGGCGCGGGGCGCGCGTCTCGGGGCTACCCCCGGCCCGATCGCTACAGGTCCGCGGCGAGCGGCACCTCGACCTCGGCGCGGTCGGTCATCCACTCCCGCAACACCTTCGTCGCGCGCACATCGTCCTCGTTGTAGACGAACAACCGCTCGCGCTGGGTGAGATCCGACTCTCCGTCGTACCCGACGGCCTCTCGGTACCAGCTCATCGACGCCTCGCCACTCGCCTCGGCGTCCCGCCAATGGAACCCGGCGACCGGCGCGATCTTCTTGAGTCCCTTGCCGTTCGGGCAGATGAACTGGTCGCTCACCGCCTGGTAGATGTCCACCCAGTGCGGTCCGTCGATGAACGCGCGAACCTGCGCCTTCGTCGGGATCCCGGGCAGTCCCGCGAACCGGGTGGCGGAGTCCAGCAGCCACTTGTCCTCTGCGGACCGCGAATAGCAGTAGGCGGCAAAGGTTTTCCCTTGCGCCAGGGTTCGCTCGAGGGTCTCCGTCAGCCAGGTCCAGAACTCGGCGAACGAGCGCGCCTCGTCGACGGTCGGCAGCGGATCCCAGGTGACGAACGGCCGGTACGGCTGCGTCACCCCGCCCTCGGTGAGCAGGGTGCCCCACAGGTAGGCGCCGTGCTCCTGGTAGCTCTCCATGTCGACGTCCACCTCGACGTCGGCACGGGTCACCGTCACCTCCGCGGACCGGCGTACCAGCGGCACTCCCGACAGCCACGCCTTCGCGAGTACCACCGCGTCCTCGAAACCGTTGCCCTGCCAGTCCTCCGGCGGCGGACCGTCCCACGCCGCGAGCGCGTCGATGGTGTTCGCGCCCGCACCGCGCAGCACGTCCGCCCGCGACCCCGTCGCGACCAGGCTCACGTCCCTGGCCTCGGTCAGCGACGCCTTGCAGTCCGGCCACCACGGGCAGGACCGGCACTCCCCCAGCTGCGACGGCGCGGTGGGCACTTCTCCTCGCGCGACGGCGATCCGGTCGGCGAACCGCTCGTCGTACTGGTCCAGCACCTCGGCCAGGTCGTGCACGAGGATGCACTCGCCGCCGTAGCCGATGGCGCCGCCGAGCACGCCGGGGCTGGCGTGCCCGTGCCGCTCGAGCATCCGGTGGATCTGCGCGAGACGGAACTGGTCACGCAGCTGGGCCCGCACCTTCCTGGTCTCGTCGACCGCCGGTGCCCAGTCGTCGAGGCCGGAGGTCACCGCACCACTGCCCGGATCGGTGACCTTGTGGTTGACGACGATCACCGGGATGTAGCCACCCCGCTCCCGGTCCCGGATCAGCAGCTCGGCCCGCCCGCGCCGACCGGTGTCGAACTCCAGCGGCAGCACCGCGCCCCAGATCCGGTCGACGCCGTCGGCGCACGCCTGCAGGGTGGCCGCGGCCCGCTCGCCCGCGGGGGTGGTCGGGTCGATGATGAGCCAACTGTGCCCGGCGGGCACCGTCATCAATCGGTCCCGCATCGCCTCCCGGAACGCCCGTGCCGCCTCCCGCCGCTGCTGCACCCCGATGTCCTCCGGAACGTCGGCGACGACCTGGGGATACGCCGTGTCGAGGTGGACGCGGTGCCGGCACCCGGTCAACGCTCTCGGGTCGATGAGCACCGGCCGCCGCCCCGTCGGGGCGGCTGCGGTGTCGACCGGCCGGGTCGGCTGCCGGGGGCCTTGCGAAGAATTCACGATAAAAGAGATTATGGTCCGCCGGTCCGACAGCCCGCGCACCCGCCCGACTCCGGAGGCGGGCCGACGCGGTCTCACCGATACCCTGTAGTCGGCAGTGTTTCGGCGCTCGAGCACCAGATGGAGGGGCCACCCGGATGGGTCTGTTCAAGAAACGCAAGTCCCGCGCGACCCGGCGTGCCGAGGCGAAGGCGCTCAAACACAAGGCGAAGCTCGAGGCCAAGCACGGCGCCCGCAACGAACGCAAGAAGATGCGGGCCGAGGCAAAGTCGGCGAAGAAGGTCGAAAAAGCGCAGGTAGCGACGCTGAAAGCGCAGGAGAAGGCCGCCAACCGGTCCGGCATCAGCGTGGGCCAGGTGCGCCGATACCTCGGCATCGCGCGGCTGCTCACCCCGGTCCTGGCGCCGCTCGCCTACCGGGGCGCGATGGCAGTGCGCGGCCAGCTCGACCAGCAGAAGGCCGGCCGGATGGGCATCGCCGCCGAGGACCTCGGCAACTACACCGGACACGGCGCGCGCCTGAGCGCCCGGATCGCCGGTGCCGAACGGACCACGGACGAGATCGCGACCCGATTCCCCGACGCCGAGACCGCCTCGTTCCTCGCCGCTGTCCGCGGCCGGCTCGGCGAACTCGAGACCGCCGTGCGCGCATCCGAGCAGATGCCCACGCAGCGCCGCAGGGCCGCACATCAGGCCATCGCGGCGGAACTCGACGGCGTCGAAGCCGATCTGCTCGCCCGGCTCGGCGTGCGCTGACCTCCCGAACGCACCCGTGCCGTCGCCCCGCGCCACCGACGCCGCCACCCTGCGTGGCGGCGCGGTCGGTGCGCTGACGGCGGCGCTTTCGGTCGCCGGGCACGGCCTCGGCGGGGGCGGCTACCCGACGTCCGCGGCACTGACCCTGCTGGTGCTGTGCTGCGCCGGGGCCGGTGCGGTGGCCGCCGGCCTGGCGACGACGACGCGCGGCAACCGCGCCACCCTGGTCGCCACCCTGATCGGTGGGCAACTCGTCGGGCACCTGACCCTGTCGACCACGCTGACCCACCAGCATTCGGATGTCGGCGCGCGGGGGATGTCGATGCTCGCCGCGCACGCGGCCGCGACCGCGGTGTGCACGGCGCTGATCCTGGCCGCCGAGCGGCTGTACGGGCCGATCACCCGGGCGCTGCGCGTCGTCCTGCGCGGACCCGCGGGCGCCCCGCGTCCCCACCCGCGACGCGCCGTCCCGACGGCCCCCGAAACCCTCCCGCACCGATTCCTCGACCATGTCGTCTCGAGACGGGGACCCCCGTCGGTGGCCTGACAGCCCACCGACGAACCCTTCCTCGAACGAGAGACGACAAATGAACATCCGTTCCTCCCGCGCCGCGCTCGTCGCCGGCGCGACCGCCGGGCTGCTCCTGTGCGGTTCCGGCATCGCGACCGCCCACGTCGGCGTCGTCGCCCCCGACGCCGCCCAGGGCGGCTACACGGTGCTGACCTTCAAGGTGCCCACCGAGTCCGAGACCGCGGGCACCACCAAGCTCGAGGTCACCCTGCCCAACCTGAAGTCCGCACGCACCGAACCGATCCCGGGCTGGACCTCGCAGGTGACCAAGGACCCGTCGACCGGGGAGGCCACCGCGGTCGCGTGGACCGCGGACCCCGGCGTGTCCGTCGGCCCGGGCCAGTTCCAGCAGTTCGCCCTGTCCGCAGGGCCGCTGCCCGAGCAGGAGTCGGTGTCGTTCCCCGCGGTGCAGACCTACAGCGACGGTCAGGTCGTCGCCTGGAATCAGCAGCCCGGCCCGGACGGCGCCGAACCCGACAAGCCCGCCCCGGGCCTGACGCTGGCCGAGGCATCGGAGTCCGGGGACGCCCACGGCGCCCACGCCTCCACCACCGCCGAGGACGTCGACGCCACCGACAGCACCGCCCGCTGGCTCGGCGGCATCGGCCTGGTCCTCGGCGCGCTCGGCGCCGCCCTCGGCCTCGGCGCCCTGGTCCGGAGCCGGCGCTCGTGAGCGCCCGCCTGCGCGTCCTCGTGCTCGGGGTGCTGACCGCACTCGCCGCGCTGACCGGGGTCGGGGTGGCGGGTGCGCACTCCGCGGCCATCGCGACCAGTCCCGAGTCGGGCGCGTCCGTCGCGTCGGGACCGGAGCAGGTCACCGTCACGTTCAACGAGCCGCTGCAGTCCAGCTTCGCGTCGCTGACGGTGGTCGGTCCGGACGGGAACCTGTGGTCGAAGGGTGACCCGACGGTGTCCGGCCCGTCGATCAGCGTCCCTGTCGGCGAACTCGGACCGGTCGGCGAGTACACGATCGCGTACCGCGTGACGTCCGCGGACGGGCATCCGGTGAGCGGCACAAGCACGTTCACGCTGACCACCGAGGGCACCGGCACCCCCGGCGCCCCGGCCGGCGGCGGGTCCGGCTCCGACGACGACGGCTCGGGGCTGCCGCTGTGGCCGTTCATCGTCGCCGCGGTCGTGGTGTTCGGCGGCGGGCTGGCGTTCGCCCTGCGCAAGCCGAAGCAGTGACCGGCGGCTCCGCCGCGCGTGCGCCTTTCTGGCAGCTCTGGCCACCGGAAAGGCGCACGGGTGCGGAGCGCCTGTTGCTCGCGGTGCCTGCGGCGCTGGCCGGGGTCGGGTTGGCCTGGCTGCTCGCCGCACCGGCCGGGCCCGACGCGGCGGCGACGATCCGGGTGCTGGCGGACCTGCTCGGGTCGACGGTGCTCGGTCTGTGCGTCCTCGACCTGCTGCAGCGCGGCGACCGTCGACCGGCCGTGCCACGTCCCCTGCTGTGGCGTCCCCTGGCCGTCACGGCGGGCGCGTGGGCGGTGACGGAGGCGGCGCTGCTCGTCGCAGAGGCCGCCCAGACCAGTGAGGTCGCGGCCGGGGCACTGAGCCCCGCCGCGTTCGGCCGGTTCGTCGCGCAGATCAGCGTCGGCCAGCTCGGTGCGGCGGCGGTGGCGTGCACTGTCGCCGTGGCCGCCGTCGCCGCCGTCGGGTACCGGCGGGGGGCGCAGTGGCCGCTGACCCCGATCGCGGCGGTCGCCGCCGTCGCGTTGCTCGCCCGCCCGGTGACCGGGCACATGTCCGCGCAGACGCTCGGCTCGGTGCTCGTCGCCGTGCACGTCCTGGCGGCGGCCCTGTGGTTGGGCCCGCTGCTCGCGATGGCGTTGCTGCTCCGCGGCCGCGGGGCGTGGGCGACGCTGCTTCCCCGCTACTCCGACCTCGCCTGGAAGTGCGTCGCCGCCCTCGCGGTGACCGGCGTGGTCGACGCCGCCGTCGCGCTCGGCGGGGTCGGTGCGCTCGTGGACACCGGCTACGGACGGATCCTGCTCGCCAAGGCCGTGGGCCTGGCCGGGCTGACCGCGCTCGGCTGGTGGTGGCGTCGCACCTGGGTCCCGGCGGCCGCGGGGCACCGCACCCCCGAACGGGATTCGCTGCGACGCGCAACCGTCGAGATCGCCGCGCTCGCTGTCGTGTTCGGCCTCGCCGCCGCGCTGGCGACGACGGGCTGAACCGGCTCAGGACACCGTCGCCGACGTGAACGCGAGGGCCTGCGGCCACGACACCGCGTAGGCCGCCGCGTTCACCGGATCGTCCTGCCGGGCACGGGAGCTGAACCCGTGCTCGGCGCCCGGGTAGGTGTGCACGATGGTCGCGCCGCGCGGACGCGACTCCAGGGCGGCGCGCAGCCTGCCCAGCGTGCCCGCCGTCATCACGACGTCCGCGCCGGCGTGCAGGATCATCACCGGGGCCTCGATGTCCGACGCGGCCGCGACGGTGTCGAGGGTGTGGTTCGGCGCCGGCGGGTCGTAGATCGACGGGTGGTAAGCGATCACGTTCGCCAGGGCCGGGTCCCGCGCACCGAGGAGCAGCGCGAGCCGCCCGCCGAGGCACCAGCCGATCACCCCGACCCGCTCGAACCCGAGGTCCGAGCGCAGGTGGTCGAGGAGGGTCCGCATCTCGGCGAGGCACCGCTCGTCGTCGAGTTGCCCCATCAACTCGACCAGCCGCTCCCGGGGCGTGTCGTCGGCGCTCGGTCCGTGCCACGGATCCCACACCAGCGCCGTCATCCCCGCGGCGGCGATGTCGGCGGCGTACTCGCGGACCTGGGCGTCGATGCCGGTGATCATCGGCAACAGCAGCATCGCGCCACCGGTGTCCGGGTCGGTTCCCGACGGCCGGGACAGGTGCGCGATCAGGTCCCCGACGGTGACGGTGGCGGTGTCCACGGGCGGTCCTCCTCGAGTGTCGTGGAGCGGCGATCCCACCGTCTCACAGGCCCGTGCCGCGCGTCTGCGCTAGAAAGGAACCATGGCCTCCAGACGCGAAGTGTGCGCGATGCTGCTGGCCCTGCCCGAGGCCGAGGAGGTGGTGGTCCCGAGCTGGGGTGACCAGCCCACGTACCGGGTTCGGAACAAGATCTTCGCACTGCTCGGCTCGGACGCCCCGACGGTGTGCCTCAAGGCGACCCGCGACGACCAGGCGGCGCTGCTCGACGAGAACCCGGACGTGTTCCGCGTCCCGCCCTATTTCGGCCGGTGGGGCTGGGTCGACGTGGTGATCGGCCGCGTCGATCCGGACGAGCTCGCCGAGCTGATCGAAGAGGCGTGGCGACTGACCGCGCCGAAACGGGTCGTCGCGGCCTACGACCGGGACCGCGCCGTCACGTGATGGCCGCGTCGTCGCGTCGCGCCCGCGCGTGCAGGGCCGTCGCCGACACCAGGCCCAGCGCGAGGAAGCCGGCCGCGGCGAACAGCGAGACCCGGGTGGCGTCACCGAACCCCTCGGCCAGCGCGGTCGTCACCTCCGGCCCCGCGGGCCCGAGCCGGCCGGTCTCCCCCTGCTCCCGCAACCCGGTGATGGTGCCGCCCGCCGAGTCCCGGGTCGCGTTCACCAACTGTTCCTGCGCCTGCGCGGGCACCCCGGGCACCGGCTCGAGCCGGTCGGTGAGGGTGTGCGCGAGCGACACCGACAGCACCGCACCCAGGATCGCCGACCCGAGTGCCGCACCCAACTGCCGGACGGTGCTCTGGGTGGCCGAGCCCTCACCGGACTTCTCCGTCGGGATGTCGGCCAACACCGTGCCGGTGAGCTGGGCGGAGGCCAGTCCCAACCCGGCGCCGTAGACGGCGAGCAGCACCGCCAGCAGCCACGGGGACACGGTCGAGGAGACGAACACCGCGACCACAACCACACCCACCACCTCGAGCGCCAACCCGATGATCACCACCCGGGTCGCACCGAGAGCGGCCGCCAGATGCCGGGCCGCCGCCCCGGACGCGAACGCCCCCAACGCCATTCCCGCGAGCACGAACCCGGCACCCATGGTGGACAGTCCGAGCGCGTTGACGAGGAACAGCGGCAACACCAGCAGCAGACCGAACTCTCCGATCGCGACGGCCAGGGCCGTCACGTTCCCCAAGCTGAACGTCGGCACGCGGAACAGGTTCAGGTCGAGGATGGCGGACCGGTGGCTGCCGACCGCCCGGTGCCGCTCCCACAGGACGAACAGCACGAGCGCAACAACGCCGATGGCGCCCACCACCGGGACGACCGACACAGGCGCATCCGCAGGCCACGTGAACCCGAAGACGCTGAACTCGGCGATCGGCTTCCACCAGCCCAGGCTCTGCCCCTCGATGAGCGCGAAGATCACCCCACCGAACCCGATCGCGCTGAGCAGCAACCCGTCCACGTCGAGGCCCGGCACCGTGATCGTCGCGCGGGTGTCGCGGACCGTCAGCAGCGCGCCGACGATGACCGCGACACCGATCGGGATGTTGACGACGAAGATCCACGGCCAGGTGAAGTACGTGGTCAGCCAGCCCCCCAGTAGCGGGCCGACCGCCGCCATGCCGGAGATCACCGCACCCCACACCGCGAACGCGATCACCCGGTCCCGGCCGCGGAACGTCGCGTTGACGCTCGACAGCGTGGTCGGCAGCACGAACGCGCCGCCGACGCCCTGCACGACCCGGGCCGCGATCAGCGCGGAGGCGCTTCCGGCGAGCGCGGCCAGCACGCTGCCCAGCAGGAACACCAGCACCCCGGCGATGAACATCGACCGTCGGCCGAGCCGGTCACCGAGACGGCCGGCGGTGAGCAGCAGCGCCGCGAACACCACCGAGTAGACGCTGTTCACCCACTGGGCGTCCGTCAGGTCCATGTCGAGGTCGTCGATGATCACGGGCAACGCGACCCCGACGATGGTGCCGTCGACGACGATCATCGACAGGCCGGCCGCGAGCACCCCCAAACCGATCCACGTTCGCCGGTCGGCCGGCGGTGCGATCTCGACTTCGTCCGCGGTCATCGCTGCCCTCCTGAGTCGGTGCCGAGGCCGGTCAACGGTCCCTTACGCAATCTCAGCAGGGTTGTGACTCACGGGCATCCCGACCCGCCGGACGTCGAGCGAAATCAACCGTTCGATGGAGACGGCGCCGACGGTCGCGGAGAAGCAGGTGCCGCGGTCACCTCACGATGCCTGTCGCATCGTCATGCCACCGAGCGCGATGACGTACTCCTGCGCGGTCTCGTCGAATCGAACCGAGTAGGTGGTCGGGTAGTACCCGGTCTTCTGGTAGGACGACGGCTGTTTGACCTGCTCCTGCAGGGCGGGACGGGTCTTCAGCCATTCCAGGGTCATCATCGGCTCGATGAAGGTGAACTTCCCGTCCCACGACCCGTTGAGGAGGACCTCGGTGAAGTCGAAAACGCCCGGAATCACGTTGTCCGCGCTGTCGGTCCAGTGCATACCCATGAACGGCACCGTGTTCGCCTCGGGGGGACCGGGCGGTGGCACGTAACCCTCCGGAATGTACTTCGCATCCGGGAGGTGCGCGGCCTTCTGCGCGAAATCCGGAGCGGCAGGGTCGATTTCCTGCTGGATGTCGTCCGTGTAGAAGTGCATGTCGAAATGCGGATCACCGAAGAGCACCTCTGGTTCGTGCCCGTTCGGATTCCAGTCGAGCATGACGTTGTCGAATCCGGTGTCCTGTGCACCTGCGGGCAGGTCGAGCATCAACATCTGCATCTGCGCATCGGGTCCGTCCGGCAGCCCGTCGAGCGCGGACGCGGTGATCCGGATACCGACCTCGGCGGGCTGTCCGGCCTCGTCGCGCACGACGTAGGTTCGGGACGTTCCGTTGCCCAGCGGGTGTTGTTCACCCACCTGGATTCCCGGGCCGTCGCTCGAACCGCTCGAACCGCTGAACCCGCCATGGCCGCTGTGTCCGACCGAGTGCGCCGGCGAACTGCAGGCGGCCAGGGTGAGCGTCGCGCACGCCGCGACCACGCAGGCGGAGGTACGAATTATCTTCACTGTGAAGCCTTTCGATTGGTTCCTTGTTCGTTGTTCGTCCCGCCGAACACCGGTCACACCGGGAGGCGCACGACCTGACCCACGCGCAGGACGCCGTTCGGGTCGTGCTCGTTCGCGAGCGCGCTGAGCCAGTGCCGGGTGTCCTCGTCGTAGCACCGGGCGATCCGCTCCGGGTCGGCACTGGCCGCGAAATTGGGCAGGGTCCCCCCTGTGGACCACGCCGCCACGGCCTGTTCGACGCCCCGGGCGTGTTCGACGACCGCCTCGGCGACGGGCGGAGCGAGCACGCCCACGACCATCAGCGCGAACGAGGCGTCCCGGTGGCAGAAGGCGCTGCGGTGCCGGGGCTCGCGGCCAAGCGCCCCGCCGAGCAGCCGGAGCTCGATCACCGTCTGCGGCGACCCGGAACCGGGTCCGGCCACCGCCAGCAGCGCGTCGACGGCCTCGTGCGGCAGCGCATGGGTGAGGGTGCTGAACTCGTGGGTCGGCATCGGGTCCACCGGGTCGGCGTGGATCGCGGACAGAGCCGCGTACGGCATCGGGCCGACCGCGTCGATCAGTGGCGTCGCCACCGCGCGCAGTCGCGCGAGTTCGGCCGCGGCGTCATTCTCCGCTGCGACACTGGCGAATCGGACGGCGAGCGTCAGCCGCCCGGCGAGCGGCGGCGGGATCTGCGGCAACGGCGGCAACTGCAGGAAGGCGATCGAGGTGGAGCTGTGCTCGGGCAGGTCGCGGCACCAGTCGAGCCAGGCATGCGCGACCGCCGCGGCGTCGTCACCGTCGAAATAGAGTGCACCACCGTAGATCTGGCTGATCGGCAGCAGGTCGATCTCGACCGCCGTGACGATCCCCAGTGTGGCCTTGCCGCCGCGAAGGCCCCAGAACAGTTCGGCGTGATCGTCCGGGGTGACGCGCAGCTGCGCTCCGTCGCCGGTGACGAGGTCGAACGCCCGCACGTGGTCCGAGGACAGTCCATAGGTGCGCACCAGCGGGCCGATGCCCGCACCGGTGAGGAAGCCGGCAACCCCGACGGTGGCGGAGGAGCCGGTCAGCGGCGCCAGGCCGTGCGGCGCCGCCGCGTCGAGCACGTCCTGCCAGATCGCCCCGGCACCGACGCGCGCGGTGCGGGTGCCGGCATCGACGACGCACTCGTTCAGTTGCCCGGTGTGCACCAGCAGAACGTCACCGCTCACCGCGACCGCACCGTGGCCGGTGCGCTGCACCGCGACCCGGAGACCGTGCTCCGCGGCGAAGCGGACAGTCGCCGCGA
Organism: Rhodococcus sp. NPDC004095; assembly: GCF_053604015.1. Lineage (NCBI taxonomy): Bacteria > Bacillati > Actinomycetota > Actinomycetes > Mycobacteriales > Nocardiaceae > Rhodococcus > Rhodococcus sp. NPDC004095. The sequence continues at coordinate 210,337 of NZ_JBSGGS010000006.1, forward strand.
CATCGCCGGTGTCCGCGGCCACGACGACCGCACGCGGGGTCACCGGCACGGCCAGGTTCCACGGTGTCGCCAACTCGTACAGGGGTTCACCGGGAAGGGCGACAGAGCCGGTCAGAGACGCACGGAGCGACGCGATCGTCTCGTCGCTCACCGGGGTCTGGAGGTCCATGGAAACTTCCTTTCGTCGTCCGCCTTCGGGGCGTGACGAAAGGATGTCCGGGTCCGCTTGGTTGGTTCTTGCGTACCGCGAGGGCGCGGATCCAAGTTTCGGCCAAGTGGCGTCGGCGACCGGGGCCGCGGGCCGAGATCCCTGCCTCAGGCCAGCAGCGACCGTGCCTGCGCCGCCAGTCCGAGCATCCCGCGGCGCTGCGATTCCTCGGCGACCGCGGACAGTTCGCCGACGCGTGCGGGCGAGTCCGGTGCGAGCTGCGCGCGAAGCAGTCTGCATCGCAACAACGTCGGCGCGCCCGACGTGCGGTGCGCGATCTGCTCGGCCTGCTCCAGCAGAGCCGACGCCTGATCGGTCCGCCCGAGCAGCGCGTGCAGTCGTGCGGACGCCTCGGCCACCGCACCGACGACCCCCACCTGCCCCACGGTCGCGATCCGGTCCGGGAAGGGCTCGAGTTGTCCGATGAACAGGTCGGCGTATTCGGACAGGGACAGATCGGCGACGACATGCGCGAGAAGCGTCTGGTGGCCGAGCGTGGTCCACACGTCCGGCCCCGGCTCCTCCACCCAGCGCGCGAGCCCGTCGACCGCGGTCTGCCGGTCTCCCCGTGCCGCCGCGATCGCGATACTCCACGCCCGCGGCTCGACGAACCCGGGCGTCGTGTCGGCCACCTGGCCCAGCTCCCATTTCAGGGTGTTCTGGGCGAGATCGGCGCTGCCCGCGGTGTACAGCTCGGTCTGCAGGTGGATCTGCCGGGCCGTGTCGTATTGTCGCGCGGCCTCTTCGAGGTCGCCGCGCCACTCCGCGAGGGTGCCTTCCATCCACCTGAGTTGGACTCGGACCACGGGTAGGCGCAACAGGTCGCAGCCGATGATGCCCTGGCGCACGTGCGCGGCGGCGGCCTCGGTGTTCGCGAGATTCATCTGCGTCATGCTCGCGACCGTGTGCACGATGACGTCGTCGACCCGCGACTGCTGGTGTGGCAGTTCGAGAAGTTCGGTCAACAGGTCGACCGATTCCCGACCGTGGCGGGCCACCCCGGAGAAGAGGATGATCCGGCCCAGCAGCGCATCCGCGATCACATCCGGATCCCCCTGGGCGCGGGCGAGTTCGAGCGCGCGGCGGCTCATGCCGTCGGGCACCGTGGAATCCGGGTGGTAGCAGCTGCCGACCGCAAGCGCGGACAGAACCCGGGCGTGCGCGACGGGATCGGCCACGACGAACGGTTCCAGCGCACCGAGGCGTTCGAGCAGCGGCCCGGGATCCCGGCCGTACGACACCCAGGGCCACCCCCCGGCGGCACGCAGGAGTGCCGCGGCGAGCCGCCCGGCGGTCGAGGTGCGTCCCTCCCGCACCGCGTCGAGCAGGCCGGCACCAACGACGTCGAGAACGGTCTGGCCGCGACCGGCGCGGGCCAGTGCCTCCACCCGGGCCACCAGCAGGTCGTCACGATCGTCCGGCGACCGCTCCGGCGCGGGCACTTGGTCGAAGATCTGCACGGCGATCTCCCACCAGTGCGCGGCGGTCTCCGAACTCCATCGCTCGGTCGCCTCCCGGGCCGCGACGGTGCACGCGTCGAGCACCTCGTGCGGATCAACCAGAGGCATTGCGGCGCAGAGATGCTGGGCGCGACGGCTGGAACGGTCCGCGTCGGAGGAATTCGCCAGGATCTCGGCGACCCGCGCGTGAACACGCTGACGCCGCAATGCCGGCATGCCTTCGAGCACCTCGTGCCGCAGCAATCCGTGCGCGAAGACGTACCCGCGGGCCCCGGGCGCCGTCACGATGATCCGTTCGTCTGCAGCCTCGTCGAGATAGTCGGCCAGGGTGTCCAGGTCGAGGCGGGACGCCGCGGCCAGGAGATCGATCTCGATGGCGTCGCCGAGCACGGCCGCGACTCGGAGCACCTGCAGCACAGCAGGTTCCACGGCCGCGAGCCGTCGGCCGAGCACCGACCTGACGGCGACCGGGATCCCGTCGCCGAGACGCTCGTCGCGCGGCAGCCGCGCGTACTCCGAGACGAACAGCGGATTGCCCCCGGTCCGGTCCGTCAGGATCCGCACCTCGTCCGGACCGATCCGCTCACCGGCGACATGGCAGGCCAGCTCCTCGACCTCGCTCGGTTCCAATGGTGGCACCGCGACCTGCCGATTGCCTTCCCCGCGCAAGACCGCGTCGACGACCGTGCCGACGTCCGTGCCGATGCCCGTGTCGCGCAGCGTCAGCACGAACCACACCGGGCGGTGGCGGATCGCCCCAACCAGATACGCCAGGCACCGCAGTGACGTCGGGTCGGCCCACTGGATGTCGTCGACGACGACGGTCAGCACTGGTTGGCCTGCGACCGCGGCCTCGATCACCTCCAGCACCCGCTCGTACACGGCGAATCGCGCCTCGTCGGGATCGACGCCGGTCGGCGGAACCAGCACCGCGTCCGCGTCGCCGCCGAGTTCCCGCACCAGTCGGCGGATCGGCCACCAGGCCGGCGCGCCGTCGTCCTCCGGGCACCGCGCCCACACCGCGGCCCCGCCCGCCGCGACCGTCCGCCCGGCACACTCCTCGGCCACCCGCGTCTTCCCGATCCCGGCCGGACCGGTGAGCGCCAGCCACCGCGTCTCTCCGCCGAGGACGTCGTCGAGCATCCGCTCGATCACGAGGGTTTCGCTTCCCCGCCCGACGAACACGCGGCCCGTCTCCCCCTCGGCGGCACCGCCGCCCGGCCCGGGCGCGTCGGGGTTCGAGGACGGGGACCCCGGAAGCGGAACCTGCTCCGCCCCGGTCCATCCCGGTGTCCGCGGCCATGCCGCGAGACCCGGGTCGTGGCGCAGAATCGCGCCCTGGAGCGCACGCAGTTCCGTCCCGGGCTCGAGCCCCAACTCGGTGTCGAGCCGCTCGACGTGCGACCTGAACCACTCCAACGCCTCCGACGACCTGCCTGCCCGGTGCAGGGCGAGCATCCGGAGCCAGCAGGTGCGATCCCGGTACGGGAATTCGCTGCACAGCTGGGCGGCCTCGACGAGGGCGGGTGGGATCCGTCCCAGCGCAAGCAGGGCGGTGATCCTGGTTTCCCGGCATTCGGTGCGAACCTCGTCGAATCCGGCCGCCTCCACCTGAACCCACGGTTCGTCGGCCAGGTCCTCGAGCAACGGTCCCCGGACCACCGCGAGCGCGCGGTCGGCCGTCTTCAGCGCCGGTTCCCACTCCCCGTCCGCCGCGAGCCGCCGCGCCTCCTCGGCGTCGTCGAGAAAGGTCACCAGATCGACCTCGTCGGCCGAGACGTCGAGGACGTAACCCGGTGGCTGCCGCACGATCGGCGAGGTGGCCCCGGTCTCGGCGCGGAGCACCCGGCGCAGATTCGAGATGTATGCCTGGATGCTCGCCATGGCGCTGGCGGGCGCGTCGTCGCCCCAGAGCGCGTCGACGAGGCGGGCGGTGGACACCACCCGCCCCCGGCCGAGCAGCAGGACCGCCAGGACCGCGCGCTGTTTGCGCGGCCCCAGATCGAGGGTCCCGTCGTCGGAGTCGGATCGGGCCGCCTCCAGCGGCCCGAGCAGCCGGTAGATCATGCGTGGGCTCCTCGCACCTGTCGACTCCGGACTGCTCGAGTGTAGGGACCGAGGGGCGTCGATGTGCGGCAGAACGGTCATCGAAGTGCCGGAACGACCTCGCCGGCATCGTCGACCTCCGGGCGCCCGGAACGGCGCGCGGACAGCGTGACCGCGCAGACCAGCGCGCCCAGCGCCGCGATGACGGCGGCGACCATCAGCGCGTCGTGCAGGCCGGAGACGAACTCGTCCGGCGATCCGCCCGGCAGCATCGACTGCGCGGGCAGCAGGACGCCGAGACCGGCGACGCCCACCGCGATGCCGGTCTGGCGGAACGCGTCGTTGATGCCCGCGGCCAATCCGACGTGGTCGGCGCTGCTCTCCCCGAGCACCAGTCCGCTCATGACCGGATTGAACACTCCGGCGCCCACCAGGGCGACGACGAACCCGGGCAGGATCGCCCACTTCGAGCCGGCCACGTCCACGACGGTCATCATCACCAGACCGGCGGACACCAGAGCGAGCGAACCGGTCAGCGTGACCGACACCGGGATTCGGCCGTCGAGTTTCGCGGTGGCGCCCGCGACGACGAACATGGCGACCGTCCCGGGCAGGTACACCAGCCCTGCCTCGACAGGCGACAGGTGCAGGATGTTCTGCAGGTAGATCGTGGTGTATACGAACACCGCGAACAGCGACGCCGAGATCGCGAACGCCGCGACCTGTGCCCCCGCGAACGCCCGGTTCCGCATCAGCTGCGGCGGCAACATCGGTTCACGCGCCCGCAGTTCGTATGCGACGAAGCCGATCAGGGCAACCACACCGACGGCGAGGGCGACGACCGTCGCCGCCGAGGTCCACCCGACCTCGTTGCCGCGCAACAATCCGAACACCAGTGCACCCAGCCCGACGCAGACGAGGATCTGTCCGATCACGTCGGCACCACGCGGGTTCGGATCCCGCGATTCCGGTACCCACCGGACGGTGACGGCGAGGGTGAGCAGCCCGATCGGGACGTTGATCAGGAAGATGGCCCGCCAGTGCACCAGTTCGGTCAGCAACCCGCCCACCAGCGGCCCGATCGCGAAGGCCCCGCCGATCGTGGCACCGTACGCGGCCAGCGCCGTCGCGCGTGCGGGTCCCTTCTCGAACACGTCCGCGAGGAGGGCGAGCGAGCAGGCGAACAGGATGGCGCCGCCGACCCCCTGTGCGGTGCGGGCGAGGTCGAGCACCCAGATGTTCGGCGCCAGCGTGCAGAGCAGCGAGGCGACGGTGAACGCCGCGATGCCGATTTCGAACACGTGGCGACGCCCACGCCGGTCGGCCCACGATCCGGCGCTGAGGACCACGGTGGCCAACGCGAGGGTGTAGGCGTCGACGACCCATTGCAGCCCGCTCACCCCGGTGTCGAGGTCGACCGCGATGGACGGCAGGGCGGTGTTGACCACGGCGATGTCGAGCATCAGCATCGCCGTGGTCACACAGACCACGATCAGGGTTGCGCGTCGCGTCGCGGCGCTCTTCGGAACTGTCAGGGCCGGCATCGGCTGTCCTCGGGTGTCGTCGGGACGACGCGAGGGCTCTCGCGCCGTCCCCACCGTGCGCCGGCACACTTGGCTCACACCGGGCGAAATCCTTGGAGACGGCCCGACTAACGCTCGAGGTGCGCCTTCATCGCGGCAAGGGTGTCGTGCATCCCGGCCTGCATCAGCGTGTCCCGGTCGCGGCCGATCAGCGTGGAGCGCTGCACGAGCCGCACGTACCAGGCGGGGGTGCCGTAGATCTCCCGGGTCTCGGTGATCCGGCTGCCCGCATCGGCCGGCTCGACGAGATAGCTCCAGCGTGCCTTCGGTTCGTCGGACTGGAATGAGAACCTCTGTCCGGGAATCACTTCCACCACGGTGCAGTGGGTCTTCCAGCGCATCAGCCCGTGCCGGTTGGTACCGGTGAACGTCGCACCGACGGTCACCGGCGCGCCGCCGGTCCAGCGCCCGCCGGTGTTCTCGGGGCTGAAGCGGTTGTAGCCGGCGATGTCGGTGACCACGTCCCACACCCGGTCCGGCGCGGCGGCGACCTCGATGCTCGCGACGTCCATCTCTACCTCCCGGGCAGGTACTTCATCACGGCGATGAACGGGGCCAGCACCTTCGACCACACCTTCGGCGGAAGTCCCCGCGGCCCACCGAGATTGAGCACCCGGGTGGTGGCGACCGTCTGCGACTCGGTGTACTTGAGCAGGCCGTCGACACCGTGCCTGCGGCCGACACCCGAGACGCCCATGCCGCCCATCGGGGCGGCGGTGCTGCCCCACGCCGGCGCGTAGCCCTCGTCGACGTTGACGGTGCCGGCCCGGACCCGGGCGGCGATGGCCTCACCCTCGGCCTTGCTGCCCGCCCACACGCTGGCGTTGAGGCCGTATTCGGTGTCGTTGGCCTTCGCGACGGCCTCCTCCACGTCGGCGACCGGGTAGATCGACACCAGCGGACCGAACGTCTCGTTGCGGGCGCATTCCATCTCGTCGGTGACCCCGGTGAGCACCGTCGGCTCGAAGAACAGCGGGCCGAGGTCGGGGCGCGCCCGGCCGCCCGCGACCACCGTCGCACCCTTGGCGACGGCGTCGTCGACGTGCCCGGACACGGTCTTGACCTGCGCCTCGGAGACCAGCGAGCCCATCTCGGTCCCGAACTCGTAGCCGGGGCCGAGGGTCATCTTCTTGACCCGGTCGCCGAACATGCGGGTGAACTCGGCGGCCACCGGCTGCTCGACGTAGATCCGCTCGATGGAGATGCACAGCTGCCCGGAATTCGAGAAGCAGGCACGCACGGCGGCGTCGGTGACCTCGCGCAGGTTGGCGCCCCTGGTGACGATCATCGGGTTCTTGCCGCCGAGCTCGGCGGAGAAGCCGATCAGCCGGCGTCCGGCCTGCTCGGCGAGCAGCTGCCCGGTGGCGGTGGAACCGGTGAACATCAGGTAGTCGGAGTTCTCCACGATCGCGGTGCCGACCACCGAGCCCGGCCCGGGGACGACCGCGAACAGGTCCTTCGGCAGCCCGGCCCGGTACAGCAGGTCGACGCAGGCCAGCGCGCAGTACGGGGTCTGACTGTCCGGCTTGATGACGACTGCGTTGCCTGCGAGCAGTGCCGCGATGGCGTCGGAGACGGCGAGGGTCATCGGGTAGTTCCACGGCGAGATGACGCCGACGACGCCCTTCGCGTGGTGGTTGACGACGGTCTTGGTCAGGCCGGGGAGCATGCCCTGCACGCGCTTCGGCTTCAGCGCCTTGGGGGCGAGCTTGGCGTAGAAGCGAGAGGTCATCGCGATGTCGAGGACCTCCTCGAGCGCGGACGCACGGGCCTTCCCGGTCTCGGCCTGCGCCATGTCCAGCAGGGCCTCACGATTCGAGAGCACCAGGTCGCGGTAGCGGTGGAAGATCTCCGCCCGCTCGGCCGGGGTGCGCCGCGCCCACTCCCGCTGGGCGACGCGCGCCCGCTCGATCGCGTCGATCGCGTCCTGCGCGGTGCCGACCGGGATGGTCGCCAGCTCCCGGCCGGTGAACGCCTCTACGACCGGGCGGGTGGGCCGGTTCGCGGCGTCGGGGATGGCGACGAGCTTTCCGAGCCTTTCGAACGTCGCGGCGGACGGAGCAGGCATTTCGTACCCCTACTGGTTAGTAGTTTCAGCGGTTACAGACAACCTACCGCGTTCGTGGTCGCCGTCACAGGCATGTTCGGCACTGCGCCCGTGACCGGTGCCACGACCCGGATCCACCCGACTATGGCGTCCATCACACTTGCGTCTTTTTTGGCACGATTCCAGAACAGGATCCAGCGCTTATAGCCCTCGTCTATCAACACACAAAGAACAATCGATTGGTGCAATCAATAAACCCTCGTTAGGGTCGAAACGGACACACCAACATCCCGAAATGAATGAGGCCATACATGTCGCTGATCAACAAGAAGATCAAGCCCTTCTCCGCGGAGGCGTTCAAAGACGGTGCCTTCGTTACCGTTTCCGACGAGGACATCAAGGGCAAGTGGGCGGTCTTCTACTTCTACCCGGCCGACTTCACGTTCGTCTGCCCGACCGAGCTCGGCGACCTCGCCGACCACTACGACGAACTGCAGGGCCTGGGCGTCGAGGTCTTCTCCGTCTCCACTGACACCCACTTCACGCACAAGGCGTGGCACGGCTCGTCCGACACCATCGCGAAGATCAAGTACGCGATGATCGGTGACCCGACCCTGCAGATCAGCACCGACTTCGAGGTCCTCCGCGAGAACCAGGGCCTGGCCGACCGCGGCACCTTCCTGGTCGACCCGGACGGCGTCATCCAGTTCACCGAGGTCACCGCCGAGGGCATCGGCCGCAACGCCGCCGAGCTCGTCCGCAAGGTCAAGGCCGCGCAGTACGTCCGCTCGCACCCGGGCGAGGTCTGCCCGGCGAAGTGGGAAGAGGGCGAAGAGACCCTCGCTCCGTCGCTGGAGCTCGTCGGCAAGATCTGATTCGCCGACGGTGCTCGTCCGGTGGCACGGGATCACCCCGTGCCACCGGCGCCAGCGCGCCGCGCGCAGATCACCACGCCTCGGCTCGAGCTGAGAAGTTCGCCGACTCCCGTTCCATCAAGTCACTGTTCTTCTTCCAACACATGGAGTAGTTCTCATGCTCGAAGCCTCCCTCGCCAACCAACTGAAGTCGCTCCTCGAGAAGGTGACCCAGCCGATCGAGCTGGTGTCCTCCCTCGACGAGGGCGCGAAGTCCACCGAGCTCGCCGAACTCCTGGACCAGATCGCCGGCCTGTCGGATCAGGTCACCCACACCCGCACCGGCGACGACCCGCGTCGCCCCTCGTTCGCGATCCGCCGCGTCGGCACCGACGTCGAGGTGCAGTTCGCCGGCATCCCCCTCGGCCACGAGTTCACGTCCCTCGTCCTCGCCCTGCTGCAGGTCGGCGGGCACCCGTCCAAGGAGGACGCGGACCTGCTCGCACAGGTGCGGGACCTCGAAGGCGACTTCTACTTCGAGACCTACTTCTCGCTGTCCTGCCAGAACTGCCCCGACGTCGTGCAGGCGCTGAACGTGATGGCCGTGCTCAACCCGCGCGTCAAGCACATCGCGATCGAGGGCTCCCTCTTCCAGGACGAGGTCGACAGCCGCCAGGTGATGGCGGTGCCGACGGTGTTCCTCAACGGCGAGCCGTTCGGCTCCGGCCGGATGAGCCTGGAACAGATCGTCGGCAAGCTCGACACGGGCGCCGCGGAACGCACCGCCACCGCGATCTCCGAGAAGGACCCCTTCGACGTGCTCGTCGTCGGCGGCGGCCCGGCCGGCGCCACCGCGGCGATCTACGCGGCCCGCAAGGGAATCCGTACCGGTGTGGTGGCCGAGCGGTTCGGTGGCCAGGTGCTCGACACGATGGGCATCGAGAACTTCGCGTCGGTCCCCTACACCGAGGGCCCGAAGTTCGCCGCCGAGCTCGAGAACCACGTTCGCCAGTACGACGTCGACATCATGAACGTCCAGAACGCCGCGAAGCTGACGCCGGCCGAGACCGAGCAGGGCCTCGTCGAGGTCGAGCTCGCCTCCGGCGCACGGCTGCTGTCGAAGACGGTGATCCTCTCCACCGGCGCGCGCTGGCGGTCGATGAACGTTCCCGGCGAGAACGAGTACCGGAACAAGGGCGTCACGTACTGCCCGCACTGCGACGGCCCCCTCTTCAAGGGCAAGCGGGTCGCGGTGATCGGCGGCGGCAACTCCGGCGTCGAGGCGGCCATCGATCTCGCCGGCATCGTCGCGCACGTCACCCTCGTGGAGTTCGACTCGCAGCTGCGCGCCGACGATGTCCTGCAGCGCAAGCTCCGCAGCCTGCCCAACGTCGACATCCTGCTCAGCACCCTGTCGACCGAGGTCCTCGGCGACGGCGACAAGGTGACCGGCCTGGCCTACACGGACCGCACCACCGACGAGTCGCACACCGTCGACCTGGACGGCGTCTTCGTGCAGATCGGCCTGCTGCCGAACACCGAATGGCTCTCCGGCACAGTCGAACTCACCCCGCGCGGCGAGATCGTCGTAGACGACCACGGCCGCACGTCGGTCCCCGGCGTGTTCGCGGCCGGCGACTGCACCACGGCCCCGTACAAGCAGATCATCGTCGCCGCCGGATCCGGCGCGACGGCGGCGCTCGGTGCCTTCGACCACCTCATCCGCACCAGCACCCCGGCGGAGGCCGAGGCCCCGGTCGAGGTCGCGGCCGGATAACGCGACGGCCGAGAAGGCGTAGTCGAAATCCGCGAATGCGGCCCCGGTTGGCTTTTCAACCGGGGCCGCATTCGTCGTCGGGAGAATCGTGGTCCGCCGGTCGTCCGGTGTCAGGGCGACTAACCTGACGACATGGACCCGCCCGTGACGCGGTACGTCCAGCGCGACGGCAACGCGCTGGCCTACCAGGTGGTTGGCGATGGACCGCGCACCGTGGCCTGGTTCTTCGAGGTCATGATGCACCCGGATCTCATGTGGACCGACCCGCACCTGCACTACAACTTCGAACGCTGCTCCACCTACGCGCGGTCACTGTTCTTCCAGCGTCGCGGTCTCGGGCTCTCGGATCCCATCGATCACGTCCCGACGCTCGAGGAGCAGGCCGACGACGTCCTCGCGGTCCTCGACGACGCCGGTGTCGCCCGGGCCACCCTGGTCGGGGCGTGCAGCACCTGCGGCCCGCTGGCCCTGCTGGCCGCCCGCTGCCCCGACCGCGTCACCGGACTGGTTCTCGCCGAACCCTGGTCCGAGGCGTTGCTGCGGGACGACGAGGGCGTCACCGACGGGTGGACCGCTGCGCAGCGGGACCGCTTCGTGGGCTCCTACCGCGGCGCCTACGCGCACTGGGGCCAGGGGGAACTCAGCGCCCTCACCCATCCCACCCTCGACATGCCGCACAACCGCCGCATCATGGCGCTTCTCGAACGTTGTTCGGCCACACCGGGAACCGCGCAGGCGCACCTCGAGTGGGCCCTGCGCGCCGACTACGCGCGTGTGCTGCCGTCCATCCAGTGCCGGACGGAGATCCTGCACCAGCCGGACAGTCTGTTCGCCCGGGACGCCGTGCGACGGGTCGCGGACCTCACCCCCGAGTCCCGTTTCCTCGACCTCCCACCGATTCTCGCGGGAGCAACCCTGGGCGAGGCCCTGATTCCCGTTCTCGACCGCGTCGAGGAACTGGTGACCGGAGCGGTACGGCCGGTGGACGCGGACCGGTTCCTCGCCACGGTCCTGTTCACCGACGTCGTGCGGTCCACGGATGTGCTCGCCGAGATCGGCGACACCAGATTCGCGGCCCTGCTGACCGCACACGACCGACTCGTGCGTGGCGAGGTCGAGTCCGGGGGCGGTCGCCTGATCGGCATCGCCGGGGACGGCACCCTGAGCGTGTTCGACGGCCCGGTGGCCGCACTCCGGTGCGCCCTTCGAATCGACTCCGCTGCAGCAGATCTCGGCCTGCAGGTGCGATCGGGGATCAACGTGGGCGCGGTCACCCGCGCCGGCCCCGAACTGACCGGGATGGCGGTGCACGTCGGGGCCCGGATCGCGGCCTCCGCGCACCCCGGAGAGGTGCGCTGCTCGCGCCTGGCCCGCGACCTCGCACGCGGTTCCGACATCGAGTTCACCGACCTCGGACAGCACCGCCTCAAAGGCGTCCCCGAGCAGGTCCACGTGTACTCCGCGACGAGCCGGGACCGGCTACCGCAGCCACCGCTCCCACCGCGCCCGACACCGGCCGACCGAGCGGTGCTGACCATGGCCCGCCGGGTTCCCGGGGTGATGCGCGGACTCGCGCGCCTCGCCACCCACCGGCGCCTACGCTGAGGACATGGATCCGCCGGAAACGCGGTACGTCCAGCGCGACGGGCACGCGCTGGCCTATCAGGTGGTGGGAGCGGGCGGCTCGAACGTGGTGTGGCTCTTCGAGATCAACATGCACCTCGATCTGATGTGGACCGATCCGCAGATCCACTACCTGATGGAACGCGGCGGCGGCTTCGCGCGGACCGTGTTCTTCCAGCGTCGCGGCGTCGGCCTGTCCGATCCCGTCGACCACCTGCCCACCCTCGACGAACAGGCCGACGACGTGCTCGCGGTCATGGACGCCGCCGGGATGCCTCGCGCCACGATGGTCGGCGTGGCGAGCGGGGGCGGGCCGGTCGCGCTGGTCGCCGCACGGGCCCCGGAGCGGGTCGCCGGGCTGGTGCTGATCCAGCCCTTCGCGGAACATCTGTTCACCGCAGACGGCCAGGCCGTCGTTCCGACCGGCTGGGACCGCGACCACCTCGAATGGTTCGTGTCCGGTTGGCGGAACGCCTACCGGCACTGGGGTGCCGGGGAGAGTGTCCCGATGTGGGATCCCGCCGTCGATTCACCCTTCAACCGGCGAGTGATGGCGATGCTCGAACGCTGCTCGGCCACCCCCGCCACCGCGCAGGAGCTCCTCGAGAGCATGATGAGGGCCGACTACGCGGACGCGCTGCCCGCGATCCAGTGCCCGGCCCGGGTACTGCTCGTGCCGCGCAGCCCGGTGTCTCGCGGAGCCGCGCGGCACGTCGCCGACCTGATCCCGCACGGCAGCTTCCATCTGCTGCCGCCGGCGCCGCCCGGCGCCGCCCTCGGGGAGGCGTGGGTGCCGATCCTCGAGCACGTCGAAGAGGTGGTCACCGGCGCCCACCACCCGGCGGCCGCCGACCGGTTCCTGGCGACCGTCCTGTTCACCGACCTGGTCGGCTCGACGCAGACCCTGGCCCGACTGGGGGATCTGGCGTATCGGGAAGTGCGTGCCACTCACGAACGGCAGGTCCGTTCCGGCGTCGAGGACGCGGGTGGTCGCGTGCTGACGGTCGCCGGGGACGGCACCTTCAGCGTGTTCGACGGCGCCGCGGCGGCGGTGCGCTGCGCCCACGAGATCTGCGAACAGGCACACGCACTCGGCCTCGAGGTCCGGGCCGGCGTGCACACCGGAGAGGTTCAGCGCAGTGGACCTGACCTGACCGGGATGACGGTGCACGTCGGCGCCCGTATCGGTGCCGCCGCCGGCGCAGGCGAGGTCCTGGTCTCGCGGGCCGTCCGCGACCTCACCGCCGGATCCGGGCTCGCCTTCGCCGACCGCGGCACCCACACGCTGAGGGGCGTGCCCGGACGCTGGCAGCTGTTCGCGCTGACCCCCGGCGCCCGGCGCGACCCACTGCCCCGGCTGCGCCCGAACCTGTCCGCCTTCGACCGCGCCGTCCTCACCGTTGCCCGCCGCACCCCGCGGGTCCTGCGGGGTGCGGTCCGGATGGCCAACGCCAGGCAGCGACGACTGTCCCGCTGACCCCCGCTGCGGCCGGCCCGGTGTCATGGACCGGCGGTGACGCGCTGCGGCACAACTGAACTCGGACTCACCCCTCGCGCGGGGTGATGGCCGTGATCCGGGTGCCCTCCGGTGTGGTCACGGTCAGCACCGTCTGCGGGTAGTGCGTGGTGCTGCCGTCCGGGCGGCGTTCGAACACGTCGACCGCGTAGGCGCCGTCGGTCGCCTTGCGCACCAGCACGCAGTGCGTGGTGCCGACGGGAATCTGCGCGATTCCCTTGCCGATCTGCTCGGCGGAGCCGACTCGGGCATCGGGTGCGACGTGTTCACGGGCACGGGCACCGTCCCGCAGCACGTAGTAGGCGCGTTCGAAACCGGCTATCGCGGCCTCGCCGGGGTCGGCGGCGTCGACCGAGGCGGGGGTGCCCGCCCCGAGCCCCGCGCACCACGCCGTGTCGGCCGGTTCGGGTTCGGCCCGACCGGTCGTGGTGCCGGTCGTCGACCGGTCCGACATGTTCAGCACCAATCCCACGGTGGTGACGACCGCCGCGACCAGCACGGCCGCGGCCGCGACGAGCAGGACACCGCGACGCGGCCGTAGCCGGCGATGGGGTCGCGGCGGCTCCGGGCGGCCATCGGACGCGTCGGCCGGGCCGCCGGGCGCCGGGGGCGCGGGGTCCGACAGCCACGCCGGCTCGGCGACCGCCGGACCGGTCTGGCCGGCGGCGGCCGCGGTGCCGTCCTCGTGCGGGCTCATCTCCGACGGATCCATCGGCCTGCTCGCCCCCCTTCCTGCCGCCTCACACGGGTGCGCGGGCGGAGTTCCGGCCCACCTTCCGGTACCCGCCCTGCGGGCCTAGACCAACCCGGCCACGACGGCGCCGGCCACCTCGCCCGCCGGGCCGGTGATCGGCGCGAACGCGTCCGCCGTTGCCGTCGCGGTGGCCTCGACGCGGTGGACCAGCTCAGGCCCGCCGGGCCGTCCCAGCGTGGCCGTGCGGACCTGCTCGGTCGTCGCGGCGACCTGCGGCGGCACCCATTCGACGGCGTCGCGGACCGCGTCGACCGCCTGGGGTCCGCCGGGCAGCGTCTCGACCTGCGCGACCGTCGCCCGTGTTCCCTCGGTGATCGCCCCCGGATCCACGGTCGGGGCGTCCGGGATCTGCATCTCGACCGGCTCGGCGAGGGTGTCGCCGGCGCCGAACGCCATGCCCTGCGCCGCACCGACAACGGCGCCCGCCGTGCCGGCCACGACCGCGACCGGGATTCCCGCCGCCGCCGCGCCGATGCCTGCGCCCGCGGCAATGGTCAGCACCGGCGCGGTGATCGTGCCGACGCCGGGGAGGACGGCGGTTCCGATGCCCACCGATTCCGGCAGGACCGTCGTCCCGATCGCGCCACCGACCAACCCGCCCGCGACGGCCGCGGGGAGGCCGAGGGCTGCGGCGGCTCCGAGCCCGCCGGCAGCGGCTCCGGCGACGGTCGCGGCACCGATCCGGTCTGCGCGGGAGGCCTCGACACCGACCGACCGCCACGCGGTGTTGACCTGCGCCTCGTAGGCGGCGGCGGTGTTGTTGGTCTTGTCGAGATCCTCCTCGGACAGCCAATTCGGCTTGTCCGCAACGTAATCGCCGAGCCGGAGGCGCTGAGCCGGGGCCTCGATCGGGGCGACCGGCTCGACCGGGACCGGCAGGTGCAACTGTTGCACGCCGGCCGGGGCGATCGGGGCCTCCTCGTAGTAGTACGTCGGGGCGGGGCGGGTGGGGACGTTGTCGTATTCCACGGGCGGCGCGACCCAGTACGCCTTCGGCTCGTCGGGGACGACGTCGGCGGTCGGCGGCGACACCTCCGCGGCGGGTGAGGGGACCTCGGCGTCCACACCCGGTTGGGCCTCGGGCGCGTCGCTCACGCCCGGCTGCACGGGGACCGCGGCCGCGACCCCGGAGTAGGCGATGGCGATGGCGACGGGTAGCGCACCGGCCACCGTGACCCGCTCGACGCGGCGGCGGTGCCTGCCCTTCGAAACGGCACTGCTCATGTGAAGTTCCCTCCGGTCGTGAATCGAACACCGCACCGTGCGATGCATGAGGGAGGGAAGCGACGCGTGCGCGCGCCGAATACGGTCGAGCTCAAGCCAATTCCCCCTGAGACGGTGGAAGGCCCGCCGAAGCAACGTGCCCCCACACGGTGTACTGAAAATCTGCCCGCGGACCACTCCCCAACGGTGCGACGCGAGCGCAGAGATCATAGAGTTGACCACCAGCCCAGGACAAGCCCTAACAGACCGACCGGTCTGACCAGCGGAAAGCCGCCGGTCCCGCCGACCGGGCGCCGCGGCTACCCTGGATGCATGGACCCGCCGGGGACCAGGTATGTCGAGCGTGACGGGCACGCGCTGGCCTACCAGGTCGTGGGCGAGGGCGGCGCCGACGTCGTCCTGTTCCTCGAGATCGGTCTGCACCCGGATCTGATGTGGACCGATCCGCACATCCACTACGTGTTCGAGCGCGCCGCGGCCTTCGGCCGGATGGTGTATTTCCAGCGCCGCGGCTTCGGCCTGTCCGACCCCGTCGACCACGTCCCCACCCTCGACGAACAGGCCGAGGACGTCCTGGCGGTGATGGACGCCGTCGGAGTTCCTCGCGCCACCCTGGTCGGCATCGCCAGCACCTGCGGTGCCCTCGCCCTCGTCGCCGCCCGCGCCCCCGATCGCGTGTCCGGCATGGTGCTGCAGCAACCGTTCGTGGAGGGGGCGCTCCGCGACGGCGTCGGCCCGCCGCGGGGGTGGACCGAGGAGGAGCGGGACCGGTTCGTCGACGGATGGCGCGCCGCGTACGACAACTGGGGGTCTGGCCAGTTGCTCGCGGCATGGGATACCGCACTGGACTCGCCGTTCAATCGGCGTCTGATGGCGCTGCTCGAGCGTTGCTCGGCGACTCCCGCCACCGCCCGCGCACATCTCGAATGGTGGCTCCGGATCGACTATTTCGACGCACTCGCCTCCATCCAGTGCCCGACGCGGGTGCTGCATTCCGCCGGGAGCCCGATCCCGCTGGAGGGGTCCCGCCGGATCGCCGAGGCGATTCCGCACGGCACACTGCACGTGCTGCCCCGACAGCCGCCGGGCACCTCGCTCGGGGAGGGCTGGATACCGGTGCTCGACCACATCGAGCGGGTCGCGACCGGCGTCAGCCGACCCGTCCACGCCGAGCGCTACCTCGCGACGGTGCTGTTCACCGACGTCGCCGGGTCCACCGAGACCCTCGCCCGGATCGGCGACGGGCGGTACCGCGAACTTCGTGCCTCGTACGAACGGCAGGTGCGCAACGAGGTCGATACGGCGGGCGGGCGCCTGGTGAACGTCGCCGGCGACGGCACGCTGAGCGTGTTCGACGGTCCGGTCGCCGCGGTCCGGTGCGCCCGCACCGTCTGCCGGCAGGCCGCGGACCTGGGTCTCGGCGTGCGAGCGGGGGTGCACACCGGCGAGATCGAGGGCATCGGGACCGAACTGACCGGGATGACCGTGCACGTCGGCTCGCGGGTCGGCGCGGCGGCCGGGCCCGGCGAGGTGCTCGTGTCCCGCACGGTGCGAGACCTCGTCGTCGGATCCGAACTCGTCTTCACCGACCGCGGTGAACACGACCTCAAGGGTGTTCCCGGGCACTGGCGCCTGTACGAACTCGCCGAGGGCGAGAACGGTTTCGGTGTGATGGCACGAAAGCCGCTGAACCTCAACATGATCGACCGCACCGTGCTGCGGGTGGCTCGCCGCGCGCCGCAGGTGCTGCGGGCCACCGGCCGGCTGGCCACCGCCAGGCGCAACCGCCGCACCCGATAGCGCCGACCGAACATCCGGGCCGACCGGTGCGCGGCCACTCCGGAGTCTTACCCTGGACTGATGCCCGACCAGCGCAAACCCAGCGTCACCCAGTACCTCGGCTACCTGTTCGGCCGCACGCTGCCGGACTCGATGCAGGACTGGGTGCGGAACGATCTGGTCGGGCCGGGCTCCTCGGTGCGGTACGTCATCCGGTTCACGGTCCCGCTGATCCCGCTGTTCGTCGCCTTCTACCTGCTCATCCCGGGCGAACGGTGGATTCCGCTGGCGATGATGGCACTGCTCCTGCTGCCGGTGCTGTACTTCGCGATCGCGCTGATGAACATCTACCGCAGGCACCGGCTGCTCGCCCACGGCCTGGACCCCCAACTGCTCAACGCACGTGCGCAGCGGCGCGCGGACGCCACCCGCGAGGACTACGAGTCCCGGCACGGCCGCGGTACCGACCGGTAACTAGGCTGTGGATGTTCGTCGACGAAGGGACACCCACATGACGGAGCAGGTAGCCACCGCAGATCTGGCCGACGAGATCGGCCCCGACATCCGCAGCTGCGACACCCAGTTCATCCAGTTCGGCGGGCATGCAGTGTTCTCCGGGCGGATCACCACCATCAAGTGCTTCCAGGACAACCTGCTCGTCAAGCAGACCCTCGGCGAGCCCGGCAACGGCGGCGTCCTCGTCGTCGACGGCGACGCGAGCGTGCACACCGCGCTGGTCGGCGACATCATCGGCGGCAAGGGCGTCGCCAACGGATGGGCCGGCGTGATCGTCAACGGTGCCGTCCGTGACTCGGCGATCCTGCGCACCCTCGAGATCGGTATCAAGGCGCTCGGCACCAACCCGCGCAAGAGCACCCAGACCGGGTCGGGCGAGAAGAACGTGCCCGTCACGTTCGGCGGCGTCACCTTCAACCCCGGCGAGATGGTCTACAGCGACCACGACGGCGTCGTCGTCCGCGCGGAGGACTGACCACGGTCGTCGAGCGTGCAGTTGTCGCCGCAACGCCCGAGAGCGGCGCCGACAACCGCACGCTCGGCGCCGACCGGTCAGTCGACGATCACGACCCTGTCCCCGACCTGCACGTTCTCGTAGAACCACCGGGCGTTCTCGGGGCTCAGGTTGATGCAGCCGTGGCTGACGTTCTCGTGGCCCTGGGAGTCGACCGACCAGGGTGCAGAGTGCACGAAAATCCCGCTCCAGGTCAGCCGGACCGCGTACTCGGTGTCGATCCGGTACCCCTCCGGCGAGTCGATCGGCACCCCGTACGTGGACGAGTCCATCACCAGGTTCCGGTACTTCTCGAGCACCTCGAAGGTGCCCAGCGGGGTCTCGTGGCCCGGCTTGCCCATCGAGGCCGGCATCGTCCGCACGACCTGATCCCCGATGCTGACCGTGAACTGGTGCGTGGTGACGTTCGCGACCGCGGACACCGCGCCACCCTGTGTTCGCACCCACGGCGGCGCAGCGACCGCACCACCACCGAAAACCAAGTGCAGCAGCAGGATCACCGCCACCACGCCCAGCATCCGCAGTGCGTTCCGATGTGCCCGCATCATGGCCGTACCGCCTTTCGAGAAGACGCGACCGGTCCATCCAGTGTGGCACCGTGAGACGGCGTACGACAGTGCCCACCCCGATCGCCGAAGGGTGTGCACCTGCCGCCGCACGGCCCGGAAAGGCACGGTCGGCAGGTGCACACTCGCGACCGGGCGAGCGGCGCCGGCTACGAGCCGAAGGACAGGCCCGTCGGGCGCCGCCACGGGCCGCGGATCGCGACCGTGATGCCGGGTGTCTGGATGTTCGCGTACAGCGTCTTCCCGTCGGCGCTGAACGCCGGGCCGCAGAACTCGCTGTCGTTCAGTTCGTTTCGCGCGATCGGGAACGGATCGCCCTCCTGCGCCACCCCGATGAGGTGACTGATGCCCTCGCCGTCCTCCGCGAGGATCACGCCGCCGTACGGCGACACCGTGATGTTGTCCGGACCGTCGTAGTTGCCGGTGTCGACGGACGGGTCCGGGTTCACCCCGAACAGGGTCTTCAGCTCGATCGTCTGAGCGGCCGGGTCATGGAACCACACCTGACCGTCGTGCTCGGCGACGCTGCCGTCGCTGGTGCGGGCGTAGCTGGCGACGAAGTAGACGCCGCCGTCGCCCCACCACTGGCCCTCGAGCTTGCGGCTGCGGGTGACCTGATCGTTCGTGAACTGCTTGCGCACCGACTTGGACTTCGCGTCCCGGTCGGGAACGTCGACCCACTCCACGGTGTAGCGGACGCCGGGTTCGGTGGCCTGCGACAGGTCCGGCACGTGGACTCCGCCGGCGAAGCACTTCATCGCCTGCAGCGCACCGGCGGTGTCCCCGCCCTGTGACTGGGCGAGCGCGTGCAGCGCACCGGGGCCGCCGACGAAGCCCTGCGGCGGCGTCCACCGGTAGTACAGGCCGTTCGGGTCGGACGCGTCCTCGGTGAGGTAGATGGCGCTCGTCGCCGGGTCGACGGCGACCGCCTCGTGCGCGTACCGGCCGAGGAACTTCAGCGGAATCGGGCTCTTGCCGACGTTCGCCGCCTGCGCTGCCGGGTCGACCTCGAAAACGTAGCCGTGGTCGAGGGTGAAACCGCCGGACCCGGCCTTCGCCTCGGTTTCCTCACAGGTGAGCCAGGTCCCCCACGGAGTGATGCCGCCTGCGCAGTTGTTGACCGTGCCTGCGACGCTGACGTACTGGGCCTGACGTGCGCCGTCGCGGCCGAGGACGGTTGTGGTGGTGCCGCCGCGCGCACCCGGGTCGTAGGTGAGGCCGTCCACGGCCGGGACGCCGTAGGGCTCGTCCTTGCCGATCTCGTGGTTGGTGACGATCGCGGTGCCGTTTCCGCTTGCGAACACCCCGTTCGCGTCGGGGTCGCTCGGGAACGCGGCGCCGCCGTCGAGGAAGGTCTCACCCGACCGGGACACGACGGTGTACGAGAACCCCACGGGCAGCGCGAGGATTCGGTTGGGGTCGGGGACGAGCGGACCGTAGCCGATCGCCCTGCCCGGGGCCGCGGCCGCGAGTGCCGGGCGGAACAGGGTGTCGACGCTGCCCGCGAGCGCGACCCCGAGGCCGGCGAGGGCGGTGCGTTCGAGGAACGCGCGGCGGTTCAGTGGTGAAAGGGTCACTTCCGGGTACCTCCATCGATGAACAACGGACGACCGGACGGTAGGCAGGCAAACCCGGTGTCACGTGGACGCCGGATGACCGGCCGATGAACCGCGAAACAATTCCCTCGACAGCCGTTGCACCGAAAACCATTGACCACCAGCCAATTACGAAACCCCGAAGGTGACCGGACGATAGCGGGCCATCCCCGGCTCACGCGCACCGGCGTTCCACCCACCCGCGCGAGGGTGCCCCTCGGCCGGACGAGCTGCGGTCAGTGCGAGACGCGGGCGCGCATGCCACCGATCTCGACGACGTCGCCGGCTCGTAGCTGCCGACCGCGCCGCACCTCGACATCCCCGTTGACGGTGACCAGGCCGTCGGCGATGACCTCCTTGGCCTCCGCGCCGGAGTCGATCAGGTTGGCGAGCTTGAGGAACTGACCGAGGCGGATGACCTCGTCGCGGATGGGGACGTCTTCGGGAGCGGACATGACCTCATCATCCCGCACCCGGCCGCGGGACCGTTCACACTGGGTTCATGCCGCCGATCACCACGAGTGAACCGTCAGCTCAGCCGAAGCCGGTGCCGAAGCCGGTGCCGTCGCGGGCGCTGCCGCGCCCGGCCGACGGCCGCCTGGCGCAGGTTCCCCACATCGCCGGCCTGGTCCTCGGCGTCTACGCCGTCCTCGTGTTCCTGTGGAGCCTGTCGCCGGTGCTCCGGTACTTCATCCATCCGGTGCGGGCGTACATCGACGACTACTACTTCGACGCCCCCGACACGAGCTTCGCCTGGGCGCTGGTGCTCGGCCTGCTCGCAGCGGCCCTGGCAAGCCGTAAACGGATCGCATGGTGGCTGCTCACGATCTACCTGGTGCTGCTCGCGGTCGCGAACATCGTCGAGTTCGCGATCGACCGCAACGTGAACAACCTTGTCGCACTGGTGGCGCACCTGGCGGTGATCGGCATCCTGGTCGCGGCGCGGCCGCAGTTCTACACGCGGGTGCGGCGCGGCGCGGGGTGGAAGGCGCTCGGGGTCCTGGTCGCCGGGCTCGTGATCGGCACCCTGCTCGGGTGGGGCCTGGTGGAACTGTTCCCCGGCACCCTCCCGCAGGGCCAGCGCCTGCTGTGGGCGTTCAACCGGGTGACCGCCCTCGCGGCCATCGACAACGAGCAGTTCGACGGGCGCCCACACGGTTTCGTGAACACCCTGCTCGGCCTGTTCGGCGCCCTCGCCCTGCTCGCCGCGGTGGTCGTCCTGTTCCGGTCGCAGCGTTCGAGCAACGCCCTCACCGGCCACGACGAGTCCGCGCTGCGCGGCCTGCTCGCCCGTGGCCGCGGGGACGACTCGCTCGGCTACTTCGCCACCCGCCGTGACAAGGCGGTGGTGTTCGCGCCCTCGGGCAAGGCCGCCGTCACCTACCGCGTCGAGGTCGGGGTCTGCCTGGCCAGCGGTGACCCGATCGGCGACGAGGAGGCGTGGCCGCACGCCATCGACGCGTGGCTCGACCTCGCCTCGACCTACGGCTGGACTCCAGCCGTGATGGGCGCGAGCGAGGCCGGCGCCACCGCGTACGACCGGGCCGGGTTGACGGTCCTTCAGCTCGGCGACGAGGCGATCGTGCACACTCGAGACTTCGACCTCGCGGGCCGCGAGATGCGGCAGGTGCGCCAGGCCGTGAACCGGGTCCGCAAACAGGGTGTGACGGTGCGGATCCGCCGGCACCGCGACATCCCGGCCGAGGACATGAGGCGGGTGACAGCCCTCGCGGACGCGTGGCGTGACACCGAGACCGAACGCGGATTCTCGATGGCGCTCGGCCGCCTCGGGGACCCGGCGGACGGCGACTGCCTGCTCGTCGAGGCGGTCGGGCCCGCGACCGAGACGGACCCGGACGGCGAGGTGCTCGGCATCCTGTCACTGGTGCCGTGGGGCGTGAGCGGGGTGTCACTGGACCTGATGCGGCGGAACCCCAAGGCTCCCAACGGTGTCGTCGAGCTGATGGTCACGGAGCTGGCCACCGGCGGCGACCGGTTCGGGATCAACCGGATCTCGCTGAACTTCGCCGTCTTCCGGTCGGTGTTCGAGGAGGGCGCCCGGATCGGTGCCGGACCGGTCCTGCGGATGTGGCGGTCACTGCTGGTGTTCGCGTCCAAGTGGTGGCAGCTCGAGGCGTTGTACCGCTCGAATGTGAAGTACCAGCCCGACTGGGCGCCGCGGTACCTGTGCTTCGCGGACCGCCGGGTGCTGCCCAAGGTGGGTGTCGCCTCGGCGATCGCCGAGGGCTTCCTGACCCTGCCGAGCCTGCGCCGACGGGACGCGAGCAAGCACACGGGGGTGCACGAGGCGGTGCCTGCCGCAATGACCGGCACCGGGACGCTGCACGCGGACGGCAGCGCACCCGACGGCGTCGCCGCGATCCCCGCGCTTGTCCCCGCGGCCGCCGCACCCGAGTCGGGCCCGCGCCGGCCCGAGCAGGTGCGGGTGCGGATGGACAAGCTGGACCGGCTGACCGCTGAAGGTGTCGACGCATACCCCGTCGCCTACCCGCCGACGCACACGGTCGCGGCCGCGGCGGCGTCCCCGGAGGGCACCCGGGTGCGGATCGCCGGCCGGCTGCTGCGGATCCGCGCCTACGGCGGCGTCGCGTTCGCGGTGGTCCGGGACTGGTCCGGGGACCTGCAGGTGCTGTTCGACCGGAACACGGTCGGCGATCGCCTCGACGAGTTCACCGCCGACTTCGACCTCGGCGACCTGATCGAGGTGAGCGGCACGATCGGGCGCAGCCGCAAGGGCGAGCTGTCGCTGCTGGCCGCAGACTGGCGGATGAACGGCAAGTGCCTGCACCCGCTGCCCGACAAGTGGAAGGGCCTGTCCGACCCGGAGACCCGGGTGCGACAGCGGTACGTGGACCTGGCGATCAACCCCGACGCCCGGGACCTGCTGGTGGCGCGCAGCGCGGTGGTCAAGTCGCTGCGGGACACGCTCACCGCGCGGCAGTACCTGGAGGTGGAGACGCCGATCCTGCAGCAGGTGCACGGCGGCGCCAACGCGGCCCCGTTCCTGACCCACATCAACGCCTACCACCTGGACCTGTACCTGCGGATCGCGCCGGAGCTGTACCTCAAACGGCTCTGCGTGGCCGGGATGGAGCGGGTGTTCGAGATCGGGCGGGTGTTCCGAAACGAGGGCGTCGACTTCAAGCACAACCCGGAGTTCACGATCCTCGAGGCATACGAGGCGCACAGCGACTACGAGCAGATGATGGTGCTGTGCCGCGAGCTGATCCAGGCGGCGGCGGTCGCCGCGCACGGCCGCGAGATCATCCTGCGGCCCGGCCCGGACGGCGAGCCGGTCGAGGTCGACATCTCCGGCGAGTGGCCGGTCAAGACCATGCACGGCGCGGTCGCCGAGAAGCTGGGCGTCCCCGTCACCCCGGAGACGCCGCTCGCCGAGTTGCAGCGGCTGTGCGACGAGCACGAGATCCCGTACCAGCCGGGCTGGGACGCCGGTGCGGTGGCGCAGGAGATGTACGAGCACCTCGTCGAGGACCACACCGAGTTCCCCACCTTCTACACGAACTTCCCGACGTCGATGTCGCCGCTGACCCGGCCGCACCCCACGATCCCCGGGGTCGCGGCGAAGTGGGACCTGGTCGCATGGGGCATCGAACTGGGCACCGCGTACAGCGAACTGACCGACCCGGTCGACCAGCGGGCCCGGCTCACCGAGCAGTCACTGCTCGCTGCGGGCGGTGACGAGGAGGCGATGGAACTCGACGAGGACTTCCTGCAGGCGCTCGAGCACGCCATGCCGCCGACGGGCGGCCTCGGCATGGGCGTGGACCGGGTGGTCATGCTCATCACCGGCGGCAGCATCCGCGAGACCCTCGCGTTCCCCCTGGCGAAGCCGCGGCAGTGACCGGTGAGTGGCGCGGCCACAGCGGTGACCGGAGCGGTGTCGGGGAGGATGGACCCATGTCAGGACGGGACACGACCACACCGGTGAGCGACGACCGAGACGCCGTCGCCGGCGGCGAGAGCGACCGTCAGCACCGGACCCGCATCGTGGTGATCGTGGAGATCCTGCTCGGCGCGGTGCTGTACTCGTCCTGGCTGCTCGAGCTGGTGCTGCCGACGGGCCTGGACCCGTCCCGCGCGTACGTCAGCGAACTGGCCGCGCTGGACCAGCCGTACGGGCTGATCTTCCGCACCGGCGACCTGCTCACCGGCGTCCTGCTCACGGTCACCGCGGCGGTCGCGCTGACGCTGCGTCCCCGCCGGATCCTGACGACGATCGGCTGGGTGGGGCTGGCGGTGTTCGCGATCTCGACGGCCCTGGACTCCCGGATGCCGCTCGAGTGCTCGGCCCACGCCAGCGCCGCCTGCGCGGCACGCGAGCAGGCGGGACTGCTCGACGAGGCCAGGCTCGCGCACGCCCTGACCAGCGTCGGCGCCGCGACCGCCGCCGGCGTGTCGGTGTTCGCGTTCATCATCGCCGCGTACCGGTACGGCTGGCCGCACTGGCTGCGGTGGGTGGGCATCGCGATCGTGATCACCTACGTGGTCGGCAACGTGTGGACCGTGTTCGCGATCGACATGGACGGCCGCGGGGACGAGGTGTGGCTGCTCGGCTACGCGCAGCGGCTGCAACTGGTCGCGGTGACGAGCTGGATCGTCTACCTCGCACTGTGTACGGCATTCGGGCACAGCAGGGTTCCCGGGCACGACCGGGTTCCACGTGAAACCGCACCACCGCCCGCGACGACGGAATCGGGCTCGTGAGACCGTGACGGGGTGCAACTGCTCCTGATCCGCCACGCACTGCCCGAACGTGTCTTCACCGACGACGCCCCCGCCGATCCGGCGCTGACCCCGGAGGGGCAGGCGCAGGCCGCGCGACTGCCCGGGGCACTCGCGCCGTACCCGGTGGCCCGGATCGTCAGCAGCCCGCAGCTGCGAGCGCGGCAGACCGCTGCGCCGCTCGCCGAGGCGCGGGGCCTGACGATCGACGTCGACGAGGATCTCGCCGAGTACGACAGCAGGCTCTCGCACTACATCCCGATCCACGAGGCGAGGACGGCGGCACCCGAGGCGTATGCCCGGATCCTCGCCGGCCACCTTCCGGAGTTCGTCGACGAGGCCGAGTTCCGCGACCGGGTGCTGTCCGCGATGGGCCGCGTCGTGGCGACCGCCGACCACGAGGACACCGTCGCCGTCGTGGCACACGGCGGCGTCATCAACATCTACCTGCAGCACCTGCTCGGCCTGGACCGGCCGCTCACGTTCCCGATCGACTACACGTCGGTCTCCCGGATCTTGTTCTCCCGCAACGGAAAGGCCCGACCCGCCTCGGTCAACGAGACCGGGCACGTCCGAGACCTGCTCCCCCGGCACCGCTGACGCCCCCTGGCCGAGCGCCCCGGTAGTGCGCCGGCGAGCCGGGACCTCGGGTCAGCGCTGCAGGTCGGCGGCGCGTTCCCTGGCGACATCGAGGGCTCGCTCCGCTTTCCGGCGCGCACGGCGCCCGAGCACCTCGACCTGCCCCCCGGCTGCCGCGGTCCATTCGCCGCCCCGCTCGCGGGCGATCTCGGCCAGCTCCTCGCCGCGTTCGCGGGCGATCTCGGCCAGTTCCTCGCCGCGCTCACGGGCCAGCTCGGCGAGCTCGACCCCCCGGGTACGCACCTTCTCGGCGAGTTCGGTGCCGTGCTCACGGGCCAGCTCGGCCCACTCGCCGCCGCGTTCACGGGCGGTCTCGAGGGCGTCCGCGCCGCGCTCCCGCGCGACTTCGAGGGCGTCCGCGCCGCGCTCCCGCGCGACTTCGAGGGCCTCGCCGCCGAGTACGCCGGCGTGTTCGGCCGCCACCTGGGCCCGATCGGACACGAGGGCGAGCGCGGGGTGCCCCGACTCGGTGGCGAACACTTCCGCGACCCGGTCCTGCGCGTGCCGGGCGGCCCGCCGGCCCCGCCAGCCGAGCGACGGCTTGCCCTCGGTGTCGACGGCGGCGATCAACAGCCCACCGAGCAGTGACAGGTTCTTGAAGAACTGCATTCGTTGCGCAGCGCGCTGGGCAGGATCCTCGACGTTCCAGAACGCGTGGCCCACGACGGTGGTCGGGGCGAGGCTGCCGGCGAGTGCCAGCGCCGCCAGCCGTGGCGCCTTGCCCACGGCCAGCAGTGCACCGGCGCCCACCTGAACCGCGGCGTTGATCTTGACCAGCGTTTCCGGATCGGAGGGAACCTTCTCCGAGATCGATGCGGGAAGCCTGTCCGCGGCCTGCTCGACGGC
The DNA here is from genome assembly GCF_053604015.1 of Rhodococcus sp. NPDC004095. NCBI lineage: Bacteria > Bacillati > Actinomycetota > Actinomycetes > Mycobacteriales > Nocardiaceae > Rhodococcus > Rhodococcus sp. NPDC004095. The sequence goes on from NZ_JBSGGS010000006.1 coordinate 236,648, forward strand.
GGTGGCGGCGGGCACCTTGGCCGCCGGGTTCCGGAACGCATCGATCCCACCGGCGATGAAGACCGTGGAGAGCAGCGGACGGGCGATACGACGAACGATCATCAACGGCCTCCCTGTTCGGTTACTTGCGACCGTAACCACAGATACCCCCGAGGGCGCCCGGCCAACCCTCCTCGGCGTGTCACGCGGGGGGAACAGGCGTTCGGGCCACCACCTCGCGCCTCACCATGAGCATCACACCGCGCCAACGCCGCGGTGCCGGCGCCGAAACCCATAAACACCAACCGATCCACCGCGCACAGCGCCGTGGGACCGCACGAAAACCGTCCACTACTAAGTGTTGCCACCTACCAGTACTCAGTGTTACTTTGTACCGGTAGTCAGCAACACCGAGTACTGGAGAAGGTGCGATGAGCAAGCAGGCGACCGAGATGCTCAAGGGAGTCCTCGAGGGCATCGTGCTCGCGATCCTGGCGGTGCGACCCGCCTACGGCTACGAGATCACGGCAAGGCTGCGCGAGCAGGGCTTCGCGGACATCGCGGAGGGCACCATCTATGCCCTGCTCGTCAGAGTCGAGCAGCGCGACCTCGTCGACGTGGAGAAGGTTCCATCCGAGAAGGGGCCGCCGCGCAAGGTGTACACCCTCAACGCGCGGGGACGAGACCAACTGAACGAGTTCTGGAGGAACTGGAGCTTCCTGGCGGAACGGATCGAGCAGCTCCACGAAGGAGAGAAGTGACCATGGGCGCCAAGTGGATCGAGACCCTCACCGGCTCGCTCGAGCAGAAGAAGCAGTTCAAGCGGGACAAGGCCCGCATCGAGGCCCTCCCCGAGCCGTATGCGACCGCCGCGAAGGCGATCCAGCGGTACCTCACCTACTACGGGGGCGTCACCGACGGCGACACCCTCGTGACCATGTTCGGCGACTCCGTCGACCTCTGGGAGCGCGCCGCGGCCGACGGCACCCCGGTGCGGGCAATCGTCGGCGACGACCCGGTCGAGTTCGCCGAGACGTTCGCGCAGGCCTACACCGGCAAGCAGTGGATCGACAAGGAGCGCGCTCGCCTCACCCAGACGATCGACGACGTCGTGAAGAGGGAGGGGAAATGACCACACGGGCAGCCATCCGGGTGCAGGGCATCGAGAAGTCGTTCGAGCAGCTCCACGTGCTACGCGGCGTCGACTTCGAGGTCGAACGGGGCAGCATCTTCGCACTGCTCGGCTCGAACGGGGCCGGCAAGACCACCCTCGTGAAGATCCTTGCCACGTTGCTGCGGGCGGACGCAGGCACGGCCTCGGTCGACGGCTTCGATGTTGCCGCGCAGGCGGCAGAGGTGCGCGAATCCATCAGCCTCACCGGACAATTCGCCGCGGTCGACGAGATCCTCAGCGGCAGAGAGAATCTCGCGCTGATCGCGAGGCTCCGGCACCTGACGAATCCGGGGGCGATCGCCGACGAGCTGCTCGCGCGCTTCTCGCTGAGCGACGCCGGGGACCGGAAGGTCTCGGCCTACTCGGGCGGCATGCGCCGGCGCCTCGACATCGCGATGAGCCTCATCGGGAACCCGCCGGTGATCTTCCTCGACGAACCGACGACGGGACTCGATCCCCAGGCGCGCAACGAGGTGTGGCAGGCCGTGCGGGACCTCGCCGACGGCGGCACGACGGTCCTCCTCACGACGCAGTACCTGGAGGAGGCCGAACAACTCGCCGACCGGATCGCGGTCCTCCACCAGGGACCGATCATCGTCGACGGCACCCTCACCGAACTCAAGCAACTGCTCCCGCCCGCGAAGGTCGAGTACGTCGAGAAGCAACCGACCCTCGAAGAGGTCTTCCTCAGCCTCGTCGGCGCCGGAAAGGACCGGTCATGACCACCCACGTTATCGCCGACACCACGGCACTCACCGGGCGCTCCCTGCGCCACATCACCCGCAGTCCGGACACGATCATCACGACGGCCGTCACACCGGTCGCGATCATGCTGTTGTTCGTGTTCGTGTTCGCCGGGGCCATCGACACCGGCGCGGGCACCGGCACGAGCACCGGCGACTACGCCACCTACCTGCTGCCCGGCATCCTGCTCATCACGATCGCGTCGGGTGTCGCGTACACCTCGGTGCGGCTGTTCAACGATCTGCAGGGCGGCATCGTCGAGCGGTTCCAGTCGATGCCGATCGCCCGCCCGTCGGTGCTGTGGTCACACGTGCTGACCTCGCTGGTCGCCAACGTGAGTGCGCTCGTGATCGTCGTCGGCGTCGCCCTGCTCATGGGTTTCCGTTCGGGAGCGAACGCCCTCGAATGGCTCGCGGTCGCAGGCATTCTGATCCTGTTCACGCTGGCGTTGACCTGGCTCGCCGTGATCGCGGGCCTCTCGGCGAGCTCGGTGGACGGCGCGGGAGCGTTCGCCTACCCGCTCATCTTCCTGCCGTTCGTCAGCTCCGCGTTCGTTCCCACCGAGTCGATGCCCGGACCGGTACGGGCGTTCGCCGACAACCAACCTGTGACCTCGATCGTGAACGCGATCCGCGACCTGCTCGCGGGCAACCCCGCGGGCTCCGACATCTGGGTTGCGCTCGCCTGGTGCGCTGGCATCCTCGTCGTCTCGTACCTGGCCGCGACGGCGATCTACCGACGCAAGTTCGCCTAGACGATCACGGACCGTCGCCTCGCAGTGTGCTCGACAGGATTGCGCGGCATCGGCACCGAGGCCCCGGAAGCTGCTGGCTTCCGGGGCCTCGGGGTGTGCGTGCCGCGGTCACCTCTACTGGATGTGGACCACCCCCATTGGGAGGACACTGAAGGGATGGGCAGGTGTCTGCCGCCGTCGAGCCCCGATCGGCGGTGACCGGTGAACCGGATGGATCGAACCCGGGACCTCGGGTACGCGGCCGGGTGGCGGCTGGTACGCGCCCTGCCGCAGCGGTGGGCCGGCCGCATGTTCGAGATCGGCGCAGACCTCGCCGCCCGCGGGGGCGGACCGGACCAGTTGCGACGCAACCTGGCGCGGGTCATCGCCACGGCACCATCCCAGGTGCCCGACGGCCTGATCCGTGCGAACGTGCGCTCCTATGCCCGCTACTGGTGCGAGGCGTTCCGGCTGCCGTCGATGGATCCGGTGCGAGTCGCCGAGAGCGTCGAGGCGTCGGCGACCGGGCTGGAGCACATTCACGAGTCGGTCGAGCGCGGCACCGGGGCCGTCCTGGCGTTGACGCACAGCGGCAACTGGGACCTGGCGGGGGTCTGGGTGGCGCAGCGGGTGGGCTCGCCCATCGTCATCGCCGAGCGACTCCGGCCGGAGTCGTTGTTCCGGCGCTTCGTCCGGTTCCGTGAAAGCTTGGGATTCGAGATCATTCCGCTGACCGGCGGCGCGATGCCGCCGTTCGAACGGCTGGCCGCGGGCCTGCGGGAGGGGCGGATCGTCGGGTTGCTCGCCGAACGCGACCTGACCGGCACTGGCGTCCCGGTCAGCTTCTTCGGTGAACCGACCCGGATGCCGGCAGGTCCGGCACGGCTGGCGATCGACACCGGTGCGCCCCTGCTGCCGGTGAACTGCTGGTTCACCCCCGACGGCTGGGGCTTCGACGTCGGCGCGCCGATCGACACCGCCGGAGGCCTGCGGGACACGACCCAGACGCTGGCCGACCGGTTCGCCACCGGGATCGCAGCGCATCCGGCCGACTGGCACATGCTGCAACCGGTGTGGACCACCGACTTCCCTGCCGGCCGATCCGGTGGTCACGAGAGCCCGTCACGTCGCCCGATCGACCGTCCTGCCACCACGTTCCCGGAGTAGCCGAGCTCGGGTCAGCGCCTACCACTGCGTGCCCGGAGCCGGTCGGCGTTGGCGAAAATGACGGCACGCAGCGCGGATTCGGGTTCGGTGAGCATGGTCCGGCGCGCCACCAGGACGAACTCGATGGACCCTGCTTCCGGAAGTCCTTGCCCTCGAACGGGTTCGAGTCCAGAAGGGGGAAGGCTCTCGGCGTGCAGCACCACCCCCAGCCCGGCCAGCGCGGCGGCGCGCAGACCGTTGAGGCTGTCGGTGGTGCAGGTGATCCGCGCGCCGCGGCCGCTGCGCCGGAGCGCGTCCAGCGCGGCCTCCCGGGTCAGCGACGGCGGCGGGTAGGTGACCAGCGGGACGGGGCCCTCGCCGTCCAGTGCGTAACCCGGCGCGGCATGGAAGGCGAGACGGTCGCGGAAGATCAGTTCCCCGTGCTGCTCCCCCGGCCGCCGCTTGCCGAACATCAGATCGAGGTCGTTGTCCGCGAGCCGGCGGTGCAGATCCTCGCTGAGACCGACGGTGAGCTCGAGGTCGACCCGGGGATGGCCGCGCCGGAACTCGGCGAGGATCTCGGGGAGTTCGTAGAGCACCAGGTCCTCCGACGCGCCGAACCGAAGGCGTCCGCTCACGGTGGACCCGGCGAAGTACTGCTCGGCGGCGTCGTGCCGGTCGAGGATGTCCTGCGCGAACCCCACCATCGCGGATCCGTCCGCGGTCAGTTCCACGCCGTGGGTGTCCCGGAGAAACAACTGCCGGCCGACGGCCTGCTCGAGCTTCGCGACGTGCTGGCTGACGGTGGATTGGCGAAGGCCCAGGCGCCGCGCGGCTGCGGTGAAGCCGCCCTCACGCTCCACGGCCAGGAAGCTGCGCAACTGGATCGGCTCGTACACCCCATCATCCAACCACTTCAATCACGATTTGTGATCGCTGAAATCATGGCTATCGAGTTCGCGAATGAGTGACCTGCCCGTTACCGTCGGGTGATGCTCTCGAAGATCCCCCTGCTGGGCCGGCTCGACCCGTTCCTGGTCGCCATCCTCACCACCGTCGCGCTCGCGGCGCTGGTCCCGGCACAGGGGATCGCCCTCGACACCGTCGCGTGGGCGGCGAAGATCGCCATCGGCCTGCTGTTCTTCCTCTACGGCGCGCGGCTGTCGACCCAGGAGGCGATCGACGGCCTCAGGCACTGGCGCCTGCACGTCACCATCCTCGCGACCACCTTCGTGGTGTTCCCGCTGCTCGGGCTCGCCGCGAAGGTGCTGGTGCCGTCCATACTCACCGACCCGCTGTACCTCGGACTGCTGTACCTGTGCCTGCTGCCGTCGACCGTGCAGTCCGCGATCGCCCTGGTGTCCGTCGCCCGCGGCAACATCCCCGGCGCGGTGGTCTCGGCGAGCGCGTCCAGCCTGCTCGGCATCTTCGTCACCCCGCTGCTGGTGGCGCTGACGATGTCCACGCAGGGCGTCACGTTCAGCGGGTCCGCGGTCCTCGACATCGTGCTGATGCTGCTGGTCCCGTTCGCCGCCGGGCAGCTGCTGCGCCGCTGGGTCGGCGGCTGGGTCAAGGAGCACGGCAAGCCGCTCAAGCTGGTGGACCGCGGCTCGATCCTGCTGGTGGTGTACGTCGCGTTCAGTCGCGGCATGAACGAGGGCATCTGGTCGATGGTGTCCGTCGGCCGGCTCCTCGCCCTCGTCGGCGTGTGCGCGGTGCTGCTCGCGATCGTCCTGGCGCTGACCTGGTACGGCTCGCGGAGCCTCGGCTTCACGTACGAGGACCGCACCGCGATCCTGTTCTGCGGTTCCACCAAGTCCCTCGCGACGGGCCTGCCGATGGCGACGGTCCTGTTCCCCGGCCAGCCGATCGGCCTGATCGTGCTGCCGCTCATGCTGTTCCACCAGATGCAGCTGCTCGTGTGCGCGGCCATCGCCGCACGGCTGGCGAAGCGGGTGCCGTTGCCGGTCTCGGCGTAGCCGGACCGCGACCGCGCCCGGCAAGCCTGGCAGACCACCCACGTGACTGACTGCCGTTTGCCAGGTTGCTGCCAACCCACGGCCAGGTTTCGCCCGTAGAAATACACCCATGGACTTCAACCACTTCCCCCAGGCCTTCAACAACTTCTTCAACGGCTTCGGCTTCGGCAGCCCGTTCCCGCAGCAGCCCCAGCCGCAGCCGCACCCTCAGCCGGCACCGTTCTTCCACTGATCACAGCCGGTCCCCCTCCGGAAACGCCCCCGCCACCTCCCCGAGGCGGGGGCGTTTCTGTGAGGCCGAACACAGGAAAACCGCTCCACCGCAACAGGTCACACGACGATCACTGCCAGACGATTGCCAGGTTTCCCCACACTTTCGGCCAGACTCCGTCGGTAGAACGGAAGACATGGACATCAACCACTTCCACCAGATCATCAACAACATCCCCGGCGGCTTCGGCCCCGCTCCGTTTCCCCAGCCGCAGCCCCAGCCGCACCCGCAGCCCCAGCCGGCACCGTTCTTCGGCAGCTGACAAAGCGAGACACTCTGTCATACACGGCATTACGGTGAGTCGCGTCGCCGCAAACCCGTGAGTGACCACCCACCAGAAGCGCCCTGCCGCAACCGTCACACGTTGCCGCAGGGCGCTTCTGCCGTGCGGGCGCCATGGTCAACAGATCGGTCATGGCGCGGGGTCGACCGGAAGGCCGCACCACATCGGATGACGAGGCTCACTCCGAATCTTTTCTGCTCCAACAGATCACAGGATTTCGTTGCCAGGCCACTACCAGGTCACGCCACGCTTCCAGCCAGACTCCACCGATAGAAATGAAGACATGAACATCACCGACATCAACCACTTCGTCAACAACATCCCCAACTTCGGCGGCTTCAACCACCCCGCCCCGCTCCCCCAGCCCCAGCCGGCACCGGCACCGGCACCGTTCTTCGGCAGCTGACACACGACACCACGGCGCCCCGTCCCCGCTCAGGGGACGGGGCGCCGTCGCGTGTGCACAACCGAGATCAGTTGCTGCAGCATCCCTCCGATGCCGGAGCGTCCACCGCGCAGTGCGCCTTCGGTGCGGGAATGTCCATCGCCGCACCTCCCCGACGTCGCGGCGCATGTCGGTGCGCTTCCAGAGAATGCTGTCGTCCTCGTCCTCAGCGGAGGCGAGCAGCTCGCCCGCTGGTACGAGCACCGGTCGTCGACCGTCTACAACGGCTGAACCGGCTCCACGATCAGCGCGAGTGTCGCTTCCGGAACGTGGCTCCGGAGGATCGCGTCGATTCTGGGCCACCGGTCCTCCGTACCGAACTCGGCCCGAATGGAACGGTAGATTTCCCGCGCCGACTCCCAGTTACCGGTGGCGACGCGGTAGCGGAATGCCTCGGTCGCGACGCCGCGGCTGATCCGGTCCGCGACCTCGTCGGACGTGCTGACGGCAGCGAGCGCGGATGCCGCCGTCTCCAGCGCGGCGGCCAGCGCGGTCCCGATCGGCTCGGCGGCCGCTGCGTCGTCGATCTCGTACCACTGCGGGGCCCCCGGGACGAGGGAGTCCAGCCGGCACCGGAACTGGCAGTCGACCTCCCTCGGACGTTCGGTGACCGTGTCACCGATCGCGGCGGCGAATTCCGTGGAGTAGACGCCGCAGTTCACGTAGAACCGCACGTGGCCACCAGAGTTGCCCGAAGAGCGTTGCAACGTAACGACATCGGTCAGCCCGTCTCTGACACGGGTGAAGACCAGCGCCCGCTTCCGGAAGCCGAGTCCCTTCAACAAGGGGCGAACATGATTGCGTTCGACGCCGTCGAAACCGGTCGGTACCGAGTCATCCACGACGGCACAACCTACCAGCGACACCGGGTGCTCCTCGCCGGGCGGTTGCCAGGTCGGATCCGCCCGGACACGTGCCGCCGCATGCGGACAAGCCGGCCGGCGCCATCGCACCCGGACCGCCCAGATGCTTCGCTGCGCAGGTGATGTACTGCAGCACAGCGGCTTCCAGCAACCTGTCAGGCTCTGCACACCTGCAGGTCAGCGAGCTCCTCGATGATGGATCGTGTCAGGACAGACCCGTTTCACACGACGAGCATTCGCCGTCGACCAGGAGGTACACCCGTGAAGGCACTACTGATCAAAGCGGCCGCCGTCGGCACCCTCGGACTTGCGGCGGTCGGGATCGGAGCGGGTGTCGCCAGCGCCGATCCCGTCCAGGGACCGGGACAGAGCCAGAACCAGGGTCAGGGCCCGAACCAGATTCCCGGTCAGAACCAGGGTCAGGGCCCGAACCAGATTCCCGGCCAGAACCAGGGCCAGAACCAGCAGCTGGAGCAGCACGTCCAGCAGCTGAAGCAGCGGTACCCGCAGTTCGCACCGCAGATCCAGCAGTTCCATCAGCAGTTCCCGCAGGCTGAGATTCCGACCGAGATCTTCTTCGGTTCATAACCACCTGGCCCAGGTCCGGTGGGGTGGGCGAGGAAGTCGCGCCGACACCCGCCCCACCGGACCGTTTGCTGCACGCGAGCGGTGCCGCGGCACCATCGTGTACCGGCAGACCAGCAGGGACGACGAATCCCGGCACCGCGGGGCGGCTAGGGCGTGTCTCCTGATCCCTCTCGGATGCATCTGGCGAAGCAATCGTCGTCTCGTAAGGCGGAGGAGAAGCCGATACGGCTGTTGTATCGGCGCCGACGACAACGCAGCGGGGCGGCGATTGGGCGCCAGAGGCGCCGAAATGGGGATTGGGAGGCATGCCCTAGGTCGCCGACTCCTGCCAGTCGTCTCCGCCCCAGGAGATGTCGATGGGGTACTCGCTGTTGAGGCCGATGGCCCAGTAGTCGACGATGCCGTGGTCCGCCGAGTCGAGTTCGACCCACCCGACGGTGAACTCGCCGCGCAGGATGCGCTGGGCCCGTCGATCGATCGCACCCAGAGAGGTGCAGAGCCCCCGCACGCGCGAGTCGATCCAGTCCGCCGCGGGGTCCGGGACCGTGATTTCCAGGGTGCTGTCGTCGCTCAGCGGGATGACGATCAGGAGCTCACCCGAGTTCGGACGTACCTCTCGCGTCGCGTGACGCTCGAACGCGCGCAACAGCTCTCGCGGCTCATACATGGCAGGTGAGTCATCGGATTTCCTGGACCGGCCGAAACGGAACACCGGACCATTCTGCCGCGCCAATCGGATCGCCACGAAAAAGCGGCCGGATCCAGTGGATCCGGCCGCTTCGATCGATCGTGTCGGTCAGGCCTTGTCGCGCAGCCAGCCGGCGAGCCAGGCCGTCGGGGTGTTCCCCGCGGCGTCGACGCTGTAGCCCTGGTAGTTCTGGTGCGCGCCCGAGCCGTAGAACTTCGCCATCTGGCCGGCCCGCTGCAGGTTGGCCTCGTCGGTCAGCTGGTTCTGCAGCGCCGGGATGCCACCGGCCCCGGCCAGGTCACCCAGGATCACGCCGGCTTCCGGAGCGTAGTCCGGCGAGTCCGACGATCCCGGGTCGGAGTTCGTCGCCGCGAAGCCGGCCATTCGCGTCACGAAGTCGTCGGGTTCGGTGGAGCAGTAGAGGTCACCCGGCGCGCAGAAGGTCACGGTCCGGTCGCTCAGCCAGCCGAACCCGCCGGGACGCGGTCCGCCGGCGCCGCTGCCCGGCACCCACGGTCCGATCAGGACGTCGGTCGGCGACCGCTTCGGGTCGGACAGCAGCCCGACGGCCGCCACCTTCTCCGGACGGATCGAGCTGAGCCCGGTGCCGATCTCGTTGGCGAGTTCACCTGCCGCGTCGGCGCCCTGGCTGTAGCCGATGATCCCGAAGCGGGTGTTGCCGCAGCGGGACTGCATCGCCTCGAGCATGCCGCGGGCATTGTTGGTGGCCTGTTGCCGGGAGGCGCCGTACACCTCGCCCTCCCACGGGAACGCCGTCGCGACGTAGCGCACGTAGTCGGTTTGGATGTCGGCTCCCCGCAGGCGGTCGGTGACGTCCGCGAGCATGCCGCCGCCGCTGTTCTTGTCCGGCGTGACACCGGTCTCCCAGGTGCCCGGGACCGCGACCACATACAGGTCGGGGCACGCCGGATCCGCCTGCGCTGCACCGGCACCGACCAGCAATCCCGCACTCGCAGCGACGGTTGCCGACGCCATCGCCACGAACTTCCTCAGCCCCATACTCCCGACCCCCTAGTTCCTGCCACTCCCGAAACGACGCGGCGATCGTCGCATCGGGATGTGTCGAAAAGATGCACAAGCGGTAAAGAAACGTTACCCCGCGGCGACGTCCGGTAGCGAGGTGAAGCACCAGAAATACCACGATCGACCGACGGTGAACGACCCGGCGGCCCGGCCGCCGCGGCCCGGGGCAGAATCGGGGCATGGTCGACTCCTCGGTACTGCTCACCATCGGATCCGTGTGTATCGGATTCGTGCTGTTCGTAACCGCCGCCAGCGGTGCCCGCGGCGGCTGGAACCGGGCCCTGGTGATCGGCCTGTTCGTCGTGGCGGTGATCTTCCTGACCGTGATTCCACTGAGCGTCGCGCTCAGCGCCGGCGTGTAGGACGACCGTGGCCACCCGGGCGCGGTGCCCGGGTGGCCACGTGAATCGCGAAGGCTCGGCCGGCTACTGCGAGGAGCCGAAGCCCCCGAACAGGCCGTCGAGGCTGCCGGTTCCGCCGCCCCCGTCGGTGTCACCGGGGACGGTCAGCGTCTGCGGCTCGGAGTCCGAGTCGATGAAACCGGCCGCACCGACGAACTCCGCGGTGACGCTGAACGTGCCCGCACTGGCGAACGTCGTGGGCAGCGTCGCAACCCCGTTCACCACATCGACCGGTGCACCGAGCGGCGTGTTACCGAGCTTGAACTGCACCTTGCCCTTGGCATTCGCCGGATCGACCGTCGCCGTCAGGGTGACCGGCTGCCCCTTCGCGACGGTGCCGACCGCCGCGAGAGTGGTGGTCGTCTGGACATCCGCGGGCGGGGCCACGGTGACACTGACCGGGAAGGCGGGCGCGACCGACGGTGCGATCCCCTCGGCACCGGAGTACCGGGCGACCACGCTGTGGGTGCCGGTGCCGGTGAACTTGTAGGGCGCGACCGCGACACCGTCGGTGCCGACCGTGCCCGTCACCTTGTCACCACCGTTGATCGTGAACTCGACCGTGCCGCCCTGGACCGCGGGCGTGACCTGCGCGTGCAGGTTGACGTCCTGGTCGACGTAGGCCTTGTCGGGCGCGGTCATCGCGACGCTGGTGGCGATGTCGTCGGTGCTGACATTGATCGTCTTCGGGGCGGAGGTCGATCCTTCGAAGCCCTGCGCACCGGAGTACACAGCGGTGACGGTGAAGTCGCCGTCGGTGTCGAAGGTGTGCGTCGTGCTGGCCGCGCCGCCGACGACGTCCACGGGACCGCCGATCGCCGTACCGTTGACCGAGAACTGGACCGTGCCACCGTTCGCGGCCGGGTTGACGTTGGCGGTCAGGGTGACCGAGTCGCCGTTCTTGACGGCGCCCGGTGCCACCACCGTGGTGGTCGTCTGCTTGTCCGCCTCCACGATGCTCGTGCTGGCCAGCGGGCCGGCCCCGGAGTTGAGCGGCGCCGTCGAGGAGTCCCGCGGACTGCACTGGGTCGGCGCCCACGCGGTGATCAGGAGCGTCGCCTCCGGCAGGAACGTCAGGTAGTTCTTGTCGTTGCCGTAGAGCCCGGCGTCGCCTGCGGAACGGAGCTTGACGTCCACCGTGCCCGAGGCGCCTGCCTTCAGCCGGACCTTCACCTGGGGCAGCTGGAACACGGTGTTCGCGCCGGACTGTGCCAGGGCGACGATGCCACCTCGGGAGCTCTTGCTCGCGGTGGGGCTGTTGCCGATGACCTGGTTGTTGCCGGACAGTCGGAGGATCGTGCCGTTCGCATCGACGACGCCGTTCTCGTTGACCCGCAGCAGGTTCGGGGCGACACCGCTGAGTCCGGAGCTGGTGCCCGGAACGATCTCGCTGCCGATGACCTGGGCGTTCTGCGGCACCTCCATGTCGACCTTGACCCGGGACACGCTCTGCAGCGCCGAGCCCGAGTTCGAGTTCGGAATGGTCAGCGGCGGAGCCGTGACCACGACGTCGTACTCCTCGCCCGCGTTCACGGACGCCGGTGCGTCGACGACGATCGAGGCTTCCTGCGTCTGACTCTGCGGACCCGCGACCGCGGACGGGGTCGCCAGACAGGTGTTGTTGAAGGTGACCGTATTGGGGGCGGCCTGGGCGGGTACCCCGGCGAGAATGGTGACGCCGGCGAGGGCGCCGACCCCCAGGGGTGTGACCATCCCGCGAATTCTCTTCTTTTGCACGAGTTCTCCTACGGATGAATGAGGGCAACTGGTGAGTCGGCCGGGGCCCGGGGTCCGATCACCCGGGCCCCGGCCGAAGTCTCAGGAGCTGAAGAGGTCGGTCAGCGAACCGAAGTCGGCGCTACCCGTTCCACCGCCACCAGGGGTGCCCGCGGCGGACACGGTGAGCACGGTCGGACCGGACACCGAGTCCTTGAACCCGCTGCCGCCGACGAAGTTGGCGGTGACCGCGTAGGTCCCCTCCGCGTCGAAGGTGTGGGTCAGCGTCGCGACGCCGTTCACCACGGCGACCGGGGCGCCGATCTCGGTGGTGCCGGCCTTGAACTGCACGGTGCCGTCGGCGTTGGCCGGGTCGACCGTGGCGGTGAGGGTCACCGTCTGCCCGACGGCCGCGTTGCCGGAGACGGCGAGCGCGGTGGACGTGGCCGCACGGGTGTCCGGGTTGCTCACGGTGACGGTGAAACCGGCCGAGGTGGACGGGGTGAATCCGGCGGTGCCGGTGAACTCGGCGACCACGTTGGCGCTGCCCGCGGCGGTGAAGGTGTGCGGCAGGACCGCGACGCCGTCACCGGTGCCGACCGGTGCGGTGCCGACCGGGGTGCCGTCGACCTTGAAGGTCACGTCGCCGCCGCTGGGGATCGGGAAGACGGTCGCGGACAGGTTGACCGGCGTGCCGACCACGGCGGTGACGGGTTCGAGCACGGTGGTCGTGGTACCGAAGTCGGCGTCGGTGACGGTCAGCGGGGACGCGGCGGACGCGGAGTCGGAGTAGCCGCCGGTGCCGACGAAGTTCGCGGTGAAGTTGTGCGTGCCGGCCTCGGCGAACTTCCGGGTGATCGACGCGGCGCCGTTCACCACGTCGACGGGCGCGCCGACGTCGGTGGCGCCGTCCTTGAACTGGACGCGACCGGTCGCGGTGGCGGGCGAGACCGTCGCGCTCAGCGTCACGTCGTCACCGACCACCGCGGTCGCGGGCACGGTCAGGGTCGTGGTGGTGTCGGCGGTGACGTCGACGGTGGACGCGGTCGAGACCGAGTTGTGGAAACCGGCGCCGGCGGTGAACTCGGCGGTCACCGAATGCGCGCCGACGGTGTCGAAGGTGTGCGAGAGGACTGCGTTGCCACCCGAAACGGCGATCGGGCCGCCGATGTTGTTGCCGCCGTCCTTGAACTGGACGGTGCCGACCGCGTTCGCGGGGCCGACGTTGGCAGTGAGGGTGACGGCCTCACCGGTCTTCGCCGATGCCGGGGCCTGCAGGCTGGTCGTGGTGTTCACGGCCGGGTCGGCAACCTCGACGTTGACACCGAAGGTGCGGCTGCCCTGATCGGTCTGCCAGGTGTTCGGCTTGACGATGACGCCGCTGTCGTAGACGCCGAACGGCTGGTTCGCGGGCACCGTGTAGCTGGCCTCGAGGGTGACGTTCTGACCGCTCTTGACGACGAAGCCGCCAACGAGGAACGTGCAGCCGCTGGTGCACTTCGCGCTCGCGCCGCCGTCGGAGTTGGTGGAGATCGACGCGCGGGTGGTGGAACCCAGGTAGGTGGCCTTGGCGCTGCCGGGCACCAGCGTGAAGCCGGCCGGCGGGATGTCCTTGACCTCGGGAATCGACAGCTCGATTCCGCTGCCGGTGTGGGCCACGGTGATCTTGTAGGAAACAGTGTCACCCGGGTGGACGACGTTGCTGCCGACCACCTCCTTCGAGAGCACGAGCTGGGCGCTGGTGATGGAGTTGCTCGACTGGGGCGGATCGGCGGCCGCGACGCCACCGGTCACGCCGAGCACGAGCCCAGCGGCGGCCGTGGCCGCGATCATCGGTGTCGCGAGGCGACGGGGAAGGGTCAGGCGCACTGCTACCTCCTCGACGGACCAGCTGACGTCGCCGGCCCTTGTGTGTGATTACAGTCACATCTCAGCGAGGGATCGTAGCGGTAACGAGGCAAACGCAGAAGCGTTTTGCTGAACACACGTCCATTTAACCTGGACATTCGTCCAACCGAATGACAGCCAGGTCAGGTGAAGGACAAAAGGAAAACCCGCCGCCCCGGAGGAACCGGGACGGCGGGTTGCTGGAGCGATGCCGGGCGACGCTGACCGGCGGTATTCCTACCGCTGCGGTGCGGCGGTGGGCTTGATGGGCGACGGCAGGAAGGTCTGCCCGCCCTCGAGGTAGGCGTCGACGGCGGCCGCGCACGAGCGGCCCTCCGCGATGGCCCACACGATCAGGGACTGACCGCGACCCATGTCACCGGCCACGTACACGCCCGGGACGTTGGTGGCCCACTCGTCCGACCGGGCGACGTTGCCGCGGTCGGTGAGGTCGACACCGAGGTCGGTGAGCAGACCCGGCTTCTCCGGACCGACGAAGCCCATGGCGAGCAGCACCAGGTCGGCCTCGAGCTCGAAGTCCGAGCCCTCCACCTTCTGGAAGCGGCCGTCCACCATCTGAACCTCGTGGGCCTTGAGGGCGGTGACCTTGCCGTTCTCGCCGACGAACTGCTCGGTGTTCACGGAGAACACCCGCTCGCCGCCCTCCTCGTGCGCCGACGACACCCGGTACATGAGCGGGTAGGTCGGCCACGGGGTGGAGTCCGCGCGGGCCTCCGGCGGCCGCGGCATGATCTCGAACTGGTGCACGATCTCCGCGCCCTGCCGCAGCGAAGTGCCCAGGCAGTCGGCGCCGGTGTCGCCGCCACCGATGATGACGACCTTCTTGCCCTCGGCCGTGATCGTCGGGGCGTCGAGATCACCGAGCTGCACCCGGTTCGCGATCGGCAGGAACTCCATCGCCTGGTGGATGCCGTCAAGCTCGCGACCGGGGACCGGCAGGTCGCGCGCCTCGGTGGCGCCGCCGGCCAGCACGACAGCATCGAACTGGGCCTTGAGCTCCTCGGCGGTGATGTCGACACCGACGTTGACGCCGGTGCGGAAGACGGTGCCCTCGGACTCCATCTGCACCAGGCGACGGTCGATGTGCCGCTTCTCCATCTTGAACTCGGGGATGCCGTAGCGCAGCAGGCCGCCGATGCGGTCGGCACGCTCGAACACCGTCACCGTGTGACCGGCCCGGGTCAGCTGCTGCGCGGCGGCCAGGCCGGCCGGGCCGGAGCCGACCACGGCGACCTTCTTGCCGGTCAGGCTGGAGGTGCGGATCGGCTTGACCCAGCCCTCGTCGAAGGCGCGGTCGATGATCTCGACCTCGACCTGCTTGATGGTGACCGGATCCTGGTTGATGCCCAGGACACAGGACGCCTCGCACGGGGCCGGGCACAGCCGCCCGGTGAACTCCGGGAAGTTGTTCGTCGCGTGCAGTCGGTCGAACGCCTCGCGCCACCGATCCTTGTAGATCAGGTCGTTCCACTCGGGAATCAGGTTCCCCAGCGGGCAACCGTTGTGGCAGAAGGGGATACCGCAGTCCATGCAGCGGCTGGCCTGGGTGCGGAGGGTCTTCGAGTCGAAGTCCTCGTACACCTCCTTCCAGTCCATCAGGCGCAGCGGCACCGGCCGCCGGACCGGGGTCTCGCGGGAGGTGTGCTTGAGGAAGCCATTCGGATCAGCCACGAGCTGCCTCCATGATCGCTTCGTCCACGTTCGTTCCGTTCTTCTTCGCGGTGTCGATCGCCACGAGCACCTTCTTGTAGTCGCGCGGCATCACCTTCGCGAAGTGATTGACCTGCTGCGACCAGTCCGCGAGGATGCGCGCGGCAACCTCCGAACCGGTCTCGTCCCGGTGCCGTTCCACGACACCCTTGAGCCAGGCGAAGTCCTCGTGCTCGAGGTCCTCGAGATCCACCAGCTCGGTGTTGAGGTTCGCCTCGAAGGACTTGTCGGCGTTGTAGACGAACGCCACGCCGCCGGACATGCCCGCACCGAAGTTGCGCCCCGTCTTGCCCAGGATCACCACCCGGCCACCGGTCATGTACTCGCAGGCGTGGTCGCCGACACCCTCGACGACCGCGGTCGCGCCGGAGTTGCGCACCGCGAAACGCTCACCCGCGACGCCCCGGAGGAACGCCTCGCCGCCGGTGGCGCCGAAGAGGATCACGTTGCCGGCGATGATGTTGTCCTCGGCGACGAACCCGTCCGCCGTCTGCAGCGGCGGGCGCACCACGATGCGACCACCCGACAGGCCCTTGCCGACGAAGTCGTTGCCGTCGCCGTTGAGCCGCAGCGTCATGCCCTTCGGCACGAACGCGCCGAAGCTGTTGCCCGCCGACCCGGTGAAGGTGATGTCGATCGTGTTGTCCGGCAGTCCTTCTGCGCCGTACGCCTTGGTCACCTCGTGGCCGAGCATGGTGCCGACCGTGCGGTTGACGTTGGTGATCTTCGACTCGATCTGCACCGCGGTACCGCCGTCCAGCGCGGGCCGGGCCTGCACGATCAGCTCCTGGTCCAGCGCCTTGTCGAGCGCGTGGTCCTGGGTGCCGGTGCAGTACAGGTCCTGGTCCGGGAAGGAGGTCTCGGGCTGCGCCAGGATCGGCGACAGGTCCAGCTTGGACGCCTTCCAGGTCTCGACCGCCGCGGTGGTGTCGAGCACGTCGACCTGACCGACCGCCTCTTCGAGGGTGCGGAAGCCCAGCTCGGCGAGCAGCTCGCGCACCTCCTCGGCGATGAACAGGAAGAAGTTCTCCACGAACTCCGGCTTGCCGGTGAACCGGCTGCGCAGCAACGGGTTCTGCGTAGCGACACCGACGGGGCAGGTGTCGAGGTGGCACACGCGCATCATGATGCAGCCGGAGACCACCAGCGGCGCGGTGGCGAAACCGAACTCCTCGCCGCCGAGCAGCGTCGCGATCATCACGTCGCGGCCGGTCTTCATCTGACCGTCGACCTGGACCACGATCCGGTCGCGCAGACCGTTGAGCAGCAGGGTCTGCTGGGTCTCGGCGAGGCCGAGCTCCCACGGGGCGCCCGCGTGCTTGAGCGAGGTCAGCGGGGAGGCACCGGTGCCGCCGTCGTGACCGGAGATCAGCACCACGTCGGCGTGTGCCTTGGACACACCCGCGGCGACGGTACCGACGCCGACCTCGGAGACCAGCTTCACGTGGATGCGGGCCTGCGGGTTGGCGTTCTTCAGGTCGTGGATCAGCTGCGCGAGATCCTCGATCGAGTAGATGTCGTGGTGCGGCGGCGGAGAGATCAGGCCGACGCCCGGCGTCGAGCCGCGCACCTCGGCGACCCACGGGTACACCTTGTGCGGCGGCAGCTGGCCGCCCTCACCCGGCTTGGCACCCTGCGCCATCTTGATCTGGATGTCGGTGCAGTTGGTCAGGTAGTGCGAGGTGACACCGAAGCGACCGGACGCGACCTGCTTGATCGCGGACCGGCGCCAGTCGCCGTTCTCCTCGACCTCGAAACGCCGCGGATCCTCGCCGCCCTCGCCCGAGTTCGACCGTGCGCCAAGGCGGTTCATCGCGATGGCCAGGGTCTCGTGGGCCTCGGCCGAGATGGAGCCGTAGCTCATCGCGCCGGTCGAGAACCGCTTGACGATCTCGCTGGCCGGCTCGACCTCGTCGATCGAGATCGGTTCGCGCAGACCGGACTTGAACTTGAACAGGCCGCGCAGGGACGCCAGTCGCTCGGACTGGTCGTCGACCATCTTGGTGTACTCCTTGAAGATCGAGTACTGGCCGGTGCGGGTGGCGTGCTGCAGCTTGAACACCGTGTCCGGGTTGAACAGGTGGTACTCGCCCTCACGACGCCACTGGTACTCGCCGCCGACCTCGAGCTCGCGGTGCGCGCGCTCCTCCTTGCGGGGCAGGTACGCGTTCTGGTGACGGACCTTGACGTCGGCCGCGATCTCGTCGAGACCGATGCCGCCGAGCTGCGAGTTCAGGCCGGTGAAGTACTCGTCGACGAGCTCCTGCCCGAGGCCGATGACCTGGAACAGCTGCGCGCCGGTGTACGAGGCGAGGGTGGAAATGCCCATCTTGGACATCACCTTGAGCACGCCCTTGCCCGCGGCCTTGATGTAGTTCGCGACGCCCTTGTCGTAGGTGACGTCGGTGAGCGCGCCGCTCTCGATCATGTCCTCGATCGACTCGAAGGCCATGTACGGGTTGACGGCGGCGGCACCGAAACCGATCAGGGTAGCCATGTGGTGCACCTCGCGGGCGTCACCGGCCTCCACGATCAGACCGACCTTGGTCCGGGACCGCTCGCGCACCAGGTGGTGGTGCACAGCCGAGGTCAGCAGCAGCGACGGGATCGGCGCGAACGTCTCGTTCGAGTTGCGGTCGGTGAGCACGATGATGCGCGCGCCGCCCGCGATGGCCTCGGAGACCTGGAAGCGGATGCTGTCGAGCGCGGCACGCAGGCCTGCGCCGCCGTCCGCGACCCGGTACAGGCCGGGAATGACCACCGAGCGGAAGCCGGGGAACTTGCCGTCGTCGTTGACGTGCACCAGCTTCGACAGGTCGTCGTTGTGCAGGATCGGCGACGGCAGGCTCAGGAGCTTGCAGGAGTCCGGTCCCGGGTTGAGCAGGTCGCCCTCGGGCCCGAGGCTGCCGCCGATGCTGGTGACGACCTCCTCGCGGATGGCGTCCAGCGGCGGGTTGGTGACCTGCGCGAACAGCTGCTGGAAGTAGTCGAACAGCAGCCGCGACCGCGAGGACAGCACCGCGATCGGGGTGTCGGTGCCCATCGAGCCGAGCGCCTCGCCACCGGTCTTCGCCATCGGCGCGAGGAGGATGTTCAGCTCCTCGGTGCTGTACCCGAACACCTGCTGACGGATCAGCACGCGCTCGTGGTTCATGTGCAGGACCTCACGCTCGGGCAGGTCCTCCATGTGGACCATGCCGGCGTCGAGCCACTCCTGGTACGGGTGCGCGGCGGCCAGCTCCGACTTGATCTCGTCGTCGGAGACGATGCGGCCCTGCGCGGTGTCCACGAGGAACATGCGGCCCGGCTGCAGGCGGGTCTTGACGACCACCTTCTCCGGGTCGATGTCGAGGACGCCGACCTCGGACGCCATCACGACGAGGCCGTCCTCGGTGACCCAGATGCGGCTGGGGCGCAGGCCGTTCCGGTCCAGCACGGCGCCGACGACGGTGCCGTCGGTGAAGCACACCGACGCCGGGCCGTCCCACGGCTCCATCAGCGCGGAGTGGTACTCGTAGAACGCGCGGCGGGCCGGGTCCATCGACTCGTGCCGCTCCCACGCCTCCGGGATCATCATCAGCACGGCGTGCGGCAGGCTGCGGCCGGCGAGGTGCAGCATCTCGAGCACCTCGTCGAAACGTGCGGTGTCGGACGCGCCCGGGGTGCAGATCGGGAAGATCTTCTCGAGCGCACCCTCGCCGAACACGTCGGACTCGATGAGCGCCTCACGGGCCCGCATCCAGTTCTCGTTGCCGGTGACGGTGTTGATCTCGCCGTTGTGCGCGACGCGGCGGAACGGGTGCGCCAGCGGCCACGACGGGAAGGTGTTGGTGGAGAAGCGCGAGTGGACCAGGCCCAGCGAGGACTCCATCCGCTCGTCCTGCAGGTCCAGGTAGAAGCTCTTGAGCTGCGGCGTGGTCAGCATGCCCTTGTAGACGAACGTCTGCCCGGACAGGCTGGGGAAGTACACCGACTCGCGGCCGGTGGCACCCTCGCCGGAGCCGCCGTCGCCGAGTTCGTGCTCGACGCGCTTGCGGACCACGTAGGCCTTGCGCTCGAGGTCCATGCCGGTGATCGAGGCGTCGGGTCCGGCCAGGAACAGCTGCCGGAAGGTCGGCATCGCGTCACGGGCCATCGCACCGAGCGAGGATGCGTCGGTGGGGACCTCACGCCAGCCGAGAACCGTCAGGCCCTCCTCCACGGCGATCCGCTCGACACCGGTGGCGGCCTCGTCGGCGGCCTCGGCGCCCTGCGGGAGGAAGCCGATGCCGGTCGCGTAGGCGCCCTCGGCGGGCAGCTCGAAGTCGACGACCGCGCGCAGGAACGAGTCCGGGACCTGCAACAGGATGCCGGCGCCGTCGCCGCTGTTCGGTTCCGCACCGGCAGCGCCGCGGTGCTCGAGGTTCACCAGCGCGGCGATGGCCTTGTCGACGATGTCGCGGCTGCGACGACCGTGCATGTCGACGACGAACGCGACACCACACGCGTCGTGCTCGTTCGCGGGGTCATAGAGGCCCTGGGGTCCGTGAGACCTGTGGCCTGGAAATTGCTTCATACCTAGCCTTCGTGTGCGTGAAAGTGCACAGACGACCAGCAACGCTGATGGCCATCACGTGGCAGAACGAGCGCCGACACAGCGTCGGATCGGCGCGCCCACTCGCCTCGCCGCGGTCGATCGCACGGGGTGTTACCCGTCCGTCACCGGCTCAGCCGAGTGGCCCTCTGGACTGTTGTGTGTCCAGCATGTTCCGAAAACGATAATTCAGAACCCATGGGCAGTGCCAACCAAGGGTAGCCTTTTATAGCGTTGACGTGGGGCTATCCCGAAGTTCTTCCGGTCACATCCGGCCCGATCCGGACCCGAAGACCGCGCCGAGGACCGTAACAATTCCCGCCCGCGGGTCGAATTGCACTTCTTCCGACACCGACTCGTGCCCGGTCAATCTGTGCAGGATCACACCGTCCAGGTAGTCGGTGAGGATCACAGCGTGCTTCCCCGGATCGGGGGCGCCGAGCATGGCCAGCATGGTGGTCCCCCACTCGACGAGTTCGGCGCGGCCACGGCCGATCGATTCGGCCACCGCGAGATCGGTCATGGCGGCCGCGAACAGCGCGAACCGGGCGGCCGTGCGCAGCCGGTCGCGGCCGGTGGCCAGCAGCACGTATCCGGTCAGCCCGTCGGCGAGTTCGGTCACCGTCGCGGGCAGGCGGGCAGATCCGAGCGCCGCCCAGTCCTCGCGGTCCCGCTCGACCAGACGCGCGACGACCGCGCCGACCAGGGCGTCCCGGGTCCGGAAGTAGTTCGAGGTCGACCCCTGCGGGAGCCCCGCCGCCGCATCCACGCCCCGATGGGTCAGGCCCCGGAGGCCGCGGGCGCCGAGAAGGTCGATCGCCGCGTCCAGTGCCTGATCACGGTTGCCTGCCATGCCCGAACACTACAGCGGTAGTGGGCTTCACTACATCGGTAGTAACTGGCACTACATCCGTAGTACCCTGGCTCCATGCGAGGAACGGCGACGATCGTCGGCGGAGGCATCGGCGGCCTCACCGCGGCGAACCACCTGATTCGGGCCGGCTGGGAGGTACGCGTGCTGGAGCGATCCGATTCGCTCCCCTCCAGCGGCACCGCCCTCGGCATGTGGCCGCGGGCGCAGCACGCCCTCGACACCCTCGGTCTCGGTGACCGCATTCGCGCACTCGGCGTCGCGCAGACCTCCGGCGCGATCCTGCGCCCCGACGGATCCACCATCGCCCGCCTCGGCGCCCCGGGCGGCGCGACCGTGCTGGTGTCGCGGCCGGCACTGCTCCGCACCCTCGCCGAACCGCTCCCCGCAGGCGTGCTCGAGCTTTCGACGACCGTCGACGGCATCCCCGCGGACACCGACGTCGTGATCGGCGCCGACGGGATCGGCAGCCGCACCCGGGACGCGCTGTTCGGCCCGCGCTACCGGGCCCGGCCGCTGGGGATGAGCGCGTGGCGCGGGTGGGTGCCCGGCGAGGCCACGACAACCACCGAGACCTGGGACGCGGGCGCCCTGTTCGGCATCACCCCGCGCGACGGCGCCCTGACCAACTTCTTCGCCGCGGTCCGGGTCGAACCCGGCTCACCCGACGGCGGGATCGCGTTCCTGCGCAACCGGTTCGGCGGCTGGCACCGCGCGGTCCGGGACGTGCTCGACCGGCTCGACGAGTCCGCCCTGCTGCACCACGACCTGTACGACTCCCCCGCCCTGCCGTGCTACGTGCGCGGCAACGTCGCACTGATCGGCGACGCGGCCCACGCGATGGCACCCAACCTGGGACGCGGCGCCTGCGAGGCGATCGTCGACGCCGTCACCCTCGGCCGGGCCCTGACCGAGAGCCCCGACGTGCCCACCGCGCTGCGCCGCTACGACCGGGCCCGCCGTCACCGGACCCGGGTGCTGGTGCGCGGATCGCGGGCGATGGGCAGGCTGGCGATGGCCGACTCGGGCCGGCGGATGCGGGACGCGGTCCTCGGAGCGGCCACCGGAACCCGGATGAAAAGGTCCGGAAACGACTACTGACCGCAGCGATTCGAGATCAGCTGCGGCCAGCGCTGACGTAACCATAGCGTGACCGGATCGTGACTTCGCCCCATTGTGTCGAAGGTCACCGAGGACGCCCTTACCTCCCACCGATCCCCACTCGCCGGGGAGCCCGGGGCCGAGGCACGAACTCGTAGGCTGGAAGGGGTGCGGCCTGCGGAGATCCCGACGACCGCAATGAGCGAAAGGGCAATCGTGCAGGCGAAACCATGCCGCGAATCACGAGTCGTCAAGACCAGCAGGGTCTTTCCCAACGACGTGAACGATCACAACACGCTGTTCGGCGGAAGGCTGATGAGCGACATCGACATGACCGCGTCGATCTCCGCGACCCGCCACAGCCGCGCATCCGTCGTGACCGCGTCGACGGACTCTGTGGCGTTCCTCGCACCCGTCCGGCCCTCGGACTCGGTGTGCCTCGAGTCGTACGTCACCTGGACCGGGCGCAGCTCCATGGAGGTGTTCGTGAAGGTGACCGCGGAGGATCTGCGCAGCGGCGACCGCCGTATCGCCGCCACCGCGTTCCTCACCTTCGTGGCAATCGACGACGCCGGATTGCCCACCCGGGTCCCCGAGGTGGTCCCGGAGTCCGACGAGGAACGCAAACTCAACGAGACCGGCGACGTGCGGGCACAGCACCGGCGCGCACACCGCCAGCAGAGTCAGGAGATGGCCGCGTACCTCAGCACCAGCAGGCCGTGGTGAGGTACGCCTGCTCGGCCTGAGGTTCGAACACGCTCTCCAGCAGGCGAACACGCGACGACGCGGACCTGTGGCATTCGGGACCGTCGCGTGATCATTGCAGCTGCTCCAACACCCACTCGGCCGTCTGCGGGCTCGACCGCAGGCTCGAGTGGTCCACCGCCGGCGCCTCGGGGTAGACCTGTTCGAACAGCGTGTTCGTCACACCGGGTTCGGTGATGAACGAGCACGTCGGGGCGGGCGTGGCGATCTCGTCGCGCTCGGTGGCCATGACGGAGTAGTCGACGCCCGGTTGCGTGAGGGGTCCGTCGACGAACACCTTCGTGTACACCTCCGAGCCGGGCGCCAGTTGGAGGGCGACCGCCAGGTCCGGCGAGACGTGCCCGAGCAGCGGCGGCAGGAACGGCAGTGCCCGCACCACCTGCACTGGCGTGACGGGCGGATCGTCGATGCCGTATGCCGCGACGAAGCCCGCGCCGTCGCAGTCCCGGCCCTCCGGCGCCAGGAAGACAGCATGCGCCACGTTCCGCGCACCGCCGAGCACCTTCAGGTAGTAGTTCGAGACGACCGTGCCCGCCGAGTGCGCGACGAGATCGACCGCGTCGGCACCCGTGGCGGCCTGTACCGACGCGACGAACTCCGCGAGCTGGACGGCCTCGTCGGGGATGTTGCCCGCCCAGCGTCGGCCGTCCACGACACCGCCCTGGAACAGCAGGGTGCACGCACCCGATCCGCGCAGCGCCGACGTCATCGTCGCCCACTGGTCCGCGGTCTCGGACGTGCCTCCGTCGGCGCCGGGCAGCACGATCACCGGCCGTGGATGTTCGGCGGAGGGGCGGCAGTCGATCGGAGGAGGCACCGCCTCACCCGCGGGTGGCACGACCGGATCGACCGATCCGGTGGCGGGCGCCGCCTGCGCGGCCGCCCCCGTGGTCACGGCCAGCCCGATGATCAACGCCCCGAGAAGGGCCGCGCGTCCGCCCATGTCCCCTGCTCCCTGTCCCCGTCGGCCGGTTACCGGCCGGACGCCGAATCGTGTCCGGGCGACATGCGTGCCCGCAGGAGCCCGACTCCGTCGCCCTCCAACTCGTCGAGCACCGACGGCCTGCCGACCATCACCAGTGCCAGTGCCTCCGCCTGCCCACGGACCTCGGGCCCGCTGCCGCTCGCCCACGCGAGGTCGGTCGCGGCGAACCGCAGGCCGCGGGTGAACCGGCGGGGCCGGGCGAACGGATCGGGTCGATCGAGGACCAGGCACAGCCGCTCCGGGTCGATCGTTCGCGGGAGTCCGAGCGGGCGCCGGATGTCCTGCTGGTGCACGACGTGATCGGCGAGGGTCAGGCGCGGCGCGTACCGGGCGAACCAACTCGAGGCCGCCGAATCCGCAAGCTGCTCGACGAGGGCATCGGTCGCCACGTCGCCGTGGGTGGCGACGTAGGACTCGTTGACGCGATCGGCCGATCGATTACGCAGTGCCGCAAGGAAATAGCGAGGCATGGTGACCGAGTCCATCGACAGGTGCGTGGCGACGTCACGCACCGACCACAGTCCGCACAGCGACTGCGTCGACCACTGGTCGGGACCGAGCGTCCGCAACAACGCGACCAGTTCGTCTCGTTCGGCATGGATGTGCCCCCTCACGTCCATGCCGTTCTGATCCACCGCATCCACCCCCGTTGTCGCAATCTCCCCTGAGGGCCGAGTTTTCCACAGACCGATGCTCGTCGGCACCCGGAACACGGCAGTGCGAAGGCCCGGCGAAAGCGCAGTCCGCCTCGACGAGGACGAACGCATCCCCCATCCTGGTAGTCGTTGACCACCACCACGGAGCCGAAGTGACCAGCCAGACGACACCCGATGCGTTGACGGCGCTCGACGTAGTCGACCTCGGCGCGCACCCGGACTGGCCGCTGCACCTGCGCCGGCCGGTGCCGATCGAGTGGGCGGGCCGCACCTGGCCGACCCCCGAGCACGCGTTCGCCGCCTCCCACACCACGTCGACGATCGCCTGGGACCGCATCGCCGACCCCGACACCAGCAGCGCGGCCGCGCACCGCATCGGCATCGGCGCCGTCCGCCGCGACGACTGGCCGACCGCCCGGTTCACGGTGCTCCGAGAGATCGTCGCCGCCATGACCGACGACCTGGTCGTCGCGGCGGCCCTCGCGGCGACCGGTGACGCACTGCTCGTCGCCGCCGGACCCGACAAGCTGTGGGGCCGAAACCGCGACCGGGGCTACAAGACTCCGATCGGCCGAAATGAGCTCGGCCGCACCTGGATGCGGCAACGCGCCGTCGCCCGGGGCGATGCCACGGACCGTTGGGTCCGCGCCGCGGTGACCGGACACCGCGACCACCTGCTGCGGGAGCCCGGCACGGCCGAGTGGGTGCAGGGCGAGTTGGCCCGTCTGGCAGGCAAACTCGCCGCCGACCATGGCACGCAGATCGCGATCAGCGGCTTCGCAACCGGCGCGGACCTGTGGTGGGCCGACGCCGCCACCGAGGCCGGCCTGTCACTGTGGGCGTACCAGCCCCACCCGGAGCTGACAGTCGGCCGGCCACCCGAGCAGGTCGCCGAACATCAACGGCTGCTGGCGATCGCGAGGCGCCGGGTGATGGTGGGCGGCCGACCGGACAAGCAGGTCTTCCGCGCACACAACGCGCTGATGCTCTCCGACGCGGACGTGGTCATCGCCGTGCGAGATCCGCGCATCCCCGGCGGAGGCACCGTCGCCGCGCTGCGCGAGCTCGCGGCACGGCGGCCCGTGATCACGATCGACGTCACCACCCGGGTCACGACGATCGCCCGCGCCGACCCGCTGTTCGCCTGACCCGCTCGGCGTCGCGGGCAGTCCGGTGGCGAAATCCATCCATCACCAGTGCCTCTCGTCGATCGGTCGGGGCTCGGGTCAGGAGCCGCCGAGCGGAGTGGTCAACTCGATGTCCCCCTTCGTGCACTGCGTTCCGTACCCCACCTCGCGTGACCGCGCGGCCGTCGGGCTCGCACAGGTCCAGCCGTCGAACTCGCGGATGTTCGCATTGCCGTAGTCCCCGGGCGGAAGCCCGCGATAGGTGTCGAGCACGTCCAGTGCATCGGCGCAGGAGATCGCGCCGGTCACGACCGTCACCAATCGCCGACCGGTCGCTGCCCCACACAGGGATCCGGGCGCCGCCGGGGTCGTGCCGTCGGTGTAGTGATCCATGGGTGCGAATGCCGTGGTGACGGGAGCAGTCGAGGTGGGTGCGCTCGAAGGAGCCGCCGGGCTCGACACCTTCGGACCGGTCAGGGTCAACTGTCCGTCGACAAATCGCGCCGCGCTCGGGCCGACAGTGCAGGCGAATCCCCCAGGGACGGCGCTACAGCTCGCGTCGTCGACGGTCAGGCGCGAATTCACCGCGAGCAGCGCGGCCCCGGGCGGGCCGCCCTCGGTGATCGTGGGATAGGAGCCCTGCCCGGTGAGCACCACCGTGTTCGGGGGCCCACTGAACGGCGCAGCAGTGACGTCGGGGGTTCCGTCGGGAAAGGTCACCGAGCAGTACACCGAGGTTCCGACCCCGGACGAGCCCTGGACGATCACACATTCCCGCCTGGGGGATCCGGCGACGTGAAAGCGGTACCGCCCGGATCCGCTGTCGTACAGGGCGGGATCGACGTCGAGAACGGGATCCGACGGCGCCTGTGTGACAGTGGAATTCGGCGTCGTGGTCATTGTGGTTGCGGTCTCCGCGGAGGTCGAGTCCGTGCCGCACGCAGCCAGCATGGCCACGCCGGCAACCGCCAGTACCCCCCGGATGACCGTTGTAATCGGTCGTTGCACCTGTTCATGAAACCACGGCTGCAACGGCCCACTCGTCACCCGCGCGCGAAGCGCTGACGCCGCAGGGTGATGGATGACTCCCCGGCACGGCTCCCGGCAATCCCTGGTCTGCCGTGAGATCGCGGTGCCAAGATCTACGTGTGGACTTCGACAGCACCGCCGACGAACTCTACGGGGTCGAGCCGTCCGAGTTCGTCGCTGCTCGAGGCGCGGCAGTGGCGAGCGCCAAGGCCGAGGGTGACAAGGCTCTGGCGAAGGAACTGGCGGGCCTGCGCAAACCCACCACGACCGGGTGGGCGCTCAACCTGCTCGTCCGGGATCACCCGGAGGACGTCGCTCGACTGCTCGATCTCGGCTCCACGCTGCGCGCGGCGCAGCAGGCGTTGCGCGGTGAGGAGTTGCGCTCGCTGACGGCCCAGCGTGCGGCGGTGCTGTCGGCACTGACGGACCGCGCGGCCGCCGCGGCCAGGGAGCGCGGCCGCGAGCTGACCGAGACCGTGCTGCGCGAGGTCGGGCAGTCGCTGTCGGCGGCACTCGCCGACCCCGAGATCGGCACCGATCTGCGGAGCGGACGAATGCTCGGTGCGGTGTCCTACAGCGGTTTCGGGCCCGCATTGATCGCAGCGGTACCCACACCAACGACGGCCGAAACCACGCCGGAGCCTGCACCTCGGCCCACGAAGCACACCACCAAGGCCGACGATCGACCGACACGCGACGAAACACGCGAAGCGGAGCGACGTGAGGCCCGCGAAGCCGCTCGCAGTGCGGCCCTCGACCGAGTTGCCCAGGACGAAGAGGCGGCACGCGAGGCGAATTCGGAGCTCGAGTCGGCGGCAGAACGGGCGAAGGCGGCGAATCGGAAAGTGCAAGAGCTACGGGAAGAGCTGTCGCGGGCCGAGCACGAGTCGCGGTTCGCCGACTCAACCCTCCGCACCGCAGAGAAGGCGGCCCGGCACGCGGACACGCAGCTGACGCGGGCCCGGGAGAGCGCGGCCGAGTTCGACTCCTGACGGCATGCAGATTCTGCTCCCATTCGAGGTCGATCGCTGGTGCGGGCGGCGTAACATGCGCCCGGTCGCCGAACGGTGGCAGTGGTCTCGACGGGGTGAGGAAACACGATGGTCGAACGTCCGGAGCAGGTCGGTGTCGGGCGAGCCAGAGGCTCGAAATCCACACCACTCGCGGCCTGCCTGCTCGCTACCGGGATCGTGCTGGGGAGCACGGGAGTTGCAGGGGCCGAGGCCATGTCGAGTTCGTCCTCCGCGCTGGACGTGGAATGGGAAGCCTCGTGGGCGGCATACGAGTTCGAGAAGAGCCTGCCCGACTCGGCACTCGCGACCGTGAACGTCACCCTGCCGGTCACCATCGACGCACCCATCGATCGGGTGTTCCCGGTGTATTCGAACTTCACCAACGGTATCGGTCGGCATCCCTTCCTGCGCGAGGTCCTCGACCGCCGCAAGTACACCGACAACGGTGCCGAGGTCTGGGAGTTCATCGCCCTCGAGGACATCCCGGCCGGCTCGGTGTCGATCCCGGGACGCACCGTCGGGCAGCAGCGGACGTACGCCGCCGATCACTGGTACAGCACCGACACCTGGGATGCGCCCGGCGTGATCACCCACCAGGAGGTCACCTTCGCCGAGGATGGCGGCGCGACCACGGTCACCGAGCACCTGACGTTCTCGGCGCCGGCGATGCTGATCGACTACACCGTGAAGAACGGCGTGTCGTCGCACATCGAGAACCAGCAGGCCATGAAGCGCGACATCGAGAACGGCACGCTCTAGACACCGGTCGCAAAACCCCTGTGCACATAACACTTCTGGCGTGCACAGGGGTTTCGTGCGTCGAATCACCCTGTGCGTGCCGCAAAGGCCGTGTGCACAGTCGAGTTCGTGGCCGAGCCCATTGAACTTGCCTCAGCCCGCTGGGGTGCTGTTGGGGGTCGAGCCGGTCGATCGGTTCCGCGAAGGGCACGCCGACGGCGTCCGGGTTGTCGAGCCACGGGAAGTGGCCGGCCCGGTCGATCCGGCGGTGCGTGATGTTCGGGCGGCGAAAACCCGGTTCGTCGCACCACAGGTGTTGGTCGACGACGCGGTCCTCGGCACCACTGACGATGAGCGTTGGAAGGCTGTGCGATGCCCAACGGGCCCGGTGGGTGTCGTCGAAGTGGGTGTCGGCCCAGGCCTCCGCAGCGTGGTTGCAGGGCGGGGTCTCGAGCAGAGCGCGGCCCGCGGCAAACGATGCGGGTGTGAAGTTCCAGGGGGCGGAGGCGAGGGTGAGCTCGCGCAGGGTCCGGTCGTCGGGTTGCGCGGTGTAGCGGGCCGCCGCCTCGTCGACACCCGGGATGGAGTGGCTGCGACCGTAATGCGCGAAGGTGGCCCGCCAACCTGCGTGCGGGGCACTGCTGATCAGAATCATCCCGACCACGTGGTGGTCGATCAGCGGTCGCGGATACCACCGCGCAATGACGAACCGCCCTCTGGATGCATGGCCACCCGCCAACGAAAACGAGGTCACGAACCCGACTGGGTTCGTGACCTCGTTCTGCGCAGTTCGTGGAACTGCTCTCTGTGGGCGAAGGGGGACTTGAACCCCCACGTCCCGAAGGACACTGGCACCTGAAGCCAGCGCGTCTGCCATTCCGCCACTCGCCCGAGCGACGCTGGAAACACTAGCACGGGTACCCAGGAAACGACGATTCGCCCCCCTGACCTGCGATGATGATCACCCCCGGGGCCTATGTTCGCCGTCGCAGATATCATGCAGGTGCGGTCGAGACTGACCGCGACACGCGGAGAGGGTCGAGAGGAGGCGGCGTGGGTATCGTCCAGCGCTTCGAAAGAAGACTTCAGGGCGCCGTCGGCGACGGGCTGGCCCGGGTGTTCGGCGGAGGTGTCGTTCCCCAGGAGGTCGAGTCCGCACTACAGCGCGAGGCCGTCGACGGTCTGCAGCGACTGGACGGCGGGCACACGTTGGCCCCCAACTCCTACGTGATCACGATCAACGAGTCCGATCACGAAGAACTTTCATCCGACAGGGACTTGACAGTCAAGGCGTTCTCCCGACACCTTGAGGACTTCATCCGTGATCAGGGGTGGCAGACCTACGGCCCGATCTCCGTTCGGTTCGAGGCGTCGCCCACACTCCACACCGGTCAGTTCCGGACCAGCGGTGCAGTGGATCCGGATGTGGGTGCAACACCGCCCCCGCAACCGAATCGGCAAGTACCCTTACCGCCCGCGAACGCACGACCCTCCGCACCCATGAACTCAGGAGCTGGCCAGATGACCCAGAACTCAGGTTTCGATCCCTCGCGCGAACCCGCCGACGAGGGTCGGTACCCGCAGGACCGCCCGGTCAGCGCCCAGAACGGCAACGCCTACCCGAGCTACTCGGCGGCCGGCGGCGGCTACGACCAGCCCCGCAACGGCTACGCGCAGGGCGGTGCCCGTCAGAACGGCTCCGAGTACCCGGCCAACCCGTACCCGCAGACGGACTACGCCAACCCCTACCCGCCGAGCAGCGACTACGCCGCGCAGTCGGACTACCCGGCCAACCCGTACCCGCCGAACCCGGACTACCCGGCGTACGGCCAGCAGCAGACGGACTACGCCCAGGCCGACTACGCGCAGGCGGACTATGCCAATCCGTACCCGCCGAACCCGGACTACCCCGCGTACGGCCAGCAGCAGCCCGACTACGCCCAGGCCGACTACGCGCAGGCGGACTACGCCAACCCCTACCCGCCCAGCACCGAATACCCGGCGTACGGCCAGCAGCAGGGCTACGGCCAGCAGCAGCCGCAGTACGGCGGCCAGGCCTACGGTGCCGAGTACCCGAGCTACGACCAGAACCGCACCTTCACCGCCACCCTGCAGCTCGAGGACGGCAGCGGACGCAACTTCCAGCTGCGCGAGGGCCGCAACGTGATCGGCCGCGGTCAGGAGGCCCAGTTCCGGCTGCCGGACACCGGCGTGTCCCGCAGGCACATCGAGATCCGCTGGGACGGCCAGGTCGCGATGCTGTCCGATCTCGGCTCCACCAACGGCACCACCGTCAACGGCGCCCCCGTGCAGGACTGGCAGCTCGCCGACGGCGACGTCATCCGCGCCGGCCACTCCGAGATCCTGGTACGCATCGTCTAGTTACCAGAGAGTTACCCAAACCGACAGGCCAGCCACTAACCGACGGAAGTCCGACGGAGTTCCGTATTGTGGTGTGGGCGTTCCCCGGTGCGAGCGACGATCGCCGCATCGCAATACGACGCTGTCGGCACGATGCCGCGAACGAGGAGGAGGTGGACCGCTGTGCAGGGACTCATCCTGCAGTTGACCAGGGCCGGTTTCCTGCTGCTCCTGTGGCTGTTCGTGTGGGCGGTGCTCCGCACCCTGCGCAGTGACGTCTACGCCGCCGCCGGCGTCCGGGTTCCGCCCCGATACAACCGCAGCTCCTCGGTGCTGCCCTCGTTCGGCAAACCGAAGGTCGCCAAGAACCTCATCGTGACGCAGGGAGCGCTCGCCGGCACCCGGATCACCCTGGGCACCCAGCCGGTCCTCATCGGCCGCGCCGACGACTCCACCCTGGTCCTCACCGACGACTACGCCTCGACCCGGCACGCACGCCTGTCGCCCCGCGGAACAGATTGGTACGTGGAGGATCTCGGCTCAACGAACGGCACCTACCTCGACCGGGCGCGCGTCACCACCGCCGTTCGGGTGCCGTTGGGCACCCCGGTCCGGGTCGGTAAGACCGTGATCGAGCTCCGCCCGTGACCCTCGTCCTGCGCTACGCAGCGCGCAGCGACCGCGGCCTCGTGCGGTCCAACAACGAGGATTCCGTCTACGCCGGTGCGCGGCTGCTCGCGCTCGCCGACGGGATGGGCGGCCACGCCGCCGGTGAAGTCGCGTCGCAGTTGATGATTGCCGCCCTGGCGCACCTCGACGACGACGAGCCCGGCGACGACCTGCTCGGCAAGCTCGAAGCCGCGACCCGGCACGGCAACGCCGCCATCGCCGAACAGGTCGAGGACGAGCCGGAACTCGACGGCATGGGCACCACCCTGACCGCGATCCTGTTCGCGGGCAGCAAGCTCGGCCTGGTGCACATCGGCGACTCCCGCGCCTACCTGCTCCGCGACGACGTGCTCACACAGATCACCCGGGACGACACCTTCGTGCAGTCCCTCGTCGACGAGGGCCGGATCACCGCCGAACAGGCGCACACCCATCCGCAGCGGTCGCTGATCATGCGGGCGTTGACCGGCAACGAGATCGAACCGACGCTGACCGTGCGCGAGGCCCGCGCCGGGGACCGCTACCTGCTGTGCTCCGACGGACTGTCCGACGTCGTCAGCGACGAGACCATCGCCGACGTCCTGCGCGGCGGCACCCCGGCCGAATCCGCGGACCGGCTCATCGAACTGGCCCTGCGCAGCGGCGGACCCGACAACGTGACCGTCGTCGTCGCCGACGTCATCGACCTCGACTACGGCCCGAGCCGGCCCATCGTCGGCGGTGCCGCCTCCGACGAGGAGGAGGACACCCCGCCGCCGGACACCGCCGCGGGCCGGGCCGCCGCGATGCGTCCGCCGCGGGCCACGCCCCGCCGGGTGGCCGTCGCCGAACCCGAACCGAAGAAACGTCACCGGCTGCGCTGGATCCTGCTGGCCCTCGGCCTCGTCGTGGTCCTCGCAGTGGGGGTGGTCGTCGGCCGGATGCTGATCCGGCACAACTACTACGTCGGCGCCGACGACGGCCGCGTCGCCGTGCTGCGCGGTGTGCCCGGCTCGGTGCTCGGCTACTCACTGCAGGACGTCAACCTCCTCGGCTGCGTCACCGACACGGGCGACCTGACTCTGGTCGCGCCCGAGATCACGCCCACCTCGTGCACGATCCTCACCGTCGACGACCTGCAGCCGTCCGCGCGGGAGCAGGTCCGGGCCGGGTTGCCGTCCGGGTCGCTCGACGACGCGAAGGACCAGATGCACCGGCTCACCGACGGCGACCTGCTGCCGGTGTGCACACCCGAGCCCACCACCACCGCGCAGCCGACGCCGACCCCCGCCCCGGCCCCCACACCGGTCCCGGAACCCGGGGCCCCGCCGGCCGCGCCCCCGGCACCGGCACCGGCTCCCACGGCCGAACCGACCCCGCCTGCCGCGACCACCGAGACGACGCTGCCCCAGGTTCCGGGACAGAATTGCAGGACCGGTAGCTGATGTCCGTGTCCTCGGCACCCTCGGGCGCCTCCTTCCCGAGTCCTCCGGGAGGGTTCGCCCCCGCCCCCCAGCAGTCCAACCGCCGCGGCGCGGAACTGCTGCTGATCTGCGCCGCCATCGCCATCACCACGCTCTCGCTGGTGCTGGTGGAGGCGAGCCAGGAACAGGCCATCACCTGGGACCTGGCGAAGTACGCGCTCGCGTACGCGGCGCTGTTCCTGATCGCGCACGCGGCCGTGCGCCGGTTCGCGCCGCACGCCGACCCGCTGCTGCTGCCGATCGTCGCGCTGCTCAACGGTCTCGGCCTGGTGCTCATTCACCGCCTCGACCTGGCGGACGCCTCGACCGCCGCCTACTTCGGCCGGGAGCCACCCTCCCCCGACGCCACCCAGCAGGTGCTGTGGACGGCGCTGGCCATCGCCGGGTTCATCGCCGTACTGGTGCTCCTGCGCGACTACCGACTGCTCGCGCGGTACAGCTACACCCTCGGCCTGGCCGGTCTGGTGCTGCTGGCGATCCCCGCGCTGCTGCCGTCGTCGATGTCCGAGGTGAACGGCGCGAAGATCTGGATCAAGCTGCCGTTCTTCAGCATTCAGCCCGGCGAGTTCGCGAAGATCCTGCTGATCATCTTCTTCGCGTCGGTGCTGGTGTCCAAGCGCGAACTGTTCACCACCGCGGGCAAGCACGTGTTCGGCCTGGACCTGCCGCGCGCCCGCGACCTCGGCCCGATCCTGGTCGCGTGGGTCGTCTCGATCGGCGTGCTGGTGCTCGAGAAGGACCTGGGCACCTCGTTGCTGCTGTTCGGCACGGTGCTGGTGATGCTGTACGTCGCCACCGAACGGGCCGGCTGGCTCGTCATCGGCGGCGGCCTGCTTGCACTCGGGTTCGTGCTCGCCTACCAGATGTTCGGGCACGTGCGGGTCCGGGTGAACACCTGGCTCGACCCGCTCGCCGACTACAACAACACCGGCTACCAGATCTCCCAGTCGCTGTTCGGCCTCGCGACCGGTGGGCTCGCCGGCACCGGACTGGGCAGCGGCCGCCCGTCGCAGGTCCCGTTCGCGAAGACCGACTTCATCGTCGCCACCATCGGTGAGGAACTCGGTCTGATCGGGCTCGCCGCGGTGCTGATGCTGTTCCTGATCTTCGTCATCCGCGGTCTGCGCACCGCGCTGGCGGTCCGGGACAGCTTCGGCAAACTGCTCGCCGCGGGCCTGTCCTTCACGATCGCGATCCAGCTGTTCGTGGTCGTCGGCGGCGTCACCAAACTCATCCCGCTGACCGGCCTGACCACCCCGTTCATGTCGTACGGCGGCTCCTCGCTGCTGGCGAACTACCTGCTGCTGGCGTTGCTGATGAAGATCTCCGACGCCGCCCGCACCCCACCCGAGCCGAAGAAGAAGGGACCCGCACCCATCGCGGACGCACCGACGGAAATGTTGAGGCGCACATGAACACTCCGCTGCGCCGCGTCGCGATGGCCGTGATGGTGATGGTCGTCGCCCTGCTCGCCAACGCCACCTACGTCCAGGTCATCAAGGCCGACGACCTGCGCACCGACCCGCGGAACTCGCGGGTGCTGCTCGACGAGTACTCCCGCCAGCGCGGGCAGATCTCCGCCGGGGGTCAGGTGCTGGCCGCGTCGGTCCCCACCGACGATCGATACAAGTACCTGCGCACCTACCCGCCGAACCCGACGGCCCCGTCGAGCCCGTTCGCGAACGCCCCCGTCACCGGCTTCTACTCGATGCTCTACGGCAACACCGGCCTCGAGCGCTCCGAGGACGCGGTGCTCAACGGCTCCGACAACCGGCTGTTCGGACGCCGCTTCTTCGACCTCGTCTCCGGGCGGGATCCGCGCGGCGGCAACGTCGTGTCCACCATCGACCCCGTCGTCCAGCAGGTCGCGTACGACCAGCTGACCGCGAAGGGCTACACGGGATCCGTCGTCGCGATCCGCCCGAGCACCGGCGAGATCCTCTCGATGGTCAGCACCCCCAGCTACGACCCGAACCTGCTGGCCAGCCACGACGGCAAGGTCAGCACCCAGGCGTGGGAGGAGCTCAACGCCGACCCCGACAAGCCGCTGCTCAACCGCGCGATCTCGCAGACCTACCCGCCCGGCTCGACGTTC
This sequence comes from Rhodococcus sp. NPDC004095, assembly GCF_053604015.1. Lineage (NCBI taxonomy): Bacteria > Bacillati > Actinomycetota > Actinomycetes > Mycobacteriales > Nocardiaceae > Rhodococcus > Rhodococcus sp. NPDC004095. The sequence continues at coordinate 271,766 of NZ_JBSGGS010000006.1, forward strand.
AAGGTGGTGGTCACCGCGGCCGCGCTGACGAACGGCGCGAACCCGGACGAGCAGCTGACCGCCGCCCCGACCATCACCCTGCCGGGGACGACGACCACCCTGGAGAACTACAACGGCACCACCTGCGGGTCCGGCCCGACCGCGTCGCTGCGGGAGGCGTTCGCCCGCTCCTGCAACACCGCGTTCGTCGAACTCGGCATCCGGAACGGCGCCGACGCCCTCAAGGAACGGGCCACCGCGTTCGGGATCAGCCCGGACTCGCCCGGCATCCCGCTCCCCGTCGCGGACGGCACCATCGGCACCATCCCGGACGACGCCGCGCTCGGCCAGTCCAGCATCGGCCAGCGGGACGTGGCGCTGACGCCGCTGGAGAACGCCGTCATCGCCGCGACCGTCGCGAACGGCGGGGTCCGGATGCAGCCGCACCTGGTCGCGCAGCTGCAGAGCCCCGACCTGTCGAACCTGGCCACCACCGCTCCCGAATCCAAGGGGCAGGCGGTGTCCCCGCAGGTCGCGGCCACCCTCACCGACCTGATGATCGGCTCGGAGAACAACACCGGCGGCGGGAACAAGATCCCGGGCGTGCAGATCGCGTCCAAGACGGGCACCGCCGAACACGGCAGCGACCCGCGGAACACCCCGCCCCACGCCTGGTACATCGCGTTCGCGCCGGCCCAGAACCCGCAGGTCGCGATCGCCGTGATCGTCGAGGACGGCGGCGACCGGGGTGCGGCCGCGACCGGTGGCTCCGTGGCCGCCCCGATCGGCCGCGCCGTCATCGGTGCCGCCCTGCAGCGGGAGGGGGAACGATGAGCCTGCAGAACGGCGGTGTCATCGCCAACCGCTACCGGCTGCTGCGCCTGATCGCCACCGGCGGCATGGGTCAGGTGTGGGAGGCCACCGACAACCGGCTGCACCGCCGCGTCGCCGTCAAGGTCCTCAAGTCGGAGTTCTCCTCCGACCCGGAGTTCCTGGAACGGTTCCGCATCGAGGCCCGCACCACCGCCCAGCTGAACCATCCGGGGATCGCCGGCATCTACGACTACGGCGAGACCCGCGACACCGCCGGCGCCGCAACCGCCTACCTGGTGATGGAACTGGTCAACGGCGAACCGCTCAACGCGGTGCTCGCCCGGGTCGGACGACTGTCGCTGCCGCACGCCCTCGACATGCTCGAACAGACCGGTCGGGCGTTGCAGGCCGCACACGCCACCGGAGTGGTGCACCGCGACGTCAAGCCCGGCAACATCCTGATCACCCCGACCGGGCAGGTGAAGATCACCGACTTCGGCATCGCGAAGGCGGTCGAGGCGTCACCGGTCACCCGCACCGGCATGGTGATGGGCACCGCCCAGTACATCGCCCCCGAGCAGGCCCTCGGCCAGGACGCGTCGCCGGCCAGCGACGTCTACTCGCTCGGCGTCGTCGGCTACGAGGCGCTGTCCGGGCATCGCCCGTTCAGTGGCGACGGCGCGCTGACCGTGGCGATGAAACACGTGCAGGAGATCCCGGCCCCGCTGCCGGCGGACCTGCCGCCGAACGTGCGTGAACTGATCGAGATCACGATGGCGAAGGACCCGGCGGCGCGCTACCACAGCGGCGGCGAGTTCGCGGACGCCGTCGCGGTCGTCCGGTCCGGTGGCCGACCACCGATGCCGGGGTCCGGTGCGCCGACGGTGGCGGTGGCGCCGCCCACCGCGGCCACCCAGGTGCTGGCCCCGTCGACGGGTGCCTATGCTGGGCCCGATCCGGCGGCGGAACCGCCGCCGTCCGGGCTGACCAGCGGACAGAAGGCCCTCGCGTGGGCCGGCGGCGCGTTGGTACTGCTGGCCCTGCTCATCGGTGGAGGAATGTTGCTGTTCGGTGGAGGCGGTGAACCGTCGAGTCCGGCGACACCGACGACCACCCGCATCCCGGTGACCACCACCCACGCCCCGACCACCACCCGACCGCCGACCACGGAATGGACCGCCGAGCCGACCACGGAACGCACGACGGAACGGACCACGGAACGCACGACGGAACGGCCCACGACGACCACCGAGCCGCCGACCACCACGACGGAACGGACCACCACGACGACCACCGAGCCGCCGACCACCACCACGACCACGACCACCACGACGACCGAGACGACGACCTCGGCTTCCCAAGGACAGCCATGACGACACCGCGCAAACTCTCCTCCCGCTACGAGCTGGGTGAGATTCTCGGCTTCGGTGGCATGTCCGAGGTCCACCTCGCCCGCGACCTGCGGCTCAGCCGGGACGTTGCCATCAAGGTCCTGCGTGCCGACCTGGCCCGCGACCCCACGTTCTACCTGCGCTTCCGCCGGGAGGCGCAGAACGCGGCGGCGCTGAACCATCCGGCGATCGTCGCCGTCTACGACACCGGCGAGGCCGAGACCGACGGCGGCCCGCTGCCGTACATCGTGATGGAGTACGTCGACGGAGTCACCCTGCGCGACATCGTCCGCAGCGAGGGCCCGATGGCACCGCGCCGCGCGATGGAGGTCATCGCCGACGTGTGCGCGGCGCTGGACTTCAGCCACCGCAACGGCATCGTGCACCGCGACATCAAGCCCGCGAACATCATGATCAACCGCTCCGGCGCGGTGAAGGTCATGGACTTCGGCATCGCCCGCGCGATCTCGGACAGTTCCAGCCCGATGACCCAGACCGCGGCCGTGATCGGCACCGCGCAGTACCTCTCGCCCGAGCAGGCGCGCGGTGAACAGGTCGACGCCCGCTCCGACGTGTACTCGCTCGGCTGCGTGCTGTTCGAGGTGCTGACCGGCGAGCCTCCGTTCAAGGGCGACTCCCCGGTCGCGGTCGCCTACCAGCACGTCCGCGAGGATCCGGCGCTCCCGTCGTCGGTGAACCCCGACATCCCGCGCGAGCTGGACTCGGTGATCCTCAAGGCGATGAGCAAGAACCCGGCGAACCGTTACCAGAGCGCCGCCGAGATGCGCGGCGACCTGGTGCGAGTGCTCGGCGGGCAGCGTCCGTCCGCACCCATGGTGATGAACGACGAGGACCGCACCACCATCCTCGGCGCCGTCGACAACAACTCCGGCCGGTACGCGGCCACCGCGCCCGCCAACCCGGCGCCGGCGGCCACCGCCGCTGCCGCGGCGGCGCAGCCCCAGCAGGGGTCCCGCAAGGCCCTGAAGATGACGCTCGCGGCGATCGCGGCCCTCGCCGTGATCGGCATCGTCGGCGCGTTCCTGTGGTCGCTCGGCCCCGGGTCGAAGGCCGCGCAGGTCACCGTCCCCGACGTGACCAACCAGTCGTCGCAGGCCGCACAGACCGAACTGCAGAACCTCGGCTTCCGGGTGCAGACACAGCCGAAGCCGAGCGACGTCGTCGCCAACGGCAACGTCATCGCCACCATTCCCGTCGCCGGCTCCCGGGCCGACGAGGGCACCGTCGTGACCCTCGACGTCTCGTCCGGGCCGCAGCAGGTGGATGTGCCGAAGCTGACCGGCATGACGCAGTCGCAGGCCGCGCAGGCGCTGAACGCGATCGGGTTGTCGCTCGACCCGACCGTGGACCGGGCGCCGTCCTCGACCGACCAGCTCGACAAGGTCACCGCGCAGGAGCCGACCTCCGGCACGAAGGTCGATCTCAACGGCACCGTCCAGGTGACCCTCGGCAGCGGACCCGAACAGGTCCGGGTGCCGAACGTCGTCGGGCAGACCCTCGAGGTGGCCCAGCCGAACATCGAGGGCGCCGGCTTCAAGGTCCAGGTCGAGAACATCGACTCCGGCCGCCCCAAGGGCCAGGTGGTGTCCACCGAACCGACCGGCGGCGACACCGCCTCCCGCGGCAGCACGGTCACGATCAAGGTGTCGAACGGCAACATGATCCAGATGCCGGACCTGAGCAACCTGACCGTCTCACAGGTCCTCGACTCGCTGCGCAAGGCCGGCTGGACCGGCTCGTCGAGCCAGCTGGTGCAGCGTCCGGAGCCCACCCTGGAAACGGATCAGGTCGGCAAGGTGGTCTCGCAGACCCAGCCTCCGGGTTCCGAGGTGTCGAAGACCGCGTCGATCACCGTCGGCATCGGTCAGCTCGGCATCCCGAGCGGCGGCCGCTGACCCCACCCCGGATTTCCGAACGGCCCACCGGTTCAGTTGACCTGAACCGGTGGGCCGTTCGGGAGTTTTGGGAGCGCAGGCGGTTCCCTAATGTCACATTGGCTCGCCTGAAGTGACTCGATGTGACATTACGGAACCCCGGGCGCAGGTCAGGAGTGGGTGAGGGCGTCGCCGAGGGCGCGAGCCATCTCGGCTTCGAGGGTCTCGATCAGCGCCTCGGCAGGCCGCTCACCACACACCTCGAGCCAGTTCGCGAGCATCCGGTGCCCGCCCTGCGTGAGCACCGACTCCGGATGGAACTGGACGCCGTGAATCGGCAGGTCCCGATGCCGCAGCGCCATCACGATGCCGGTTTCGGTGTGAGCCGTCGGGATCAGTTCCTCGGGCATCGTCTCGGGCAGCACGGTCAGCGAGTGGTACCGGGTCGCCGTGAACGGGCTCGGCAGCCCGGCGAGCACGCCGGTGCCGTCGTGCGTGACCTGGCTGGTCTTGCCGTGCAGCAGCTCCGGGGCCCGGTCGACGGTGGCGCCGAACGCGGCCCCGATCGACTGGTGGCCCAGGCACACACCCAGCAGCGGCGTGCCCGTCTCCGCGCAGGCCGCAACCAGGTCCATGCTGGCGCCGGCCCGCTGCGGGGTGCCGGGACCGGGGCTCAGGAGGATGCCGTCGAACTCCGCCGCGACGGCCGCGCGGTCGTCGAGGCGCGGGTCGTCGTTGCGCCACACAGTCGCCGTCGTGCCCAGCTGACCCAGGTACTGGACCAGGTTGAAAACGAAGCTGTCGTAGTTGTCGACGACGAGGATGCGCATGGCGTCAGGATAAGGGGACGCCGGGTCACCGGGCGAACTTGGTGCGCATCTGCCCGTCGTAGGCGGGGACGGTCAGCGAATCCGAAGTGGTCTGGCTGAACCCGAGCCCGTACCGGACCGCGTACTGCTTGAACAGCCGCACGCCCGGTTCGGCGTCCAGGGCTGCGGTGAGCCGGGCGGGGTCGCCGAGCGCGGTCATCACATACGGCGGGCTGTAGGTGCGACCGTGCAGCAGCAGCGTGTTGCCGATGCAACGGGGTGCCGTGGTGGCGACGACCCGCTGGTCCTGCATGCCGACGGCGGTCGCGCCGCCCGCCCACAGCGCGTTGAGCACCGACTGCACGTCCTGCTGGTGCACGACCAGATCGTCGGGCCGGGCTCCGGCGGGATAGTTGCCGTCGGAGTCGCGGGGGGCGTCGGTGAGGGTGACGGTGACGCCGGCACCGGTGACCTCGGACAACCCCGCCGCGCCCTCGAGGCTGCGGACCCGGTCCAGGACCTGCGCGACCCCGGTGTCGGAGCCGGCGGCGCTGGCCTGCAGCGCATCGACCTGCGCGACGAGTCCGTCCCGGGCGGCGGTGACCCGGTCGAGGTCGCCCTGCGCGGCCCGCACCAGGTCGGACAGTCGGGTGGTGTCTCCGCGCCGCAACTCGTCGCCCGCGGAAACCTCGCGGGCGGTGGCGAACAGCAACCCCGCGACCAGGCAGACGATCGGCACGCCCACCAGCCAGAGCCGCGACCGGCGGACGCCTTCGGTCATCTCTGTGCCTTCCCCGCGCAGTCGGAGTGTCATCGGTGATCTGGTCCGCCGCCGGCGGAGTGGTCGAGGTCCGCCCCGGGCGGTTCGGTGCTGGGCTAGCGTGTATCCCGCTACCGTAGGCTCGAATCTACCTGGGAGGTGTCGGAGACGACGCCGACCGCGGTCGCACACCGTTCATCCACAGGGCCGGCTGCCCTGGTCACAATCACCCGAGGACGTCATGCCGAAGTCGAAGGTCCGGAAGAAGACGGACTACACCGTTGGCCCTGCGAACCGCACGCCCGTGAAGGTCAAGGCCGGACCGTCGAGCACCTTGTACGTGTCGGTGATGCTCGGCCTGATGCTGATCGGTCTGGCGTGGCTGATCGTGTACTACCTGGCCGGGGACCAGATCGAGTTCATCAACAACCTGGGTGCATACAACTTCCTGATCGGGTTCGGATTCATGGTCGCCGGCCTGATCATGACGATGCGGTGGCGATGACCTGCAGTTTCACCCGTCCACTCCCCTCCAATTACACACATGTCATTCATCCCCATTGTGGATAACCGCTGTGGATAACTTCGGGAGTACGAGTGCACAACCCACCTCGGGGCCGAGAATGACGCCCCCACGGTCCTGGTCCACCCCGACGGCGGCGCTGGCCGCCACGGGAATCGGCGGGGTGGCGATGGCGGTTGCCGCGCTCGCGCTGCCCGCGGATCCCGCCGGACGGTTCCTGATCGGCCTGGCCGCGCTCGGCCTGCTCGTGGTGACCGCGTTGGGCCTGCGGCAGCGGCCGCGGCTCGCGATCCAGGAGGGCAACCGCGGCCTGACCATGCAGCGCCTGCGCGGGCGCCTCGACGTCGACCGCTCCGAGCTGAGCCGGGTCCGCATCGTCCGCTACCCGCGTCTCGGCCGCCGCGTCCCGATGCTCGAGATCGACGTGCGACCGCCCGGGTCCGATGACGACCGGCTGATCATCTTCGGTCGCTGGGATCTCGGCGCCGATCCGACCGTCGTCTTCGAGGAGCTGAACTCCCGCGGCCTGGTCCCGCCGGACCGTCGCACCACTCCCTGACGACGGGGAACCCCGCCGGTCCGACCGGAGGCCGGGGCCCTCCACCGCGGCCGCCGCGGCGTCAGAGACCCAGTTCGCTCCGCAGTTGCACGATCCGCATCGCGACGACACCGACGGTGACGACGACGACCGCGGCGAACCCGACCCAGCCGAGGGTGCGGGCCTGCTTGCGCTGCTGCGGATCACCGGCCAGGCCGGGTGCGTACATGAACACCGCGGTGGCCGCGGCGCCCGCGACCAGTCCGCCGAGATGTCCCCACAGCGAGATGCCGGGGATCGTGACACTGATGATGACGTTCAGCGCGATGACCGCGAGGACGGGTCCGGGACTGCGGCGCATCCGCAACAGGATCACCGCCTGCGCGCCCATCAGGCCGAACACCGCGCCCGATGCGCCTGCGGTGACCGCGTCGATCTGGAATGCCATCACCGCGGCCGAACCGCCGAGAATGGACACCAGATACACCGCCAGGTACCGGGCCCGACCCAGAACCAGTTCGGTGTCCCGGCCGATCACCCACAGGGCGAACATGTTGACGGCCAGGTGCAGCAACCCGAAGTGCAGGAAACCGCTGCCCAGGACGCGGACCAGGTCCCCGTTCGCGACGGCAGGCGGCCACAGCGCCCAGTCGTTGAACAGTGCCGACCCGCGGTGGTTGTCGCTGATGTTCCCGGACTGCGCGACGGTGACCGCGAAGGCCAGGGCGTTGAGCGCGATCAGGACGTACGTGACGATCGGCGTCGGCAGCCCGGCACGGACCGGGGCACCGGCGGCGGTGCGGACGGTCGCGGTCTGGCGGTTCGCCGCGGCGACGCAGTCGACGCAGTGCTGACCGACCGAGGCCATGTGCAGGCATTCGGGGCAGGCGGGGCGTCCGCAGCGCGTGCAGGACAGTCCCGTGGGACGGTCCGGGTGCCGCACGCACCGCGGTTGGGGTGGGATGCCCTCGCCGGGCCCACCCCAACCGGGGTTCGTCATCTTGTTCCTCGGTCGATCAGGAGATGGTGATGCTGTTGATCACGACCGGCTCGACGGGGCGGTCGGAACGGTCGACCGGGGTCGCCGAGATGGCGTCGACGACCTTCTTCGACTCCTCGTCGACGACCTCACCGAAGATGGTGTGGCGACGGTTCAGGTGCGGGGTCTGGCCGGTGGTGATGAAGAACTGCGAGCCGTTCGTGCCCGGGCCGGCGTTCGCCATCGCCAGCAGGTAGGCGCGGTCGAACTGCAGCTCGGGGTGGAACTCGTCGGCGAACTTGTAGCCCGGGCCGCCGCGGCCGGTGCCGGTCGGGTCGCCGCCCTGGATCATGAAGCCGTCGATGACGCGGTGGAAGATCGCCCCGTCGTAGAACGGGCCGGACTTCTCCCCCTTGGCGTTCTCGGTCGTGTAGTCGGCGGATCCGTCGGCGAGGCCGACGAAGTTGGCGACCGTCTTCGGCGCGTGGTTGCCGAACAGGGCGATCTTGATGTCGCCACGGTTGGTGTGCAGCGTTGCGGTTGCGGTCTGATTCGGTGTGCTCACCCCTCCATGGTGCCATTCACACGCACCTCTGGTGCCACTCACACAGCACGGACATGTGGGACAGTGGAGCAATGACTCGCGCTACCAAGCAGTCCCCCGCCCCGGCACCGGTCGAGCTCGAAGACGAATTCGACACCCACGCACCGGTTCTGACGACGTCCGGAACCGATTCCACCGACCCCGGCATGGCGCTGCGGCTGGCGAAAGCCTCCGCGCTCGGCGTGCTTAAGGGTGCCGGCGGTCTGGTCAAGGGCGGTGGCACGGTGAGCGCCTACCTTCTCGGCCTCGGGTACTCGATGGCGAAGTCGGCGTTGTCCCGGCCCAGGCATGCCGCCGCGGCCCCGCTGACCGACGAGAACGTCGTCGCTGCTGCGGTCGCCCCCGACCACCGCGGCGGCCGGTTCCGTCGGATCGCGGTGGTCGGCGCGCTCGGCGTCGCCGTCGCCGCGGGTGTCGCGGTGTGGCGACTGCGACGCGCGGAGCCGGCACCGGTCGCGGACCAGCCGCCGAGCCTGCGTGACCTCGAGGCCGTCGAGCAGTAGCGGTTTCACGTGGAACGGGCCCGGCACCTTCACAAGGTGCCGGGCCCGTTCGCTGTGGCGTGGAGGACCGGTCAGCAGTTGCCGGCCGTGGGCACGCCGTTGAACCTGTCGAGCATGAACTGGGAGCCCTCGGGCAGGCCGAGGACGATCGGCGCGGCATGGTTGACGCCGAGACCCGTCCCGAGCGCGGGCAGCGGATTCTCGGAGAACTGGATGGTCGCCCCGCGGGCACACCAGTCGCGGGCGAGCTGGGCGGCCTGTCCGTACGGCACAACGTCGTCGTGGACGCCGGACTGCACCAGGACCGGGGCGGACGGTGTCAGCCTGCCGATCCGCTGCCGGTCGAGCAGGTCCTTCGCGACCGGCATCCGATCCAGCACCACCGACAGCGACTCGCCGGTGCGGGTGTAGTCGCTGGTCCGCTGGAATCCGAACGCCGCCGCGGATTCGGCGATGCACTGGTCGGCGACGCGCGTGAGCATGTCCCGGCCACGGTCGTTGACCTCGGCCTCCAGCAAGTCCCGCAACTCCGGGTACGCCTGCACGAGGCTGTTGATCGCGTAGCCGATGGCCCCGGTCAGGGAGGATCCGTCGATCTCCCGCAGCGTGGCGACGAGGTCTGCCGGCGGCGCGCCCGCGTAGGTGCCCCTGACGTCGAGTTCGGGCGCGTATTGCGGGGCGAGCTCGGCGGCCGCGGCAGCCGCGCCGCCGCCCTGGGAGTAACCCCAGAAGCCGACCGGGCCGTCCGGGGTGATCGCGGTGTCCGGCAGCGCCTGCGCGGCACGGACGGCGTCGAGGACGGCGTGCGCTTCGGCGGCGCGGTTGACGTAGGTGTGCACGCCATCGGTCCCGAGGCCCTCGTAGTCGGTGACGACGACGGCGATGCCGCGCAGGAGGAGGTTGTTGACGGCGAGGATCTCGTACTCGACCATCGGGGCCAGGTGCTCGTCGACGTTGATCGGCTGCCCGAAGAGCTTCGACGGCGCGCACTGGTCGCCCTGACCATGGGTGCCGACCGCCAGGCTGACGAGCGGCCGCTCCCCCGCCCCGGTCCACGGGGTCTGCGGATCGAAGTAGGTGCCGGTGACGGCGATCGGCGCGCCGTTGGCATCGGCCGTGCGGTACATGATCCGGGTCGCGTCGGCCGGGAAGCCACCTGTGGTGTTCGGGACGCGCAGTGCGAGAGCGGCCGGCTCGGTCCGGACCAGGTCGCCCGGGGCGGCGGGCAGCGCGGACGGTGTGCCGTAGAAGTCCGCCGGTGCGGCTGCGGCGTTCGTGGCCGTTGCCGTCACCGCTCCGACCATCAGCGCCGCCGCGAGAACGACGCGCACTCCCCTGCTGTTCACCACTCCCAGACCCCCAATTTATGTTACTTGCAGTAACAGATTGATCGGGACGGTAACACAGCGCAAGCAGCTTGGTAAGAGGCCGAACCGCGACCTCCCGGATCACGAGCCGATGTCAGCCCGGACAACAGCGTGACCAGGACGTGAACCGACGGTGACCGAAGGTCATCGCTACACAGGCTTGTTCACATTTCCACAGGACAACCTGGGTAAATCGGTCATTCGCCGGGGCATCCCCATCCCGGACCGCCTGCGGAGGAAACAGAACACCCCGCACCGAAGAGGTGCGGGGTGTTCGTTGAAGCTGTGAAATTTGTGGAGCCTAGGAGATTCGAACTCCTGACATCTGCCTTGCAAAGGCAGCGCTCTACCAACTGAGCTAAGGCCCCGTCCCGCGTCAGCGGTTGGTTACCTCGTGCCAGACGTCCTCGCTGCGCTGCTGCGAGCGCAGCTTGGTGAGGCCGAAGATCACTGCCGCAGCTGTCGCAATGACCAGCAGAATCTTCATGCTCGAACCCTTCGTCGGCACGGGGAGTGGGCCTAGGAGGACTTGAACCTCCGACCTCTTCCTTATCAGGGAAGCGCTCTAACCGCCTGAGCTATAGGCCCGTGACCGGCCCGATTGATCGTGTCTCTCGAACCGAGGCATGACACTACCCCACCGACCCGCAGCCGCCAAAATCGGGCCGGTGGGGACGCAAAAGACCAGGTCAGTCACGGTTCGCGAGCGACCAATCGGTCACGGTTCGCGAGGAGCGACCAGTCAGTCACGGTCTGCCAGAGTCACCTCGACACCGCCGACGAGGTCGGTGCAGAGGTTGTAGATGAACGCGCCGACGGTCGCGAGCGCTGTGAACAGCACGATGTTGATGCCGCCGATCAGCGCCGAGTAGCCGAACACCTGGCCGGCCGTCACCAATCCGGAGTCGGAGGACTCGGACACGATGTCGGTGAACGCGTTGTTCAGCCGGTCCCACACGCCCATGCCGTCGAGCACGATGTAGAGGAACCCGACCGCGAACATCCACACGAAGAACATCGCCACCGACAGCACCAACGCCACCTTGAGCGTGGACCACGGGTCGACCTTGCGGATCTGCACGGAGGCCCGCAGCGGATCCCCGACCGGGGTGGTCGCGGCGACCATCACGGACGGCTTCTTGCCCGGCGCCTTCTCCGCTGCGACCGGCGTCGGATGCTTGACCTCCGACAGGTCCGGCAAATCCTTCGCGAGATCCTCGCGGTCGATGTGCCGGGTCGGGCCGTCGATCACCGCGGCCTTCGCCTGCGCGGCCTGCTTCTGTGCCGCCCGCGCCGGATCGGCGGCCGAACGCTGCCCGTTCGGACGTGCGGCAGCCTGCTGAGCTGCGGACTGCGCAGCGGCGGGCTTGCCGGCAGCAGAGGGCTTACCGGCCACCGGCTGGGCAGCGGTCGGCTTACCGGCCACCGGCTGGGTCGGATTACCGGCCGCCGGCTGGGCAGCGGTCGGGCCGGCGGGCTTTCCCGCCGCCGGCTGGGCACCCGCCTGGGTGCCGCGCTGCCACGGCGGGGTCTGGGCACCGGGTCGCGCCGCCCCGGCCGCGGGTCGGCCCGCAGCCGGCTGCTGCGGGGCCTTCCCGGCCTGCTCCGGGCGCTGCGGCACCTGACCGGTCGGTGCGGGCGGGACGGTCCGACCGTTGGTCTGCATCTCCGGCCCGGACTTGGCCTGGGCCGCGGCCTGTGCACCCGACGCGGGCTGGGCCGACGGTCCACCCGGGGCGCCCGCCGCGGGTGCCCCGGTCTTGGCCGCGGGCGCCTTCGTGGTGGGCGCGTCGGCACCCGCCGCCCGCGGTGCGGCCGGCGCCGAAGTCGGCTGCCCCGCGGGAACGTCCTTCGCCGCGGGCTGCGCAGGTTGCGACGTCACCGGGGCGGCCTTCGCCTCGGGCGCCTTCGGGTCCCCGGATCCGGGAGCCGCAGGCCCGGACGGTGTTCCCTTCCCGGACGCGGCGACGGGCACCACCGGTTCGGGACCCGGCCGACCCGGCGCGGAACCGTTCGCGGCCGGGGCCGCGGACGCGGCCCCGTTCGCGGCCCCGGTGGGCCCGGTCTTCGCGGCGGGAGGCTGCTGCCCCTGCGCGGCGGGACCCGCCGGGTTCGGCCGGTCACTGCCGGGCTGGTGGGGAGTGCTCACTTACGACTCCTTCGCTGCATCGGTCGCGGCGGCGTCGGACTCCTCCGGTTCGTCGGCATTGCGCGCGATCGCGAGCAAGTTGTCGCCGTCCCCGAGGTTCATCAACCGCACGCCCTTGGTCTGACGGCCGGCCTTGCGCACCTGCTTGGCCGCCGTACGGATCACACCTCCGCCGGAGGTGATGGCGTACAGCTCGTCGTCGTCTTCGACGATGAGCGCTCCGACCAGGGTGCCACGCTTGGGGTCGTACTGGATCGTGAGTACGCCCTTGCCGCCGCGACCCTGGACCGGGTAGTCGTCCATCGGGGTGCGCTTGGAGTAACCGCCGGACGTCGCGACCAGCAGGTACGTGCCCTCCTTGACGACGTTCAGCGACAGCAGCGCGTCGTCCCCGTTGAACCGCATGCCTTGCACACCGGACGTGGCACGACCCATCGGGCGCAGCGCCTCGTCGGTCGCGGAGAACCGGATCGACTGTCCCTGCTCGGAAACGAGCAGCAGGTCGTCGTCCGCGGAGCACAGCACCGCACCGACCAGCTCGTCCTCACCGCGCAGGTTGATCGCGACGATGCCGCCGGACCGGTTCGAGTCGAAGTCCGACAGCTTGGACTTCTTGACCAGGCCGTTGCGGGTCGCGAGCACCAGGTACGGGGCATCCTCGTACGACTTGATGTGGATGATGCCCTGGATCCGCTCGTCCGGCTGGAACGCCAGCAGGTTCGCGACGTGCTGGCCGCGGGCGGTGCGGGAGGTCTCCGGCAGCTCGTACGCCTTGGCGCGGTAGACCCGGCCCTTGGTGGTGAAGAACAGCAGCCAGTCGTGGGTCGAGCAGACGAAGAAGTTCTTGACGATGTCGTCCTGCTTGAGCTCCGCGCCCTTGACGCCCTTTCCACCACGCTTCTGCGAGCGGTACAGGTCGGTCTTGGTGCGCTTGGCGTACCCGGTCTCGGTGATCGTGACGACCACGTCCTCGCGGGCGATCAGGTCCTCGTCGGAGACGTCGCCGTCGGCGGCGATGATGCGGGTGCGGCGGTCGTCGCCGTACTTGTCGACGATCTCCTTGAGCTCGTCGCGGACGATCGCGCGCTGACGCTCCGGCTTGGCGAGGATGTCCTGGTAGTCGGCGATCTCACGCTCGATCTCGGCGAGCTCGTCGACGATCTTCTGTCGTTCGAGGGCGGCGAGGCGGCGCAGCTGCATCGCCAGGATGGCGTCGGCCTGGATCTCGTCGACGTCGAGCAGGTTCATCAGACCCGCGCGGGCGATGTCGACGGTCTGCGACGCCCGGATCAGGGCGATGACCTCGTCGAGCGCGTCCAGCGCCTTGACCAGACCACGCAGGATGTGGGCCCGCTCCTCGGCCTTGCGCAGCAGGTACCGGGTGCGGCGGATGATGACTTCGAGCTGGTGGGCCGTGTACAGCCGGATCATCTGGTCGAGGCGCAGCGTGCGCGGCACTCCGTCGACGATCGAGAGCATGTTGCAGCCGAACGTGGTCTGCAGCTGGGTGTGCTTGTAGAGGTTGTTGAGCACCACCTTCGCGACCGCGTCCCGCTTGACGGTGACCACGATGCGCAGGCCGGCCCGGTCCGAGGACTCGTCGTGGATGTCGGAGATACCGGCGATCTTCGCGTCCTTGACCTGCTCGGCGATCGCGTTGACGAAGTTGTCCGTGTTGACCTGGTACGGCAGTTCGGTGATGACGATCGTGGCCTGGCCCTTGGCGTTCTCCTCGATCTCCACGACGCCGCGCATGCGGACCGAGCCCCGGCCCGTGCGGTACGCGTCCTGGATGCCCTGGCCGCCGACGATCAGGCCCGCGGTCGGGAAGTCCGGCCCCTTCACCCGCTCCATCACGGCTTCGAGGGTGGTTTCCTCGTCCGCGTCCGGGTTGTCGAGCGCCCAGTAGATCGCCTCGGCGACCTCACGCAGGTTGTGCGGCGGGATGTTGGTGGCCATACCGACGGCGATGCCGTTGGAGCCGTTGATCAGCAGGTTCGGGATGCGGCTCGGCAGAACCGTCGGTTCCTGCGTCTTACCGTCGTAGTTGGGGGCGAAGTCGACCGTCTCGTGGTCGATCTCGCGCAGCATCTCCATCGCGAGCGGCGTCAGACGGCACTCGGTGTAGCGCATGGCTGCGGCGCCGTCGTTGCCTCGGGATCCGAAGTTGCCCTGGCCGTCGACCAGCGGATAACGCAGCGACCACGGCTGCGCCATACGCACGAGGGTGTCGTAGATGGAGGAGTCGCCGTGCGGGTGGTAGTTACCCATGGTGTCGGCGACAGGTCGCGCGGACTTCACGTAACCGCGGTCCGGCCGGTAGCCGTTGTCGTACATCGCATAGAGCACGCGCCGATGCACGGGCTTGAGACCGTCACGCACGTCCGGTAGGGCGCGGCCCACGATCACGCTCATCGCGTAGTCGATATAGCTGGACTGCATCTCCTGCTGGATGTCCACCGGCTCGACGCGATCGTGCCCCGGTTCGTCCGGCGGCATCGTGGTGTCAGTCATCGGCTCCTCTTCTTCTCAGCTTCTGTGGTGCCGGGTGCGACGGCCGCGGGCAGAGCCCGCGAACCCGGGGCGACGGTCGACATCGAAAGCGCATGCTCCCTTCCGTCCCGCGTCGCACAACTACACAAGTCTATAGGTGCTGGTCAGCCGGAAGCGGCAGCCGTGGCTGGTTGTCGCCGATCACCCCGTCACGGGGAGACGGGTCAGGGCTGCCGCTGGTCCGCGTCCTGCTGGATCCACAGGCGGGCCTGCGCCTCCAGTTCCGCGGTCGCCCGGTCGGAGGCCATCAGCAGCGCGACGGTCGGAACCGTCAGGATCAGCATCCCGACCACGAACGCAGGGAACAGGATCCCGAACACCTCGACCCCGGGCGGGGTCGGCGAAATGCCGTCGAGCCGGACCCGCAGCGCCGCCATCATCGCCCCGTGCATCACCACCGGGGCCACCGCGACCGCGATCGACCCACCGGCGAGGACCACCCGTGGCACGTCCGCGGCTGCCATCCACAGCACGCCGATCGACGCGATGACGGCGACCACTCCCGCGACGGAGATCAGGGCGGCATCCATGTAGGTCCGACCCTGCACCTCGATGGCCTTCATCGCGACGTAGTAGCCGGCCGTCAGACCGAGTCCCATGACCACCGCACCCGACATCACCTTGACGATGCGGGTGTCGCTGTCGGACTCGACTTCATCCGCGGAGCGCGGGCTGCTGATCAGCAATCCGGCCACCGTGGCGAGCAGGCACAGGACCAGCGATCCCACGACCCGGACCGGGTCGTAGCGGACCGCGCTGCCGTCGACCGCGAATCCGGCCGTCGTCACGACGTTCGCGAGCCAGAACGACACTCCCCCGATCGACAGCGCGGCGACCAGCATCCAGAGCCGACGCCGGTTGGCGGCGTAGGCGGCGCGCCGCGCGCATGCGATCCCCACATACGTGCCGACGGCCGCGGTCCCGACGGCGAGGAAAACGACCCAGAGTCCCATCGACAGGTGGTGCACAGCTTGGTCCGACATGCTTGCGGCTCGCCGCCTTTCGGTGTGGTCGGGCCCATCGGTGTGGGATGTCGCGCAGTCAGGCGACAGGCTGACCGAGCCGCCGCAGCGCGTACTCGGTGACGGCGACCAGCGCGCCCTTCGCGGATTCCCGGTTGCGGGCGTCAATGGACATGATCGGCACCTCGGCGGAGACCGCCAATGCCTGCCGGATCTCCTCGTGCGGGTACCTCGGCGAGTCGTCGAATTCGTTGATCGCCACCAGGAACGGCAGGCTGCGGGCCTCGAAGAAGTCGACGGCCGCGAACGACTCGTCGAGTCGCCGGGTGTCGATCAGGACGACCGCGCCGATCGCGCCCCGGATCAGGTCGTCCCACATGAACCAGAAACGGTTCTGACCGGGCGTCCCGAACAGGTACAGCACCAGATCCTCGGCCAGGCTGATCCGGCCGAAGTCCATGGCCACCGTGGTGGTGGCCTTGTGTGGGGTGGCGCTGAGGTTGTCGACGCCGTCCGAGGCGTTGGTGACCAGCGCTTCCGTTCTCAGTGGCACGATCTCGGAGACCGACCCGACCAGGGTTGTCTTGCCGACACCGAAACCACCGGCAACGACGATCTTGGTCGAGGTCACCCGGCTGGGCCGAGGATCAGAGCTTGCGAAGTCCACCGAGGACCCTTTCGATCAGTTCACGACGATCGTTGTCGCTCGAATCGTCCTGAAGGGTTGCCTGGATCCGGACGTGGCCGGCCTCGACGAGATCGGCCACCAGTACCCGGGCCACGCCGATCGGAACGCCCACGCGGGCGGCGATCTCGGCCACCGACGGCGATTGGACACACAGTGCCACGATCGCCGCATCGACGTCGCCGAGTTCGAGAGTCCGGTTCTCGGGGTCCGGCAACGACTGGATCAACGCTTCGATGGCCAGCTCCACCTTGGGCTTCGTGCGTCCCGAGGTGAGCGAGTAGGGCCGGACCAGGCTCGGTCCGGACCCACCGTGGGCGTTCATGTACGGCTCGTCCATCGTGTCTCCCGGCTCAGGTGCCGATCGACGAACGCGGCACCGCCTGGACGGACGCGCCGACCCGGTCGACGAGCAGTGCCATCTCGTAGCCGACTTGGCCGATGTCGCAGTTGGTGGAGGTCAGTGCCGCGAGGTGCGAACCGTCGCCGACGCTCATCAGCAGCAGGTAGCCGTGCTGCATCTCGACGACGGATTGCAGCACTCCGCCACCGTCGAACAGGTTCGAGACACCGGCGGACAGGCTGGCCAGCCCGGACGTGACGGCGGCGAGCTGCTCGGCCCGGTCGGTCGGCAGGTGTGCGCTGCCGGCCATCAGGAGACCGTCCGCGGAGACGAGGACCGCATGCGAGACGCCCGGCACGTCGCGGGCGAAGTTCGACACGAGCCAGTCCAGCGGATGGCCGTCGGACACCAGGTCGCTGCTCATCAGTCTCCTCCGTTGCTGTTGCGTTCGACGGTGCCGGCGGCACGGCCCGCGCGAATTCCCATTTGATGACGGCTGAGGTTCTCACGGACGGCCTCCGGGTCTCGCACCCGACTCCGCGCCGCCGCCGACTCCGCGCTGCCCGGCACGAGACGCCGGCCCGGGGTCCGCTGCGGCAGACCCGACTCGGTCCGGCCGTCGATCGGGGCTTCGGCGGCACGACCCGCCGCCTGCCAGCCCTCGTCGGACGCGGAATTCCACGACCGTCCCTGGCTGCGCTCTTCGGTCGGGTCCGTCAGCCAGTCGGACACCATGCCCGAGAAGATGGGTGTTCCGGTGGCCGTGACATCTTGCGTCGCACCGGGGTTCGGCCGGTTCTGGAAGAACGACGCGGTCTTGACCGGGTTGCTCCGGTAGCGGTGCCGGGTACCCGGCGCGGACTCGTCCGACGGGAACTCCGGGCTCGGGGCCACGGGGGGCGCCACGACCGGCGGTGCCTGGACCGCGGGGGCGGCCGTCTCCGGACGCGGCGCGCCGCTGGCGCCGGGTGTGCGTTGCGGGAGTCCTGCGGTCGCACCCGGCACCCGCTGCGGCAGGCCGCCGGCCGGAGCGCTCACGGGGTTCGCCGGAGGCACGGGCGACTCGACCGGCCGTGCCGACGAGGCGGGAGCGGGGGCCGGAGGCGGTGCGGAACGGGTCGGCACGGCCGGCGTCGGCCCCGTGACGAGCTGCGGCATCGCGCCCGACTGGACGACGGTCACCTGCGGCAGAGCGCTGGTCTCGATTCGCTGCTGCGGACCGGTCAACTCCATCTCCACCGGCGACATCAGCAGCGTCGCCGGGATGTGCACGCTCGCGGTGATGCCCTGTTCGCGGCCCTCTCGCATCGAGTGCCGCAGCCGGACGGTCAGGCCGTGCCGTGCCGCGAGCCGACTGACCACGAACAGGCCCATGTGACGCGCCGTCTCGGGTCCGATCTGGCCGCCGGAGGCGAGGCGTTCGTTGATCACCGCGAGATCCGCGGCCGGGATGCCGATGCCCTGGTCGGTGACCTCGAGCAGGACCCCGCCGTCCGCCGCCCGGGCGAAGGCGATCCGCACCTTGGTGTCCGGCGGAGACGCTCGCAGCGAGTTGTCGAGCAGCTCGGCGAGCAGGTGCATGATGTCGGTCGCGACGCCACCACCGAGGGCACCGTGCGGGGTCGGCCCGACCTGGACGCGCTGGTACTCCTCGACCTCGGACATCGCGGCACGCACCACGTCGCCGAGCTGAACGGGCGCCGACTGGGTGCGCCGGGTCTGGGTGCCGGAGAGGATGAGCAGGTTGTCGCCGTTTCGGCGCATGCGTGCGGCCAGGTGGTCGAGCCGGAACAGGCTCTCCAGACGCTTCGGGTCCTTCTCCTCGAACTCGAGGGTCTCGATCAGACCGAGCTGCTGGTCGACGAGGGACTTCGAGCGGCGGGCCAGGGTCTCGAACATGTCGCCGATCTGAAGTCGCAGGCTGGCCTGCTCACCGGCGAGTTTGAGGGCCTGGGCGTGGATGTCGTCGACGGCGCGGGCCAGCTGCCCGATCTCTTCGGTGGTCTGGACGGGGACCGGTTCGAAGTGCTTGACCGCCTCCGCGTCACCGGTCATGACCCGGTCGATCGCCTCGGGCAGGTCCTTGCGGGCCACCTGCAGTGCACCGAAGCGGAGCCGGCGGACCGGGCCGACCAGTGACCGGGAGACGAGCAGGGCCAGCACCAATGCCGCGAGCAGCGTGGCGAGAACGATGGCCGCGTCACGCAGGGCGGCCGAGCGGGTCTCGTCGGCTCGCGTGTTGACGGTGGTGGAGATGGCGTCGGCGGCCTCGTTCACCAGCGAGCTGTAGATCGCCACGCTCTTGACCAGCGAGTCACGCAGTTCGAGCTGCGGCATGGTTCCACCGAGGGACGAGTCGATCAGCTGCAGTCGCGTGTGCACACCGTTCCGCAGGTCGTCGAGCTTGTCCTCCGCGCCGGGGAAGGAGCGGCCCAGCGAGTCGATCATCGCGATCTCGGCACCGGAGGCGGTGATCAGGTCGGTGAGCGACCCGTTGGAATTCTTGATCAGCACCAGTGCCGCGGTGACCTGGTCGGCGAGACGACGCTGCGCGGACCAGGCGTCCACCAGGTGGGTGTGCGCCGTGATGACCTCGCGGTCGTCGATCGGCGCGACGATGGAGTCGATGACGCTGGTGAGATCCTGGCGGATGACCGTCGTGCGGGCCGGCAGATCGGCGGGCATCGGCGCACCGGACTTCATGCCGGCCAGGATCTCTTCGATGGCACGGATGTTGGCCTGGAGCTGATCGGTGACCGCAGCAGGCATCTCGGGGTTGGCCGCGTCCGCCTTGGCCCTCTCGAGCGACTTCTCCGCGTCCGCGATGTCCTCGGGCTGGAGCGTGCTGGAGTTGTAGGCGGCAGAGAGAAGGCCGAAATCGGTGCCGAGCCGGACGATGTTCGGGACGGCCGCGACCTGGTCCGCCGCCGAGCTGTAGTTCACGGCGCGGCTCAGCTCGTCCTGGACCCGCAGGCCACCGAGCACCATGGCGACGGTGAGGGGGATCGCGAGCACTGCGGTGACCTTCCACCGCAGTCCCCAACCCTCGAGGTTCCAGAGCCTGCGTGCAGGCGGTGCTTGTTCGTTCATCTCTCCAACGGCTCACTTTCCACCCAGGTCCGGTACCGGTCCGCCGACCTGCACCGTCCTCCCCTACCACCGAGTGCTCTCACGGGCGCCGAATCAGACTGCTGGGCGATACCGGAGTGTAGATGCTGGGAACCGGTCGCAGAAGTGCGAATGTACCCATTTGGTTATCGTGTCGTTATCAAATCGGGCGCGGCCTCAATCACATGATGCCTCGTGAGCATCATCCGTCACTCCCGATTCACGTTTACCCCCACGGGGGCCATTTGCCACCAACAAGGCCGCACATCGGTGTGACATGTATCACCTCGATGTGCGGCCTCGTTAGTAACGCTCAGACGTCCAGGAAACGGACATCCTTCGCGTTACGGGTGATGAAGCTGCGCCGGGCCTCGACGTCCTCGCCCATCAGGACGCTGAACAGTTCGTCGGCCGCAGCGGCGTCGTCGAGGGTGACCTGCCGCAGGACGCGTACCGACGGGTCCATCGTGGTCTCCCAGAGCTCCTTGGCGTTCATCTCGCCCAGACCCTTGTAGCGCTGGATACCGTCGTCCTTGTTGATCTTCTTGCCCGCCGCGAGACCGGCCTCGAGCAGCCCGTCCCGTTCGCGATCCGAGTAGGCGAACTCCGGCTCGGTCCGCTGCCACTTGAGCTTGTACAGCGGCGGCATCGCCAGGTAGACGTGGCCGTGCTCGATCAGCGGACGCATGAAGCGGAAGAGCAGCGTCATCAGCAGGGTCGAGATGTGCTGGCCGTCGACGTCGGCGTCGGCCATCAGC
Organism: Rhodococcus sp. NPDC004095; assembly: GCF_053604015.1. Lineage (NCBI taxonomy): Bacteria > Bacillati > Actinomycetota > Actinomycetes > Mycobacteriales > Nocardiaceae > Rhodococcus > Rhodococcus sp. NPDC004095. The sequence goes on from NZ_JBSGGS010000006.1 coordinate 292,485, forward strand.
ACGATCTTGTGATACCGCAGCTTGCTGATGTCGAACTCGTCGTGGATGCCGGTACCGAACGCGGTGATGATCGACTGGACCTCGGCGTTCTTGAGGACGCGGTCGATGCGGGCCTTCTCGACGTTGATGATCTTGCCGCGCAGCGGCAGGATCGCCTGGTACATCGAGTCGCGGCCGGACTTGGCCGAGCCGCCGGCCGAGTCGCCCTCGACGATGTAGATCTCGCACTTGCTCGGGTCGTTGGAGCGGCAGTCGGCCAGCTTGCCGGGCAGGCCGCCGATGTCGGTGGCGCTCTTCCGGCGAACCAGTTCGCGTGCCTTGCGGGCGGCGGTGCGCGCCTGCGCCGAGGACACCGCCTTGTTCACGATCGTCTTCGCATCGGCCGGGTTCGACTCGAACCAGTGCGCGAGGTGCTCGTTGCACGCCTTCTGCACGAACGACTTGACCTCGGTGTTGCCGAGCTTGGTCTTGGTCTGGCCCTCGAACTGCGGCTCGCCGACCTTGACCGAGATGATCGCGGCCAGTCCCTCGCGGATGTCGTCACCGCTGAGCTCGGGATCCTTGTCCTTGACCAGCTTCTTGTCCTTGGCGTACTTCTTCACCACCGACGTCAGGGCCGCACGGAAGCCCTCCTCGTGCGTTCCGCCCTCGTGGGTGTTGATGGTGTTCGCGAAGGTGTGCACCGACTCGGAGTAACCGGAGTTCCACTGCATCGCGATCTCGAGCTCGTGCCCGGTGCCCTTGGCGGTGAACCCGACAACGGAGTTGTGGATGGGCTGCTTCGCGCGGTTGATGAACCGGACGTAGTCCTCGAGGCCACCCGGGTAGTGGTAGACGCGGGACTTGACCTTGTGAACGGGGGCCGCCGATTCGGCCTCGCTCTCCGTCGCGGTCTTCGGCGCGTCCGCAGTCGTGCTGACGACGTCGTCGGTGATCTCCTCCTCCGCGACGCGCTCGTCGGTGAGGGTGATGGTCAGACCCTTGTTGAGGAACGCCATCTCCTGCAGGCGACGCGCAACCGTCTCGAAGTTGTAGTTCGTGGTTTCGAAGATCTCCGGGTCCGCCCAGAACCGGACGGTGGTGCCGGTCCGTTTCGTCGGCTCCCCCTGGATCAGCTCGCCCGGCACCGCCTTGGTGTAGGTCTGGAACCAGTGGTGTCCGTCGGTGTCGATCTCGACCTCGAGCTTCGTCGACAGCGCGTTCACGACGGAGATGCCGACGCCGTGCAGACCACCGGACACCGCGTAGGCGTCGGAGTCGAACTTGCCGCCTGCGTGCAGCTGGGTGAGCACGACCTCGACGGTCGGGGCGCCCGAGGCGTGCATGCCGACCGGGATGCCACGGCCGTCGTCGACCACCTCGATGCCGCCGTCCGCGAGCATCGTGACCTCGACCTTGGTGGCATGACCGGCCATCGCCTCGTCGACCGAGTTGTCGACGACCTCCCAGATCAGGTGGTGCAGACCGCGCTCCCCCGTGGAGCCGATGTACATGCCGGGACGTTTACGGACCGCCTCGAGACCCTCGAGGACGGTGATCGAGGAAGCGCCGTACTCCTTGTTACCAGTGCTCTTGTCTGACTTCTGGGCAGCCACGGGAGGTGTGCTCTCCTTCTCGTTCACACGACGGTCCCCCGCACGACGGTCGATCGCGCGAACGGTTTCGCCGGCATGGCGATCGCGGCCGGCGACGCGGCCGCGAGGTACCGAACCATCCTACTGGTTGACCCGGACAGCAGGGCACCTGCGACACCCCTGAGCTGCCCGTAGACGCAGTTTCGGCGACTCGGCTACCCCGGGAAGACCGTCAGGCGGTGACCGCGGAGCCGTTCGTTTGCGGACGTGCGATCACGTCCTCCACGAAGCTCGCGGTCAGCCGCGCGATGTCCGGCGCGTGTGAGAGCGGAGCCCAGTGCCCGGCCGGGATCTCGACGCGCCGCAGGTCAGAGGCCCAGCGGGCGGTTTCCTCGAAGGCGAACGGCAGCACCGCCTTGTCCCTGGTGTTCACGATCAACTGCACCGGCACGTCCGTGCTGCGCTCACGAGGCCGCAGGAGCCGGTGCCGGGTGTTCGCGCGATAACGTTTGAGTCCGTTCGCGGCGTCCCGGCCGATCGTCACCGCCGGCCGCGCGAGTGTCGGCTCCATCCTGTCGAACAGGGACAGGAACAGCGGCCAGCGCGGAGCCAGCAGGCGGCCCGTGACCAGTTCCGGCACCACGGGTACGTGGAAGAGCAGCGCGTAGAACGATGCCGCCGCCTGCGCCAGCACCTGCCCGACACCCCGGGGGGTGGGGTTGCGCAGGTTCCGCCGCATCCAGTGGCCGAGGTGGTCGAAGCACCATCCCGAGGTCGAGGTCAGCGACGCGATCCGCTCCCCCGCCCCGAGCGCGCACACCGCCTCCCACGACTCGAGCGACCCCCAGTCGTGCGCGAGCACGTGCACGGGCTCGCCGCGGCCGACCGCATCGATGACCGCGAACAGGTCGCTCGCGAGGCACTCGAGGTCGTAGTCGGCGACGGCCCCCGGCGAGGTGGACCGGCCGGCGCCGCGGGTGTCGTAGGTGACGACCCGGAACCGGTCGGTGAGCAGTCCGGCTACGTGATCCCACAGCAGGTGGGTGTCCGGCCAGCCGTGTACGAGCACCAGTGTCGGGCCGTCGGGGTTCCCCTGCTCGAACACCGCGAGTTCGATGTCGCCGTTGCGGACCGTGGTCGCGACGGGGAGTGACGAGGGAATGTCGTTGGTGCCGTTTCTCATTCGTCGTTCCTTCGGGTTGTGGCTCTCAGAGATCGAGCACGAGGCGATCCCCGGCGGACCGGGACACGCAGATCAGCATCTCGTCGCGCTGCTGTTCGGGGGTGAGCCGCGATTCCCGGTGTTCGGGCGCGCCGGAGATGACCCGCACCCGGCAGGTTCCACAGAACCCCTGCTGACAGGAATAGCCGACCCCGGGCTGCCTCCGCCGCACCACCTCGAGCACCGACTCGTCGGCGGGCACCGTGAGAACCTCCCCACTGCGGGCCAGTTCGATCTCGAACGGAGTTCCGTCGAGAACCGTTGGAGCTCCGAATCTTTCGAGGTACAGCGCGGCGGCAGGGGTGGACGCGAACGAGGTGCGCACGAGGTCGAGCATGGGAGCCGGGCCGCAGCAGTAGACCGCGCCGCCCGACACCGCCCGCCCGAGCAGGTCGGCCGCGGTCGGCAGTCCGTGTTCGTCGTCCGTTCGGACGAAAACCCTTTCCTGTTCCCATTTTTCGATCTCCTCGAGGAACGGCATCGTCTCCCGCGACCGGCCGGAGTACACGAGTTGCCAGTCCATCCCCAGGATGCGCGCCCGGCGGACCATCGCGATGACGGGGGTGATCCCGATACCGCCCGCAACGAACAACGCGCTGCCGTGCCCGACGAACGGGAAGCCGTTGCGGGGGCCGCGCACGGTGACGGTGGATTCCGGTTCGAGGGCGTGCATCTCCAACGAGCCGCCCCCGCCGTCCGGCACGGCCCGCACCGCGACCGTGTAGTGCGCGCGGTCGGCCGGGTCGCCGCACAGCGAGTACTGCCTGCGCCGACCCGACGGCAGGTGGAAGTCCAGGTGACATCCCGGCTGCCAGGCGGGCAGGTCGGTGCCGTCGACGGCGCCGAACGTGAGGGCGACGACGTTCCGGTCCCGGGCCACGATCCGCCGGTCCGTGACCACAAGGGTCATCGCGGAGTCGGGGCCCGGCCCGGCGTGCGTGGGGTCGTAGTCGCGGCGGCCGACCACCCCGACGTAGCGCTCGACGACCGCCTCGAGCGCACCCATCACCCGGTCGGGGCGGCCGCGACCGCGCAGATCCCGGGGAATCGTGGGCCTGGGTCGGTGAATCATCTTCGGCAACATCACTTCTCGTGCTCCGGACTCTTCAGCGGACAGCAGTCCGCGCGGCGGGCGAGGACGCGAGGTAGGCGACGGCCTGCGCGGTGGACCCCTCGTGGGACGGGTGGTATTCGCGCCGGAAGTACCGACTCATCCGCTTGACCAGGTCGGTCGCGGTCGGCAGCACCCCCCTCTTGCCGGCGGACCGGAAGTCCGACCAGTGCGGCCGCCGCCGGTGCGGCGCCCAGTTCGCGAGGTCGGGATCGTTGGCCATCAGGAACCGGGTACCGCGGATCCACAGGTAAACCAGCGCCGGCGTGGCCACCAGCTGCGTGCGCAGCCGCCGGGACTCACGTGTGTCGAAGTAGCGCATCACGTCGTACGCGACGGACCGGTGCTCGACCTCCTCCGCACCGTGCCACCGGAGCAGGTCGAGCATCGTCGGGTGCACACCGGCGCCGTCGAGGGCTCTCGCATTGAGAACCCAGTCCCCCAGGAACGCGGTGACGTGCTCGATCGCCGCGATCAGCGCGAGCCGCTCGACGAGGTAGTTCTCCCGGCGCCCGGCGGTGAGCGGCCGGGGGCCGAGGAGCGTGGTGAAGACCCAGTTCATCTGGTCCGTGTAGGCGGTGGTGTCCAACCCCTTCGCCCGCAGATGCTCGAGAACGCCGGAGTGGGCGTTCGAGTGCATCGCCTCCTGGCCGATGAAACCGGCGACGTCGTCGCGCAGCTTCTCGTCCTCGATCAGCGGGAGCGCTTCCTTGAACGTCTCGACGAACCAGTCCTCGCCGGCGGGCAGCAGGATGTGCATCACGTTGAACACGTGGGTGGTGAACGGATCCCCGTCGACCCAGTGCATCGGCAGATCCGACCAGTCGAACCGGACGTTGCGCGCGTGCAGCAGGAGATGATCGGGTTCGACGGCTTCGGCGGTCATGGTCGTTCCCCTTCCGGCGACGTGCGGCGTCGCCAGTGACACAGTTCACGAATTCAGGTAACTGTAACACTGGGTAATAGACAATCCCACCCCTCGAGGGGCCCGGATTCGGCTATCCGTAGGTGTCCCGCGGGCCGCGACCGCGAATGTGCCGCTCGCCCTTCCGCCAGCTGGGGGCCGTCGGCCCGGTTATCCGCAGGCTGGTGACCACACCGTCCCCGACCGCGGCCGCGATCTTCGCGAGGATCTGGGTCTGCATCAACCGCAGCTGCGTCGCCCACGCGGTGGATTCGGCGGCGACGCTGAGCACACCGTCCCGCAACGCCACGGGTTCCGCGTGTGCGGAGATGTCCTCCCCGACCACCTGCGGCCACCGTCCGAGCACCGTGCCCTCGGACACCCTCGGCGACCAGCCCCGGCTCTTCGCGACGGAACTGGCGAGGGCGCCGAACGGTTGCGGATCGCGGGCATCGGGACGCGCACCGGACCAGCCACGTCGGCCCGTCGTCCGAGCCCGGGGTTTCGGCGACGACCGGCCCTGGCCGACGGACTTCCCGCTGGCCTTCGCCGCGGCCCGGGCCTCCTCCAGCGCGCGCCGGGCCAGGTCGATGCCGCGCAGTTCCGGCTCTCCTCCACCGGCGCTCTCGCCCGCCGGTTTCGACTCAGCACTCATCGGCACTCCCTTCTCCTCTCGATCATCCCAGGCAGCCCGCCCGCGAGGGCTCCCCGACATCCGAGTGAACGGAAGCCGTCACTCGACGAGATCGACCGAACGCTTCCGTTCACTCCGCCGGCGGCAGTCAGCGGAGGGTCGAGGTGCGGCCGTCGGGCCGCTCGACGGCTTCGACCGCGAACCGGGTGGCGTCCAGTTCCTCCGGCACGTCCTCGGCAACGGCGGCCGTGATCAACACCTGCTCGGCGTCGGCCGCCACCTCGGCAAGAGCCCGCCGCCGCTTGCGGTCGAGTTCCGCGAAGACGTCGTCGAGCATCAGCACCGGGTCGGTACCGTCGGATCGCAGCAGGGAGAACGCCGCCAGCCGCAGCGACAGCGCGAACGACCACGACTCGCCGTGGCTGGCGAACCCCTTCGCCGGCTGGTCCCCCAGCCGGAGGTCGAGGTCGTCGCGGTGCGGCCCGACGAGGCAGACGCCGCGGTCGATCTCCCTGGGCCGCGCCTGGGCCAGTTCGTTCAGAAAGCATGCCTCGAGCAGTTCGACGTCGTCTCGGGTCCACTGCCGCTGCGGATCGGTCAGCTCCGGCGGCATCGACGCACCCAGACTCGACCGGTAGCCGATCGCCGCCGGCCGCGATTCCGGCGCGATGCGGGCATAGGACGCGGCCACGTGCGGGCCCAGTTCGGCGACCAGACGCATCCGGGCCGCCAACAACTCTGCGCCGTGCGCAGCGAGGTGGCCGTCCCAAACATCAAGGGTGGCAAGGGCACTCGTGCCATCACTCGCCCGGGTGCCACGCCGCAACGCCCCGCCGGCGGTCTTGAGCAACGCCGACCGCTGCCGCAGCACCTTGTCGTAATCCGCACGGGCCGCGGCCATCCGGGGAATTCGGCTGCTGAGCAGTTCGTCGAGGAACCGGCGCCGCTCTCCCGGGTCGCCCCGGACCAGCGACAGGTCCTCCGGCGCGAACAGGACGCCGCGAAGCACTCCGAGGATCTCGCGAGGCCGGCGCAACGGTGAGCCGTTCATCCGAGCCCGATTGGCCTTGCCGTCGTTGATCTCGAGGTCGATCGCGAGCTCACGACCGTCGTTGACGACCACGGCCCCGATCTGCGCGGACGACGCCCCGGCCCGGATCAGGGGCGCATCCGTGGACACCCGGTGCGAGGACAACGTCGCCAGGTAGCCGAGTGACTCGAGCAGGTTGGTCTTGCCGTGACCGTTCGGGCCGAGGAACAGCGTGATCCCCGGCCCCGGCTCCAGGGTGACCGCATCCCACGATCGGAAGTCGCGGAGCGTGAACTTACGGACGAACACCCTATGGCTGCTCGGATTCCGAAATCCGTTGCACGGCATGGCCTCCGAACTGATTTCGCAGTGCGGAGACGGCCTTCATCGCCGGGGAGTCGGCCTGCCGCGACGCGAACCGTGCGAACAGCGCGGCCGAGATCACCGGGGCGGGCACGGCGTGCCGGATCGCCTCCTCCACGGTCCAGCGGCCCTCTCCGGAGTCCTGGGTGTATCCGGAGATCTCCGCGAACTCGGGATCCTCCGCGAGCGCCTTGACCAGCAGGTCCAGCAGCCACGACCGGACGACGGTGCCCTTCGTCCAGGCCCGCAGCACCCCGGGAACGTCGGTGACGAGGCCCTCCGCGTCGAGGAGTTCGTAGCCCTCGGCATAGGCGTGCATCAACCCGTACTCGATGCCGTTGTGGACCATCTTCGCGTAGTGCCCGGCTCCGACCGGTCCGGCGTGCACGAAGCCGTCGGCCCGCTCGCCCTCGGGCCGCAGTGCGTCGAAGATCGGCATCGCGCGAGCCACATCGGACTCCGCGCCGCCGACCATCAGCCCGTACCCGTTCTCGAGGCCCCACACCCCTCCGGAGACGCCGCAGTCGAGGAAGCCGATTCCGTTGCGCGCCAACAATTCCGCGTGTGGACCGTCCTCGGTGAACCGTGAATTTCCGCCGTCGACGACCAGGTCGCCGCCTTCGAGGATCTCGGTGAGCTCGGTCACGGTTTCGTGGGTGATCTGCCCGGACGGCACCATTACCCACACCACCCGAGGTGCCTCGAGGGCGGCCGCCAGCTCCGACAGCGAGGGAACGTCCGACACTTCGGGCCGCGGGTCGTACCCGACCACGTCGTGCCCGGCCCGACGCAACCGTTCGCGCATGTTGAAGCCCATTTTCCCGAGGCCGACCAGTCCCAGTTGCATCGGGCGGTTCCCTTCGGTCGAGGACGGAGAATGCGGTGACGGTTGCCGTTCGGCGATCAGCCCGGGAGCCGGACCGGCATCAGCAGGTAGGTGTAGTCACTGTCGGGCGCGGCGAACGTCCCGCTCTCCCCCGGCTGCGGCTCCTCTTCCGCGGCCGGACGCAGCACGGCCGGACGGCTCGGGGTGGTGAACCCGAAGGTGACCCGGTCGCTGTGCAGCGAGGTCAGACCCTCCGTCAGGTAGGTCGGGTTGAAGGCGATGGTCAGCGCCTCGCCCTGGAACTGGGCCTCGAGGGCCTCCTCGGCACGGCCGGCATCCTCCCCACCGGCGGCGAGCAGCAGTCCGTCCTCGGAGAACTGCATCCGGACCTGGGCGCCCCGTTCGGCGACGAGTGCGACGCGCTTGATCGCGTCCACCAGCGGCGCAACCTCGACGGTCGCCACCGCGGTGTGCTCGGGCGGCAGCAGCTGCCGGAACTTCGGGAACTCGGCGTCGAGCAGACGGGTGGTGGTGCGACGCCCCTCACCGACGATGCCGAGCAGGCCCTCCGAGCCCACCGACGAGCCCGCGCCGAAGGCGAGTTCGACCGGCGAATTCGATCCGCCACCAAGGGTTTTCGCTGCCTCGGACAACGTCTTCGCCGGGATCAGGACGGCGGCACTGGTGTCGGGGTTGGCGGGCATCCACTCGATCTGTCGGACCGCGAGCCGGAACCTGTCGGTCGCCGCGAGCACCACATTGGTGCCCTCGATCTCGACCCGGATTCCGGTGAGCATCGGCAGGGTGTCGTCCTTGCCTGCCGCGACCGCGACCTGACCGATCGCCTCGGAGAACACATCGACGGGCAGCGAGCCGGTCTGCTGCGGAAGTTCGGGAAGCTGGGGATAGTCCTCGACCGGCATGGTGGGCAGGGAGAACTTCGCGCTGCCGCAGGTGATCAGCACGCGGGCGCCGTCGACGACCAGGTCGACGGGCTTGGCCGGCAGGGACCGGGTGATGTCGGCGAGGAGTTTGCCGGAGACGAGGGCCTGCCCGGGCTCGGAGACCTCGGCGGAGATCCGGACCTGAGCGGAGACCTCGTAGTCGAACCCGGAGATCGTCAGACCCTGCTCGTCGGCGGAGATGAGCACACCACCGAGAACGGGTACCGGAGGCCTCGACGGGAGACTGCGGGCCACCCATGCGACGGAATCTGCAAAGTCTTCCCGGGCGACCCGAAATTTCATGCTCCCGAGCTCCATCGCTGGGCTGATCCTCTCCGTAGGCACATCGCGTCGCCGCTGCGTTGGTGCGAACAGCGGACAGAAGCCCACCGTAAGCCCTCCGGCGAGAAGTTGAAAGCCGGAGGCGGTTCATGTCCGAGCGTGGCGCGAGTGCCCACGGATGGACTGTGAATGGCTTCTCTCCACACAACCTGTTTTCAGAAGAAGATCTTCGAAGAGAATCAAGCAGTAGTAGTAGGTCCTGTGAATTCTGTGCACAAGGGCCTGTCCGCGCAGGTCTCCGCGCATACCGGCGTGGGGAATCCGTGTGGACGGGCCGGGGATCAATTGTGGGTGGCTGTGGATGTCCACGGAGTTGTGCATGTTCATCCACCGTCTGTCCACAATTGATCCCCCGTTGTACCCCCTGTTGTTCACATCCCTGTGGGGTGGAGGCGCCGATTGCTCCCCAATATCGTTCACATCCCTGTGGAGACCTGGGGATGATGCGCCGGACACGGCGATGTGCTGGGAATACGGAAACGGCGGACCGTCATGAGGACGACGGTCCGCCGGAAACAGCAGTGGGAACGGGTCAGCGGGCGCGCTGCTTGATGCGCGCGGTGAGTTCCTGCACCTGGTCGTAGACCTTGCGCTGTTCCGTCATCTGCTTGCGGATCTTCTTGTCCGCATACATGACGGTGGTGTGGTCGCGGCCGAACGTGTTGCCGATCTTCGGCAGCGAGAGGTCGGTCAGCTCGCGGCACAGGTACATCGCGATCTGCCGGGCCTGGGCCAGCGGACGCGTCTTTCCGGGCCCGCACAGATCCTCGATGGCCATCCCGAAGTAGTCCGAGGTGGCCGCGATGATGGTGGAAGCGTCGATCTCGAGTGGGGTCGCGTCGGGCATCAGGTCCCGCAGCACCACCTCGGCCAGGCTGAGGTCCAGCGCCTGTCGGTTCAGCGAGGCGAACGCTGTCACCCTGATCAGCGCGCCCTCGAGCTCGCGGATGTTGCGGTCGAGTCGGCTCGCGATCAACTCCAGGACGTCGTGGGGGACGTCCAGCCGGTCCATCCGCGCCTTCTTGCTGAGAATCGCGATCCGGGTCTCGAGTTCCGGCGGCTGGACATCGGTGATCAGCCCCCACTCGAACCGCGTCCGCAGCCGCTCCTCGAGCGTCGCGAGCTGCTTGGGCGGCCGGTCCGAGGTGATGACGATCTGCTTGTTCGCGTTGTGGAGTGCCTCGAAGGTGTAGAAGAACTCCTCCTGGATGCCTTCCTTGCCCTCGATGAACTGGATGTCGTCGACGAGGAGCACATCCGTCTCGCGGTATCGGCGTTTGAACGCGACCTTCCGGTCGTCGCGGAGGCTGTTGATGAAGTCGTTCGTGAACTCCTCCGTGGAGACGTATCGGACCCGGATACCGGGGAACAGTCGCCTGGAGTAGTGGCCTGCGGCGTGGAGCAGGTGGGTCTTGCCGAGCCCGGAGGAGCCCCACACGAACAGCGGGTTGTACGCGCGGGCGGGTGCCTCGGCGCACGCGACCGCCGCCGCGTGCGCGAACCGGTTGGACGCACCGATGACGAAGGTGTCGAACGTGTACTTGGCGTTCAGGCTGTTCCCGTCCGCGACGGTCCTCGGCGTCACGGCTGGTTTGGTGAAGTACGACGGCCACGACTCGTTGACGCTGGCGATGGCCTCACCGTCCTCGTCCACCTCGTCGTGCTCACCGGGGTCGGGCTCGAAGAGGTCGGCGTCGCCGATGCCGGGTCGGCGGCGGCGGAATGCCTCGACACTGACGGTGCCGGCATTCGCTGCGTCCGATTCGCTCTGCCGCAGGGGCGTCGGCTCCGGTGCCGCGGGCACCGCAGGGAGTGCGGGAGCCAGGGGTACTGCCGGGGCGGGCTCCGCTTCGGTGGGGGCCGCCACCCGGACCCCGAGGCCCTCGACGCCCTCGCCGACGTGGCGGTTCAGCGCTCCCAGGATGGGTTCGCGCAGGTCACGCTCGATCGCTTCCTGAACGAAGGACGATGGAACCGACAGCAGGGCGAACCCCTGAGCGAGGGTGAGCGGACGAACCAGCGCGAGCATGGCTTTCTGCGCCTTGGTGAGCGGGTGACCGGATTCGTCAGCCGTCAGCTCGGCGAGGACCTCCACCCACACTCGTGCCAGTGTGTTCGCTTCCTCGTTCAACTTCGGCCCTCCCGAATCCGTGCCTGGGGAGTCGCGTCCGCCCGATTCGGTCGGCGTTCGCGGGCTGTTGGCCCCTGGGGATAACTTCCCCGCACAAGGGTACGAATATGCCACCTGATCTGTTTTTCCACACAATTATCCACAAGTGTGGATAACCCTTTTCTGCGCTGCCGAACGACCCCGGCGGGGTGCCGGCGCCGCCGCGTGCCGCTCTCACCTGGGCAGATGTCGATGGGCTCAGGCGCTGACACTCGGGACCGGGGTGCCGAGGACCACACTACGCACCACCCCTGTGCACAGGGGTGGTCGCTTCGCAAGCACCCCGGGGAGCGTGGCGTGTCGGTCCACGTCGCCGGTTTGACCTGACCGCTGGGGCTGCGTAGTCTCGTACAGTCACCCGAATTCGAGGTGGCGGTTTCGTGCTGACCACGTGGTGTCCTCTGCGGACGCGAGATTGGCCGGTGCACCGCTGTCGTCGGGGGACCACCGGATTTCAGTTACAGACGGTGCCGACCGGCGCCGCCGATTTACAAGGAGTGTCGACCGTGGCCAAGGGCAAGCGGACGTTCCAGCCGAACAATCGCCGCCGCGCGCGCGTTCACGGCTTCCGTCTCCGGATGCGGACCCGTGCGGGCCGCTCCATCATCTCTGCGCGTCGCCAAAAGGGCCGCGCTTCCCTCTCCGCCTGACCCGTTTGAGCGCGGGAGCTCGGGGTGCTGCCTGAGCCGCACCGGTTACGTCGTCGGGCGGACTTCGCGTCCACCGTTCGTCGTGGCCGACGTGCGGCCCGTCAGGACGTGGTTGTTCACGTTCTGACGGAAGTCCGGGCAGATTCGCTGGTCAGCGACCCGGGTCCGCGTTTCGGTTTGGTTGTGAGCAAGGCTGTCGGGCCGGCGGTGATTCGACATCGAGTCGCACGCCGGCTTCGTCATATCTGCGCCGGCCTGGTCGACGAGGTGTCCGAGGGCACGTACGTGGTGATCCGCGCGCTCCCCGGCGCCGCGACGGCCTCGTCGACCGACCTCGACCGGCAGCTCCGGTCGGGGTTGCGCAAGTTGAACCTCATCGGTGGGTAAGTCGCATGACAAGCAACCGCTCGGCGATCACGGGTCGGCTCGGAGCCATCCGGCGGGCCCCGGCGCAGGTGTTGATCTTCTGCATCGAGCTGTATCGGACCTACGTCTCCCCGACCCGGATGCCGACCTGCCGATTCACCCCCACCTGCAGCGAATACGCGGTCGATGCCCTGCGTGAACGCGGAGCCGTGGTGGGATCGGTCCTGACCGTGGTGCGGCTGCTCAAGTGCGGACCGTGGCATCCCGGCGGCTGGGACCCGGTGCCGCTGCGCGGATCCGACCGTCGCGGCGAGCGTGCCGACGCGGCCCTGGACACTGGCAAGAACTCCCACGATCTGGTGAACGTGGGCGAACAGAGGAGTACCTAGAGCCGTGCTCGACTTCATCTACTACCCGGTGTCCTGGATCCTGTGGGTCTGGCACAAGGTCTTCGGCTCCTTCCTTGGCGCGGACAACGGCTTCGCCTGGGCGCTGTCGGTGATGTTCCTCGTGTTCACCCTGCGCGCCATCCTGTACGTGCCGTTCGTCAAGCAGGTGCGCACCACCCGGCAGATGCAGGAGCTGCAGCCGCAGATCAAGGCGCTGCAGAAGAAGTACGCGAACGATCGCCAGCGCATGGCACTGGAGATGCAGAAGCTCCAGAAGGAGCACGGGTTCAACCCGCTGATGGGCTGCCTGCCGGTCCTGCTGCAGGCACCGGTGTTCATCGGTCTGTTCCACGTCCTGCGGTCCTTCAACCGCACCGGCACCGGTTTCGGCCAGCTCGGGATGTCGGTGGAGGAGAACGCGAACACCGCGAACTATGCGTTCTCGGCCGCCGACGTTCAGTCGTTCCTCGACGCGCGTCTTTTCGGTGCGCCGATCGCCGCAGCGATGACCACTCCGACGGCGCAGCTCGAGGCATACGGTGTGCCGATCCCGACGGTGTGGACCATCGCCGCCGTCGCGATCCCGCTGATGATCATCGCGTCGGTCGCCACGCACTTCAACTCCCGTGCGTCGGTGGCCCGCCAGAGTGAGGCCGCTGCCGCGAACCCGCAGGCCGCGATCATGAACAAGCTGTCGCTGTGGGTGTTCCCGCTCGGCGTGCTCGTCGGTGGCCCGTTCCTGATGATCGCGATCCTGCTCTACTGGGTCTCGAACAACATCTGGACCTACGCGCAGCAGCACCTGGTGTTCCGCCGCATCGACGCGGAAGAAGAAGAGAAGAAGGCCAAGGCCCTCGAGCGTCGCGCGGAGAACGCGCCGAAGCCGGGTGCGAAGCCGGCGGCGAAGAAGCGCAAGGGCGCCTCCGCCGCGCAGCAGGCCGCCGCGATCGAACCCGCCGCCGACGCGGAATCATCCGACACCTCGAGTTCGTCGAAGGATTCGCCGACGGCTTCCGGACCGGGATCGAAGCCCAAACCGGGCGCGAAACCGTCGGGCAACCGCGGCAAGAACACCAAACGCAAGCGCTGAGCCGGCGCTCCGACTGCTGAGCGCGGCAGCGCTCCCCCTTCACAGAGAAGAGAACGACGATGGCGAATGATCCGGAAACCGGACGGGACGGAGACGACGAGGTCGTGGCGGACGTGACTGTGGATGCGCCCGTGGACGAGATCGACGAGGAGGACGCGCTCGTCGAGGAGGGCGAGATCGCCGGCGACTACCTCGAACAGCTGCTGGACGTGCTCGACTTCGACGGCGACATCGACCTCGACGTCGAGGGTGACCGGGCCGTGGTCAGCATCGACGGTGGCGACGACCTGACGAAGCTGGTCGGCCGCAGGGGCGAGGTGCTCGATGCCCTGCAGGAGCTCACCCGGCTCGCGGTGCAGCAGGCGACCGGCGAGCGCAGCCGCTTGATGCTGGATGTCGCGGGCTGGCGTGCCGGCCGACGCACGGAGCTCACCGAGATCGGACTGGCCGCTGCGAAGCGGGTGCTCGAGTCCGGCGAGCCCGAGTCCCTCTCCCCCATGACGCCGTTCGAGCGCAAGATCGTGCACGACGCGGTCGCTTCCGTCGACGGTGTGTCGAGCGAGAGCGAGGGTGCCGAGCCCTCGCGTCGTGTGGTGGTCCTGAAGGACTGAGACCGTAGATCCTCGCGAAGGGGCTCCCGACCATCAGGTCGGGAGCCCCTCGTCGTGTCACGGGCGCATGTTTCACGTGAATCACCGTGAAACTGGTGGGGCGTCGAGACAGGTCCCTGGTTCCGGGCCGTCGACGAGCGTGCACCTGCCGTCGCGCGCTCAACGGCGGACGCCGCGAAACGCGCTCTCGGCGAGTTCGTCGCCTGCCGGCCAGTTCATCCCCAGGCCGGCCGGAACCTGTGGAATTCGGTGTCGTCGATGTGGATATTGCGCTTTGACCCCGAAGGATGGCGTCGCCGAGGTTTCCCCAGGGTTGTGGATAACATGTTTGCTGAGCTCACCGACCGAGACGTCACCGCCATGAACACGGCAGGCGCGGCGAGCTGATCCACATCGACTTCAAAGGACTCGGCGGCATCCCGGACAGCGGTGGGCGCACAGGGTTCGGAGCGCCGGCCGCAGGGCATGCTCCGGCGTGGGTTGTGCCCAGCCCTCGCTCGTCTACTCCGAGTGCGCTTCACCGACGGAGAGATCCTCACCGACAGGCGCAGGGAGACGGCGGCCCGGTTGTGGACCCGTGCCCACGCGCTCTTCACCGCCCACCGGATCACCGGTGCACGACCGACGAGTGATTCAACCGAACCCTCGCCGTCGAATGGGCGTTGGGCGACTCCCACCGGTTCGAAGCGGCCCGCTCGGCGGCGTACCGGAATCGGCTGCACAACTACGACCGACACCGACCCCACATCGGGATCGCGGGACGGTCGCCGATCTCGACCTCGGCGGCGTTCGCAACGTCCCCGGGAAGTGCGAGCCAGGGCACGTCGCTCCCACTCCCCCGCCTCGGCGCCCTGGCGCTCAATCGCTGACGCGTTTGTCGCCGCGCCGGTGCCACGGCCGGTATCGGCTCTGTCTTCGCGCAGGAGCGGAGTCCGTGGAGCGACTCCGACGTCTGGTCGGACGGCGAGTGTTCCGCCGAGTGCATCCAAGAGGGATCGGGAGACCACCCGAGGCGCCATCGGGGTGTCCCGGCCCCGGAGTGCACGGAGATTCTGACGTGATCGACTGGAGCGCAACAGCTTTCGAGTATGTGACTGCGGCCGAGGCGTGGTGACGGGGAGATGGGATCACGAAACGGGGTGGATGCGGCGATTGGATGACCGCGCAGACCGGACCGTTTCGTCACTGTGACACTGGTGGGGCCACCCGGTCGCGGTCGAAGGGAATCGAGGCGCCGCTCGAGTTGGATCGAGCGACGCTCCATGGTTCAGGCTCCCGGTGTCGGCCGGCCCGCAGCGGGGTGACGAGCACTTGCCGTGGCTGCCTCGGTTGTTGCCTGTCCTGCCGGTGGGGAGCACGGAGCCGCGTATCGGCTTCGCCCTCCGATCCGCCAGGACCGCGGGGAGTTCTGGAGTGGTGTGCGTTGCCGGTGGGGCCGACGATGACCACGCCGTGCGCGGAGGCAGCCGGACGGCAGAATGCGAGCCGCGGCGGTCTCGTGCATTGCGGTTGTTCTTCGTGAGTCCCTGTTGCCGGAGCGAGGGCCCGGTCGCCTACTGGAAGCCCAGACGAGTGGATCGGTTCGGGTTCGGCGGTCGCGCCTCCGGCGGGTGCCGCCGAGTTCTCGGGTTCGAACGATCCTCTCCGCGTCTCCGCGTCTCCGCGTCTCCGGCGAGAGGCGCACGGCGCGGCGTCGTCGACTGACCTCTTGCCGCCTCGGGGCATGGGGCGAGGGTTCCTCGGTGTCCTCGGTGTCCTCGGACCGTGGAGACATGGTCGGGTTTTGAATGTTTCACGTGAATCGGTGCCGGAGGCCACCTGGGTCTTGCTGCTCGGTGGGAAGCGGTCTGACACGGCAGCTGCGGGATCCGGGACTCTTGTTGCGGCGTCACGCGGGACTGCGAGGGCCGGGCCCCGCGAACCCGGTGCGGCATTCGGAATCAGCAGGTTTCCGCACCTTGGGGGCACGTTTCTCGGTCGCCGTTTCGACGCCCCGGTGTCCAACCGCCGCCCAGCTGCGTTGTCGTCGGCGCCGATACAACAGCGGTATCGGCTTCGCGCAGGAGCTGGCCGGGGCATCGAGACGACCTGCTCGGCGGCAACGTGCTTCGGGGCCCGTGGACGTTCCGAGGAGTTCGACGACGGCTACTGGATGACCTCCCGGCGGTGGGATGCCGCCGCCCGGGGGTACGTACTCGACGGACTCAGACACGTGAACGAGGCCGAGATGAACGAACCCGCGGTGCGACTCCCAGGTCTTGCCGGACGACGAGTGTTTCGCCAGGTACATCCGAGAGGGATGGGGAAGGCGCCGCACCGAGGCAGGGCGCTTCGCGCCGAGCTTCGCGATGTCGGCTGGAGGCCATGCGGCTGGCCGGAGGCCACCATGTCCCTCGTGTCCGCAGGGCGATGTGGTGTGGGTACTTGCCGCTCGGTGGGAAGTGGTCCCACTCGGCAGGTGCCGCATCCGGGACTCGGGTGCGATGTCACGCGGGCCGGCGAGGATCGTGCCGCGCGACCCCGGTGCGGCATTCGGCGGATCGGCAGGATTTCGCACCGCTTGGGGCGTTGCTCCCAACCCGGGCGTTGCAGGGCTGATCGATGGACCCGGGCTCCAGTCGGTGCCGGTGACGCCGTGAGCGTGCTCGACCGTCGGTCCGGTGTTTCACGTGAACCAGGCGCCCCGCCGGCGGCGTGGTCGCGGCGAGGTTCGGCGAGGCGACCGCGCGGTCGACGGCGGGACTGCTGCCGTCGGCGATCGAGGGCGCCTTCGTGCAGAGCCGCGCGCTCAAGTCGACCCGCTTCGACGACTACTGCACGGGTTCTTCGCGGTGCGTCGGCCTCCGCGGACCCTCGGAATCCTCGGCGCCGCCCGGGGTCGGAGTTCGGCCTCGCCACCGGCACCGCTGTCCGCGCCCCTCCCCTCCCCCATCGGGTGATGGCCATGTTTCACGTGAATCGGTCCAAGCGCCGGACCGAAGGTAGGGCACTTCGTGCCAAGCCGCGCGATGTCGGCTGGAGGCCGAGCCGCCAGCGCGCGGAGCATCGGGTCTGCCAAACCTCCGATCCTGGCGTCCGCGCGCTCGGGTTCACGTGAAACATCGGTTGCACGTCATCGCGGCGGATCGACAGGGGGTAGGTAACGCGCCTGCCCGCAGAGTCGGTGTGCACGCGAACCGGGCCGGTTGGTCGAAGGGGCTTGTGTTGTCGGCACCGCGTCTGGGCAGCGTCGTGCGTCCGCGCGACGAATGGCACACGCTCGATCCCCGATGTGCTCTTCTGGACCATCAACAGCGTGCGTGTCGCTGCTCGCGTGAGTTCCGGACTCGGGAGCCGGGAGGCCACCCTGCAACGGCGTCGGATGCCTCGCCGCCGCCCTGCCTCCGGTGCGGGCAACCCGGCCGTGCGGCGCGACGACTCGGGCCGCGAACTCACCCTGACGTAGTCCTACCGATATCCGCTCGATCCGAACGTGGGACAGTTGTCTCGGCACTCGGTGTGTGCCCTTGTCGGGTCGAGCGCGGACGTTCCCGCGCATGCGGCGCGGGCGTCCGGTCGTTGCCGGTAGCCATCCACGTCATCCCGTGTCGCTGCGGGTGTGGCCCGGCCGGCGCCCGATCCGGCCGCGGATCGCTCGAGCCCGAGGCGATCGCGGTCGCCCTTCCTGAGGCGGAGCGAACGTGGCTGCCGTCGCAGTCGTTCCGGGAGCCCACGCCTCAGGTGGGTCGACCGTCCGGGCGCAGCGGGGCCGGACGGATTGGCGGGCACCTTCGTCGGCTACGCCGGGCGCCTCCCGATCCGGTTTCCGGTTCGCGGTCATCGCAGGGGGTTCTCCCGACTCCGTCGTCGCCACTGTTTCACGTGAATCGGCCGGGGTGTCGTGGCGTCCGCATGAGGAGGCGTTCGCCGCGTTCGTTCGAGGGTGCACCCCTCCCCTCCCCCACCGGTTCCGAGTCTCATGCGAATCGGCCCGGCGGCGGACGGCAGGACCGGATGCCTCACGGTCCGCCGGCAAGGTCCGGTCACGTGAATCTCCGGCGGATCCGGGTGCGATGGTCCTTGCCGTACCCGACCGCTCGGGCGGTCGGGTACGCGTGATCCGACGGCCGCGGAGGGGGTGACCGTGGTGGGGACGGTGCCGCCGGGCGCCCGGGCCTGATCGACATCGCTCGGTGCGCACCGTCCAGTCACTTCGTCGTCGTGGGCCCGGGGATTGTCGAGCGGGTGGGACGCGGGGAACGTGGCGGTCTCGGCTCCGTGGATCCGTCCGGGGAACGACGAACCCGTCACCGCCGACCTTGCCCACCGGTCGATATGCCCGGGCGCCCATCCCCCACGAATCTGGAAATGGCGGGGATCCGAACGGTTCGGTGCCCGGGGCGGACCGCGCGGAAGGGCACCCGGCGTGGGGGCGTTCGCACCGGTCCGGATGTCTCCGCCGTAGGCGGGACCGGAGGACCGGGCGCAGGTGGTGAGTCGGCGCCGTCGGCGACCGGGTCGGGGTACCGAGGTGGTTCCGTCGACGAGGGCGCGGGCGGTGCCGGCCGCGGGACCGTCCCGCCACCGGAACCCGATCGGGCGGGCGATCTCGATCGGCGCGGGCCCCGCCGGTCGACGCAGGGACCGCGGCTGTGAACTTCTCATGTCGGACACCGCGATACGGCCTGTTGGTTTGTGGAATACCGAACTCTCGCGGGAAGATGTTTCACGTGGAACCCACCGAACCCGTCGCCATCCCAGAAGCTGCCCACCGTGTTTTCGGGGACCGCATCGAGATCGCCGAGAAGTACCACGATTCCCTCGCGACGGATGGTGTGGAGCGCGGCCTGATCGGCCCGCGGGAGGTTCCCCGACTCTGGGAGCGTCACCTGCTCAACTGTGCGGTGCTCGGTGAACTGATCGGCGAGGGCGAGTCCGTGGTCGACGTCGGCAGCGGCGCGGGCCTGCCGGGCATCCCCCTTGCGATCGCCCGACCGGACCTGCGGATCACCCTCGTCGAACCCCTGCTGCGTCGCTCGGTCTACCTGGCGGAGTTCATCGAGTCGGTGGGGCTGGACGTGCGGGTGGTGCGTGGTCGCGCCGAACAGGCCGGGGTGGTGCAGGAGGTCGGTGGCGCAGACGTCGTCACCTCACGGGCCGTCGCACCCCTGGAGAAGCTGGCTCGGTGGTCGATGCCGCTGGTCCACGAACACGGTCGGATGCTGGCGATGAAGGGGTCCAGCGCCGCCGAGGAGATCGAACGCGATCGTGCTTCCCTCACCCGCCTGGGGGCTGGCAAGCTGGAGATCGTCGAGTGCGGTGTCGGGATTCTCCCGACACCGACGATTGTGGTTCGGGCGGAACGCATTCCGAAGCGGTCGCATCGCCGATGATGGTCGGCGTCGGGTCGTGCCGGTGATCGAGTCACTTCAGTGAAGGAGCAATACATGTCGGGTGGACCCGAATCCACTGTTTCACATGAAACGGACCACAATTCCTCGCGATCCACCGGCATCACGTCCCCGAACGGGCAGGGTGCGCACGCCCCCGGCCCCTACGACGGCATCTCCCTGGAGGAGACGCCGATCGGGGCGGCGGCCCAGCGTGCCAGTCAGGTTCTGCACCCGGGCAGCGTGACCATCCCGAAGCCGGACCACCGCCGGATGCTCACCGTGGCGAACCAGAAGGGTGGGGTGGGCAAGACCACCACAGCCGTCAACCTGGCGTCCGCGTTGGCGGTGCAGGGCCTGACGGTGCTCGTGGTCGATCTGGACCCGCAGGGCAACGCCAGCACCGCGCTCGGAGTCCCCCACCACTCCGGGGTGCCCTCTACCTATGAGCTGCTCATCGGCCAGACCACGGCGAAGGAAGCGGTCCAGCAGAGCCCGCACAGCGAGCGCCTGTTCTGCATCCCCGCCACCATCGACCTCGCCGGCGCCGAGATCGAGCTGGTCTCGATGGTGGCCCGCGAGAACCGGCTCAAGAACGCGCTGTCCGAGGCCTTCCTCTCCGAGCTCGACGTGGACTACGTCCTCATCGACTGCCCGCCGTCGCTCGGGCTGCTCACCGTCAACGCGCTGGTCGCCGTGAACGAGGTGCTCATCCCGATCCAGTGCGAGTACTACGCACTGGAGGGCGTCGGGCAGCTGCTGCGCAACATCGACATGGTCAAGTCGCACCTGAACCCCGAATTGCACGTCTCGACGGTGCTGCTGACCATGTACGACGGCCGCACCAAGCTGGCCGATCAGGTCGCCGAGGAGGTCCGGACCCACTTCGGGGACGCGGTCCTGCGGGCCGTGATTCCCCGGAGCGTCAAGGTTTCCGAGGCCCCCGGGTACGGGATGACCGTCCTCGACTACGATCCCGGATCACGCGGCGCCATGAGTTATCTCGACGCCGGCCGCGAGCTCGCCGCCCGTACCGCAACGACCAACGCGCAGGAGAACTAGTGGCACAGAGAAGCAAGGGCGGTCTCGGTCGCGGGCTTGCCGCGCTCATCCCGACCGGCCCCGACGCCGGACCCCGCCTCGGGTCCGCGGCCGCCGACGTCATCATCGGCAACGTCACGGCCCCGGTGCCGCCGAAGACGGAGGAACCCGCCCCGGAGCCGGTCCCCTCCCCCACCGCCGCGCCCACCCCGGCCAGCGCACCCGCGCCCGCTCGCAAGGCCGCCAGGACCAAGGCCTCCCCGAAGGCGGCGAAGGTGGAAACGGCCGCCGACGAGGACGTCGATCTGGCTCCGGTCGGCGCGAGCTACCGGGAGATCCCGGCGGCGCAGATCCAGCCGAACCCGATGCAGCCGCGGTCGGTGTTCGACGAGGAGGCCCTCGCCGAACTGGTGCACTCGATCCGCGAGTTCGGGCTCATGCAGCCGATCGTCGTGCGCACGACCGGCCCCGACAGCTATCAGCTGGTGATGGGCGAACGCCGGTGGCGGGCCAGCCAGGCCGCCGGCCTCGAGAAGATCCCCGCCATCGTGCGAGAGACCGGTGACGGCGACATGCTTCGCGACGCCCTGCTCGAGAACATTCATCGGGTGCAGCTCAACCCCCTCGAAGAGGCGGCGGCCTACCAGCAGCTGCTCGAGGAGTTCAACGTCACCCACGAGGAGTTGGCGTCGCGGATCGGTCGGTCGCGGCCGGTCGTGACGAACATGATCCGCCTTCTCAAGCTTCCGATTCCGGTGCAGCGCAGGGTCGCTGCCGGGGTTCTCTCCGCCGGGCACGCCCGGGCGCTGCTCTCCCTCGAGGCCGGTGCCGATGCGCAGGAACTGCTCGCCGCCCGGATCGTCGCGGAGGGCATGTCCGTCCGCGCCACGGAGGAGGCGGTCACCCTCGCGAACCGGGACGGCGGCGAACTCCCCGCTCCCCCGGTCAAGCGCAAGCCGATCCAGATGCCTGGTCTGCAGGATGTCGCGGATCGGTTGTCCGGGGCGTTCGACACCCGGGTCACCGTCAGCCTCGGCAAGCGGAAGGGCAAGATCGTCGTCGAGTTCGGGTCGGTGGACGATCTGCAGCGGATCGTCGAGATGATGGAGACGAACGGGGCGAACTAGTCCCGGTCCGTCGGGGTCGAACCACCCGCGGCCGTTACGTCACCGTGACGTTTTGGTGGGCGCGGGCCCCGGTTCGACCCCGACGTGGAACGAAAACTCTTGATGTGCAAGGTGATTGGTAGCCGGTGCGGCCGTGGAGGGTCGGCACCGACCCGATCGCCTATTCTTGACGGTGAGAAGCCGGTAATTCGGGGATCGTGGTCCCCGCGTGCGAGGTCGTGGAGGCGAGAGACAGGGTGTCGATGCGCATCAGTCCGCTCACCCTCGACGGCTTCGACCAACTCCCCAGGCATTCCCGCCGCTGCGTCTTCTGGGAGATGGACCCCGACGCGTTGCGGGACTCTCGGATCTACGCGGACCCCGAGTTCGAGAAGGAAGCGTGGCTGTCGATGGTCATGCTCGAGTGGGGTTCGTGCGGGCAGGTCGCGACCCTCGAAGGGAAGCCGGCCGGCTGCGCGCTCTACTCGCCACCCGGCAACGTGCCCCGGTCCAAGCTGTTCCCCACCTCGCCGGTGAGCCCGGACGCGGTCCTCCTGACCACGATGCGGCTCGAACCGGCGGCGGAGCTGGACGGAGTGGGGCCGAGCCTCATTCAGGCCGTTGTGAGCGATCTGGTGCGCCGTGGCGTGCGTGCGCTGGAGGCGTTCGGCATCGTGCGCGGACCTGACGACGAGCGCACGCCCGGCAGTACGCACGAGTGCGGTCCCACCGAGTGCATGATCGACGCCGGCTTCCTCGAGGACATGGGCTTCGAAGTTGTTGCGGCGCACCACCGCTACCCGCGCCTGCGACTGGAGCTCGACCGCGACCACGGCTGGAAGGCCGACGTCGAATCGGCGCTCGAGCGGCTCCTGATGGCGGCGGCGGTGACCGCGGCCGACAGCGGCCAGCGGGCGGCCGTGGGCGTGCTGTGACCGGCGCGCCGTAACCCCTCGGGGCGAAGGCCGCCCGCTCAGGCCCGGTCGGCCTTCGCGAGCTCTTCGGCGAGCAGTTCCTTGAACGTGTACGTGCCGGTCGGCTGGTCGTCCTGCCCGAGCAGGTACAGACGCTTGACGGCGACCAGGATCGCCTCGGCGATGATGTCCCGGTTGCGCGGGTTGATGAGGGTCTTCACGTCGGAATCGTTTGTGAGATAACCGATGTCAATCTGGACCGTTGGCATCGTGGTGAGCCGCAACAGATCCCACGAACGACCATGGGTGCGGCAGTCCTGAAGTGGTGCGCGAGCGACGATTTCACGCTGGATGAAGCTAGCAAGCACCTGTCCGATCCGGGAGGACGCGCCGTGCGAGTTGCCGAAGTGGAAGCTGGCGACACCGTTCGCGTGCGGGCTCGGGCTGGTGGCGCAGCGCAGCGAGATCATCAGGTCCGCGTCGAACGAGTTGGACGTCTCGGCCCGTTCCGCCGTCGACGGGTTGCTGTTGGCCGGATGCGAGAGGAAGGTCTCCATGCCGGTCGCGGCCATCCGGCCCTCGAGCCGACTGGCGATGTCCCAGAGGATCTGGGCCTCGGTGATCGGACCGTGCGGCGTCGGCAGCACGAGACCGCTGGTGTCGCCGCCGAGATCGGGGTCGATGACGATCCGCTTGCCGCTCAGCTGCGGGCCCGACCGCCGTACCGACTCCTCCTCGGTGATCGCGTGCGGGGAGCCCCCGGTGACGCGGGTGCCGAGCAGGTCAAGGGACCGCAGCGTCTGCGGACCGCAGATCCCGTCGGACGCGATGCCGATCTCCCGCTGGAACGACGACAGGCCCTCGTGTGTCTTCGGCCCGAAGTAGCCGTCGACCCGGCTCGAGTAGAAGCCCAGGTCCTGCAATCGGGTCTGCAGCGCGGCGACGTCGTCACCGTACTGCGGCGCCGAGAGCTGGTAGGCGAGGGTGCGGGCGCCGAGCCGGTAGGACGCCTCTCGCAGCGCTCGATACGTCGCGGCTCCGACCACTCCGTCGACCAGCAGCCCACGCTGCTGCTGGAAGGCGCGCACCGCGCTGTCGAGGTGATGGTCGAACACCGCGTCCGGGGCCACCCACTGGGAACCGTTCACCGCCTCCCTGGGGGAGGTGGAGACGCCACCGCGGAGGTAACCCAGGGCGGAGAGAGTGCCTCGAACCTCGGCAACGGCGGGACCGTGGTCGCCGTGACAGAGTCGATGCATGCGTATGAAACCTTTCTCGTCCTGACGGCAACACCCAGGGGTGATTCTCGCAGAAACCCCCGGGGAATCGGCAATCCCGGGGGCCGTGGCGACCGTTACAGAACTTCGGAAAGGTCCTTGAGCAGTGCTGCCTTGCCCTTGGCGCCGACGATCTGCTTCACCGGCTTGCCGCCCTGGAACAGGATCATCGTCGGGATGGACATCACCTGGAAGTCCCGGGCCGCGGACGGGTTGGCGTCGATGTCGAGCTTGGCGATGGTCAGCTTGTCGGCATGCTCACCGGCGATCTCCTCGAGCACCGGCGCGACCATCTTGCACGGACCGCACCAGGTGGCCCAGAAGTCGACGAGCACGGGCTTCTCGGAGTCGAGCACGTCCTGCTTGAACGAGTCGTCGGTGATGGTGATGGTGTTCGCCATGGGTGTCTCCTCGGGGACGGGGTGGATCGAATGGGTGCGGGGACGGGGTCAGGCGTCGACGGACACCGTGTTGCCGGCCGCCTCGACGGTGTTGGCGGTGATGTCGCCGCGCTCGGCGAGCCAGCGCTCGGCGTCGATCGCCGCGGACGCACCGGTGCCTGCGGCGGTGATCGCCTGGCGGTAGGTGTGGTCGACGAGGTCACCCGCGGCGAACACGCCCTCCACCGAGGTGTACGTGGTCGGCGCCTGCACGCGCACGTAGCCCTCGTCGTCGATGTCGACCTGGCCCTTGACCAGCTCGCTGCGCGGATCGTGACCGATCGCGACGAACATGCCGGTGACCGGCAGCGTCGACTTCTCACCGGTGACGGTGTCGCGGATCACCAGACCGGTGACACTGTTCTCGCCCACCACCTCGACCGGCTCGGCGTTGGTGACGATGCGGATCTTCTCGTTCGCCTTCGCGCGCTCGAGCATGATCCGGGACGCGCGGAACTCCTCGCGACGGTGCACCAGCGTGACCGAACGCGCGAAGCGGGTCAGGAACGTGGCCTCCTCCATCGCCGAGTCGCCGCCGCCGATGACGGCGATGTCCTGGTCCTTGAAGAAGAAGCCGTCACAGGTGGCGCAGGCGGACACTCCGCGGCCGAGCAGGGTCTCCTCGCCGGGGATGCCGAGGTAGCGGGCTGCGGCGCCCATCGCGAGGATCACGGCGTGCGCGTAGTACGTCTCACCGTTCGCGACGACCTTCTTCACGGGGCCGGTCACGTCCAGCTCGTCGACGTCCTCGGTGCGGATGTCCGCGCCGAAGCGCTTGGCCTGCTCGCGCATCTCGTCCATCAGGTCCGGGCCCATGATGCCCTCGCGGAAGCCGGGGAAGTTCTCCACCTCGGTGGTGGTCATCAGGGCCCCGCCGAACTGGGTGCCCTCGAACAGGAGCGGCTGCAGTTCCGCACGCGAGGCGTAGACCGCGGCGGTGTATCCGGCGGGTCCGGAACCGACGATGATCAGGTCACGAACCGAGGTCGGAGTAGTCATGCGGGCCTTCCGGGAGATGGGGATGTTGACTGGCTCAACACCAGACTAGGGGGTGATGTTCCCCGGCAGGCCCCGTGCAGCGAGGAACGTCACGTACGGCTCGATCAGCTCGATGGCCCGGGACCGCGCCGCCGCCACGTCCGCGCCGGCCTCGATCTGCCGGGACGCGGCGTGCACGACGGCGCTCACCAGGTCGGCCGTCTCGGCCGGATCGGTCACCCCGAGCTCGTCGAGCGCGGTCACCAACGGGGCCTTGAGCTGGTGGTGCAGTTCCGCGCTTGCCTCGTTCAGCTTCTCGCTCGGCGCGGCGGCCGCGATCGCGGACGCGATGGCGTGCTCGCCCTCGGCGACCAGGTCGAGGTTGGCGCGCACGTACGCCAGGACCCGGCGGTCGGCGGGACCCGCCGCGGCCATCGCCTCCTCCACGCGCGCCGACCAGCGCGGGAACGCGTCCTCGATCAGCGCCTCGAGCAGGTGCTGCCGTGACCGGAAGTACTGGTACATGCTGGACCGGGCCAGGCCGGCCCGGGCCGCGACCTCGGCGAAACCGAGGACCTCGGGGTTGCCCTCGGCGAGCACCTCGCGGGCGGCGTCGAGCAGGGCGCGTTGCTGCGCGGCCCGGTGCTCGGCGACCGTCGGTGCGGTGATCCGTGGCAAACGCCGTCCCCTTCCCCGGTTCGGCCGATCCGGGCGGGGCTCAGACGGCGGTGAGGCGACCGTCGGTCATCGTCACCACCCGGTCGCAGTGGTCGAGGACATCGTAGTCGTGGGTGACCATGACGGTGGCGGTGCCCGATTGCCGGGTCTCCTGCGCCAGCAGCCGCACGATGTCCTGGCTGCGGGCCCGGTCCAGGGCCGCGGTCGGCTCGTCCACCAGCAGCACCGACGGGCGGGCCACCAGGGCTCGCGCGATGCCGACCCGCTGGCGTTCGCCGCCGGAGAGCTGGTCGGGGCGACGATCCAGTTTGTCCCCGAGCCCGACCGCCTCGAGCAGTTCGCGCGGGTCGCGGAACCGGGACCGCTCCGACCGGGGCGCCATGCGGGCGAGGAGCTGCAGCTGCTCGGTGGCGGTGAGCGCGGCGAGCAGGTTGCCGGACTGGAAGACGAACCCGATGTGGGTTGCCCGGAACCGGGCCAGTTCCCGGCGGGACAGCGCGGTCAGGTCGTGGCCGTCGACGAGGACGGTGCCGGAATCGACGCGACCGAGGCCACCCGCGACGGCCAGCAGGCTCGACTTGCCCGAGCCGGAGGGTCCGACGACCGCGACGAACTCACCGGGTGCGACGGTCAGGTCCACGGCGTCGAGCGCGACGACCGTGCCGGCCCCGTCCCCCAGGGTCAGGTTCGCCCCGCGCAGCGACAGACCGGCGTCCGTGGTCTCTTCGGTGGAATCGGTTGCGGTGGAATCATTCCGGGTGGTCATCGGGCACCTCCGAGTGCGGTCAGGGGGTCGACGGATGCGATGCGGGCGATGGCGGCGGCGGAGCCGAGCAGACCGAGCACGATCAGCAGTGCCGAGGCGGTCACGACGGCGGCCGGATCGAGGGCGAACGGCACTCCCCCGCCGATCAGCGCCCCGAGGCCGGAGCCGATGGCCGCCCCGACCGCGGTCGCGGCGAGCAGCAGGAGAAGAGCCTGGGCGAGCCCGTCCCGCAACAGGTATCGGGTCGGCGCACCGAGTGCGCGCAGCACCGCGATCTCGTGCTTGCGCTGGATCGTCCAGACGGTGAAGAACGCCCCGACCACCAGAGCTGAGATCGCGTACAGGAACACCTGGATCAGGGACAGCGTGCTGGTCTCCGCGGAGAAACCGGGCGAGGAGGCGAAGGAGTCCTCGAGCTTCACGGAGGACGTGTTCGCGGCCGCGTCACCCGCCGCGAGATCCAGCTTGGAACCCGGAAGCGACTGCAGCGCAACGGCGGTCGCTTCGGTGTATGCCTGCGCGGGTGCGGTGTCGTCGGGGCGGGTGCCCGCGTGGATCTCCTGCCAGGTGCGCAGCGGCACGAACGCGACGTCGACATGGCCGAAGGTGTGCTGCTCGGCGGTCGCGCCGACCACCCGCAGTGTGGTTCCGAGCCGGTCGATGGTGATCGTGTCGCCGATCTTCAGGCCGGCGTCGAGGGCGGTGCTGCTGACCACCAGGCCGTCCGGGTCGGCCAGCCCGCTGCCCGCCGCGGCGGCCGGGGCCAGGAAGGAGTCCGGCTCGACCCCGAACAGGGCCAGGTCCACCGGCACCCCGCTGTCGCTGTGGGCGTTGACGAGGAAGTTGCCGAACGGGGCGGCGTCCGCGACACCGGGTTGCTGCCGCCAGGCCTGCACCTGCTCTTCGTCGACGACCGACCGGGAGAAGGCGCTGTCCGTCTTGGTGCCTGCCCCGAAGGCGAATGCGGTCACCGGCAGTCGTTTGAGCCCGGAGACGCCGTCCTCGACCAGTCCGGACGAGAGTCCGGACAGGAGAACGGTGAGGACTGCGATGAGGGCGACGACGCCGCCCATCAGTCCGAAGCGGGCGCGGGCGAACCGCAACTCCCGTAGTGCGAGGAACATGGCATCTCCTGAGCCCTGGGGGCATTTTCACGACAGTGTGTCGGCAAAGATACCAACACCGAGTCGTCAAGATCGGCGTGGGGCCCGAACCGGTGGCCCCGACCGGTTCCAGGGGCGACAATCAGGAGCGATGAACACCACCACATCGGGTCGGCCCCGTGACCCCCGCATCGACACCGAGGTCTTGACCGCAACGCGAGAGTTGTTGCTGGAGGTCGGATTCGACCAGCTGAGCGTTCGCGCCATCGCGAATCGTGCCGGGGTGAGCCGGGCCGCGATCGGGCGCCGGTGGGACTCGAAGGCGCAACTCGTCCTCGACGCCGTCCTCGGCGTGACCCCGGATCTGGCTCCCTTCGACGGCGCCGACCGGGAGGGCTGGATCCGGTGGGTGGTCACCGGCAGCTCCGAACTGTTCCGGCAACCGGCCGTGCGGGCGGCGGTGCCGGGGCTGCTGGCCACCCTCCGCGATCACGACGACCTGCGCACCGCGCTGTGGCGCAACTTCGCCGGGCCGGCCGCCGCGCTGTTCCCCGGACGCACCGCGCACGACGGCACCGACCCGGACACCGCCCGGGCCCTGCTCGCACTGGGGGCAGGCGCGGCGATGTTCCTGTCCCTGATCGCGCCGAGCGAGGACACCGACGAGGTGCGCGAGGCCATCCTGGCCGTCCTGTTGCCCGGTGCCGGGGTCGAGCCGTCCGGGTAGATCAGCTCAGGGGCCCTGCGTCAGCCGATTTCGGCGCGCGCCAGGGTCGCGGGATCGTCTGCGCTGCAACTGGATCGGACGACCAGCGCGGTGATCTGAGGCGGTCGCGGTCCCGCGAAGAGCAGCAGCACACCGGCGGCGCCCCGCAACCGGACCGGCCCGGATCCGAGTAGCGCCGTCGTTGGGTCGATTCCGTTGGCACGCAGGCATTCCGCACGCTGACCCGGATCGGAGAGGCTGCCCAGCGCGGTGTGGCCGAGCATGGCGAGCGCGGTGTCGGGCCGCAGGTCGTCGCCCAGCTGGACGGTCCCCGGCGGATCGGCGAGCGCGGTGGTGCCGGGTGCGGTGTCGGGGTCGTCGGCCACGATTCGGGAGAAGCCGATCGCACCGGCCGCGAACACCACCAGCGCGGCGGCGGCCGCTGCAGCGACCCGAACAGGGTCGAAACGGCGGGTCCGCGGTGCGACGGTCGACGCCAGGTCGCCGGCGGCCGTGGCGTCGTCGAGCGCGGCGTGCAGCCGGGCGATCACATCGTCGGGAGCAGGCGGCGCGGGTGCGGGGTCGGTGCGCAGGGCGCCGAGTTCGGCGCGGACCCGGTCGAGAGCGGTCAGGGTCGCGCGGGCCTCCGGGTCGTGCGCGACGGCGGTCCGCATCCGGTCCGACACGTCGGCGGGCAGTACGTCACCGTGCAGATCGGCGAGTTGTTCGGGAGTGAACGGGGGGCGAAGCGTGTCGTCACCCTCGGCGACCATGGCACCTCCCCTGCGATCGTTGACTGTGGACCCTCCCCGATGGCGCCGGTTCACACCGTGCGTCACAAGGATTAGACCCCGCGCGGGCCGATTTGGTTCCGCTCTGCTCGAATGTATTTCAACTGTTGCGCGAGTTTGTTACGCGCCCGCGAGCACCGGCTCTTCACGGTGCCCTCCGGAACCCCCAGCAGCGCGGCCGCTTCCGCCACCGAGTAGCCCTCGAGGTCGACGACCACGATCGCGGCGCGCTGCTCGGGTGGCAGCGTCGACAGCGCGTCCTCGATCGTCAGCGCCGTCTCCCGCTCCGCCATCGCGTCGCGGGTTTCCGCGGGCTCCGCACCCTCCCCCTCGGCCAGCGGCACCGTCGGTCGGGCGCGGTTGCGGCGGATCCGGTCCAGGCACGCGTTGACGACGATCTTGTGCAGCCAGCTCCGGACCGCGGCGTCCTCCCGGAATGTCGCGGCAGTGCGGTGCGCCGACAGCAGCGCCTCCTGCAGCGCGTCCTCGGCATCCTGGATCGTGTAGCTGGTGCGGCGCGCCGTCTGCCACAAGTGGTCCTGATGTCGGCCCAGCAACTCCGCAAATGCACGTGGCTCCCCCGCCGCGTGCGCCGCCAGCAGCTGGGCATCGGACAACCCAGCCACGGCGATCCCCCTGTTGATTCGCACGCGCGATGCTAACCGACCGGGGGGTCTCCAGTCACTCCCTCGGGAGCGAAGTGTCTAACGAGTGGACTCGAGTCCGATCTCCGCGATCGTGGTCTGGTTCTTGCCGCCGTCGGTGCCGAGCTTGGTGATCCACACCAGCACGCGGCCGGTGCTGCTGTCCATGGTCACCGGGATGGTCGTGACGCCGTTCTCGAGGGTCGCGCGGCCGATCACCTGGGTCTGGTCGAGTGTGGGCCGGTCGCTGGGCGCGGTCCGGATCTCGACCTGCGTGCCGACGCTCGGCGAGGTGATGGTGACCTCGCTCAGCCGCGCCGGTTGCGCCAGACCGACCAGCAGCCCGACACCGTTCTTGAAGCTCGGGAACT
The DNA here is from genome assembly GCF_053604015.1 of Rhodococcus sp. NPDC004095. Taxonomy (NCBI): domain Bacteria; kingdom Bacillati; phylum Actinomycetota; class Actinomycetes; order Mycobacteriales; family Nocardiaceae; genus Rhodococcus; species Rhodococcus sp. NPDC004095. Next base: position 322,895 of record NZ_JBSGGS010000006.1, read on the forward strand.
GGTCGAAGTACGCGTCGGTGCTCCACTTCGTGGCCGGGTCGCCGTCGACCGCCAGCGCAGCCGTGGTCGGATTGTCGGCCGATCCCTGGGGCGAGAACACCGTCGCACCCGCAGGCGTCACCGGGGTGGGTGCCACCGGTGCCGGGGCGGCGCTGGTCGCGGCCGAGGGTGCCTCCTGACCGGTGGTCAGGCCGATGTTCTGCTCGTTGAGCGGCTCGTCGGAGCTGCTACCGGCCAACAGGTTGGTGAGCCACCAGCCGGCCAGCGCGAGCACGATCACGGTGAGCACGCCGAGCGTCGACAGCGCGATCAGCATCCGGTTGCTGCGGGTCTTCGCGACCTCCGCGCTCTCCTCCTCGGACAGCGCGTGCCCGGTCGAACCGGCCGGCCGCTGACCGAGCCGCAACGCGGGCATCATGTCGGTCTTCTGGTCGACGACCGATGCCTGGTCCAGGACGTGCTGGACCGTCGCGGCGGTGCGGATGCCGCCGTCGCTCTCCAGGGCCCGGACCGCGACCGCGGAGATCTCGAACGGCACTTCCGGTCGCACGACCCGAGGTTCGACCGGACCGGTGCCGTCCCGGTCGGCGAGCTTCATGCCACCGACCGTGTTGACGGGCCGGGTGTCGGCGGGAGCTCCGGACTCGGGCGCCGGGGCCGGCTCCCCGAGCGGCCACCGCGCGGTGATCAGTGCGTAGAGCATCGCGCCCAGCCCGCGGACGTCGGACGGTGCGTCGGCGTCGGACAGCGTCGCGGGGAACGCGAGGACCGCGTTGCCGTCGACGGAGATCCGCACCCGGTCGGGGTGGTCGATGGACAGGGCGCTGCCGCTGCGGTGTGCCGACTCCGCCGCGGACGCCAGTGCCCGGATCGCCCGGGCGGCGCCGACGGGGGACGGCGTGGTGTCGGCCATCTCGCGCAGCGACCGGCCCGGCGTCCACTCGGCGACGACGATGCCGCCGGAGCTGCCGCGGACCACGTCCAGGACCCGGGCCAGGCCGGGCGAGTTGATCCGGCCGAGCCGCAGGGTGCGCGAGAGCACCGCCTGCGGACCGGTGGCGTCGGAGGTGTCGTTGCCGGCGCGCTGCTCCGCGTCGACGAAGGTCAGTGCCACCTCGCGGTCCAGCTTGGTGTCGTGGGCCTGCCAGAACTTCAGGCCCCGGGCGCCACCGTGCGGGGCCAGCAGCCGGTACCGGCCACCGGCGACGGAGGCTCCGGCGATCAGCTTGGGGCCGCGGGGAGCGCTGCGGCGTGCCGTCCCGCTGCCGTCGCCGACCCGCATCGGGGGCAGCTGCGGCGAGCCGATCGGGATGACGCCGGTGTCGACGGTGAGGTCGCGCTCCGGGCGGACCCGGCTGTCGGCGGCACGCTTGTCCGCCGGACGCTTGTCGGCGGGACGCTGGTCGGCGTCGTTCGCCGGTGTGGCCGGACGCTTGTCGGCGGGGCGACTGGACTCGGATTCGGATGCGCGTGGTGCCGGCGCGGACGCCTCCACCGTGGAACTGCCGGTCTGGCCGCCGGCAACGTTTTCGTCGCTCACCCTCGCTCCTTCGTGCAGCTCGTTTGAATCTCCCGTGGTCGGCGCCCCGGTACGTCGGGCACCAGGGTACGGGAGTTGTTCGCCGCCGCCGCGTTCTACCAGAGGACGCCCGATGACGGGTAGCAGTTCGGTGTCTGCCTCGTAGATCGACACGGCGTCGAGGCGTGCCATCGACCCCGTGTCGGACCGTGCGGCGGGTGCCGTCGCGGCGACCGCTCCGGCCTCGGCCGGTGCCACGACCGGCTGTGCCGGCGTCCGGCCCAGCACCCGGTTGACCAGGCGGGTCACCGCGACCGTCCCGGCGACGACCTCGGGGACGCCGGCGATCCGGAGCAGCGTGAACGTCACCGCGAGCATGAGCACGGCGCACAGCCCGACCTGGACGAAGGCGCCGGGCCCGCCGAACCGGTCCCCGAGCCGGTCCAGGCCGAGGAGTTCCTCGGCGGCCAGCATCGCGATGCCACCGGCCACCGAGGCGATGACCACCAGCACGACCGTCTTGCCGACGTTCGCCATGCGCAGCGACCCGAGGCTGCGGCGCAGCAGCACCGCACCGATCACCGCACCGGCGGTGAACCCGAGACCGTTCGCGACACCGAGCAGGCTGACCACCTGCTCGTCGTCGGTCGCCACCACCGGCGCCAGGACCGACAGCACGACCTTCACCGTGGTGATGCCGAGGATGATCCAGGTCGGCGTCCACGCCTGCTCGCGGGCGTAGAAGACGCGCAGGTGGATGAGGACCAGGGCGTACGGGATCAGGGTGAACGCGGACCAGCTCACCGCGTGGCCGAGGCGTTCGGCGTCGTGCTCGCCGAAGTTGCCGTAGCCGAACAGCGCGTGCCCGACCTGGGGTCCGGCGAAGGTCAGGAACACCACGATCGGCAGCAGCGACACCATCGTCAGGCGGGTCGCGACAGAGAGATCGTCGACGACGGCGGGGGTGTTCTCGTCGGCGGCGTTGCGGCTGAGCCGCGGCATGATCGCGGTCAGCACGGTGACGCCGAGGATGCCGTACGGCAGCTGCAGCAACAGCCACGCCTGCTGGTAGATGACCGGTCCCGCGGCGTCCGCGTCCGCCGCGATGCGGGTGCCGATCGCGAAACCGATCTGGCTGATCAGCACGTACAGCACGATGGCGACGCCCATGCCGGCGAACATCTTGAGCCGGGTGTCGAGACCCCACAGCGGGCGCAGGTTGATGCCCTGCCGCCGGATCGCGGGCAGCAGCGTCACCACCTGCACCACCACGCCGAGGGTGAAGCCGAGGCCGAGCACCAGCAGCCGCGTGGTGGTGACCTCGTCACCGCCGGGCAGCAGCCAGTACACGGCCAGCACGGCGAGGACCGTCAGGTTGTTCAGCACCGGCGCCCAGGCACCCGGTTTGAACACCTGCCGGGTGTTGAGGATCGCCGTGAGCAGCGCGGACAGGCCGTAGAACAGGATGGCAGGCAGCAGCAGATAGGCGAAGTTGGTCGACAGGTGCGCATCGACCTTGCCGTCGTTCGGCAGGAACAGGCGGGTCAGCAGCGGCGCGGCGAGCACCGCGGCGGTCGCGGCCAGTCCGAGGGTGACCACCGACAGGGTGAACAGTCTTCGGACGAAGGTGGCGCCGCCGTCCTCGTCCTCCTTCTCGGCCCGCACCAGCACCGGAACGACGATCGCGGTGAGTACCGCTCCGAGCACCAGCTCCGAGATCATGTTCGGCAGCTGGCTTGCGACGGTGAACGAGCTCGCCGCCGCCGAGCCCAGCGCGGTCAGCAGCAGCACCTGCTTGAGGAACCCGGTGATCCGGCTGACGAGTGTCGCGATCGCGATCGACCCGGTCGACGCGATCAGCCGGGAGTTCGAGTTGTCCGGCTCGGTGTCGTCGTCGTACTCGTCGGTGTCGGTCGACGGCACCACCTGCTGAGGTGCGGTCGTCGTCGGCCGCGTCGTTGCCGGTTGGGGCGGCGGGCCGGATTCGGCGACCGGTGGCACGAAACGCTGCGGCATCGCCCGCGTGGCGTCGGAGCCGGGCGCCGCCGCCGGTGCGGGGCGCGGCGGGTACTGCTGCGGTGGATGGGGCGGTGCCGGTTGCGACTGATTCGGGTGGGGCCGGGGCGGGTACGGCCGGGACTGCGGCGGATACGGCTGCTGCGGTGGATACGGCCGCATCGGAGCGGGCGGCTGTCGCCGCGGATCCGGCGGCGGTCCGGCGGGGTTCCGCTCCCAGGGGGCCCGTGAGGGATGAGGCTGCTGGTCGCGACCGGTTTCGACCGGTTGCCGCGCCTGCTCCGGGCCGGTGCCCGGTGGTCGTCGCGTGCTGCCCGTCATCGGCCTTCGTACCCTTCGTCCGCTGGGTCCGGCTGACCCCGGAACCGGTGCCAGAGCCGCCGTCCCGCAAGCAACAACAGTAATGTGCCCGCGCCGCCGGTGATGATCGCCAGCAACTTGCCGTACGAGTTGGAGCGGACCGAGACGGAGGTCGATTCGCCCAATTCGCGGCCGTTCGCGGTGGTCAGTGCCACGTCGACGACCATCTTGCCGGTCTCCGTCACTTTTGCCGGGACCTGGAGCGCGCGGCTGCCGCGCGCAGGCAGCTGCTGGTCGCCGATGTCGGTGATCGTCATGCCCGGCGGTGCCGACAGCCGCAACCGCACGGTGATGCCGACCGGCAGGTCGTTGCGGGCGACGAACAGCAGTGGGCTCTGCTCGGAGGCGAGGGTGTACGCGCCACCTGGGGCGAGCACCGTCACCGAACCGTAGATCCGGCCGAGCGCGGCCTGCACCTGCGTGACCCGCTGTTCCGCGTCGATCGTCGCGACGTTCCGGTCGGCGTCGCGGCGCCCCGCGGTGCTCATCGCGCGAAGCAGGTCTTCCTCGAGCGGTCCGGTGAAATCGGTCGGGGTCAGCGCGGACTGGGGTTCGTACACCAGTGTCTCGGTCAGCGCGTCGATCTCGGGGGCCGCCGCGGTGACGTCCGTGGCGACCGCCGCCGGGGCGCCGTCCGCGGCCGCCTGGTCCGGGTAGTCGAGCTGCAGCGGCGGTGGCGCTGCGGGAAGGTCGAGCAGGTCAGGCACGGAACGGGAGGTCGCCAGCCCGGACCGCAGCATCGTCGACACCGTGGACAGCACCGCGCGGGCCTCGTCGCCGTCGGGTGTCCACTGCTGTGGCGGCACCAGCAGCAGGGAGCGGGGCGCCGCGTCGGCGAGCCGGGAGGCGGTGCTGCGGGCGGTCAACGATTCCCAGGTCATCGCTCCCAGGGCGTCCTGCAGGCGGGCGGTGCGGGAGTCGCCGGCCAGCTCGTAGCGGGCCGACTCCGGGGTGAACGTCGGGGTCTGCGGGCTCGCGCCGACGGCGGCCAACGCGGTGGCGGCGGCGACGTCGAACAGGGTCGCGTACAGCGGCCCGCCGTTGTTGCCACCCTCGAGTGGCACCTTCGCGACCGTGGTCGTGTCGGTGACCGCGTTCGCGGCCAGCAGTGTCGTCGGCCCCAGCCCCGGCAGGCCGGCGGCGGCGGCGGGGTCGAGCACGCCGGAGTCCGGCCACGTCAGACCCCGCACGGAGGTCACGCCGAGCACGCCGTCGACGATGTCGGCGGGCCGCTCGAGCGCGCGGGCGGTCAACGTCGCGTCGCCCACCCGGTGCAGTGCGGTCAGATCCGTCTGGGCGAACGGGACCGCGGTGACGCACATCCGGGACGCCAGGTCCCGGAGCCGGCCCAGCCACTCGCTCGCCGCGGTCTGCCCGGTGCCGTCGTGGGTGGGACCGGTCGGGTCGTCGGGATCGTCGACGACGAGGTAGCCGCGGGTCATGTTGGCCACCGTGACCAGCAGGTCCGGGTCGACGGCCAGGCACATGCTCCGCCCGAGCTGGCGGTCGCGGTCCAGGTCCTCGCCGGTGGCGAAGTCGGCGGCCGCGACGAGCTGTTCGAGCCGGCCACCCTGTGCCAGCGACGTGGCCAGCTCGTCGTCGACGAGCCGCACCTTCTCGTCGTTGGACCCGGGGATCCCGGCCGCCAGCCGCGGGCGGTCGGCGAGTGGCCACATCAGGGTCACCGCGACGGGATCGGTGGTCGACGGGGGTACCGGCCCGGCATCCGGGTCGGACGGGTCGGCGGCATCGGGGTCGCGGGGCAGACCCAGGACCGGGAGCAGGAAGCGGGCGTCGTCGAGGCGGGCGGCCCCGCCGTACTCGGGGGTGCCGTTGACGTTCACCAGCAGCGGGTACACGCCGGGTTCGTCGATGTCCAGGGACGACGCGTCCGACGACCGGAGCGGCAACGCGACGGTGAAGCGGGCGGACTGGCCGATCTCGAGGCGGTCCCGGATCTCGGCGAACGGTCCGACGATGTCGAACTCGTCCTGGTCGGCGGCGAGCACGGTGCGCAGCCGGTCCGGTGTCGTCACCATCGGTGCCCGCTGCAACCGCACCTGGACGTCGGAGACCGCGCGATCGCCGACGTTGGCGACGGTGCCGGTGACCGTGACGGTCGGCGCGCTGGACGTGGTCACGGTGCTGGGGGTGACGGTGTCGACCGTCAGGGACACGAACTGCTGCGACTGCCCCGGGCGCGTGCCGGGCTGGGAAGTCGTCGGTGTCGTGGTCGTCGGAGCCGCGCCGGCGAGGGCGGGGGATCCGAGTGGGGCGGCGAGAGCCAGTGCAGTCAGGGTCGTCGCGGCAAGCCGACGTAGGGCCGTCCTCATCCGTTCTCTCGGGTCCCGTCGCCGACGTTCGAGGTGTCGTCACCGGTCGGGCCGGTGGCCATCCGTGCGATCAGCTCCCCGGCGACCTCCGCGAGCCGGCGTTCGTCCGCGTATGCGAGCCGGGACTCGAGCTCGGTCAGCGGCACCCACGCGACCTCGGTGACCTCGACGTCCTCGTCGGACAGTTCGCCACCCTGGAACCTCAGCAGGTAGTGATGCACGGTCTTGTGCACGCGCCGCCCCTCGGTGACGAACCAGTAGTCGATGCTGCCGAGCGAGGCGAGGATCGTGCCGCGGATTCCGGTCTCCTCCGCGACCTCACGCATCGCGGTCTGCTCGGCGGTCTCCCCCTGCTCGATGTGGCCCTTCGGCAGCGACCAGAGCAGTCGGCCGCGGCGGTCGGTGCGACCGATCAGTGCCGCGCACTGCAGTTCGCTCGGGCCGTCGAGCCCGTCGACGACGAGTCCGCCGGCGGACGTTTCCCGCACCGTGCGCATTCGCGGGTTCGGGCGGTCGCCGTGCCCACCGCGACGCCGCGGGTTGCGGCGGCTGCGGTTCGCGCGTTCGGCAGGAGACACCCAATCGATACTAGTTGTCGCGTGCGGGTGCTCCCGAATCCCACACCGGTGGACCGTCGGCGGGCTCGGGCCGTGGCTGCTCGGGTCGGTAAGCTGCACAGTCGTGGTTTCCCCAACTCCCGATGCCGAGCGTCGCGCGCGCCTGCTCGACGCAGCGACCGTCACCCTGCGCGGCCTGTCGGACGTGCTGACCCCGCTCGGGGCGCGCTTCGCCGACGCCGGGCACGAGCTGTACCTGGTCGGCGGCAGCGTGCGGGATGCGGTGCTCGGCCGGCTCGGCACCGACCTGGACTTCACCACCGACGCCCGGCCCGAGCAGGTGCAGGCGCTGCTGAAGGGGTGGGCGGACAACCAGTGGGACACCGGCATCGCCTTCGGGACGATCAGCGCGGCGAAGGCCGGTCAGCAGATCGAGATCACCACCTTCCGCACCGACGCCTACGACGGGGTGACCCGCAACCCGGAGGTCGCCTACGGCACCAGCCTCGACGAGGACCTGGTCCGCCGCGACTTCACCGTCAACGCGATGGCCGTGCGCATCGGCCCGGCCGGTGAGCAGGAGTTCGTCGACCCGCTCGGCGGGATGGACGCGCTGCTCGCCGGCGTCCTCGACACGCCGGCCGCCCCGGAGATCTCGTTCAACGACGATCCGCTGCGGATGCTGCGCGCCGCGCGGTTCGTCTCCCAGCTCGGCTTCACCCTGGCGCCCCGGGTGCACGACGCGATCGTCGCGATGGCCGACCAGATCGACCGGATCACCGCGGAACGGGTCCGCGCCGAACTCGACAAGCTGATCCTCGGCGAGTACCCGGGTGAGGGCATCGAGGTGATGTGCACGACGGGGCTCGCGGCCCGGGTGATGCCGGAGATCCCGGCGCTGACCCTCGAGATCGACGAGCACCACCAGCACAAGGACGTGTATCAGCATTCGCTGACGGTGCTGCAGCAGGCGATCGACCTCGAGGAGGGCGACCCGGACCTGGTGCTGCGCTGGGCGGCGATCCTGCACGACATCGGCAAGCCGGACACCAAACGCAACGAACCGGGCGGCGGGGTCAGCTTCCACCACCACGAGGTGGTCGGCGCGAAGATGGTGCGCAAGCGGATGCGGGCGCTCAAGTACTCGAAGCAGATGGTCGAGGACGTCTCCCGGCTGGTGTTCCTGCACCTGCGGTTCCACGGCTACGGCGACGGGCAGTGGACGGACTCGGCGGTGCGCCGCTACGTCACCGACGCCGGCGACCTGCTACCGAAGCTGAACAAGCTGGTGCGGGCGGACTGCACCACCCGGAACAAGCGGCGGGCCGCCAAGCTGCGGGCCAACTACGACGATCTCGAGGTGCGGATCGCGCGGATCGCGGAGCAGGAGGATCTGGCGCGGGTGCGCCCCGACCTCGACGGCAACGCGATCATGCAGTTGCTGGGCATCCCGGCGGGACCGGAGGTCGGCCAGGCGTGGACGTTCCTCAAGGAACTGCGCCTGGACCGTGGGCCCCTGCCCCGCGAGGAGGCCGAGGCCGAGCTGCTGAAGTGGTGGGCCGAGCGCTAACCGATCGGGCGGGCCGGGTCGGAGGTCCATTCCGACCAGGAGCCCGGGAACAGCGCCGCGTCGATCCCGGCGAGCCGCAGCGCGACGATCAGCTGGCTGGCATTGATGCCGGAGCCGCAGTACGCGGCCACGGGCCGGGAGCCGTCGATTCCGGCTCGGGCGAAGCGGGCCCGCAGCTCGTCGGCAGACCGGAACCGGCCGTCGGCGGCGAGGACCTCCGTCGCGGGGACGTTCACCGCACCCGGGATGTGACCCGCGACCGGATCGATCGGCTCGACCTCGCCGCGGTAGCGCTCACCGGCCCTGGCGTCGACCAGCACCCCGTCGCGGGCCCGGTCCGCGGCCCCGTTGGCCGTGGTGGTCGGCAGCGCCGCGGCGGACAGGTCCGTTGCCGTGAAGGCGATGTCGCCGATCTCCGGTTCGTGGGAGCCGGTCTGGACGGCCCCTCCCGCGGACAGCCAGGCCGCCCAGCCGCCGTCGAGGACGGTGACCTCGGGGACGCCTGCGGCGGTGAGCAGCCACCAGGCGCGCGAGGCGGGCACGTTGTTCCAGTCGTCGTAGACCACCACGGGAACGCCCGCGCGGACGCCCCACCGACGCGCGGCCTCCGCGAGCCGGCCGCCGCTCGGCAGCGGATGCCGACCGCGGCCGGGGACGCCGTGGTCGCTGAGCTCGGACTCCAGGTCCACATATGCCGCACCCGGAATGTGACCGTCGTCGAACTCGGTTCGCCCGTCCGGCCGGTCGATCCGCCATCGGACGTCGAGGATCACGATGTCCTCCCCTCGACCGAGCCGGGTCAGCAGATCGGCGGGGGCGATGATGTCGGCTGTCATCGCACCAGTGTGCCCTCGCCGGTCAGTTCAGCTGCGCGCGCATGAGATAGACGTTGTAGCTGTCCCATTCGGACATCGTGAAGTACAGGTCGTGTTCGGTGGACCAGGGGTGGATGAAGCCGCCGTACATCGCGGGGTAGTCGGCGGACCGGACGACGGGGACGCCCTTGGTCCAGGTGCCCTGCGGACTCGTCGACTGCCGCAGGACGATCGCGCCTGCGACGGTGTCGAGGTAGCTCATCTGCCACAGCCCGCGCGCCTCGTCGTATCGCACCGACAGTTCGGCGGCGGTGTCGTGCAGGATCGGGGTGGGCCACTTCTCCCCCACCGGCGTCCACTCGCCGTTGACCCAGTACTGGTAGGCGGTCTTGTTGAGCACCTGGTCCTTCGCCACCCGGGCCACCGCGACGGTGCCGAGCCGGCCGTTGGGGGTACCGAACAGGTAGACGTGGTCACCGGCCGGAACCATGCTCGCGACCTGGAAGTTGTTGAGCCCGAAGATGTTCTCCCATCGGGCGTACGGATCCTTGGTCCAGGTCCGGCCGTTGTCGTCGGAGTAGGCGATCCCGCCGTAGTTCGTGTACCAGAGTCCGGGGACGACGCTCCAGCGCCGGACGGACATGTAGCTCATGTACTGCCGGTCGCCGAGCGCGAAGCCGGAGGTGGGGATGGTGGTGGTCTCCCAGTTCTTGATCTTGCGGCTGCCGAGTACCTCGGCGGCGTGGCAGCGGCTGTCCTGCACCATCGAGTCGATGGTCAGCCCGTCGGACAGGTCGCGGTCGGTGCTGTGTCCCACCACGTTCGAGCGCCAGTCGGTGCCGTTGGCTCCGGGCGGGGTCCAGTCCTTGCCGAAGGTGTCGCCGAACGCGATCGTCACCTCTCCGGGCTTGGACTCCCAGGTGATGCCCAGGTCCGTGCCGTTGACCTGCCAGCGCTTGTCGGTGCGGTTGATCGAACCGTGTCCGGTCAGCTGCGCGACCAGGGAAGTGGATTCGACGCTCGCCGCGGGCGGGGCGGCGGTCACCGGTGCCGGTTCGACGGGCGGCGACTGCGGTGCCGGCGCCGGAGGAAGCGGCTCGGACGGACCGGGACCGGGAACGGGAATCGGGATCGGCTCGGGGTCGGGGGTGATCGAGAACCGCGGCACCGACGACCCGTTCGACCCGAGGGACGACCCGAAGGACGAGCCGGTGGACCCGAGTCCCGACGACTCCGGCCCCGACGATTCCGATCCCGACGACGCCGAACCCGACGAGCCGGGGTCGCCGTCCGGTCCCTCGGGCGCAGGGTCGGTCAGATCCGGGCAGGGGTCGGCGCACGGGTCGGCGGGCAACGGCGCCTGCGGTACGCGGGTCTGGTCCTGCGGCGGGTCGGGCACCGGCACCGGCACGATCTGCGGCCACGGGTACCGGATGTCGATGTTGCCGGGGAGGGCCGGTCCGCCCCCGGCGGCCGCGGATGGGTCGAAACCGGTTTCACCGCAGGCGTTGGTCGGTACACTCGGGGCCGCGGACGCCGACGGTGCGGCCAGCAGTGATCCCGATGTGACGAGCGCGAGCGCACACAGCGGTGCTCCGATCCGGCGGTACATCGAGCCCCCTCTTCGGTCGGGTGGCCGTGACGGCCGGTCGGGCGAACGTGCGAGTCGAATCTAACAGCGCACGCCGAGACTCTCGCGCCGCGTCGACCGTTCGACCGACAGTGCGGCGGAGCGGAACCGGCCGCGGCCGTAGTGCGTCCTACCCGTATGGACCTGGTGGAGTACGTCTTTGGAACGGGCGTCGACGACCCGCACGAGTGGGTGTCGACGGCGGACCTCGACCTGGGCGAGCCCGGCGGGCCGGACGCCGTCGCGCTCGACTTCGACGGGGACGGCCTGTGCGACGATGCGCTGTGGGATCGCGACGGTGACGGGGTGGCCGAGTTCTCCGTCCTCGACGCCGGAGCGGAGTCGGTGCGATTCTTCACCGATCCCGACGGGTCGGGCACGTGGGCGGTCGAGGTCGACTCACCGACACCTCGGGGCAACCCGGTCCCGGCCGAATCCCCTGCCGCGGGGTTGCCGGAAGACACTCCGCTCGACACCGACGGCGACGGCACGGTCGACGCGGTGCTCGCGACCCGGGGCAGCGTCACCGAACTACAGGTCGACACCGATGCAGACGGCGGCATGGATCTGCTGCTGGTGGACTCGGACGGGGACGGACTGCTCGATGTCTCGGGGGCAGGCCGCCCGGTGAGTGAAACATACTGAGAAAGCCCTGTTTTCACGGGCGATGGTGATGGGGGTTCAACCGGTGCGACGCGAGTTCGCGGCCACCGCGACGAGACCGAGCGTGTAGACGCCGACCCCGGCGTACACCAGCGCGGGGGTGCGGCCGTCGGGGGCGATAACCGTCGCCGCCGCGGCGAGCGCGGCGAGGAAAGCGATGTTGAAGACGGTGTCCTGGAGCGCGAAGACCTGACCGCGCCGGGTGTCGTCGATGTCGATCTGCATGGCTGCGTCCCCGGTGAGCTTGACGGTCTGCCCGGCGAGGCCGAGCAGGAACGCCCCGATCAGCAGTGACTGCTGGGTCAGGGCCGCGATGAGGGTCGCCTGGACGACGAGGGCGGTGGTCAGGCCGAGCACCACGGTGCGGGTGCGCCCGATCCGAGGGATCAGCAACGGGGTTGCGACGGCGGCGAGCAGCATTCCCGCCGCGGTTGCGCCGACGGCCACTCCGAAACCGGCCAGCCCGCCGGGCAGTGCGCCCTCGGCCGCCGGTGCCCGCAGCAACAGCACCATGATCAGTGTGTCGATTCCGAACACGATGCGGTGCGCGCCGATTCCGGTCATCGCAGTTGTGACGCCGGGCGCCTGCCACACCGCGGTGGCCCCGACACGGAGCCCCGCGGCCACCGCCCGCGCCGCGGCGGCGGTGCCGCCCACACCTGAGGCGGCGGTGCCGCCCACACCTGAGGCGGCGGTGCCGCCCGCACCCCCCGCCGCCGCGGAGCCCGCCACCACGGAGGTGGCGCCGGGCCCGAGGCGGTGCGGGGCGAATCCGGCGGCGGCGACTGCGCCGACCACGGAGCCGAGTGCCGCGACCGCCACCGCGATCCCGGAGCTGCGGTCGCTGCTGCCGAGCAGGCCGATCACGGTCACCGCGGCGCCCGCACCGGCGGCGGAGACGCCGGAGCCGACGGTCGCGAGCACGGAATTGGTGGACACCAGCCAGGATTGGCGCACGACGTGCGGCAGGGACGCGGACACGCCGGCGAGGACGAACCGGCTCACCCCGACGGCGGCGAGGGCGAGGAGCAGGATCGGTGGATTCGGCGCGCCGGCGAGCAGACATCCCGCGGTGGCGAGGATCAGGGTGCCCCGCAAAAGATTTGCCCATTTCAGTACGGCCCGCCGGTCCCAGCGGTCGAGTAGTGCGCCGGCGAAAGGGCCGATCAGTGAGTAGGGCAGCAGCAGGACCGCGAACCCGGCGGCGATGGCAAGGGGGTCGGTGTTCCGTTCGGGGTTGAACAGGATCGCCCCGCCGAGCGCGGCCTGGAACATGCCGTCACCGAACTGGCTGGCGAAGCGCACCGTGACGAGGCGGCCGAGGCCGGGGGTGGCGCGGATCGCCGCGCGCAGCCGGTGGTGCGGGCGTCCGGTTTCATCCGGTACGTCAGTGTTGCCCGCCGGAGTGTTGCCCACGGCCGGACCCTACCGCGACGGGCGCGGAGCCACGGTCCCGCCACCAGGCCACGGTGGTGGCCGCGGCCTCGGGCAGTGGGGTCGGCGTCAGGCCGAGCAGACGTTCGCTGCGGGTCGAGTCCAGAACGAAGGGCCGCTCGAACTGGTAGAGCATCTCGGCGAGTTCGCGGGTCGGTCCGTGCACCCGGCCGACCGCGCGCAGTGCCCAGCCCGGCAGCACGCCGACCTTCGGGTCCTCGACCCCGGCCGCGTCCGCGAACGCCTGCACCATCTGCCGCTGGGTCACCGCCGGTCCGGTCGGGGCGTGCAGCACCGAGTTCCACAGGTCCCGGTTGTCGGCGGCGGCGATCATCGCGGCGGCGAGGTCGGGCACGTAGGTGAACGAGTGCGGCACGTCGAGGGCGCCCATCACCCGGATCCGGCGGCCGGCGAGCAGCGTCGCGACCATCCGTTCGCCGCCGTGGGCCATCAGGGCGTGGGGGCCGAAGAAGTCGGAGGCGGCGACGCTGACGGTCGGGGTCGCGGACCGCTCCCGGGCCCGCAGGAGCTCCGCGCGGATTCCGAGCTTGCCGGTGGTTGCGGTGCGCGGGGTGTGCTCGGTGATCGGGCCGTCGACCGGCCCGTACGAGTACAGGCTCTCCGGGAACACCACGACCGCGCCGGCGCGGCCGGCGGCATCCAGCACCGCGGCCTCGGTGGACGGCAGCTCGCGGCGCCAGGCGGCCGCGGAGTAGGCGGATCCGTGGGTGCAGTGGAACACCGCGGCGGCGCCGTCGAGCGCGTCGTCGAGGGCGCCCGGCACCGAGACGTCGACGCGGCGGCGCTCGATCGCGGGGTGGTCGGGGCCGGAACCGGACCGGGTGAGCAGGCGAACCCGGTCGCCGCGATCGGCGAGTCGGGTGGCCACGGCCCAGCCGACCGGTCCGGCCCCGGTCACCACGTGCAGTGTCGACATGACGTTCTCCTCTGGTCGGGATTGCTGTCGGATTTCGACTTAGAGAGCACTGCTCTCGTTTTGAGAATGCACCCCCGCCGCGCCGGAGTCAAGAGCAGTGCTCTCAAAAGTTGACAGTGCTCACGCTCAGCGGTCAGGCTGAACGACGTGACCGCCACCCCCCGCCAGCGCGCCCGCGAACGGACCCTCGCCGACATCACCCGCATCGGCCGGGATCACCTGGCCCGCGACGGGGCGGCGGCGCTGTCGCTGCGCGCGGTCGCCCGCGACCTCGGTGTGGTGTCCTCGGCCGTGTACCGCTACGTCGCCAACCGGGACGACCTGCTGACCCTGCTGGTCGTCGAGTGCTACACCGAACTCGGCGACGCCGTCGACGCCGCGCTCGCCGCCGTCGACACCGAGGATGCGCCGGACCGGCTGCGGGCACTCGGGCACGCGGTCCGCGAATGGGCGCTCGGCGAACCCGCCGGCTACGCCCTGCTGTTCGGCAGCCCGGTGCCCGGCTACCACGCACCCGCGGAGCGGACCACCGGTCCCGGAACCCGGGTGATCACCGCGCTCGTCCGGATCGTCGAGGACGCCCACCGCGCCGGAACCCTGCGCGCGATGCCCTCCCCGCCGGTGGCCGAGTCGCTGCGTCGCGACGCCCGGCGCATCCGCGCGGAGCTGGGCCTCGACCTGCCGGACGAGGCGCTGGCCAGGGCGGTGCTGCTGTGGGTGTCACTGTTCGGCGCCGTGGGGTTCGAGGTGTTCGGGCAGTACGGCACCGACACGTTCTCCGATCCGCGGGCACTGTTCGATCACCACCTGACCGTGCTCGCCGACACGGTCGGCCTGTAGCGGAGGGCCGCCTCGGCCAGGACACGGGTCGGCCCCTGCGGTGCAATGATTGTGCGGTGGATCCCGCAGACGAACCCGACGACCGCACGGCCTCGACGGAACCCGTGGTGCGGCCGGGCAGCCTGCTGGTCTCCGCCACCGACCTGACCGAACCGGCCTTCCGGCGCACGGTCGTCTACGTCATCGAGCACAACGAGGCGGGCAGCCTCGGCGTCGTCCTCAACCGGCCCAGCGAGGCCGCCGTGCACACCGTCCTGCCGCAGTGGGCCGAGTTGTGCACCCGCCCGAAGGCCCTCCACGTCGGCGGCCCGGTCAAGCTCGACTCCGCCCTGTGCCTGGCCACGCTGCGGACCGGCGCGAACATCGACGGCGTTCACGGCCTGCGCCGGGTCCACGGCCGCGTGGTGATGGTGGATCTGGACAGCGACCCCGACCAGGTGGGCAGCCACATCGAGGGACTCCGGGTGTTCGCCGGATACTCCGGGTGGACGATGGGTCAGCTCGACGGTGAACTGCAGCGCGACGACTGGATGGTCGTCTCCGCGTTGCCGTCCGACGTGATCGGCCCGCCGCGCGTGGACCTGTGGGCGCAGGTTCTGCGCAGGCAACCGCTCCCGCTCTCGCTGCTCGCCACTCACCCGATCGAGGTCGATCGCAACTGATCCGGCAGCGACACCTGTAACCCGTAGAACCCTCCTGAACCGAACCGGTCCCGATACCGTGGTCCGGTCGGGAGGAGACGGATGCCGCAGGATCAGGCGGAACTGATGCGTGTCCTGTACGGGGAGCACGCGGCGGCGCTGTGGCGGTACGCGATGAGACTGACCGGTGATCGGGTCCAGGCGGAGGACATCGTCCAGGAGACGCTGCTCCGCGCCTGGCAGCGGCCCCGGATCCTCGACCAGAGCGAGCGGTCCGCGCGGGCCTGGCTGTTCACCGTCGCCCGGAATCTGGTCGTCGACTCGAGCCGCAGTGCCCGGGCGAAACGGGAGTTCGGCACCGACAGTCCCCCGGAGCAGGCGACACCGGACGCCTCCGAGGCCGCCCTCGACTCCTGGCTGATCGCGGATGCGCTCGCCCAGCTCAGCCCCGACCACCGCGCCGTGCTGGTCCGGTCCTACTACCGCGGCATGTCGACGCGCCAGATCGCCGACGACCTCGACATCCCGGACGGCACCGTCAAGTCGCGGCTGCACTACGCACTGCGCGCCCTTCGGCTGGCGCTGCAGGAGATGGGGGTGACACCGTGACCACCGACCCGGACGTCTACGCGGACTGGGACGCTGCCTACGTGCTCGGCTCCCTCGACGCCGACGACCGCCGTGCCTACGAGGAGCACCTCGGCGGTTGCGACCGGTGTGCGCTGGCCGTCGCCGAGGTCGCCGGGCTGCCTGCGCTGCTCGGGAAGGTGCCCGCCGATACGGCACTCGGACTCGATGCACCCTCGCCGGCGGGTCCGACGCCGATCCCGCTGCGCGGGGACGCTGCCGGAGACCCGCCGCCCGACCTGCTGCCGAGACTGATGGCGGCGACCCGTCCGCGGCGGCACTGGGGCCGGGCCGCGGCGATCGGGGTGGGTGCGGCGGCCGCGGCGGCCGCGCTGGCGGCGGCCGTGACGTTGCTGCCGACCGAGCCGACCGGTCCGTCGCCGAACATGCCGCAGGGCCCGTCGGCGCCGGTGACGGCGCAGGCCATGGAGCCGGTCGTGCCCAGCTCGGTGACCGCCGAGGTGTCGGTGATCGCGCAGTCGTGGGGCAGCCGGATCGACGTGGTCTGCCGCTACGAGGCCCCGCCCGGCGGCGGATACGGGACCGAACGGTCCGACTACGAGCTGATCCTCACCGACCACAGCGGCACCCGCACCACCCTGGCCACCTGGTCCGCCGCGGCCGGGGAAACGGTGACGCCGTCGGCGACGACGAGTGTGCCGATGCTGTGGATCGAACGTGTCGACATCCGCTCGGTGACAACCGATCAGGTGATCCTGACCAGCACCTTCTGACGGATCTCGGCGCGGTTCACGACCGGTGTGAACCGTTCGACGCCGACGTTCGTGTCCCTCGGTGAAGCACTGGGGCCGGGCACGGGAGGTGTCGATGACGGTGACACGGGTGGTCGACCACCTCGTCGAATCGCTCGCCGACTTCGGGGTCCGGCACGTGTTCGGGGTGGACGGGGCCAACATCGAGGATCTGTACGACGCGCTGTCCCGCTGTGGCGCGCCGATCACCGGTGTGGTCGCCAAGCACGAGTTCGCGGCCGCGACGATGGCCGACGGTGCCGCGCGCAGCACCGGACGGCTCGGCGTGGTCGCCGCCACCTCCGGTGGCGGCGCGCTGAACCTCGTGGCCGGGCTCGGGGAGGCGTTCGCGTCACGGGTGCCGGTCCTCGCCCTGGTCGGTCAGCCGCCGCGAACGCTGGAAGGCGTTGGAGCGTTCCAGGATTCGAGTGGCCGCGCCGGATCGCTCGACGCGGTCCGGCTGTTCGCCGAGGTGTCCCGGTACTGCGCGCGGGTCGAGCGGGCCGGAGATCTCGCCGACCAGCTGTCCCGGGCGGTGTCCGCGGCCACGCGCGGCGGCCCGGCGGTGCTGCTGCTCCCGAAAGATGTCCAGCAGTCCGCCGCCGACCCGACGTCCCGGCGGCCGATCGACCCGAGACCCGCACGCGCCCTGGACAAACCGGGAATCGCACGGGTCGCGCACGCCGCGGGAATCGCGCGTCGACGCGGCAAGATCCTGGTTCTCGCCGGCGACGAGGTCGCGCGGGCCGACGCCCGCGGCGAGCTCGCGGATCTGGTCCGCGTGCTCGACGCCGCGGTCGCGGTCACGCCCGACGGAAAGGACACGGTGGATCCGCGCACCCGCGGATTCTGCGGGGTCGCGGGCGTCATGGGACACCCGGAGGTCCTCGACGCCCTGAACTGTGCGCAGCTGTGCCTGCTGGTCGGCACCCGGATGCCGGTTCTCGCCCGGACCGGCCTGGACGAGGGGCTGCGCGGCTCGGTGGTCGCGTCCCTCGGGTCCGTGCCCCCGTACCTGCCGTCCACCCATGCCGTCTCCGTCGACCTGCGGGCGTCGCTCCGCCGCCTCACCGTGTTGCTCGGACCCGTCCCGGGCCCCGCGGTCGACGGCCCGCCGCTGTGCTCGGTCGGGCTGCCCGTACCTGAGG
This sequence comes from Rhodococcus sp. NPDC004095, assembly GCF_053604015.1. Lineage (NCBI taxonomy): Bacteria > Bacillati > Actinomycetota > Actinomycetes > Mycobacteriales > Nocardiaceae > Rhodococcus > Rhodococcus sp. NPDC004095. The sequence continues at coordinate 340,737 of NZ_JBSGGS010000006.1, forward strand.
CCACCGGTCCGGGGCTGCGCTACCGGGACGCGATGGCCGCTCTGGACCGGCACCTGCCGGCCGGTGCGGACGTGTTCGTCGATGCCGGGAACACCGGCGCAGCGGCCGTGCACCACCTGCCGGTGCGACGCGGCGGCAGGTTCGTCGTCGCGCTCGGTATGGGCGGCATGGGCTACGCCTTCGGTGCCGGGATCGGGTCGGCGTTCGAGCGGCGGCGCCGCACAGTCGTGATCGCCGGGGACGGCGCCTTCTACATGCACGGCATGGAACTGCACACCGCGGTCCAGCATGCGCTGCCGGTCACGTTCGTCGTCTTCAACAACAACGCCCACGGGATGTGCGTGACACGCGAACGATTGCTGTTCCCGGACCGGTTCAGCCTCAACCGGTTCGCGCCGTCGTTCCTCGCCGCCGGCGTCGCCGCGATGTTCCCGACGGTGCCTGCCCATTCCGCGACCACGGTGGCCGAACTCGACGCCGCGCTGGCCGCCGTCGCCCTCGATACCGGACCGGCGTTCGTGGAGGTGCTCTGCGACCCGGACGAGACACCGCCGTTCCTGCCCTTCCTCCCCCACGAGCCCGGAGCCGCGTCATGACCGAGTCCCCCGCCGCCCTCGCGGACATCCCCGCCGACGCGCTGCCGACCGTGCACCGCATCGAGAACACCCCCGCCGAGGAGGCGCACCCGATGATCGCGGAGATGATGCACGCGGTGTACCCGCACGAGCAGATCTACGGCGACTATTGCAGCCTGCAGGGCTACGTCGACGCACCGCCGGGGCAGGTGTACGACTACCTGGCGCACACCCGCAGCCTGGAGGAGTGGACCTTCAGTCTCCGCGGCTTCGCCCGGATCGGCGGGGACGGACTGTGGCGCGGAAAGGATCTGCTCGGCAGCGGCGACACCGACATCTACACCCGCACCCACGTCTGCCCCGAGGCGATGACCGTGGACTACCACTGCGCCTGGGACCAGGGCGAGCACCTGTGGATGATCTACCTGATGCGGGTCGTCGACGCCCAGCTGGTGCTCGACAAGGCGGGGTCCGTGGTGTTGTGGACCAACTGTCATCATCCGTTCTACGACCGGAATCCGTTCCCGGAGAAGGCTCTCGAGGGCCGCACGGCCTGGGTCGGTGACTATTGGGATGTCTTCTATCCCGGGCACCAGCTGGAACTGGACAACCTGACGCGGATCTGCGAGTACCGGCATGCGCACGGCCTGCCGGTCACCCCCGACTGGCTTCGATCGTCCGGGAGTGCGTCGTGAAGACCGTCAGCCTGGTGGACGTGGCGTCCTACCTTCCCGAGAACCGGGTCGGAGCGGACTATTTCGCGCAGTTCTCGAAACCGAGCAGGCTCGCGAACAGTCCCATGTTCCGGCCCCCGGCCTACCGGCACCACGTCGCGGACGGCGAGAGCGCGGTGGACATGGCGTGGCGTGCGGTCACCCCGCTGCGCGAGCGGTCCGGGGACGACGCGATGCGCGCCGTCGACGTGGTCCTCACCCACACCCAGCTGCCGGACCTGCCCGTGCAGGGCTGTGCCGGCGAACTCGCCTACCGGCTCGGCGCGAACCCGGACTGGGTGCTCGACGTGCACAACAGCGGGTGCGCGGCGTTCCCGTACATGATCCGGGTGGCCGAGCAGTTGCTGCAGCGGGACGGGCTGCGGTCGGCGCTGGTCGTCGCGATCCAGAACGCCGCCGGGCAGGTGTTCACCCAGACCACCGTGCGCTCGCAGCCGCAGGCCGCGATCCCCGGGGATGGTTGCGGCGCCGGTCTTCTCGTCGTCGACGACCGGGCCCCGGTCCTCGCGACCGCGTGCCGTTCGCAGGGGGAGTTTGCCCCGTCGCCCGCCGACGCTGACGTCGACCCGCCCCGCAAGTACTGGGAGCCGGGCGAAGGGCAGTTCCGGATCGCGTTCGACCAGAACAAGATCGCCCGCGTCTACGCGCGCGGCAACCGGATGGTTCCCGAGGTCGCGCAGGACGTGTGCCGGCAGCTGGGGGTGGCGCCGGATGCGGTGGACGTGTTCGTCACCAACCAGCCCAACCGGCTGTTCCTGCGGAACTGGCGTGAGGCCATGCAGTTGCCGGTCGAGCGGCATCCCGACACCTTCGACGAGTGCGGAAACCTGTTCGCCGCCGGGATCCCGGTCACCCTCGACACCGAGAACCGCGCCGGCCGGATCCCGAACGGCGCGCTCGTGGTGATGGCGGCGTTCGCGCACGCCGGAGACTTCGCAGGCGCCGCCGCCGTCCGCTGGGGCGCCGCCCCCGCCTGACCGAAACCCGACCGGCACGACCACTCCCCCGAGGGGTGTCAGGATGCGGGAACGGGCTCGCGGTCGGGGTCGATGCGGCGGGCGTAGCGCTGGGCCAGCGCGGCACACACGATCAGCTGGATCTGGTGGAAGATCATCAGCGGCAACACGATCAGCCCGATCGGCTGGCCGGCGAACAGCACCGCCGCCATCGGCAGGCCGGTGGCGAGGCTCTTCTTCGACCCGCAGAACAAGATGACGATCCGGTCGGGCAGCGAGAACCCGAGGGCCTTGCCCGCGTACGCGGTTGCCGTCATCACGGCCGCGAGGATCAGGCAGCACACCGCGACCAGCGCGACGACATTCCACGCGGACAGCCCGTCCCAGGCGTGCTCGACCATGCCGGCGCTGAACGCGGCGTAGACGACGAGCAGGATCGAGCCGCGGTCGACGAGCTTGGTCGGCTCGGCGTACTTCTGCAGGAATCCCGCGACCCGCGGTCGGATCAGTTGTCCGAGGAGGAACGGGATCAGCAGCTGCACGACGATGTCGACGATCGACGACGCGTCGACGTGCGCCTCGCCGGTGGTGTTCATCAACAGGATCACCAGCAGCGGGGTGACGAACACGCCGAGCAGGTTGGACATCGACGCGCTGACGATCGCCCCGGCGACGTTGCCGCGGGCGATGGAGGTGAACGCGATCGACGACTGCACGGTCGACGGCACGAGGCACAGGTACAGCACGCCGGTGTACAGCTCCTCGGTGAGCACCGACGGCACCAGGATCCGCAGCGCCAGGCCGATCAGCGGAAAGAGCACGAACGTCGCGGCGAACACCACCGAGTGCAGTCGCCAGTGCTTCAGGCCCTCGAGTGCTTCCCGGGGGTGCAGTCGGGCGCCGTAGAGCAGGAACAGGAAGGCGATGGCGATCTTCGTGGCCCGTTCGAGCGTGGTCGCGCCGGCGCCGGAGGCCGGGAAGATGCTGGCGAGCACCGCGACCGCGATGATCGACAGGATGAACCCGTCGACGTGGAACCTGCTCAGAAACCTCACCCGACCACGGTAGGGCGAGCACCGGGTATCGGAGAAGTCGATGAGACCGATTATTCGCATCGAGAAACGTGATAAATGTCGGGGATGCTGGATCCGGTGCTGCTCCGTTCCCTCGTCGCCGTCGATCGCGAAGGCGGGTTCACCGCCGCCGCGGCACGGCTCGGCCTGAGTCAGTCCACCGTCAGCGGACACGTGGCGCGCCTCGAGAAGTCGGTCGGCCGGGAACTGCTGCGCCGCGACACCCGCAACGTCGAACTGACCGCCGACGGAGCCGCGATGCTCGGCTTCGCGCGCACCATCCTCGACGCGTCACAGCAGGCAGAGGCGTATTTCGCGGAACCCGCCCTGTTCGGGCTGCTGCGGTTCGGGGTCTCCGACGACCTCGTCGCCGCCGAGCTGCCCGAGGTGCTGCTGGAGTTCCGGCGCAGCCACCCGCGGGTCGACCTGGAGCTGACGGTCGGGCTCAGCGAGACGTTGGGGGCGAAGGTCGCGGCCGGTGAACTCGACCTCGCGTTCGGGATGCGCCGGCCCGGGGAACGGCACGGGGAGCTGGTCTGGCGCGACCGCCTCGTGTGGGCGGGATCTCCCGAGAGCGAGGTCGCCGATCCCGCCGCCGGTCCGGTGCCGCTGGTGACCTATCCCCCGCCGAGCATCACCCGGCGGGCGGCGATGGAGGCGATGGAGCGGGCGGGGCTGGTGTGGCGGACGACGTGCGTGACGGACAGCCTGCTCGGCCTGCGCGCGGCGGTGCTGGCCGGTCTCGGGTACATCGTGCACGCCGAGTCGATGCTGCCGGACGGCCTGGTGCCGCTTCCCGGCCACGCCCTGCCCGACCCCGGCGACGCCGACTTCGTGGTGATGCGCCGCCCCCGGCCCGCGACCGGGCCGGAGGCCGCGCTGACGGCGCTCATCGTGGCCAGCGAACGCCGCCTGCGCCGCAGCTAGGTCCGAATCACTCAAGTGAGTAGGACCCACGGCGGAGGGACCGCCGCGCGGTGGGGGATCCTGGCTCGGGTCGTGTTTAACGCTGTGACCTGCAAAAACTGGAATCCGATTCGGCCGCAGGACTGGCCGATTCGCCCTAGTCTGGCTCGGTCGGGGGGCGCCGTGCCGGGTATGGGCGCCCCGGTCCCACATTCGAACGAAGGAAGTTGCATGTCTCGAAATCTGGCGCGCCGCAGCGCGTCCGTCCTGGTCGCGGCGGCCGTGCTCGGCGGTGGCCTGGCCCTCGGTGGGGGCACGGCGTCGGCCCAGGAGACCGACCCCGTCTTCGGCGGTTCCGTCGCAGAATTCGGCCAATTCGTCGCCGACGTCATTCTTCCCCCATTGGGCAGCTCTGAGCCCGGGTCTGGCAGCGCCGCTGTGGGCAGCAGCGAACCCTGCGAGAGCTGGGTAGAAATGGGGGAAGACAGCCCTGGCTGCATATTCTCCTACCGCTACCTCCCCACCGAGCTTGCTTCCCTGAGTTAGGGCACTTCTCCCAATCCCTGTTGCGGGAGTGGGAGACACACCTCCTCAGGTCCGAATCACCCAAGTGAGCGGGACCGACGGCGGCAGGACCACCGCGCGGTGGGGGTCCTGCCGCCGGTCGTGTTCAACGCTGTGAACTGCGGAAGCTGAATCTGATTCGGCTGCAGGACTGGCTGATTCGCCCTAGTCTGGCTCGGTCGGGGGGCGCCGCGTCGGGTGTGCGCCCCGGTCCTCACACTTTCGAACGAAGGAAGTTGCATGTCTCGAAATCTGGCGCGCCGTGGCGCGTCCGTCCTGGTCGCGGCGGCTGTTCTTGGCGGTGGCCTGGCCCTCGGTGGGGGCACGGCGTCGGCCCAGGAGACCGAGCCCGGCGGCAGTTTCGTCGAAGTCGTCGTCGGTGCCATTGTCTACCCGCTAACGAACGCGGGAATCATTTATCCGGGCAGCCTTGAAACGAACAGCGCTGCTGTGGGCAGCAGCGGTGAGCCCTGCCACGGGGTCTCCGATAATCCGGAACCGGATGGTCCTGGCTGTTTTGGTGTCATCCGCGTCCTCCCCGACGAGTTCTTTGAGTCGTAGTGCGCGACTGGCTGAAGGCCCTTCCCAGCACTTCCAGTTAGGTCATGTAGCGGGATCCCTGTTGCGGGAGTGGGAGCTAGGTCCGAGTCGCTCAAGTGAGCGGGACTCACGGCGGCGGGACCGCCGCGCGGGTGGGGGATCCTGCCGCTGGTCGTGTTTAACGCCGTGAACTGCGGCGACTCGGGTCCGATTCGTATGCAGGACTGGCTGATTCGCCCTAGTCTGGCTCGGTCGGGGGGTGCCGTGCCGGGTATGGGCGCCCCGGTCCCACATTCGAACGAAGGAAGTTGCATGTCTCGAAATCTGGCGCGCCGCGGCGCGTCCGTCCTTGTTGCGGCGGCTGTGCTCGGCAGTGGCCTGGCACTCGGTGGGGGCACGGCGTCGGCCCAGGAGACCGACCCCAGTTTCGGCGAATCGTTCGTCTATCTCGCTATCGATCTCGCTACAGTCATTGTTCCCCAACTGACGGGCAGCGCTGCGGGCCCCGTTCAGTCGGGCAGCGCTGCTGTGGGCAGCAGTGAGCCTTGCGACGGGTTCTACGAAGGGGTGCCCCGCCCTGGCTGTCTTGGTCACCTCCGCGTCCTCCCCGCCGAGATCTTTGAGTCGTAGTGCGCGACTGGCTGAAGACCCTTCCCAGCATTTCCCGTTAGGGCACCTCTCGCGATCCCTGTCGTGGGATCGGGAGACACACCTCAGGTCCGAATCGCCCAAGTGAGTGGGACCCACGGCGGCAGGACCGCAGCGCGGCGGGGGGTCCTGCCGCCGGTCGTGTTTAACGCAGTGAACTGCGGAAACTCGAATTCGATTCGGCTGCAGGACTGGCCGATTCGTCCTAGCCTGGCCCGGTCGGGGGGCGCTGCGTTGGGGTGGTCGCCCCGATCTGTCACATTCGAACGAAGGAAGTTGCATGTCTCGAAATCTGGCGCGCCGAGGCGCGTCCGTCCTGGTCGCGGCGGCTCTGCTCGGCGGTGGCCTGGCCCTCGGTGGGGGCACGGCGTCGGCCGAGGAGTACGACCCCTACGCCGGCGATCTGTTCATGCAGGTCGCCGCAGTCCTTCTTTCCCCACTGGGCAGCGCTGCGGGCCCCATTGAGTCGGGTAGCGCTGCTGTGGGCAACACCGAGCCCTGCCACGGGGTCTTCGCAGAGGAACCGGAACCTGGCTGTTTTCTTGGTGTCTTCCGCGTCCTCCCCGACGAGCTGGCTGCCAGTTAGGCATGTCTCCCGATCCCTGTCGCGGGATTGGGAGACATGCCCCGCGTCGACGCCCGCGCACCGTCGGGCCCTGTTCGGCCCGACGGTGGCGGAGCGTCCGCACGAGCGGGATCAGAAGACGATCACGCCGCGCAGGTTCCGTCCGGCGTGCATGTCGTCGAAGCCCTGCGCCACCTCGTCGAGGGTGTAGGTGGTGGTGACGAGTCCGTCGAGTTCGAGCTTGCCGGCGGTGTACAGGTCCACCAGCCACGGGATGTCCGCGGACGGGGCGGAGGCGCCGAACAGTGAGCCCTGCAGCCGCTTCTGGTAGAGCGTGAGCTCCATCGGGCTGATCGGGATGCCGACATCGGTCATCTTCCCGAGGCCGGTCACCACGCAGACGCCGGCCTTGCGGATGGCGGAGAACGCCTGCGCGATGTGGTCGCCGGTGGTCACGCCGACGGTGACGATGGCCGCGTCGGCGCCCTGGCCGTTGGTCAGCGAACGGGCCACCTCGGTGGCCTCCTCCATCGTCGAAAATGCCTGGGTGGCACCGAACTTCAGGGCACTCTCCCGTTTGAAGGCAACCGGGTCGACGGCCAGGATGTGCGCCGCGCCGGCGTGCGCGGCGCCCTGGACGGCGTTGATGCCGATTCCGCCGACGCCCATAACGATCACCGTCTGACCGGGGTAGACCTGCGCGGAGTTCACCGCGGCGCCCCAACCGGTGCCGACGCCGCACCCGAGCAGGCACAGCGTCTCGAGCGGCAGGTCCTTGTCGACCTTGATCGCGGAATCGACGCTGACGGTGGTGTATTCGCTGAACGTCGACAGGCCGCAGGTCTGCGCCACCGGCTGCCCGTCCAGGCTCAGGCGGTAGCTGTTCGGGTCGTCGGGGCGACCGCCGGTCATGATGGCCGCGCCGCGGTCGCACAGGTTCTGCAGGCCCTTCGCACACCAGCGGCAGCGTCCGCAGCCGGAGACGAACGAGAAGATCACGTGGTCGCCCTCGGCGAATCCGGTTGTCTCCGGGCCCACCTCGACGACGACGCCGGCGCCCTCATGGCCGCCGCAGATCGGGTACACGCCGACGGCATGATCGCCCAGTGCGATGTGGTCGTCGGAGTGGCACATGCCCGACGCGACCATCATGACGGTGATCTCGTCTCGGCGGGGGGCGTCGAGGTCGAGCTCGACGACCTCGTAGCGGCCGGGGGTGCTGCGGATGATGGCACCGCGGGTCTTCACATGTGCTCCTTCACAGTCGAATCGGGGGTTACGGGGTGACCTGGGCTGCGATGCCGGCAGCGAAGCCCTCGTGGTACGGCGGGACCATCCCCCATTCGCGGCGCATGTCGACGGCGGGTGCCTCGAACACCGCCCGCGCGTGACTGAATTCGAGGAAGCCTTCGCGGCCGTTGTAGTGGCCCATGCCGGACGCGCCGACGCCACCGAACGGGGCGTCCTGCAGTCCGGGGTGCATCATCACGTCGTTCACGGTGACGCCGCCCGAGAGGGTGCGCCCGAGGACGGTCTCCTTCTCCTGCTCGTCGGTGCCGAAGTAATACAGCGCCAACGGGTTCGGACCGGCGTTGATCTCGTCCAGCACGTCGTCGAGGGTGTCGTATCCGACCACCACCATGGCGGGGCCGAAGATCTCCTCGTGGCGGATGACGGCGTCGGCGGGCGGGTCGACGACGACGCGCAGGGGCCGCCGGCGGCCGGTGGCCGGGAGGGGTCCCGCGGGTGCCGACTCGACGCGGGCACCGCGCGCGGCGGCGTCGTCGACGTAGCCGTCGATCCGGGCCAGGTGCCGGTCGTTGACGACCGCGACCGCATCCCGGTTGTCCTCGACGGTGGGGATCAGGCTCGTGTACTCCGCCAGCACACCGGAGACGAACTCGTCCAGCCTCTCCCGTGGGACGTAGGTGGTGTCCGGGTTGACGCACAGCTGACCACCGTTGCTGTTCTTGCCCACGGCGATCCGGAACGCGGCAGCGGGCAGGTCGGCGCTGCGACCGATCACCGTCGGCGACTTGCCGCCGAGCTCGAGCGTCACCGGCACCAGGTTCTGTGCGGCGTTGGCCATCACCAGCTTTCCGACCGCGGAGCTGCCGGTGAAGACGAAGTGGTCGAACGGCAGCGACGTCAGGGCGTCCGCGACGTCGGGTCCACCGAGGACGACGGCGACGACGTCGGGGTCGAGCAGCGTCGACACGGCGTCGGCGATCACGTCCGCGGTACGGGGCGCGATCTCGGACGGCTTGAGCACCGCCCGGTTACCGGCGGCGAGGACCCCGGCGAGCGGGCTCAGCAGGGTGAACACGGGGGCGTTCCAGGTGCCGATGATCCCGACCGAGCCCTTCGGCTGGAACCGGACCTGGGCGGTGGCCCCGAGCTGGTCGTACGGGGCGAACACCGGTCGATCCTCCGGGCGCATCCACGTTTCCAGGTTGTCGCGGGCGTGCTTGAGGGCGGCGAGGGAGCCGAGGACGTCGTTCATCAGCGAGTAGCCCTCGGGGCGTCCGCCGAAGTCGGCGTCCATCGCCTTCGCGAGGTCGTCTGCGCGGGCGACGACGAGGTCGATCACCTGCTGGATACGGGCTCGGCGCTCCTCCGCGCTCGCGGGGCCGGCGGCGACGTGAGCCCGGCGCTGGCGGGTGAGAAGGTCCGAGATGTGTGCGTTCGCGTTGTCCACGTGGCGGACGGTAGGCCGTGATCCAGGTCACGTCGGGTGTCGTCCCGTGGAGTGGGACTGGTCCACGGGGCGGTTCTGCCGCGCGGAGGCCGCGGCAGCAACGACTCAGCAAATTTCCTGTGACCTCGATCCCATCCCGTGTCTGCGCCGCGAGGTTGGGGTCTCGTTCCGCTACCTTCAGGAAACGGCAAATTGCCAGCATCCAATACTGTTCGAATGCGAGCGGGTCGAAAGGAACCGAGTTGAGGCTGATCGCGGCAGATCCGGTGGCCACCCTGACGGCGTTGGAGGTCGAATTCGACCGCTCGATCCGGCTGTCCGCACTGCCCGTTCACCTGAGCCGCCGCGCCGGCTGCGACGCCGCGCAGGGTGCCGTCCTCGACGCCCTCGGTGACGAGCAGGTCCGGTACCTCCCCATCGGAGACGCACCGGGTGTCGCCTGCCTCGTGGTCGGCGCCGGGCAGTCGCAGTCCCATCCCGTCAACACCCTGGCCGGGGAGATCGCCTCGCACTACGGGGCGGGTGGTCCGGCGGTCCTGCGCGGCCGGGCGTTGATCGTCGGGGGCAGGCCCGATGCGCCGACCACACTGACCGAGCGCACCGCGCAGGACCTGGCGCACATGGTCATGATCGAGGTCCGGATGAGGACTTCGCGGGTGTGCTCCGTTCCGATGGTGAGGTCGCCCAGGCAGTGAGCCGGGCATCCGGACCGGCGTCCCGCCCAGCGGATTCGGCGATACGGGCCTGATCCCGAAACTGCAAGAGTCACTTCCGACATCCGCGCAAGTGACAGGAGACCGCCGTGCCGCACCATCCCGGACTCGATCCCGCCCACACCCTGCTCGCGATCGAGGAGATCAAGGCGGTGTTCGCCAAGCGGCTGCGGGTGATGGACGCCAAGCAGTGGGACCTGTACCCCACCTGCCACACGGATGACGTCGTCAGTGCGACCTACGGTGGCCTGCCGCAACAGTTCCAGCCGCAGACCGAAGGCGAGTCGAACCGGGTGGTCGGGCCGGAGGCGGTGACGAAGGCGATCTCCGGGTTCCTCGACGGCGGCATCCCGATCACCAGCGTCCACCACGGTCACACCCCGGAGATCGAGCTGACGTCCGCGACCACCGCGCGCGGCGTGTGGGCGATGGAGGACCACCTGTGGTGGCAGGACGGCGACGTCGAGCAGTCGCTGCACGGCTACGGCCACTACCACGAGGAGTACCGCTGCGTGGACGGCCGCTGGCTGATCTCGTACCGCAGCCTGAGCCGGCTTCGGGTCGACGCGACGGACGGCTTCTACGGGTTCCTGTCGACGCGGCTCTGAAAGCTCGCGTCCGCGAGCGCGTTGAGGGCGCCGGCCATCTCGGCGGCACGGGCGGTGGTGACGGTCAGCCGCTGCCCGTTCGCCGCGGTGAACACCAGGGCCGGGCCGGTCTCGGTGACGACGCCGAAGTTGCCGCGACCCTTGGTGCGCACCCCCCAGCCGCCGAAGTCGCGGAACGGCGCGACCTCGGTGACCTTCGCGCCCTCGAGTTCGTCGACGCCGTAGCCGAGCGCGCACATGCCCATGTTGAACACCCGCAACCCGGACTCGTCGACCACCACGCGGTAGCGCAGCAGCCCGATCACGAGCAGGCTGACCGGGAGGAACACCGCCAGCAGCCACCACGAGTCGGCGAGGCGGCACAGCCCGACCGTCACCAGCGCGGCGAGGCCGACCAGGACCGCGGTGGTCCCGGCGCCGAGACCGATCTTCGCGACGATGGGCAGTGCCAGCGGCCCCCGGGGCAGCTTCGCGTCCGGGCGGCCGGCGGCGGGCCGACGTTCCCGGTGGTCGCGCAGCAGCGATGCGCCCCCGACCCCGACGGCGCCGCCGACGAGGATCCCGACCACGATCGCCGTCGTCGACAGCCGGGCGTCGGCGGGGTCGGCGAGATCGAGGTGCGCGGCGACCAGGCCGAACCACAGCGCCAGCATCAGGCCGGTGACGGCGGACCCGACCATCAGCATGGTGCGGCGCGTCATCAGCATCGCCTGGGCGAGGGCCGCGACGGCGCTCGCTCCGCCGCCGATCAGGACGATGACCAGAGCAAACGTCCAGGCCGCCGACCCGGTGGCGGTGAACCCGTCGGCAACCCCGTCGCTCCAGTGGACGGCCAGGGTGGCGGGCAGTCGCGGGCGCCACAGTCGGGCCGTCAGCAGCACCGCGGCCGCCGACAGGACGGGCACCGCGACGCCGAAGACGACACCGGCCGGGTCGAACGCCCTGCTTTCGCTCATGGCCGCCGATTCAACCAGGCCGGCGGTGCGCGCCGCGGCCGTGCGTGATTTTCACCCGCACCGGGGTGAGAATCACGCACAGTACGAAGGGACCTGCGGAGCGAAGGAGCTCGACAGATGGCCGGTCCGGCAGCGGACGTTCCGATCTCGGCGGTGGACACGGCGATTCTCGGCATCAACGTCGCCGGTCAGCCCTACGTGGTGACCCTCGCCGGGCTGTTGGCCCCCGGCGGTTTCGTCGACGCGGCCGGCCACCCGGACGTGGCGCGACTGACGGAGTACCTCGCACCGCGGGTGGCGCGGGAGCCGGACCTGCAGCAACTCCCGCAGTGCCGCGGCGGTCGGTGGTGGTGGGTGCGCGTGCCGGTCGAGCTGCCGGCGCACGTCACCGTCGAGTCCGCGTCCGACGCCGGCGGCTTCGAGGCGCTGTGCGGGCGACTGGTCATGGAGCCGCTGCCACACGATCGTCCGCTGTGGCACATCACCCTCGTGCCCGCGGCCCGGCCGGGGCGGTGCGGTGTCGTCGTGCGGCTCCACCACGCCGTGGTGGACGGCGCACGGGCCAGTGCACTGGTCGAGCGGCTGTTCGGCTTCGACGAGGGGTCCGGGGCGGCGGGAGTGCCCGGGGCCGGGGAGGCGCCGGGCGGGGACGTCCCCTCGCTGGTCGCGCGGGTGCGCCACGGCCTGCGCATGTTCCTGCGGCGGCCGGTTCGCTCCCGGGTGCTGCTCGGGCCGGTCGGCAGCGCACGTGACGTGGCCTCGACGAGCGTGGATCTGGCCCGGTTGGAGGCGGGTGCGGCGGCGCGCGGCGGCACGGTCAACGACGCCTACCTGGTCGCGGTCGGGCAGGGGCTGCGCGCAGTGCTGACGGATGCGGGCGAGCCGGTACCGGACGTGCTCACGGTCTCCGTGCCGGTGCTGGTCGACTCCCGCGGCGGGGCGCACAACGCCGTCGGAGTCATGCTCGTCGCCGTCCCCCTCGGGGACACCGACGCGGCCCTACGAATCGTCGCGTGCCGGACGGCGGAGACGAAACCGCTCGCCCGCGCCGCGGGGACCGCGGTCGGGTCGCCGCGGCTCACCCGCCTGTTCAACGTCTTCACCGCGCACCAGCGCGTCATCGCGACGGTCGCGTCCAACGTCCGCGGCCCACGGCGTCCGCTCGTCGTCGAGGGCGCCCCGCTGGTGGAGATGTGCGCGCTCGGCCCGCTCGCCGGGAACGTCCGCGTCGGCTTCACCGCCGTGTCGTACGCCGGTCGGCTGTGGGTCGGCATCGAGTGCGATGCCGACCATCTGCCTCCGGCCGCCCGCATCGCGGAGGGTGTCGGCAGGGCGCTGCGGTCGATCTCGGACGGGTGACGGACCTCGCCTACGACCGGTCTCAGTGCGGCAGGCAGGCGCCCTTGAGGGAGCAGGCGTCGCAGGAGTCCGTCCCGCAGTCGGCCGCGGCGGCGGCGTCGGCGGGCGACTCGGTGGCGCAGACGGAGGTCGTCGTGGTGGCGGCGGGGGCACTGCCGCACCCGCAGGCGTCCCCGCAGCCGGCGGGCGCGGCCGCGGCGGCGGCGCGGGCACCGGCGGTCCCGCCGTAGCCTGCGGTCACGAGGGCGGCGAGGGCGGCGACCGCGGCCACGGCCAGGCCCCCGATCGTGCCCAGGGCCAGCGCACCGATGCCGCCGATGACCAGCAGCAACGCGGACGCGGCCATGGTCGGTCCGGCGATCCGGTTGGCGAGGCGGAAGGTTTCCTGGGAGGCGAGGGTGTCGGGGGTGCGGACCCCGGCCCAGCGGTTGCGCGGCAGTCGGCCGGTCATCCCGGCGACGGCAACGCCTCCGACGACGAGGGCGACGACGAACAGCACGCTGGCAACGATGAGCACGGCTACCAGGGTACGTCGGGGGCCGTGCGGTGGGGTCCCGAGGGGGACGCTTTAGGCTGGTGTCGGGAAACCCTGCCCGGAATCCGGGTGCGGTGCCCCTGACCGCGGAGCCCGCGGCGACCGTGTACCCGTAGCCGGCGGCGACCCTGAACCGAGTCGACGGGTGGCAGGGACCACGCCTCCAGGCTCTCCAGACCCCAGCGCAGAGAAGACAGCGAATCAGTGACCGAGTCAGTGCAGCAGCCAGGCGGCGACGCGACCCCTCAGCACCGTTACACCGCGGACCTCGCGGGTCGTATCGAGGCACGCTGGCAGGACCGGTGGCGCGAGCGCGGCACCTTCAACGCCCCCAACCCGGTCGGTGACCTCGCCGGCGAGCTGCCCGCGGACAAGCTGTTCGTCCAGGACATGTTCCCGTACCCGTCCGGTGCAGGCCTGCACGTCGGGCACCCGCTCGGCTACATCGCGACCGACGTGTTCGCGCGGTTCCACCGGATGCACGGCCACAACGTGCTGCACACCCTCGGCTACGACGCGTTCGGCCTGCCCGCCGAGCAGTACGCGGTGCAGACGGGCACGCACCCGCGGACCACCACCGAGGCGAACATCGAGAACATGAAGCGGCAGCTGCGCCGGCTCGGTCTCGGGCACGACGAGCGTCGCAGCGTCGCCACCACCGACGTGGACTTCTACCACTGGACGCAGTGGATCTTCCTGCAGATCTACAACGCCTGGTACGACACCGAGCTGAACCGGGCGCGGCCGGTCGCCGAGCTGGAGGCCGAGTTCGCCTCCGGTGCCCGCACTCCGGCCGACGGGCGCGCGTGGGCGGACCTGTCGGACGCCGAGAAGCACGCCGAGATCGACTCGTACCGCCTTGTCTACCAGTCCGATTCGATGGTCAACTGGTGCCCGGGCCTGGGTACGGTGCTGGCCAACGAGGAGGTCACCGCCGACGGCCGCTCCGAGCGCGGCAACTTCCCGGTGTTCCGCAAGCACCTGCGGCAGTGGATGATGCGGATCACCGCGTACTCCGACCGGCTCACCGACGACCTCGAGTACCTGGACTGGCCGGAGAAGGTGAAGTCCATGCAGCGCAACTGGATCGGACGCAGCCACGGTGCCCGCGTCAAGTTCGCCGCGCACCGGGAGCACGGCGGCGGTGGCGATGCCACCCCGGACTACGACATCGAGGTGTTCACCACCCGCGCTGACACCCTGTTCGGCGCCACCTACGTCGCGCTCGCCCCCGAGCACGAGCTGGTCGACCGGCTGGTCGCCGACGTCTACCCGGACGGCACGGATCCGCGCTGGACCGGCGGCGCCGCGACCCCGACCTCGGCCGTCGCCGCCTACCGTGCCGCGATCGCCGCGAAGTCGGACCTCGAGCGGCAGGAGAGCAAGGAGAAGACCGGCGTCTTCCTCGGCTCCTACGCCGTCAATCCCGTGAACGGGCACAAGGTTCCGGTGTTCATCGCCGACTACGTGCTCACCGGCTACGGCACCGGCGCCGTGATGGCGGTACCCGGCCACGACCATCGTGACTGGGAGTTCGCCACCGAGCTCGGGCTGCCGATCCTCGAGGTCATCTCCGGCGGCGACATCACCGAGGGCGCCTACACCGGTGACGGTCCGCTGGTGAACTCGGGCTTCCTCGACGGGCTGCCGGTCGACGAGGCGAAGAAGGCCGTCATCGCGCACCTCGAGGCCGACGGTCGCGGCGTGGGCACCATTCAGTACAAGCTGCGCGACTGGCTCTTCGCGCGGCAGCGGTACTGGGGCGAGCCGTTCCCGGTCGTCTACGACGAGCAGGGTCTCGCGCATGCGCTCCCGGAATCGTCTCTGCCGGTTGAACTTCCGGAGGTCGAGGACTACGCGCCGGTGTCGTTCGACCCCGACGACGCGAACTCCGAGCCGTCGCCGCCGCTGGCGAAGGCGTCGGACTGGGTCAACGTCGAGCTCGATCTCGGTGACGGGATGAAGAACTACCACCGCGACACCAACGTGATGCCGCAGTGGGCGGGCAGCTCCTGGTACCAGCTGCGCTACATCGACCCGACCAACCGGGACACGTTCTGCGCCAAGGAGAACGAGCAGTACTGGATGGGTCCGCGGCCCGAGCTGCACGGCCCGAACGATCCGGGCGGCCTGGACCTGTATGTCGGCGGCGTCGAGCACGCGGTGCTGCACCTGCTGTACTCGCGGTTCTGGCACAAGGTGCTCTTCGACCTCGGGCACGTCAGCTCGTCGGAGCCGTACCGGCGCCTGTACAACCAGGGCTACATCCAGGCGTACGCGTACACCGACAGCCGCGGCGTCTACGTGCCCGCCGCGGACGTCGTCGAGAAGGATGGGAAGTTCTTCTACGAGGGCGCCGAGGTCAACCGCGAGTACGGCAAGATGGGCAAGTCCCTGAAGAACGCCGTCGCGCCGGACGAGATCTGCGAGGAGTACGGCGCCGACACGCTGCGCGTGTACGAGATGTCGATGGGTCCGCTGGACACTTCGCGGCCGTGGGCGACCAAGGACGTCATCGGTGCGCAGCGGTTCCTGCAGCGCGCGTGGCGCGTCGTCGTCGACGAGGAGACCGGCGCGGTGCGGGTCACCGACGCCGAGCCCTCGGAGGACACCCTGCGGGCGCTGAACAAGGCGATCGACGGCGTCAACGCCGACTACACCGCGCTGCGCGACAACACGGCGGTCGCGAAGCTGATCGAGCTGACCAACCACCTGACCAAGGCGTACCCGGACGGTGCCCCGCGGGCGGCGGTCGAGCCGCTGGTGCTCATGCTCGCGCCCGTTGCGCCGCACGTCGCCGAGGAACTGTGGTCGCGGCTCGGGCACGAGACCTCGCTCGCGCACGGCCCGTTCCCGACCGCGGACGAGAAGTGGCTGGTCGAGGACTCGGTCGAGTACCCGATCCAGGTCAACGGCAAGGTCCGCAGCCGCATCACCGTCGCGGCGGACGCGGACCCGAAGACCATCGAGGCCGCCGCCCTCGCGGACGAGAAGATCGTCGCCTTCCTCGACGGCGCCGATCCGCGGAAGGTCATCGTCGTCCCCGGCAAGATGGTGAACATCGTCAAGTAGGCAGGTGCCCGCGGCGCTTCGCTCGGGGCCACCACAGCGCACACCCGCGCGGCATCGACTGCCGCGCGGGTGTGGTCGTTCTCGGGCCGGTCACAGCACGTCGTGCACGAACGCGAGGAGGTCGTCGACCACCTCGTCGCGGTTGGTCTCGTTGAGGATCTCGTGCCGCGCCCCGGGATAGCTCACGTACCGGGAGTCCTTCCCCGCGAGTCGCTCCCAGCCCTCCGCCGTCCCCTCCCGCGGGACCAGACCGTCGTCGGTGCCGTGCATCCACAGCACCGGGACGGTGTCCACGGCACCGGCCTCGTTGATGGTGTCGAGGCCGCGCCGCAGCGCCTCGAGCGTGGGTCGTCGGAAGGGGCCGTGCCAGACCAGCGGATCGGCCAGGTACGCCTCACCCACGCGCGGATCGCGGGAGAGAGTGGCCGGGTCGATCGGGGTGTTGGGGATCTCGTCGGCCGCGAGCAGTGTGTCCACGACGTCCCAGCGGCCGAGCACCGGCGCGGAGAGCACCACCGCGGCCAGTCCGTCCCCGAACCGCTGCGCGAACCTGGCCGCGATCATCCCGCCCATCGAGTGCCCGATCAGCACCACCGGCAGGTCCGGGTGCTCCCAGCGGGCGACGTCCTCGAGCAACCGGAAGTCCTCGACGATGCGCTCGACGTCGTCGATGAGCACCCGCTCGCCCGCGCTGAGGCCGTGCCCGGCGTGGTCGAGGGCGTAGACGGCGGCGCCGTCGGCGACCAGGCGCTCGGCGAGGTGACCGTAGCGTCCGCAGTGTTCGCCGTAGCCGTGACACACGAGGGCCAGGTAGCGGGGGTTCGCCCCGGAGGTGCGCCCAGCGGCCAGGACGCCGGCGTGCCCGTCGAGGGTGAAGGCGGTGGGCTCGTTCATCCGCGAAGCCTATGCCCGGCGGGGGTCCGTTGTTTATCCTCGGCGCTAGAACATGTTCCAGAAATTCGAATGGGAGACAGACATGGCGCCGTCGCGCGAGAGCATTGTGGCCACCATTGAGGCGTACGTGAAGGCGGTCGCATCCGGCACCGTCGACGATGTCCTCGCGCTGTACGCGCCGGGTGCCACCGTCGAGGACCCGGTCGGCACCGAGGTGCGCACCACCGAGGAGCAGTTGCGCGAGTTCTACGGCATCATCGAGCCGCTCGAACAGGTCGTGGAGCTCGGCCTGGTGCAGGTCGCCGGCGCCAACGCCGCCTTCGGCTTCGAGCTCACCACCATCCACGGCGAGAGCCGGCTGGGCCTGACCGTCATCGACGTGATGACCTTCGACGACGACGCGAAGATCACCTCGATGCGCGCGTACTGGGGACCGGAGAACATGATCACCAACTGACACCCGTCCGGTCGGGTAGGGCCGGGACCGTCCGTCGGCCGGGCGCGCACGGGGTGCCCGCGGATCTAGCGTCGACGCATGATGGATCCGTTGGCGACCTGCCCTCCCGGCCGATGGCGGCACGGCGACGTCGAGGTGATGAGAAGTCTTGTCCCGCGGCAGGAATCGACACTCACCGCGCTCCGTTCGGGCCGTGGTCTGACGGTCACGCACCGGCTGCGGCCATCCGACCTGTCCGACCGGCTGGCCACCCGCGTCGCCGACGAGTTGGAGCTCCGCACGCCCGCGGACTTCGAGGCCGTGATCGTCGGACTGGTCCGCTCCACCGTCAGCGACCCGCGCGCCGCCTGGGCCCTCTACTACGACAACTCGCTGCGCGAACTCCTCGCAGGCACGGCACCTTTCGCGCGGGTTCACGAGTACGGCGCGGCACTCGTCGAGGGGGACACCGTCGTCGACCTCGGCTCCTGCTTCGGGTTCTTCGCGCTGCGCCTGGCGCTGGCCGGGCATCGGGTCACGGCCACCGACATCTGTGACGGCACCATGCGGCTGCTGTCCACCGTCGCCACCGACCTGGGAATCCCGGTCGACACGCTCGCCTGCGACGCCGCGGACGTGCCGCTGCCCGACGACTCCGCGGACACCGTCACCGCGATCCATCTGCTCGAGCACGTCGACTCCGAGGTGGGGGCGCGGATCGTGGCGGAGGCGCTTCGGGTCGCGCGGCGGCGGGTGGTGATCGCGGTGCCGTTCGAGGACGAGCCGACCGTGTGCCACGGCCACGTCCGCACGTTCGACGAGGAATCACTGCACGCGCTCGGCGCCGCGACCGGGTACCGCTACCGGGTCACCGAGCACCACGGCGGCTGGCTGGTCATCGACCTCTAGGTCGCGCGAGTGTGCACCTGTCGGCGGGTCACTCGGCCGAGGCGCCGCCAACTGCACCGTCGCTCCGTACAACCCTCTGTCCCGAGGAGAAGTCATGCGTGTCCCACTCTGGATCGGCTTGCCTGCCGTGATCGTCCTGTCGACCGCCGATGTGGTCCTCGCGCTCCAGACCCGTGCGGTGGGGGCCGCGGCGCGTGCGGTGATCCGGCGGATGCCGACTCCGGCATCCGGTACCGGCGTCAGATGAGTCCGCGCTTGCTGGCCTCGTAGACGGCCTCGGCGCGCCGGGTGACGCCGAGCTTGCGCATCAGGTTGCTCACGTGGAACTTGACGGTGGTCGCCGAGATGAACAGCTTCTCCCCGATCCCGCTGTTGGACAGTCCTTTCGCGAGCAGCGCGAGAACCTCGATCTCGCGATCGGTGAGCTTCTCGGACTGCACGCCGGTGCGCCCGAGGGACTGGACGACGGTGGCCGCGGTGCGTGAGTCGAAAGCGCTCTCCCCCTGCGACACCGCGCGGATCGCGCGGACGAGTTCGGTGGTGTCGACGTCCTTGACGACGTAGCCGCGCGCCCCGGCCTGCACGGCCTCCAGGACCAGGCGTTCGTCGAGGAAGGTGGTCAGCACCAGCAACCCCATCCGCGGGTGCGCGGCCGACAGCGCCCGGCACAGCACCAGGCCCTCGTAGTCGGAGCCTGCGCCGAGCTTCAGGTCGATCAGCACGATGTCGGGATCGATCTGGGCGGCAAGGGATTCGGCGCCGGATCGGCTGTCGGACTCCCCCACGACCTGCAGGTCGGGCTCGCGGTCGAGCACTGAACGCAGACCCTGCCGCAGGATCGCGTGATCGTCGACGAGCAGGATCCGCACCGGCCGGGTGGCGGATCCGGGCACTGCGTCGGGGGCGAGGTGCGGGGCGGGCATCACTGGGCCTCCATCGGTAGCGTGACGGCGACGCGGACACCGCCGATCCGGGCGCGGCGGACCGTCAGGTCGCCGCCGAGTTCACGGGCGCGGGTGGCCATGTTCGCCAGACCGCGGTGGTGTCCGTCCACGTCCCCGGCGACCGCCTTGCGCAGTGCGGCGCGGATCCGGATCGGGTCGCCGGTGCCGTCGTCGTCGACGGCCAGGCCCACCTCGGTCGGCCGATATGTCAGCCGCAGCACCGCCCGGCGCGCGTCGGCGTGCACTGCGGTGTTGAACAGCGCCTCGCCGGCGATCCGCAGCAGGGCGTGCTCGACCTCGCCGCTCAGTTCGACGGGAGTGCCCTCGACCCGCAACTCCACAGCCAGGTCGGTGGGGGTCGGGACGACGCTCAGCTGCTGCAGCATGTCCGGCAGCGTGGCCGTCGCGGCGTCGGGGGTGTTGTTGAGGGTGAAGATCGCCGAGCGCAGCTGCTCGACCGCCCGCCGCGTCATCTCCTTCGCGAGGTCCAGCCGTTCGCCGCGCTCGCCGGCCGGAATGTCGCCCAGGCACACCTCGATCTGCATGCCCGCCGACAGGACCGCCTGGGTGACGCTGTCGTGCAGTTCGCGGGCGATGCGGCGGCGCTCGTCGTCGAGGATCTGGTGCCGGTGCGCGGCATCGAGCTGGCGTTGCGCGGACGCGAGTTCCGCGTTGCGCACGGCCAGGTCGGCGGCGGTGCGGCGGGCCTGCGCGGACGCGTGCTCGGCACGTTCGAGTGCGACGGTGCCGCGTTGGTACAGTGCCGAGTTCTGCAGTGCGACAGCCGTTTGACTGGCCAGGATGTTCAGCACCGAGGCGTCGGTGGCGTCCAGGCCGCGGGTGGTCCACGCCGCGATCGCACCGACCACGCCGCCGTCGAGGACGAGCGGCACGTACGCGTGCCGGTGGTCGAGTTCGGGGCGGTCGCCGTGTCCGGTCGCGCCGGTCCGGATGCCGTCGAGGCAGTCGAGAACCATGTCGGGCAGCGGTGGGCCCTCGACGTTGTCGACCAGGAACGGTGTCGCGTCCGGGCCGAGAACCAGGCGCCGCGGTCCCGCGTCGGGCAGGGCCCCGTCGCGGAGGGCGAACACCACCCAGCGGGCGCTCAGGTGTGCCCGCGCGGCCTCCGCGACCGCACAGACCAAGGTCTCCGGGCCCTCGACGGTGCGCACCAGGGCGCGGGAGATCAGGTCCAGCGCGTGCACCATCCGCTCGAGCCGTTCCGCGGCGCCCCGGTACTGCGGGTAGTAGCTGGACTTCCCGGACCGCAGCCCGGTCAGCACCGCGAGATCGGGTGCCGCGGAGTCCGGATCGTGCGTCACCGTCGACCGCCGACGCGAGTCACAGTGCCGCCCGGTACAACTCGACCATCTGGGTGTGCGTGGCGCTGCGTGGGTTCGTTGACATGCACGCGTCGCGGAGGGCGAAGTGCGCCAGCCGGTCGAGATCCTGCTCCCGGACGCCGAGCGCACCCAGCCCGCGCGGCACCCCGACGTCGCCGGCCAGTCGCTGCACCCGGTCCGCCACCGCCAGCGCCGCCTCCTCGGCGGTGCCGCGATGCTCGTCGAGGCCCAGGCTGCGGGCGATCTCCACGTAGGGCGTGGGGTCGGTGGAGGCGTTGAACCGGATGACGTGCGGGAGCAGGATCCCGTTGATCACCCCGTGCGGCAGGTCGAGCAGGCCGCCGACCTGGTGGCTCATCGCGTGCGCGGCACCGAGGATCGCGTTCGTGAACGCCAGTCCCGCCTCGAGGCTCGCCTGCGCCATCGCCGTCCGCGCCGCCATCCCCCGGGGATCGGTGATGGTGTGGGGAAGGTTCTCGGTGACCATCCCGACGGCCCGCAGCGCGTGGTGGTCGGTCAGCGGATTGTGCGCCAGCGAGACGAATGCCTCGATCCCGTGCGTCAGGGCGTCGAGTCCGGTCGCGGCGTTGAGCCATTCGGGCATGGTGGTGAGCAGACGCGGGTCGATGACGGTGACGTCGGGGACCAGGGAGCGTCCGATGATCGTGATCTTGGTGCCCCGCTCGGTGTCGGTGACGATGCAGAACTGGGACACGTCCGCACCGGTGCCCGAGGTGGTCGGGATCATCACCAGCGGCGGGATCGGGACCTCCGCGCGGTCCACGCCCTCGTAGTCGAGGATGTTGCCGCCGTTGGACGCCAACACCGCGACACCCTTCGTCGCGTCGATCACCGAACCGCCGCCGAGCGCGATCAGCACGTCACAGCCGTGCTCGCTGTACCGCTCGTGCCCGGCCGCGATCTCGTGGTCCTTCGGGTTCGGCGTCAGCCCGTGCCAGACCGTCGCGGTCAGGCCACATTCGCGCAGACATCCGAGGAACTCGTCGACCCAACCGGCCGCGATCAGCCCGTCGTCGGTCACCAGCATCGGGCGGGTCGCGCCCAACCGGACGGCCGCGTACGCCGCCTCCTGCAGCGAGCCGAGCCCGAACACGATCTCCGGGGCGTGGAACTTGACGGTCCGCGGAACGTCGCGGGGGGCCTCCGGCGGCACGGTCACGCCGTGAGGGGGATATGCGACAGACACCGGCGACGCTCTTCTCATCCGACCACGAACTGTGACACAGCTTACAGCTGCTGAATCCACAGTACCGACCCACCGGCCGGGCCCCCACACACCTTCGGGCAGGTCCGGACCTACCCGATCGGGTAGGTCCGGACCCGCCCGAAGGACGGGGCTCAGGACAGCGCGTGCGCCAGCTCCCCCGCCTTGGCGACCAGCTGCTCGGCGTCGCGGGCGATCACCACCCGGTCGCACACGTCGGCGTACTCGCTCATCGCGCAGGTCGCCTGGCCCCAGTAGCGGCGCGGCTCGGGCGTCACCCACGCCAGCCGGTGTGCCCGCCGGCGCAGGACTGCGAGCTGGTCGGCCTTCGCGGGCAGCCCGTTGCAGCGGGCGTCGCCGACGACCAGGACCGCGGTCCGCGAGTCCACCAGGTCGGTGCCGCCGCTCAGCACGCGGTCCAGCACCCGCCCGTAGTCGCTGCTCGCCTCGAGGTCGATGCGAGGGTCGGCCAGCACCGCCGCGAGGGCGTCGTCGCCGCCGCTGCGCAGCAGCACGTCCGTCACGTCGACCGGGTCGTCGACGAACGCAAGCACCCGGCAGCGGTCCGCCCGCCGGTGCATGGCCTGCGCCAGCCGCAGCGTGAACGCGGTGACCGGCCGCACCGAGAGCGAGACGTCCGCGAGGATCAGCAGGCGCACCCGGTCCGGGACCGGTGTCCGCGTGACCAGCCGGAAGGGGACGCCGTCGGTGCGCAGGCTCGCGCGCGTGGTGCGGGGCATGTCGAGGCCGCCGCGACCGTGGAGACGCGGCCGGGGCCGCGGGGCGCCGCGCATCCGGCGCAGCACCTCGTGGCAGGCCAGGTCCACGTCGGCGTGCGGGTCGCGTTCCTCGTCGAGTGCGCCTGCCGACGGGACCGCGCCGGGGGCGAGGCCGGCCTGCGCGGCCAGCGCGGCGACGAAGGACTCCACGGCCTCGGTCAGCCGGGTCAGCTGATCCTCGGTCAGGGCGTCCTCGTCACCGGTGCCGTCGCCATAGGTGCGGGACGGGTCGTACGCGTCGAGCCAGGCCAGGATCGCCGCCGGGTCGTCCCAGCTCAGCGTCCCCGATGCCACCGCACCGGACGCGTCCGCCAGCTGCCCGACCGTCGCCGCCCCGGCCCGCTCCACCTCGACGGTGTAGGTGACGCCGCGCCGGCCGGCGTCGGTCTCGGTGGAGACGGTCAGTTCGGTGTTCGGCGCGGAGACCGTGACGTCGTCGTCGTCGGTGTGCGGGTTGAATCCCATCGGCGACTCGGTGGAGTCGAAGTACTCTCCCGCCTCGGCGACCCGCTCGTTGTACTCGGCGTACCGGCCGATGTCGGAGTCCTCGGCGATCTCCATCTCCTCGGGCAGTCCGGTCGCCGACTCCTGGTGCGCCTGACCGAGGGGGGAATCCGTTGTCGGTGAGTAGGTTCCGCGGAACAGCGCGTCGAACGCGGCGTCGAAGCCGGCCTGTTCGTGCGCGTACTTCGCGCAGGTGGCGCGCAAGGCGGCCCGCAGCGCGTCGCTGTCACCTGCGCCGAGCAGGCCCAGCACCCGTCGCACCTCGATCACCTCGGCGGGAGACGCCGACACCCCGGCCCGCCGTAGCAGGCCGCCGAACAGCGCCGCCACCACGTCCAGCAGTTGCCGAGTGCCCACGTGCTGCGCCCTCCGCTCGGCCGGTGCCCCGGTGACTGCGCACTCGGCGGTCACGGTCACCGCCCCCGCAGTCCGGTGCCGCGCACGCTCGCCCCGCCGCGCTCGGCGCCGCCGGTGCCGCGGAAGGCCGCGGTGGTGGTGTTGGCGGGCGCCTCCGCGATCGTCACGGGGCGCGTCGGTCGATCGGAGCGCGTTGCGGGGGAATCCGTTTCGCCGTGCAGGCGACCCAGGGCGAGGTTGCGGTCGCTGGTGTACTTGAGCAGGGTGGCGTACAGCGTCCGCAGGGTCTCGTCGGAGACCGGCTCCCCGGCCGCGGTCAGCAGGGTCGCGGCCCGGCTCGCGTCGATGACCTCGGAGATCGACGGGCTCTTGCGCAGCGGCAGGTCCCGCAGCGTCCGGGCCAGTTCGACGACGTCGGCGGCGACCGCGGGTTCGACCTCGGGAGCGCGGGCGGTGACCACCTCCCGTTCCCGCTCGGGGGTCGGGAAGCCGAGGTGGAAGTGCAGGCAGCGGCGCTTGAGCGCCGGGGAGAGCTCCCTGGTGTCGTTGGAGGTCAACACCACCCACGGGGTCGAACGGGCGGTGACGGTGCCGATCTCCGGGATCGTGACCTGCTTCTCGGCCAGCACCTCCAGCAGCAGCGCCTCCAGCGACTCCTCGGTGCGGTCCACCTCGTCGACGAGCAGCACCACAGGCTGCTCGGAGAGCACCGACTCGAGCAGCGGCCGCACCGACAGGAACGCCTCCGAGTACAGACCGAAGTCACGACCGGCGAGGTGGCGGGATGCGGAGTCGAGGTCGGGCAGGCCGGCGGTGTCGGCGGTGATCCGGTCCCGCAACATCTGCACGTGCAGAAGTTGTTTCGCGTAGTCCCACTCGTAGAGCGCCCGGCTCGAGTCGAGGCCCTCGTAGCACTGCAGCCGCACCAGCCTGCGGCCGCTCGCCGCGGCCAGCGCCTTCGCCAGCTCGGTCTTGCCGACGCCCGCGGGGCCCTCGAGCAGCAGCGGCCGGTCCAGTGCGGTGGCCAGGTGGGTGACCGTCGCGAGGTCGGTGTCGGCGATGTAGTTCTGCTCGCGCAACGCGTCCACCAGCGCGGCGGCCGACGCGAAGGTGCGTGGATCGGTCATGGGCCCGATGACACGAGGTTCTGGGTGGATGTCCTCGTGCGGGAGGGTGGCCGAAGTCATTGCAGCGCTCCGTCTCTCGTGGATGGGTGGAACCCGCGGCCGGGGCGGGCAGGGGCAGGGGGTCTCGCCCCGGCCGCGGAAGGGGGTGCGGTCAGTACGTGCCGTTGATGCAGTGCCCGACGACCGGGATCATCGACTCCACCGTCACCTCGCGCGGGTTTCCGGGGGTGCACCAGTCGCCCTGGATGTGCTCGGAGATCGCCCGCACCGTCTTGTCGTCACCGGAGATCGACTCGCCCCGGCCCGTGTACTTGCCGGTGTTCATCTGGTTCTTCTCGTAGGTGTCGGTGCGCACCGACGCGAAGTTCTCCGGGATGCCGACGTCGCGGGAGAGCCGGATCGCCGCCTCGACCGCGGCGTCCGCGGCCTGCACCGTGGTCATGTTGCGAGTGTCGACGCCCATCGCGGTCGCAAGCCGGGCGAAGTGTTCGTAACGGGAGGGCAGGTTGTACTCCCACACCCTGGGCAGTGCGATCGCATTGTTGAGGCCGTGGTGGCTGTCGAAGAATGCGCTCATCGCGTGCGAGATGGAGTGGATGATGCCCAGGCCGCCCGAGTTGAACGCCTGCGCCGCAATGTATTGCGCGTTCATCATGCCCTCACGGGCTTTGAGGTTGCGCGGGTCGAACACCGCCTCGCGCAGGTTCTGCGCCACCAGCTCCGTCGCGTAGAGGGCGTTGCCGAGGGACGGGGCGAAGTCGAGCCGGGAGACGTACGGCTCGCTCGAGTGCGCCAGCACGTCGAAGCCGCAGTAGGCCGTGAAGTGCTGCGGGAGGCTGTAGTACAGCAGCGGGTCGTCGATCGCGAGGGTGACGATCGTGGCCTCGTCGAAGCCGACCCACTTGTGCGGATGGTCCATGTCGGAGGTGTCGGTGATGACGTACGCCCACGACGTCTCGGAGCCGGTGCCCGCGGTGGTGGAGACCGCGATGTGCGGTGGATTCTGCTTGTTGGTGGACTTGGCAAAGCCCTCGAACTCGTTGATGTTGCGGCCGTCGTGCGCGATCACCACGCGGGCGCCCTTCGCGGCGTCGTGGCTGGAGCCGCCACCGATGGAGATGATGCTGTCGCACTTCTCCGTCTGGTAGAGCGCCGCCGCCTCCATGACGTTGTAGTCCTTGGGGTTCGACTCCACCTTGTCGTACAGGACGACGTCGAGGCCCTGGTACTCGAGCTTGCCGATGATCTCCTCGATGATCCCCGACCCGCGCAGGCCGGTGGTCATCAACAGCACCCGCTGGAACCCGAGGTTCTTCGCCTCGACGCCGATGATGTCGTGGGCGCCGACGCCAAGGAGGGCGCGCGGGAAGGGATGGAACTCCTTGATGGGGAAGTCCCAGATCTGGTTGAGCTCGATGGCCATCGGAGGTCTCCTCGTGTCCGGTGCGCGTATGTGACGCGCGTCTCACGAGGGAACTCTGGTGGGCCGGATCACCCGGGCGGAAGGTGTCGGCGGCCGAACCGTCCGGTTGCCGTCGCCGAACCGTCCGATCGGGTAGGTGCCGCCGGGCCCGGGCGGTCAGCCTCCCGGAGCGGGCGGGGAACGAAGGGGCCGGGGATCAGGCGGCGCGGGCGAAGGTGGCCCAGGCGCGGGCCGCGACGCGTCCACTCTCGCCGACGGCGGTGAGGACGACGTCCACGCGCGGCTCCCCGTCGGCGGTGTACTCCTGCACCACCTCGCCCGAGCACGACAGCGGCTCGCCGGCCGGGGCCGCGGAGACGAGACGGGTGCGGAACCGGCGCACCGACTCCGCCCCGAGCCAGTCGGTGGCGTAGTTCGCCAGCATCCCCACCGTCGTGGTGTCGCCACCGGCGCCCTGCGTCCAGGCGTCGGCGATCAGGCGGCCGTCGGCGTCCCGGTACTCGGTGAGCCGGTCGTGCTCGCCGTCGCGGACGGTGACGGTCAGCAGGTCGCCCGCCCGCGGCGGCGTCCCGAAGAACCGGCAGTCGCGCTCGGCCGGGACGTCGTGCCCGCCGGCGATCGGGTCGGTGCCGCACAGGTAGGTGGGCGGAACCACGGCCCGGTCCTCCCGGTAGGCCCGGTGCGTGCACCCGGTCGCGTCCGCGAACGCGCGGATCCGGTCGGGGTCGACGGTGAACCGTCCGTCCGCCTGCAGGGTCGTCTCCATGTGCGCTACCTCCGATCGGTGCCGATGGCGTCACGCTAGGCGCCGCGAAGCGGCGGGGGCAGCGGCATTCCCGCTGATCGGGAGCACTGCGGAGGCGCCCGATCGCGGGCCCGTTCTCCCGCAGGATGGGACGTTCGGGTCCGATGTCGCGGGAACCCGGGTAGACGAGAGGGGCAACTCCGCGAGGCGGATCACCGCCGACCGTTGCCCGGCCCATGACGGGCGGGGCAGCGAGCCGTCGGCGGCGGCGAGGGCACCCTCCACTCGCGGGCGGGTACCGATGTCCGGCCGCCCGCGTGGCGTATCCTGGATCACTGAAAGGCATTGTCATGGCGAGTAATTCGGACGACCTCCGGCCGAGGTCGGCCGCCGAGGTCGAGCAGTGGGACTACGAAGCGGACGTCGTCGTCGCGGGTTTCGGTGTCGCCGGGGCGGCCGCCGTGGTCGGTGCCGCGCAGGACGGTGCCGAGGTGCTGGTGCTCGAGCGCACCGGAGGCTGGGGCGGCGCGGCCGCGATGGCCGGCGGCTTCATCTACATGGGCGGCGGCA
Source organism: Rhodococcus sp. NPDC004095 (assembly GCF_053604015.1). Taxonomy (NCBI): domain Bacteria; kingdom Bacillati; phylum Actinomycetota; class Actinomycetes; order Mycobacteriales; family Nocardiaceae; genus Rhodococcus; species Rhodococcus sp. NPDC004095. Next base: position 368,495 of record NZ_JBSGGS010000006.1, read on the forward strand.
CCCCGCTGCAGAAGGCGTGCGGGTTCGAGGACACCGTCGACAACATGAAGGCCTTCATGAAGGCGGCGCTCGGACCGGGCACCGACGAGGCGAAGATCGACGCCTACTGCGAGGGCAGCGTCGACCATTACCACTGGCTCGTAGACGAGTGCGGCGTGCCGTTCAAGGAGAGTTTCTGGGGTGAGCCGGGCTGGGAGCCGCCGGGCGACGACGGCCTGCAGTACACCGGCGGCGAGAACGCGGCGCCGTTCAACGCGACGATCCCGCCGGCCCCGCGCGGTCACGTCCCGCAGATGCAGGACAAGCACGTCAGCTCCGAGAAGGGCGGCGGCTACATGCTGATGAAGCCGCTCACCGACAAGGCGACCGAGCTCGGTGTGCGGGCGGAGTACGACATGCGCGTGCAGACCCTGATCGTCGACGCCGACGGGCGTGTCGTCGGCGTCCAGGCCAAGCAGTACGGCAAGGACGTCACCGTCCGCGCCCGCAAGGGCGTGGTGCTGGCGACCGGCAGCTTCGCCTACAACAACCAGATGCTCGAGTCGTTCGCGCCGAAGATGGTCAACCGGCCCGCCGCCTCGATCGAGGAGCACGACGGCCGCGCGATCCGGATGGCGCAGGCGATCGGCGCCGATCTGGCGCACATGGATGCGGCGGAGGTGGCGTTCTTCTGCGATCCGCAGCTGTTCATCCGCGGCATCCTGGTCAACGGGCGCGGCCAGCGCTACATCAACGAGGACACCTACCCCGGCCGGGTCGGCCAGGCGACGCTGTACGAGAACCAGAACCAGGCGTTTCTGATCATCGACGAGGACGCCTACGAGGAGGGCCTGACCCGTCCGACGTCGAGCCCCCAGCTGCGGCACCGCCCGAAGTGGGTGGCGGAGACGGCCCTGGAGCTCGAGTCGGAGATCGGGCTGCCCGCCGGGTCGCTGCAGGCCACCGTCGAGGTGTACAACCGGCACGCCGCGAACGGGGAGGACCCGCTGCTCGGGAAGAAGCCGGAGTGGGTCAAGCCCATCGGCTCCCCGATCGCCGCGATCGACCTGCGCGGCATGACCGGCGGGTTCACCCTCGGCGGCCTGCGCACCAGCGTCGACTCCGAGGTGCTGCACGTCTCCGGGCAGCCGATTCCGGGCCTGTTCGCGGCCGGTCGCTGCACGTCCGGCGTCTGCGCCGGTGGCTACGCGAGCGGCGCCTCCCTCGGTGACGGCAGCTTCTTCGGCCGTCGGGCCGGGCAGAGCGCCGCGAAGGCCTGACCGCACCGGACCTCGCCGAGACCCCGGACCGATGCCATTCGGTCCGGGGTCTTCGTGTTCTCGGGTGAGCCGGGCCTGCGACCCTTCCGACCGGCGAGCTACCGGGTCGCGTGGGCTGCCCGGTAGGTCTCCCGGTCACGTCGCGCGTTCGTGTCGGTGAGCTCTGTGGATTCGTCGGCGACGTAGGCGGTTCCGGCGACGGCCATGACGAGCGCCCCGGCGATCCACGCCGTCCAGGCGGCGCCGTCGCCGGCGAACTGTCCGACCCACGGGGCTATGAACAGCACCAGGCCCACGATGGACAGCGCCCAGTGGTCCTTGGTCGGGTCCTTGGCGACCAGCGACCACAACGCGTAGATCGCGGTGATGGCCCCCAGGCCGAGTGTCAGGCCGGAGCCGATCGGGGTGGTATCCGCCCAGAACGACGCGGACATGGTGACGAGGCCGAGGAGCAGGGCCGCCCCTCCGGCGAACGTGCTGGAGAACTTCATGACTGACACCTCTCGATCGATACGCTACATGTAGTGTAGCTACATAGAGTGTAGCGTTATCGGGTCGAGTGGTGTTCCACGGAGTGAGGAGAACAACAGTGGCGTCGAGCGGTAGGCCGGCCGCCCCCGAGCAACGCATCGCGGACGCGGTCCTCGACCTGCTCCGGCTCAAGGGCCCGCGGGCGGTCACCATCGAGGGCGTGGCCACGCGAACCGGGATGGCGCGCACCACGATCTACCGTCGCTACCGCGACCGGGACGAAATGCTCACGGCTGCACTCGCGCCGATCGCCCAACCCGTCCCGCCCGCCGCGGATGCCACCGCCCGCGACGTGCTGGTCTGGTTGACCGAGCAGTCCCTGCGGTCGATCGACAGCGGAATCGGCTTCGGCGGCCTCGCCGCACTGGTGACCGACGAGGACCCCTCGTTCACCCACGTCATCCGGGCGATCCTGGTCCGGCACCGGGGCAGCCTGGCCGGCGTGGTGCGCGAGCACATCGCCCGCGGCACGGTCCGCGCGGACCTGGACGCCGACACCTTCATGGACTCGGTCGTCGGTGCCTACGTCGCCCACCGGGCCCGAGGGGCGGAAGACGAGGCCGGGATCGTCGATCGGGTCGTCGACACCCTGCTGCCCGCGTTCGCCCGGACACCCACCGGCGGGCGGTGATCCCGACCGGAGCCCTGCGGTCGGATTCGAAATCCGTCACGGAAAAGGCGCCCACTGACCGGGACCTCAGATGGCATAGTGCCGACCGGAGCCCGATGCTGTTGGGTGCCCGTCTCGTCAGGAGGAATCACATGAGCGCAGAACCGACCGCCGTCGCCGAGCACATCGAGCTGTCCGGCCCCGACGCCGCCACGCTGCGCAAGGTGATGAGCCACTTCTGCACCGGTGTCGCCGTCATCACCGCTCACGACGGCGAGCAGCCGCTCGGGTTCACTTGCCAGTCCGTCGTCTCGCTGTCCCTCGAGCCGCCGTTCGTCTCGTTCTGCCCGACCAAGACGTCGAAGAGCTGGCCGCTGCTGCGTGAGGCCCGCAACCTGTGCATCAACGTGCTCGCGCACGACCAGAAGGACATCTGCGGACAGTTCGCGACCAGCGGCGCCGACAAGTTCGCGGGCGTGTCGTGGTCCCCGGCCCAGAACGGCGCCCCCGCGCTCGACGGCACCCTGGCCCGGATCGACGCGACCGTCGAGGTCGAGCACGACGCCGGCGACCACACCATCGTCATCGCCCGCATCACCGACCTGACCGCCGACGTCGACCGGCAGCCGCTGCTCTTCTTCAAGGGCGGCTACGGAGATTTCGCCGCCCACTAGCCGGCGGATGTCTCAGGAGGCGGTGCGCTCGACCATCCCACCGAGAGCGATGACGTATTCGTCGGTGCCCTCGTCGAATTCGACGGTGTAGGTGGTCGGCGAGTACCCGGACTTCGGGTATGCCTGCGGCAACTCCAGGTCCTCGCGCAGCGTCGGCTTGGTCAGCATCCACTCGCGGGTCATCATCGGCTCGATGAAGGTGAACTCGCCGTCCCAGGACCCGTTGAGCAGCACCTCGGTGAAATCGAACTCCCCGGGCACCAGGCCATCCGCAGCGTTGCTCCAGTGGAGGCCCATCGCCGGCACCACGCTGGCCTCGGGTGGCCCCGGCGGGGGGACGTAATTCAGCGGAACGTACCGCGGATCCGGGAGTCGCGCCGCCTTGACCGCGAACTCGGGGTCGGCGGGGTCGATGCCGTGCACCTCGGCCGTGTCCGCTAGGTAGAAGTGCATGTCGAAATGCGGTTTGCCGAACAGCACCTGCGGGTCGTGCCCATTCGGGTTCCAGTCGAGCATGACGTGCTCGAAGACGGTGTCGCCTGCCTCGTCGGGCAGTGCGAGCATGAGCATCTGGGGTCGGGCATCGGGACCGGAGGGCAGGCCGTCCAGTGCCGCCGCCGACATCCGCAGGCCGACCTCGGCGGGGCGCCCGGCCGCGTCGAGTCGCACGAACGAGCGGGTGGTCCCGTCGCCGAGGTCCTGGCCAGGGCCGAAGTAGGTGGCGCCGTCGTTGTGACGGTCCGCGTCGGCGGCCCCGCACCCGGCCAGCGCGGCACCCACGCACAGCGCGGTTCCCGCGGCCACGGCGCGCCACTCAACCGGAAGAGTCATCGGTGTGTCCTTTCGGGCACGCGCCGCCCGGCGCCGCCCCACGATCGTCTGGTCGTCACCGAGACTGGTGGTCGGCGCCGCCACCGAACATCCCAGAATCCTGGGTTGTTCCGATCCCGGTATCTCGGGGCGGACGCCACCCGCGCGTGCGGAGCCGGGCGAGACGCCCGGCCCGGCGGGGCCTGGCGCATCTCACTGAGCAGGATCACCACATCGAGGCGAAGACCCTTCCCTTCGTCCGGGATCCCGCCCTCTACCGGGCCGATGCTCCGGTGAGTATCGGCAGGAAGGTCTCGGCGATCGCCCGGTGCCCGGCCGGATTGGCGTGAATGTCCTTGTAGCCGGTGCACATCCACGTCCACAGGCAGACCTGGGCGACGTTGTGTGGCTGCGTCCCGAGGCCGGGCACGGCAACGGGATTCCCGAAGTCGTTGGTGGAGAACGCGGCCGCGACGTCGGCGGTCTTCCAGCCGGCCCCGGAGTTCGCGGTGACGATCGTCGAGCCGAGAACGTTGTCGGCGCCGGTGGTCGCGACCGCGACGGCCTGTCCGGTGGTTCCGGTCGGCCAGCTCGCGAGGGTCGGGTTGTAGTAGGTCATCCCGACGTAGGCGGGCCCCTCACCGCCCGCGGCGCGCAGTTGACGGTTGATCGTCGCGAGGTTGGTGCCGATCGTCGCCAGGGCGTTCGCGACGCACCCGACGTCGGGCACTCCGGACGAGCCCGGCGAGCCGGAGCCGCCGCCGCGAATGCAGGGGTAGACGTCGTTCGCGCCGAGGTCCTCGGTGACGTACCGGACCTGTCCCCGGTGCGCGGTGATGAACTTCGTCGCGGCGTCGAGTTGCGAGGTCGCGCCGTCGTACGTGCACCGCCCGCCGTTGATCATGGTCGCGGTGGATTCCCCGCTGCACCCGAGCCGGATGTGCTGCAGGTTGGGATCGGACGCGCGGAGCGTGGCGAACAGGTCGTCGGTGTAGGAGACGGGCTCGTCCTTCCGGGTGTCGGGCTGGTAGCCGGCGGCCAGGGAGTCGCCCAGCGAGACGTAGTAGGTGGGTTCGGCCGCGGTTGCCTCGGGGACCCCCACGGCGCACACCGCGACGAAGGAGAGCATCGCGGCGACGGAGAACGAGACAAAGCGGAACAAGGGGGCAGGAACGGCTTTCGCGCGCATCTCGACGCTCCAGGTCGTGTCGGCGGTTGCATCGAGCGTAGGTCGGCCGGGCCGTGGATGAGCCCGGGACGGCGTCGATCGTTACTCCACGGTGACCGCACAGCCAGGGGATTTCCGGTGTTTCCACCGCGGCGGCCGTAACGCACCGGCGCCCGCCCGCACCCGACGGGCAATTCGAGAGTTCTCCCGCTCCCCGGGAGAACGGGGGTTCGTTCCGAGACGGACGTGGCTACCGTCGCACCCGCAGCACCCCCGAAACCCTGGAGTCATCACATGGCCTTCGAAGACGACATCCGTTCCGCAGTCGCCACCTACCTGGACGCGGTCGCCGGTGGCACGTCCGCCGACATCGCTGCCCTGTACGCCGAGGGGGCCACCCTCGAGGACCCGGTCGGCAGCGAGCCGAAGGTCGGGCGGGAGGAGATCGAGAAGTTCTACTCGGCTCTCGACGCCGTCCGCAACCGCACCGAACTGCTGGCCGTCAAGGTCGCGGGAAACACCGCCGCCTTCCACTTCCGGGTCGTCACCGAGACCGGGGACCAGACGATCACCATCGAACCGATCGACGTCATGACCTTCGACGACCAGGCCCGCATCACCAGCATGCGCGCGGTGTGGTCGCCGTCCGACATGACCGTCGCCTGACGGGGGACGAACATGACCGAAACCGAGAACTGGGACCACGAGGTCGATTTCGTCGTGGTCGGCAGCGGCTGTGGTGGACTCACCGGTGCGCTCGCGGCGAAGGACGGCGGGCTGGACACGCTGATCGTGGAGAAGGCGTCGGTCTACGGCGGGACCACCGCCCTGTCCGGCGGCAACATCTGGATCCCGAACAATCCGACCCTGCGGCGCGCGGGTCTCGCGGACTCGCGGGAGGACGTGCGCCGCTACCTCGACGCCGTGATCGGCGACCGGGTCCCGTCGGCGAACGTCGACGCGTTCATCGACGAGGGCCCGGCCACGATGGAGTTCCTGGAGTCCGCCGGACCGCACATGCGGTTCCAGTGGTGCACCGGCTACTCCGACTACCACCCCGAGCAGCCCGGCGGACGCCCGCGGGGGCGGACGATCGAGCCGTTGCCGTTCGACCTCAAGCGGCTCGGCGAGGACGAAAAGCTGCTGCGGCCCGGTGCTTTGGCGACTCCCGCGGGTCTGTACATCACGTCCAAGGAGTTCGCGAAGCTGAACATGGTGATGCGCACCTGGGCGGGACGCCGGGCGGCGCTGGCCACCGGGTGGCGCGCGGTCAAGAGCCTCGTGCTGCGTCGGCACATGGAGACTCTCGGTCAGGCGCTGATCGCGCGGCTGCGACTGACCGTCAAGGACGCGGGCATTCCGCTGTGGCTCGACAGCCCGATGCGGGAGCTGATCACCGATTCCTCGGGCGCGGTGGTCGGCCTGCTCGTCCGCCGCGACGGTGCGGACCTGCGGATCCGCGCCCGGCGCGGGGTGCTGCTGGCCAGCGGCGGATTCGAGCAGGGCGAGCAGATGCGCAAGAAGTACCTGCGCGAGGGTGGCAAGGACAACTACAGCGCCGGGGCGGTGGACAACACCGGTGACGGGATCGTCGCCGGTGAAAAGGTCGGGGCAGCACTGGATCTGATGGACGATGCCTGGTGGATGCCGTCCTTCCGGCGGCCCGACGGCATCATGCACGTGCTGGTGTCGGAGCGGTCGATCCCCCGCTCGATCATCGTGGACCAGTCGGGTCGGCGCTTCACCAACGAGGCGGCACCGTACGTGACGTTCGTGCACGAGCAGATCGCCGGTCGGCACGACCCGATCTGGTTCGTCTTCGACGGAAAGGCGAAGAACCGCTACCAGTTCGGTGGCGTGATGCCGGGGCAGAAGTTCCCGAGGTCGTGGTTCGCGACCGGGCTGATGCATCGGGCGGAGTCGATCGAGGAGCTGGCCGTGTCGATCGGGTTGCCTGCGGTGCAGTTGGCCGAGACGGTGGACCGGTTCAACGGGTTCGCCCGGGCCGGCCGGGACGAGGACTTCGGTCGCGGTGACAGCGCGTACGACAACTACTACGGCGACCCCACGCTCCCGGCGCCGACGCTGGACGTGATCGACAGCGGACCGTTCTACGCGGTCCGGATGGCCGCGGGCGACCTCGGCACCAAGGGCGGGATGGTCTACGACGAGCACGCCCGGGTGCTGCGCGCCGACGGTTCGGTGATCGAGGGTCTGTACGCCACGGGCAACACGTCGGCCGCGGTCATGGGTCACGACTACGCCGGTGCGGGCGCGACGATCGGACCGGCGATGGTGTTCGGCTACATCGGCGCTCGGCACGCCGCCGGACACTGACGCGAAGACCGTTCTGCGGCCGCCTGGGCCCGAGCGGGCTTGATCCCGGAATCCCCGGGGCACAACGGAATCCACGTCATGTGGACCCGATGTTGCCCCGGGGATTCGTCGTTTCGGCACCCGTCCCACGGGCGTCCCGCTGACTGGAACACGGTGTGGTGCGCGACACACAGCGGAGAGTGTGATGTGGGCAACACGATTGACCGGCTGTCCGGTGAATGTGTCTGCCAACCATCACATCTCGGCCCGATCCTCGAATCAGGACTTCGACGGCCGGTCCGGGAATCCGGAAGGAACCCCCATGGTCACAGGACCACAGGCCGCAGCGCCGGCCGAGCACGCCGCCCAGACGTGGACGCCCCGACTGATCTTCTCGCTGGCCTCGATCGTGCTGCTCCTCGAGATGCTCGCGGTCAGCTACATGATGATCTCGATGGCGTTGCCCGCCATCGCCGCCCACTACCAGACCACCCAGGGCGCCTGGCTGCTCACGTCCTTCCTGCTCGTCGGCGCAGTCACCGCCCCGTTGATCGGCAAGCTCGCGGACATGTACGGCAAGCGGCGGCTCCTGCTCGTGTGTGTGGCCGTCGCGGCGCTCGGTTCGCTGGTCTCCGCCCTCGCAGGCAGCTACGCCGTCCTCGTCGCCGGTCGCGCGCTGTCGGGCCTGCTGGTCCCGTGCCTGTTCCTGAGCTACTCGTTGGTCCGGGACGTCTTCCCGCAGCGGACCGTCGCGTTGGCCGTCAGTATCGCCACCAGCGGGATGGGCCTGATCGCGATCCCCGCCCCCTTCCTCACGGGCTGGCTCATCGACAATCACGGGTTCCGCAGCATCTTCTGGTTCTTCGTGATCGGTCTCGTCGTGCTCGGCGCGATGATCGTGGTCTCCACCGACGAGTCGGCGGTGCGGTTGCGTTCGCGTATCGACCTGATCGGCGCGGTACTGCTCGGCGCCGGTATCGCCGGTGTGTTGATCGCGGTCAGCTTCGGACCCACCTGGGGCTGGAGCAGCGGTTCGACCCTGGCCTACCTCGTCGGCGGCATCGTGCTGATCGGTGCCTGGCTGATTTCGGCCCGCACCGTGCGGGAGCCGCTGATCGACCTCGACGTGCTCAGGCAGCGTCCGGTCCTGCTCACCGCCGTCGGTGCCGGCTTCTGCTACGGATCCAGCGGACTGTTCACCATCCTGCTTCCGATGCTCGCGATGACCCCGGCCGTCCTGGGTCTCGGCTACGGATTCGGTGTCAGTGCAGAGGGATTCGCCATCTTCCAGGCGCCGATCGGCGGCATGGTCGTCATCGGCGGCATCATCGTCGGCATGCTCGTCGGTCGCGGCATCCGGCCGCGGCCGCTCATGGTGATCGGGATGCTCGGTATGGCCGCCGGTTTCCTCTGCGTCGCGATGGTGCACGACGACAAGGCGCTGCTGATCGTGTTCGCCGGCCTGTTCGGAACCGGAATGGGCATGGCGTACGCGTCGATCCCGAACCTGCTCATCGAGGCCGTGCCGCCGCAACTGCAGGCGAGCACCGCGAGCATCGTCGGTGTCTTCCAGTCGGTGTTCCCGGCGGTGTTGCCGGTCGTCGCGTTCACGGTCATGAACAACTCGCACATCGCCCCGATCCCGCTGGAGATGACCCAGGGTGTGGTTTTCTACACGGACAAGGGCTTCCAGGTCGCCTTCCTGATCGGCGCGGTCGCCGCGCTCATCGGTGCGCTGGTGGCGTTCGCACTGCCGCGCCGTATCGAACAGGTCGCCGTCCCCGCCGCCGTCGGCGTGGACCCCTCCGAGCCGGCTCTCGTCACCGACTGACCCGGCACCCGCTTCCCCCGGTCGGCGCAATGTCACAGCGTGCGCGTCAGGTGAGTGCACTCTGTGCGGGCACGTGGACCGAACGGCGCCTACATTCACGACCGGCGCGGTGAGGACGGCGA
>NZ_JBSGGS010000007.1:0-344288 GCF_053604015.1 Rhodococcus sp. NPDC004095
GGTACTGCACTCGACAGGGTGTGGGAGAGTAGGACACCGCCGTACATAACATCCCCGGTTGCCCGGGATCAGGAGTTTTCTTCTGGTCCCGGGCAACCGGCATTTCTGGGGTGTTTTCCCCGTTTGGGAGCCGGCCGGCGGTTCCGGTGTGGCGACATCCCGCGCCACCGAAAACCGGTGTGCACACACCCGATGCCGCGCGCACACACCGGTTCCGCGCGCAATACCTGTGCGAATCGCGGAATTGGTGTGTGCACACGACAGCTGGTCGGCCCGGCGCCAAACCTCCGTGCACATACCCGATGCCGGCGTCCTCACACCTGCGTACGCGTCCAACCCGGTGTGGACCGCCGAACTCTTGTGTGCTCGGCCGGCGGGGAGGCCGCGGTAGCAGTCGGTGCGGCGGCGTCCGCGGCATCGAGCCCCCTGTGCACATACCCGATGCCGCGTTCACACACGGCATGCACGCGCAATGGCTGTGTGGACCGGCGAACTCCTGTGTGCTCGGCCGGTGGGGAGGCCTTCCGCGATGCCGGTGGCGGTACCCGGTGCGGCGGCGTCCGCGGCACCGAGCACCCATGTGTGCACACACCCGATGCCGCGTTCACGCACCGAATGCACGCGCAATGGCTGTGTGCACCGACGACGGGGCGTGTGCACACGACAATTCCGCTACCCGGCGCGGAAAACCCGTGTGCACGTACCTGTTGGAGCGTGCACACACGGAATGCACGCATAAAGGCCGTGTGTACCGACGACAGGGCGCGTGCACACGACAGTTGGCCGCTTCGGCGCCAAAACCCCGGTGCACACACCCGATGCGGTGTCCACATACCCGCTACGCGTCCAACCCCTGTGTGAACCGGCGAACTCCTGTGCGCTCGGCCCGACGGGAGACGGTGCCGCGATGCCGGCGGCGGTACGCCGTCCGCGGCACCGAAAACCCCTGTGCACACCCGATGCCGCGTCCACACACCCGATGCACGCGCAACGGTCGTGTGCACTGACGAAAAGTCGTGTGCACTGACGAAAAGTCGTGTGCACTGATGAAAAGTCGTGTGCACATGTCCCCCTCATCGATCCGGGGTGTGCGGTCGGATTCGCCGACCTGAGCCGTGGCCGGCCGCGGTAGTGGACGGTGCCGGGCACCACACAACCCATGTGCACGGAGTATCCACACAGCTGTTCCATGCCGGACACCCGCGTGCATCGGATGGAGCGCGTGTGCAGCGCCGTCTCCGTACCGGTGGCGGGACCGGTGGCGGGCGCGGATACTGACGTCACCGGTTGCCCTGAGGGGGTACGAGATGACGATGACGTCGAGGTCCGGCACCACCACGTCGCAGATTCCGCCGTCGCGGCACGAGTACCTTATGTGCCCCCCGACCTACTTCGACGTTCCATACCGGATCAACGACTGGATGGACCCCGCGATCCCGGTGGACCGTGCGCTGGCGCAGCGTCAGTGGGAGTCTCTCGTCGAGGTGTACCGGGATCTCGGACATGGTGTGCACCTGGTCGACCCGGTTCCGGGGCTGCCCGACATGGTCTTCGTCGCAGACAGCGGTCTGGTCGTCGACGGTGTTGCCCTGGGCGCCCGGTACCGCAGTGAGCATCGGGCGCCCGAGGCGGAGTACGTGATGCGGTGGTTCGAGTCGAACGGCCTGCGCAAACCCCGCCGCCCGCGCTACATCAACGAGGGCGGCGGCGACCTGCTCGTCGTCGGCGAGATGATCTTCGCAGGCACCGGATTCCGTACCGACCAACGCGCGCATGCCGAGGCCGAGTGGCACCTCGGCAAGCGGGTCGCGACGCTCCGGTTGGTTGACCCCCGCTACTACCACCTCAACACGGCGATGGGTGTGCTCGACGACCGTACGATCGCGTATCTTCCCTCCGCGTTCGACGAGCGGAGCGTCACCCTGCTGCGATCGCTCTTCCCGGACGCTGTCATCGCCACCGAAGCGGACACTCGGTGCCTGGGGCTGAACCTGGTGAGCGACGGACACAACGTCGTGCTCGGCGCGCAGGCGACGGCTCTGGCGTCGAGGCTGCGCGCCCGTGGATACAACCCCGTTCCCGTGGACATGTCGGAGTTCCTCAAGTCCGGTGGCGGAATCAAATGCTGCACACTGGAACTGCGGGGTTGGAGCCCCGGGGCGCAATCGTGAACGAGGTTCCGTCGCAGTCCCGGACCGCGGCCGAGCTGGCGCGGGCCGACGCGCACAGCGCGCACAACTACCATCCGCTGCCGGTGGTGCTCGAGGTCGCCAGCGGTGCGTGGGCCCGCGGCGTCGACGGCGTCGACTACCTCGACATGCTGGCCGGGTACTCGGCGCTGAATTTCGGGCACCGCCACCCACGGCTGGTCGGGGTGGTGGAGCGGCAGCTCGGCCGGCTGACCCTGACCAGCCGCGCCTTTCAGCACGCGGCGTTCGCGGACTTCTGTGAGGCCGTCGCCGGCCTGTGCGGCAAGGATGCCGTGCTCCCGATGAACACCGGCGCCGAGGCGGTCGAGACCGCGCTCAAGCTGGCACGCCGCTGGGGCTACGACGTCAAGGGAGTTCCGCCCGACCAGGCGGAGATCATCACTTTCGAGGGCAACTTCCACGGCCGCACGATCGCGATCGTCGGCTTCTCGACGGATCCCGACGCCCACAACGGTTTCGGCCCGTACCCACCAGGGTTTCGAACGGTCCCGTACGGCGACATCGACGCGCTGGCATCGGCCGTCAGCGCGAACACCGTTGCGGTGCTGATCGAACCGGTCCAGGGCGAGGCGGGGGTTCGGGTACCTCCCGACGGTTTTCTCGCGGCGGTCCGCGGGCTGTGCGACGAGCGCGGCATTCTCATGGTGGCCGACGAGATCCAGAGCGGGCTCGGCCGAACCGGCGAGACGTTTGCGTGCGACCACGAGCAGGTGGTCCCCGACGTCTACCTTCTCGGAAAGGCGTTGGGGGGTGGGATTCTTCCGGTGTCGGCGGTGGTGGCCGACTGGGAGGTGATGGGTGTCATCGGTCCGGGGCAGCACGGCAGTACCTTCGGCGGGAACCCACTCGCATGTGTGGTGGGCACCGAAGTCGTGCGGATGCTCGAAACCGGCGAGTTCCAGAGGCGCAGTGGGGAACTGGGGGAGTACATGCACTCACTGCTGGCGACGCTGCCCGCAGATGCCGTGGCGCACGTCCGTGGGCGCGGGCTGTGGGCCGGCCTCGATCTCGCGGAGGGTCAGCCGTCGGCGCGGGTCGTGTGCGAGCGACTGCTGTCCCGCAGGGTACTGGCCAAGGACGCCCACGAGGGGACGATCCGGCTCGCGCCCCCTCTGGTGATCGAGCGGGACGAGATCGCATGGGCAGTACATCAATTGGCGGACTGCCTGGGTGAGGGTGGGTGACGTCGAGGCCCCCTCGCCTGTTGGCGAAGGGGCCTCGACGTCACTCGGTGCCGGACTGTTCTCCGCGCGGGCGATGCCCGCTACTTTCCTCGGATTGCTTCGAAGACCTTGGGGTCGACCAGCGTGGAGGTGTCGCCGAGGTCGCGGCCTTCGGCGACGTCGCGCAGCAGGCGTCGCATGATCTTGCCGGAGCGGGTCTTCGGCAGCTCCGGGACGACGGTGATCTGCCGCGGCTTGGCGATCGGGGAGATCTCCGTCGAGACCTGCGCCCGCAACTCCGCGATCAGGGTCTCGCCGGTGTTCTCCGCGCCCTCGCGGAGGATCACGAACGCGACGATGCCCTGCCCGGTGGTCTCGTCCGCGGCACCCACGACTGCGGCTTCGGCGATCGCGTGGTGCCCGACGAGGGCGGATTCGACCTCGGAGGTGGAGATGCGGTGCCCGGACACGTTCATGACGTCGTCGACGCGGCCGAGGACCCACAGGGCGCCGTCCTCGTCGTACTTGGCGCCGTCACCGGCGAAGTACCAGCCCTCCTCGGCGTAGCGGGACCAGTAGGTGTCCTTGTACCGCTCCATGTCGCCCCAGATGCCGCGCAGCATCGACGGCCACGGCTCGTCGAGGACCAGATACCCGCTGCCGCCGGCACCGAGTTCGTGGGCGTCGTCGTCGACGATCTTCGCCGAGATGCCGGGCAGCGGCGCCATCGCCGAACCGGGCTTGGTGGCGGTGATCCCCGGCAGCGGGGAGATCATGATCGCGCCGGTCTCGGTCTGCCACCAGGTGTCCACGATCGGGGCGCTACCACCACCGATGACGTCGCGGAACCAGCGCCACGCCTCCGGGTTGATCGGCTCACCCACCGACCCGAGGAGCCGGATGCTGGACAGGTCGTGGGCGTCGGGGATCTCCCGGCCCCACTTCATGAACGTGCGCACCAGCGTCGGCGCCGTGTAGTAGATGGAGACGCCGTACTTTTCGATGATCTCGAAGTGGCGGTGTTCGTTCGGGGAGTTCGGGGTGCCCTCGTAGACGACCTGGGTGACACCGTTCGACAGCGGTCCGTAGACGATGTAGGAGTGGCCGGTGACCCAGCCGATGTCGGCGGTGCACCAGTACACGTCCTCACCGGCCTTGTGGTCGAAGACGTTGTGGTGCGTGTAGGAGGCCTGCGTCAAATACCCGCCGGAGGTGTGGATGATGCCCTTCGGCTTTCCGGTGGTGCCGGAGGTGTAGAGGATGAACAGCGGGTGCTCGGCGTCGAACGGCTGCGCCTCGTGCTCGGGCGAGGCCTTCTCGACGGTCTCGTGCCACCACAGGTCCCGGCCGGCGACGGTGTCGACGTCGATGCCGGTGCGCTTGACCACCAGGACATGTTCGACGGACTCCGCACCCGCGACGGCCTCGTCGACGGCCGGCTTGAGCGGGGCGGCCTGACCGCGGCGCCACTGCCCGTCCACGGTGACCACCAGCTTCGCGGCGGCGTCGTCGATGCGTGAGCGCAGCGCGGTGGCGGAGAACCCGGCGAACACCACCGAGTGCGTGAGCCCGAGGCGCGCGCAGGCGAGCATGGTGACAATCGCCTCGGGGATCATCGGCATGTAGATCGCGACCCGGTCCCCGGCCACCAACCCCAGCTCGGTGAAGGCGTTCGCGGCCTTGGAGACCTCGGCGAGCAGATCGTTGTAGGTCAGCGACCGCGAGTCGCCCGGTTCGCCCTCGAAATGGATGGCGACGCGGTCGCCGTTGCCGGCGAGGACGTGCCGGTCCACGCAGTTGTATGCCACGTTCAGGGTGCCGCCGACGAACCACTTCGCAACCGGGGCGTCGGACCAGTCGAGGACCTGCGACCACGGCGTCGCCCAGTCCAGGCGCTTGGCTTGGGTATCCCAGAAGCCGAGGCGGTCCGCGTCCGCGGCGACCTGCAGTTCCGGGCCGGCGTTGGCCGCCGCGGCGAACGCCGGGCTCGGCGGGTAGATCTCGGCCCCGTGCTCGGCGGCGCTGGTGTCGGCGGTGCTGGTCATGTCGGCCGTACCCTCATTTCAGTGTCGTGGCGCGTCGATCGGCGCAGTTGTGAGGGTAGTCACAGCCGCAGGCGAGCGCATCGTTGCATCCGCTTGCAACCCCTGTTCCTGCGGTGACCGGTCGTTTCGGGGCGACCGACGGCGATCGGGCGCGACGAATGGACACCGCAGGTAGGGCGGGTTGCACCTCGAGATGGTTCAGTGGGTGCATGCAGCAGCATGTGAATGTCGTCACGCTCGGCGTGGCCGATGTCGCCCGTGCGTACGCCTTCTACGTCGACGGCCTGCATTGGCGCCCGACGCTGTACGTGCCGGGCGAGGTGTTGTTCCTCCAGGTCGGTGGGGGAGTGGTCCTGGCGTTGTGGTCGATCGACGCGATGGCAGGAGAATCCGGACCGACCGCCCCTCCTGTGGCTGCGGAGGGGCGTGCCCCCGTCACGCTCGGACACAACGTGGACGGGGCGGACGAGGTCGACGCGGTGCTGTCCGGTGCCGTGGCCGCCGGCGGGGCCGTTCTGGTTCCCGGGGCCCGCCGGGCCTGGGGCGGGTACAGCGGCTACTTCGCGGATCCCGACGGCTACCGCTGGGAGGTTGTCCACAATCCCGGACTGGTGGTGCATTCGGACGGTCGCGTGGAGATCGGCACGCCCGACGGCCCGGAGTGAGTGGGGATTGCCTGCGTGCGAGGTCGGTAGGTGGCAGCAGGTAGCGTCGACCGGTGTGAACGACCCACTTCAGCCCCTGGTGGACCTGCCCGGCGTGCGTGAGGCCGCCGACCGGGCCCGCGACGCGCTCGGCGAGGTCCATCGGCACAAGACGAACCGGCGTGGCTGGCCGACCACGGCGGCCGAGGCGTCGGTTCGGGCCGCGCGGGCGTCGGCGTCGATCGACGGCGGCAGCACCGAACTTCCCGGCGCCGGTGAGGTGGGAGATCCGGTGCTGACCGGGGCCCTGCGGGTTGCGCAGGCGCTCGACGGGGACGCGCTGGCGAACACGGTCTCGACGTGGCAGCGCGCACCGCTGCAGGCGTTGGCGCGGCTGCACCTGCTGGCTGCGGCCGGGCTGGTCGACGACGAGGCGGCTCTGGGGCGTCCGCGTACCGAACCGGGCGTGGGCGAGCGGCTGGACCTGCTTGCGCAGTTGGTGACCGGTGGAACGAAGGCCCCGGCCCCGGTGCTGGCGGCCGTGGTTCACGGTGAGCTGCTGGCGTTGCGGCCGTTCGGTACCGGTGACGGCGTCGTGGCCCGGGCGGCCTCGCGTCTGGTGGCGGTCTCGACCGGACTCGATCCGCACAATCTCGGGGTGCCCGAGGTCAGTTGGCTGCGTCGGCAGCAGGCCTACCGGGATGCGGCCACCGGGTTCGCGTCAGGGACGGTCGAGGGTGTCGGGGGATGGGTGATCCTGTGTTGTGGCGCGCTCGAAGCCGGTGCCCGGGAGGCGCTTTCCATCGCGGAGGCCGCAGCACCCTGAATCGGCCTGCGGGACAGCGGAAAGCGGAGGAAATTCCTTTACGGCGTCGATGCTGTCGGCGCATGAAACGGGCGGCGCTGCCGACTGCTGTCGACTTCGCCGCCCGCTAGCACGGACTACCTGGTTACCAAGCGTGCAAAATGGTCTGTGATCCGGCCTCGGCGTAGGCTCACGTACCGTCGGTTCGCCTCTGCAACTTGTGCAAGGTTCTCGCCAACGTGTGCGCGAGTTACGCAGGCCCACAATGACTCTGCCCTTATAGTGGCTTGCGCTCCGCGTGGGTGCCTGGTGTCCGTGCTGGGACTCCCGACTGGGGAATCGGACCTTCTCTTCTGATTCGATCCTGGCCTGC
The DNA here is from genome assembly GCF_053604015.1 of Rhodococcus sp. NPDC004095. Taxonomy (NCBI): domain Bacteria; kingdom Bacillati; phylum Actinomycetota; class Actinomycetes; order Mycobacteriales; family Nocardiaceae; genus Rhodococcus; species Rhodococcus sp. NPDC004095. The sequence goes on from NZ_JBSGGS010000007.1 coordinate 7,241, forward strand.
CGTTCGTCCGTAACTCCTTTGTACCCTGTGACTCCGCGCACTTCAAGGGATATCCGGGCCTGGATCGATACCAGTTTTTTGCCTGTGTCAGCGCCGGCGGCGCAATACTCCGTACGTCACCGCGCCCGCCGCGACGGCAGCGAATCCGACCGCAGTGGCGGCGATCGTGGAGGTCGTCGACGTCGAGGGCAGTCGTGCCCGCAACGGCACCGGGTTCGAGAAAGTCAGTACGGGCCAACCCTTTTCGGTGGCCTCCTTGCGGAGTGTGCGATCGGGATTCACGGCTGTCGGGTGTCCGACGGCCTCGAGCATCGGCAGGTCGGTGGACGAGTCGGAGTAGGCGTAGCAACGGTCGAGGTCGTACCCGTGGGTCGCGGCCAGTTCGCGGATCGCCCGGGCCTTGCCCTCACCGTGACAGTAGAACTCGAGGTCGCCGGTGAACCTGCCGTCCTTTACCGCCATCCGGCTGGCGGCGGAGTGGTCGGCGCCGAGTGCCTGCGCGATCGGGGTCACCACCTCCTCGCCGGACGCGGACACCACGATCACGTCGTGGCCGCGGGCCTTGTGGTCCGCGATCAGGTCGGCCGCCTCCGAGAAGACGAGGGGGTCGACGATGTCGTGCAAGGTCTCGGCAACGATCGTCCGCACCTGGTCCACGTCCCAGCCGGCGCACATGTTCGTCAGGTGGACGCGCATCCGCTCGGTCTGGTCGTGGTCCGCGCCGGAGACGAGGAATAGAAACTGTGCGTAACTGCTCTTGAGCACGGCGCGACGGTTGATCAGACCCTGCTCGAAGAACGGCTTGCTGAAGGCCAAGATGCTCGATTTGGCGATGATGGTCTTGTCGAGGTCGAAGAATGCGGCCACGCGCCGATCCCCCGAACTCTCCTGCGTGTTCGCCGTCACGGGTACAGAGTAGAGGTCCGGCCTGCGGTCGCGGACAGCCGCGCGCACGGCGGGCCGCAAGATGGACATGTGACCAGTTGAACTTGCGATGGGATGGGCGGCGAGGTGTAGTATCAGGGGCACCTGGACTTGATCTAGGTGTGTTCAGTCCGACCCCCCGGGACTGAACTCCGAAGACCCCCGCCTCCTCCCCCCCTGGCGGGGGTCTTCTTCGGTCCGGGTGCCGAAGCTCCTGGTGGATCGCCGTTTTCGAGGCAGGTCGCGAGGGTTGTCCACGGGCGACGAAAGTTCTCCACAATCGGCGGACACCCTCTGGTGCGCCGCTGTCCGTGCCCGCACGCTCGACGCATGGACACACCAAGGGACGCGGAACGGCTGCAGGTCCTCGTGCTCACCGCCGATGCAGAACTGTCCTCCGGCGTCCGCCGCGCCGGTGCTGCGGCCGACCGCGAGATCGTCGAGCACCCCTCGCCTGCGCCGCGCCGGTTGTGGGTCGGCGCCTCCCACGTCGTGGTGGACGCGGAGTCGGCCCACGGGTGCGCGGGAGCGAACCTGCCCCGGCGCGGCGGGGTGCACCTCGTTTGCTCCGGCCCGCCCGGGGCGCCCGAATGGCGCGCCGCGACCGCTGTGGGTGCCGAATCGGTGCTCAGCCTGCCCGCCGGAGAGGCGGACCTGGTGGCCGCCCTCGCCCGGCGCGCCGAGGGGCGTGACGGAAGAGGACCGGTCGTCGCAGTCGTGGGTGGTCGCGGCGGCGCCGGCGCGTCGACTCTGGCGGCCGCGCTCGCACTGACCGGCCCCGTCAAGTGCCCCGGGCGGCGGTCCCTGCTCGTCGACTGCGACGCTCTCGGAGGTGGCCTGGACCTGCTTCTCGGTGCCGAGCAGCGGCCGGGACTGCGGTGGCCATCGCTGCTCGTCGAGGGTGGTGCGGTGTCGGCTGCTGCGCTGCACGCCGCGCTGCCCGGTCTCGGGGAGGGCGTCTCGGTCCTGTCGTGCGGTCGCGGGCCGGGACTCGAGGAGCCGGGCGCGGCGGCGCTCACCGCCGTGGTCGAGGCGGGTCGCGCCGCCGGGGACGTGGTGGTGTGTGACGTGCCGCGGTACTCGCGCACGGTCACGGAACTCGCGTTGAGCCTCGCCGACGTCGTCGTCGTGGTGATTCGCGCGCAAGTGCGCGCGGTCGCCGCGGCCGAGGCGCTGCTCGCCGGGCTGCGGGACCAGCATCCCAATGTCGTTGCGGTGGTTCGTGGTCCGGCGCCGGGTGGGTTACGTGGCACCGAGATCGCGGATCTGCTTGGCGTGCCGGTTCTTGCGTCGATGCGTCCGGAGCCGGGTCTGGCCACCGCGCTCGAACACGGCGGGCTGCGGCTGCGCGGTCGATCGCCGTTGCGCCGCGCGGCCACGGCGGTTCTCGACCTCGTTGCTACCGCCGGGCGGGACTCGTGAGCGCGCTGGTGTCCGCGGACCTGCTGGACCGGGTGCGCGGGCGGCTTGCACAGACATCGGACACGCCCACCCCGGCGACGGTGGCCGCGGCGATCCGCGCCGAGTCGTCCGGGGTGCTCGGTGACACCGACCTGCTGGAGGCGTTGCGGACCCTGCAGACCGAACTGACCGGGGCGGGGATCCTCGAACCGCTCCTCGGGCAGCCCGACGTGTCGGATGTCCTGGTCACCGGCCCGGACGAGGTGTGGGTCGATCGGGGGCACGGGCTCGAGCGTGCCCCCGTCGCGTTCGCCGACGAGGCCGCGGTGCGCAGGCTCGCGCAGCGTCTCGCACTCGCCGCGGGCAGGCGACTGGACGACGCCCAGCCATGGGTGGACGGCCGGCTGCCGGGCACACCCGGCGCGAACTTCGGGGTGCGTCTGCACGCGGTGCTCGCCCCCGTCGCGCAGGCGGGTACCTGCCTGTCCCTGCGGGTGCTGCGGCCGGCCACACAGGGCCTCGACGCGTTGCTCCGCTCGGGCACGTTGACGGCGGAATCGCACGAGCTCCTGCGCCGCATCGTCGCCGCCCGGCTGGCGTTCCTGGTGATCGGCGGCACCGGGGCGGGCAAGACCACCCTGCTCGCCGCGCTGCTGGCGACGGTCTCGGCGGGTCAGCGGATCGTGTGCGTCGAGGACGCGGCCGAACTTGCCCCGAACCATCCGCACGTGGTGCGACTGGTCGCTCGTCCGGCGAATGTCGAAGGGGTGGGGGAGGTGTCGGTTCGGCACCTCGTGCGCCAGGCACTTCGGATGCGGCCGGATCGCATCGTCGTCGGTGAGGTTCGCGGCGCCGAGGTGGTGGATCTGCTCACCGCGCTGAACACCGGTCACGACGGTGGCGCCGGAACCGTCCACGCCAACTCGCCCGAGGAGGTGCCCGCCCGGCTGGAGGCGCTCGCGGCGCTCGGTGGGATGGATCGGGCGGCGCTACACAGTCAGCTCGCCGCCGCGGTGCAGGTCGTCCTGCATTGCCGCCGGGACGCGACCGGCCATCGGTCTCTCGCGGAAGTAGCTGTGCTGGAAAGGAACTCCTCCGGCGAGGTGATGGTGGTGCCCGCGTGGCGCGAGGGCTGGGGTCCGGGTGCGGACCGGTTGCACACTCTGCTGGAACGGGCGAACCGGTGACCGCCGCACTGATCGTTGCGGCGGTGGCGTTGCTCGTCGTGCCGGCGTCGCCGGCACGTCACCGGCTGCGGCCACGGCCGGACCGGCGCGGCGCGGTCCACGGGGCGCTGCCCCGAATCGGTGTGGCGCTCGCCGCCTCCGCGGTCGCGGCCGCGACGGTCGTCGAACCGGCCGCCGGCGCGGCGACGGCGATGGTCGTGGGCACCGTGGGATATCGGGTGCGGCGATCGCGGCGGACCCGCCGTCATGCGGGGGAGCTCCGGACCCTCCTCGCGGCGCTCGAGGTCGTCATCGCCGATCTCCGAGTCGGAGCGCACCCCGAGGCCGCGTGCAACGGCGCCGCGGACGAGACGAAAGGTTCCGTTGCCCAAGCATTTCGGTCCGCCGCCGCCACCGCACGCCTCGGGGGGAGTGCGGCGCAGGGGCTGGTCGCCGGGGGCCGTCGCGGCGAATCGGGTGACGCGGACATCGCTTCGGACCTCGACCGCATCGCGGCCGCCTGGAAGATCGCCGAACGGCACGGCATCGCGCTCGCTGATCTGCTCGAAGCGGCACGGGCGGATCTGCTGGGGCGGATCAGGTTTCGCACTCGAGTGGAGTCGGGGATGGCCGGCGCCAGAGCGACGGCCGCGGTCCTCGCCGGGCTACCGCTGCTCGGCGTGGGACTCGGCCAGATGATGGGTGCGGGGCCCGTGCGGGTGCTGCTGTCCGGCGGGCTCGGGGGCATCCTCCTGGTCGTCGGCACCGCACTCGCCTGCGCCGGGTTGGCCTGGGCCGACCGAATCACCACCCGGGCGACGGCATGATCGGCGCGGCCGGGCTCGCCCTCGCCGCGGCGGTGCTCGCGGCGCCCGGTCCGACCGTCGCCCGTGCGCGGCTGCGGGCGCTGCCCGGGCACGTCCCGGACGTCGTCCCACGACGCGCCGGCCCGGCGTCACCGGATCCGCTGGCGGGCGCGGCCAGCTACGACCTGCTTGCGGCGTGCATGCGATCCGGCCTGCCGGTGGCCGCCGCAGCCGCCGCCGTGGCAGAGGAGGCGCCGGATCCACTCGCGGAGGTGCTGCGCCGGGCGGCGAACCTCCTGGCGCTCGGGGCCGAGCCCGACATCGCGTGGCAGCACGCGGGCACCTGCCCCGAAACCGAGGCGCTGTCGCGGATGGCCCGGCGCTCGGCGCGATCCGGATCCGCGCTCGCTGACGCCATGGCCGAACTCGCGGCCGAGGAACGCGCCTCGATCGAGGACCGCGGCGCGGCGGCAGCCGAACGTGCCGGTGTGCTCATCAGCGGCCCGCTCGGCCTGTGCTTCCTGCCCGCGTTCCTGTGCCTGGGTATCGCCCCGGTCGTCATCGGGCTCGCCACACACGTGCTCGGTGAGGGGTTGCTGTGACAGCACACGCACGTCGTCGCGGAACGGCCGCGACGAAGATCAAGGGGGAAAGTCATGTCCGACAAGGGACTGCGTTCGATTCGGGCCGGTGCACGAGTGCTTCGGATGCGCCTGCTGCTGGCCCCGGTGGCGGACGACGGCATGTCGACCGCGGAGTACGCGATCGGCACCATCGCTGCCGCGGCGTTTGGGGCGGTGCTGTATTCGGTGGTCACCGGCGACAGCATCGTCTCCGCGCTGACCGGCATCATCGACAAGGCGCTCAGCACGTCGGTGTAGTCACCGGCCGCACCCCGGCAATCGGCGACCGGGGTGCGGTCACGGTCGAGGCCGCGATCGCGTTGACGGCGATCGTCGTGGTCGTGATTCTGTGCGTCGGCGCGGTGCTCGCCGTGACCGCGCAGGTGCGGTGCATCGACGCCGCGCGGGAGGCGGCGCGTCTGGCGGCGCGTGGAGACCACGACCAGGCGGTACCGGCCGCGCGGCGGGTGGCGCCGGACGGCGCGCGCATCGATCTGCACGAGGCCGAAGGGTTCGTGACCGCGCGCGTTCGGGTCGACGCGGCCCTGTTTCCGATGCTCGAGGTTTCCGCGGAAGCCGTTGCAGCGCTCGAGGACTCGGTTGTCGATGAGGGAGGGTCGCGGTGAGGGATGAGCGTGGCTCTGCGACGGTGTTGTCGTGCTTCGCGATGCTGGCGCTTGTGGCTGTTGTTGCGGCGGTCGGGTATCTCGGCTCGGCGTTGGTGACCCGGCACCGGGCGCAGGCCGTCGCGGACCTCGGAGCCTTGGCCGCGGCGGGCGTGGCCGATCTCGGGGTGGACGGTGCGTGCACCGCTGCCGGCGAAGTCGCAGGCCGGTCGCGGGCCACGGTGCTCGAGTGCCGGCTGGAGGGCTGGGACGCGGTCGTGAGGGTGGCGGTTCCGGTGCCGCTCTCGCTCGGGTACACGGAGGCGACCGCCGCGGCCCGCGCGGGGCCCGCCGCGGACCGAGGTGTCGCCACCGGAACCGGCACTTCCCCGACAGGGGCCGACTCGGCGCGGAGTCGCTCGCCTGCCCGGTGACCGTGTGGTTCGGTCGATGCTGCGTTGTTGCCGGCGGGTGGGACCCGTCGGGACCGGACGGTCGGCCCGGTACGGGCTCGACCCGTCGTTAGCACGCCCGGATGTGCAACACGCACATATCCTCGGCGCCGGGTATCGGGGCCAATGGCAGGATTCGGGTGTGACCATGACGGACCGTTCCGCGCTGCGACTGCGATCGTGGCTGCTCGCGGACATCACCGAGGAGCCCGCCGGGCACCAGGGGCCCTTCCGGTCACCGCCGAAGAAGGAGGAGCACAAGCACCCCTGGTGGAAGGTGATGTGCCTGACCGGCGTCGACTACTTCTCCACCCTCGGGTACCAGCCCGGCATCGCAGCGTTGGCTGCCGGTGTGCTGTCGCCACTGGCCACGCTCGTCCTCGTCGCGCTGACCCTCCTCGGAGCGCTGCCGGTGTATCGGAGGGTCGCGGCCGAGAGCCCCCGCGGGGAGGGCTCGATCGCCATGCTCGCAAAACTGTTGCCGCGCTGGGGTGGCAAGATCTTCGTCCTCGTGCTGCTCGGCTTCGCCGCGACCGACTTCATCATCACGATGACGCTCTCGGCCGCCGACGGTGCCGCACACGTCGTCGAGAACCCGTTCGCCCCGAGCTTCCTGGACGGGCGCAACCTGGTGGTCACCCTGGTGTTGCTGGCCCTGCTGGCGGCGGTGTTCCTCAAGGGGTTCTCCGAGGCGATCGGCATCGCGGTCGCTCTGGTCGCCGCGTTCCTGGCCCTGAACCTCGTGGTCGTGGTGGCCGGCTTCTGGCACGTCGCCACGGCGCCGTCGGTCGTCACCGACTGGACGCACGCGCTGTCCGCGCAGCACGGCAGCCCGTGGGCGATGATCGCCGTCTCCCTGCTCGTGTTCCCCAAGCTGGCACTCGGGATGTCCGGCTTCGAGACCGGGGTCGCGGTGATGCCGCAGATCACCGGCGACGAGACCGACACCGCCTCCTCGCCGCGCGGACGCATCCGTGGGGCCCGGCACCTGCTCACCACATCGGCACTGATCATGAGCGGGTTCCTGATCGTCACGAGCTTCCTGACCATTGTGCTGATTCCCGAAGCGGAGTTCGAAGCCGGGGGGCAGGCGAACGGGCGGGCCCTGTCCTACCTGGCGCACGAGTATCTCGGAAACGGGTTTGGCACCGTGTACGACGTCAGCACGATCGCCATCCTGTGGTTCGCGGGCGCGTCGGCGATGGCCGGGCTGCTCAACCTGGTGCCGCGCTACCTGCCCCGCTTCGGGATGGCCCCGGACTGGGCGCGTGCCGTCCGTCCCCTGGTGCTGGTGTTCGCCACGATCGCCTTCGCGATCACCTGGTACTTCGATGCCGGCGTCGACGCGCAGGGCGCCGCGTACGCGACCGGAGTTCTGGTGCTGATCACGTCCGCGGCGGTCGCCGTCACGATCTCCGCACGGCGGCGCGGCCAGCCCCGCAAGGCAGTCGGGTTCGCTGTCGTGTCGGCGATCTTCCTCTACACGACCGTGGTAAACGTCTTCGAACGGCCGGAGGGCGTGCAGGTCGCCACCCTGTTCATCATCGCAATCCTGTTGGTGTCGTTCGCGTCCCGGTTCAGTCGGGCGTTCGAGTTGCGGGCCGACTCGGTCAGCTACGACGAGACCGCGCAGCGCTTCATCGACGAGGCCGCCCGCGGCACCATCCGAATCGTCACCCACGACGTCGATCGGCGAGGTTCGGCGGATTACCGTGCCAAGGCCGCGAAACAGCGTGCCGAGAGCCACCTTCCCGACACCGAACCGATCCTGTTCCTGGAGGTCAACATCAAGGACTCGTCGGAGTTCGCGACGAAGCTACGCGTCCACGGCCGGCAGCGCGACGAGCACCGGATCCTGTGGGTCAACAGCGCAGCGATCCCGAACACCATCGCCGCGGTTCTCCTCGACATCCGGGACCGGACCGGGGCCATCCCGCACGTGTATTTCGACTGGACCGAGGGAAACCCGATCTCGAACCTGCTGCGGTTCCTGTTCATCGGTCAGGGCGAGGTGGCCCCGGTCACCAGAGAAGTACTGCGCCGGGCCGAGCCGGACGTGTCCCGCCGACCGCACGTCCACGTCGGGTAGGGGGCGGGTATGAGAGTCGACGGCCGGGAGATCCCGGTCCACGGAAGCCTGTTGCAGCCGCTGCGACGTCGCACCAGCGACCAGTTGAGGGTGGTGCTGTCGGGTCTGGCCGTGGTGGCCGTGGTGGTGGTCTCGTACCTGACGCGCGGGCGGTGGGAGTCGCTGGAGAACTCGATCTCCGATCTGATCGGCGTCGCCTCCCCGGAACTGTCCAACCGCGTGTACTCGATGTACGGGGTCGCGATCCTGGCGCTGCCGTTCGCGATCCTCGTCGGCATGGTCTTCGGACGACGCTGGAAGTTGCTGGCCGGCTACGCGGTCGCCGCGCTGATCGCCGGTGTCGCGTTGTCGATCACCGGCGACGGCATCGCCGCACCCCAGTGGCACCTGGACCTGAGCGAGCACCGGGACACCTTCCTGTCCCAGTTCCTCGACGACTCGCGGTGGATCGCGATGCTCGCGGCCGTGCTGACGGTGTGCGGGCCGTGGCTGCCGAGACGGTGGCGTCGGCTCTGGTGGGTGCTGCTGCTGGCGTTCGTGCCGATCCACCTGTTCGTCAGCGCCATGGTCCCCGCCCGGGCCATGCTCGGGCTCACCGTCGGCTGGTTCGTCGGTGCGCTGGTCGTGCTGTTCGTCGGCACCCCCGCGCTGGAGGTTCCGGTCGACCTGGCCTTGCGGGTGCTCGGCCGGCGCGGTCGCGGCGTGCGGGAACTGACCGTCCTCAGCCCGGCCGGCCCCGGGCCGCTGGTGCTGGCGGCGCGGTGCCGGCTGGAGCCGGGCGCCGAGGTCGGGCACGGGCCCTTCCCGCCGGCCGAGCATGCGGGGGTCCCCGACCCCGTCGCGGCCGACGCCGATTCGCCGGCGAACACGGCGTCGGCGGATCTCCCGGGGGCCGAGGCGGCGGATGGCGGCGGGACCGAGACCACGCTGATCCTCGACCTGTTCGGTCAGCACCAGCGGACCGAAGGCGTGGTCCGGCAGGCAGGCAGGTGGCTGACGTTCCGCAGCAGCGAGACGCTGCCACCGTTCGCGTCGCTGCGCCGTGCCGTCGAACACCGGGCACTGATGGCGACGGCGTTGGGGGCGCTCGGCCTGTCCGCCAACGTCCCGGTCGCGGTGGGGGTCCTCGACCGCGGGTGGATGATGTATGCGCACACCACCTCTCGCGGCACACCGCTGGACCGCCACGACCTCGACCACCTGAGCGCGGTGTGGGACGGGCTGCGACGGCTGCACGCCCACCAGATGTCCCACGGTGACCTGCGTCCCGAGAACATCCGCATCGACGACGGCAAGGTGCTGTTCGACGGATTCGCGCGCTCCGAAATCGGGGCGTCCGATTCGCTGCTGCTTTCCGACACCGCGCAACTTCTGCTGGTGACCGCCGACCTGTACGGCGTGGAGCGCGCGGTGGCGGCGGCGATCGACGCGGTGGGGCCCGAACGGGTCATCGCCGCGTCGGGGCGGCTGACCCGCACCGCGACCCCGAGCCGGATCCGCCGGGCGGTCCGCGAGCCCGGCGAGCTGATGGGCGCAGTCCGCGCGGGGGTCCGGACCCAGACCGACACCGAGGTCATCCGCGACGAGCAGGTCACCCGCTTCTCCCGGAACCAGCTCATCCAGCTGGTGCTGCTGATCGGGCTGGTGTACGTCGCCTACCCGTTCATCAGCCAGGTCCCGACCTTCCTCACCGAGATGGGCTCGGTGAACTGGTTGTGGGTGCTGCTCGGGCTGGCGGTGTCGGGCCTGACCTACATCGGCGCGGCCGCCGCCCTGTGGGCGTGCGCGACCGAGTCGGTCAACTTCCGGCACCTGACCGTCATGCAGTTCGCGAACACCTTCGCAGCGACGACCACTCCGGCCGGGGTCGGTGGTCTCGCCCTGAGCGTGCGGTTCCTGCAACGCAACGGACTCGGTGGCGTGCGTGCCACCGCGGCCGTTGCGTTGCAGCAGACGGTGCAGGTGGTCACGCACCTCGGGCTGCTGATCATCTTCAGCTTCGCGGCGGGCAAGAACGCCGACCTGTCGCACTTCATCCCCAGCGCGACGGTCATCTACCTGATCGTGGGAGTGCTGTTCGGCGCGGTCGGTGCGTTCATGGTGGTCCCGAAACTGCGGCGGTGGCTGCGCGACGACTTCCGCCCCCAGATCGCGGACCTGACCGCCGAACTCGTCGATCTGGCGCGCGATCCCGGACGGTTCCTCATCATCGTCGGCGGCTGTGCGGCGACCACTCTCGGTGCAGCACTGGCGCTCTGGGCGAGTGTGGAGGCGTTCGGCGGCTCCGTCGCGTTCGTCACCGTCACCATCGTCACGATGATCGGCGGCACCCTGGCCTCGGCCGCCCCGACGCCGGGTGGTGTCGGTGCTGTCGAGGCGGCGCTGATCGGTGGTCTCGCGGCGTTCGGCGTCCCCGCCGCGATCGCGGTGCCCTCGGTGCTGCTGTACCGGGTACTCACCTGCTGGCTGCCGGTGTTCATCGGCTGGCCCACCCTGCGCTGGCTGCAACGCAACGACCTCGTCTGACCCGCGCAGGTTCCGTAATGTCACATTGGGTATCGCCAAGTGACCCAATGTGACATTACGGAACCTGCGGTGAGGTGACAGCGGTCGTCGCGTCGGGGGTGGGGAGGGTGCCGAGGACCGCGGTCAGCAGCGCCGCGGCGGCGGCCTTGTCGAGGGGGTTGTTGCCGTTGCCGCACTTGGGTGACTGCACGCACGACGGGCAGCCGGCGTTGCACTCGCAGGAGTCGATCGCATCCCGCGTCGCCGTCAGCCAGCGGCGCAGTTGCGCGTGCCCGCGGTCGGCGAACCCGGCACCGCCCGGGTGCCCGTCGTAGACGAATACTGTCGGAAGTCCGGTGTCGGCGTGCAGGGCGGTCGACACCCCGCCGATGTCGCCGCGGTCGCAGGTCGCGACCAGCGGCAGCAGTCCGATCGCGGCGTGCTCGGCGGCGTGCAGTGCGCCGGGGAACAGGTCGGCCGGGACGCCCGCGCCCTCGAGCAGTTCCGGGGTCACCGTGTACATCACGGCCCGGGTCGGGAGCGTCTGGGCGGGCATGTCCAACTCCACCGAGTCGATCACCTCGCCGGACGCCAGCCGGCGCAGGTAGCCGACGACCTGGTGGGTGACCTCGACCTCGACCAGCGCGACGGTGACCGGGCCGTAGTCGCTGTGGTCGAGGACGGCGGTGACGGCGATGTCGGTGGTCTCGCGGGCGGAGGTGGTCCACTCGGGGGTGTCGGCGTGCACGAGCGCCAACCCCTCCTCGAGGTCGAGGGTGTCGACGACGAACGACTCGCCCTGGTGCAGGTAGACGGCCCCGGGATGGGTGGTGGCGGGGGCGCGTCCGCCGTCCACGGTGCCGAGCAGTCGTCCCGACTCGGCGTCCACGATCGCGACCTGCAGCCCGATGCCGCCTCGGATGTCCACTGCTGCATGGGGATTGGATCCGGAGGTGACGAACCACCCGTGTGCCCGTCGGCGGATCAGGCCCTGCGCGGCGAGGTCGGTGAGCAGGTCGAGGGCGCCGAACTCGACCACCTCGGCGTCACTGAGCGGCAATTCCATCGCCGCGCACAGCAACTGGGGGCCGAGGACGTACGGGTTGTTGGGGTCGGTGACGGTGGCCTCCACCGGCCTGTCCAACAGCGCGGACGGGTGGTGCACGAGGTACGTGTCGAGCGGGTCGTCGCGGGCGACGAGCACCACCAGCGAGCCTTCACCGCGCCGCCCGGACCGGCCGGCCTGCTGCCAGAACGAGGCAACGGTGCCAGGGAATCCCGCGACGACCACCGCGTCGAGCCCGGCGATGTCCACGCCCAGTTCGAGTGCGTTGGTGGTCGCTGCGCCGAGGAGGGTGCCGTCGGCGAGCGCGGCCTCGAGCTCGCGGCGGTCCTCGGCGAGGTATCCCGCACGGTAGGCCGCGACGCGGTCGGCCAGATCCGGATCGACCTCGGCGAGCAGCCTGCGGGTGCTCATCGCGGTCAGTTCGGCGCCGCGCCTCGAGCGCACGAACGTCAGCGTGCGCGCACCCTCGACCATCAGGTCGGCCATGATCCGGGCGGCCTCGCTACCGGCGGCGCGCCGGACCGGGGCCCCGTTCTCCCCGGTCACGTCGGTGAGCAGCGGGGGCTCCCACAGGGCGACGGTGCGCGGCCCGTGCGGCGAGCCGTCCTCGACGACCTCCTCGCACGGGGCGCCGATCAGCCGGGACGCCGCGGCGCCGGGATCGGAGGTGGTGGCGCTGGCGAGCACGAACACCGGGTCGGCGGCATACCGTCGGGCGATGCGGCGCAACCGGCGCAGGACGAGTGCGACGTTGGATCCGAACACGCCCCGGTAGGAATGGCATTCGTCGATCACCACGTAGCGCAGCCTGCGGAAGAAGTGCGCCCAACGTTGGTGCGACCGGAGCATTCCGACGTGCAGCATGTCCGGGTTGGTGAACACCCACCTCGAGTTCCCGCGCACCCACTGCCGGACCTCCTGCGGCGTGTCGCCGTCGAACGCGTTGGGGTAGACGTCGGCGAGGTCGTCCGCGCCGTCGCAGAGGGTCACGGCGGCGCGGATCTGGTCGGCGCCGAGCGCCTTGGTCGGGGCCAGGTACAGCGCGGTCGCGCGGGGGTCCTCGGCGAGCGCCGTCAGGACCGGCAGCTGGTAGGCCAGGGACTTCCCGGACGCGGTGCCGGTGGCGACGACGACGTTGGTTCCGCCGGCGGCGAGGCTCGCGGCCCGTTCCTGGTGGGTCCACGGCAGCGGGATCCCGGTCTCGCGCAGCGCCTCCACCACTTGCGGGTTCGCCCAACCCGGCCATTGCGCGAAGCGGGATTCGCGCGCGGGCAGATCGGCGACGTGGGTGAGGGGGTCGTCGCCCGCGGGCGTGCCGGCGAGTACTCGGCCGAGCAGTTGGCGTCCGTAGCTCGCCGGTTCGTCCACTGCCTGTTCTCCGAGTTCTGTGTTGGCCAGGTCACACTCTCCGACCTGGGCTTTTGATGCTACTGGGGGCGCCCGGCGGGCCTGGAACCGAGCCTCGGGTGAGTCCCGACAGCCGCCCTGAGCTGCGGTTACCGACCGGTAGTTGGCAACAAGATCATTTCTTTATGGATTTTCGACTGTTGCAGTCGCAGGAAGCGTGGTTGACTAACACGCGGTCGCAGCTTCTGTGTTCGTGTACGCGCTCGCAGGACGATGTTGCGAGCGCGGTGCTCGATGCTTTTCCTGAGGGGGAAATCAGCGGTACAGCGGTCGGAACCGGCCCGGTGGGCTGTGAGCGCCGTCCGCCGCATCCGGTGTTAGAAAGAGAAGGAAAAGCATGGCACAGGGCACTGTGAAGTGGTTCAACGCGGAGAAGGGCTTCGGCTTCATCGCTCCCGAGGATGGCTCCGCTGACGTCTTCGTCCACTACTCCGAGATCCAGGGCAGCGGCTTCCGCACCCTCGAGGAGAACCAGCGCGTCGAGTTCGAGGTCGGCCAGGGCACCAAGGGCCCGCAGGCCACTGGCGTTCGCGCCATCTGATTCACCTGTAACCGGGTACGAATCTCTCGTCCCCCGCCACCGCACGGTGTCGGGGGACGAGTCGTGTTGGCGCGCAGTTCCCCTCCCTGCGTCGCATGAACAACCCTGCGCGACAGGGCTACTGTCCGAGGGATGAACCAGCTGTCGTTCTTCTCCGCGGAGACGGTGCCACCCGAGGTGTCGGACCTCGACGGGCTGCTGGCCGGGCCCGGACAGATCGCGGCCACCGCGGACCGCGCGCGGGTGTCGGTGGTCGTCGACGCCGGCTGGCGGGCCGAGGCCATCGCCGAGATGATCGAGGACGTCGGCCTGGTCGCCGAGCTCACGCGGTCGGACGAGGGCAGCCCACTGGTCCGTACCGCGTCGGTGCCCGAACTGGCCGTGCTCGCCGTGCGGTGGACGCGGGGTGCGGTCAAGGCGGTGCCGCCCGGATGGGTGCCGGGGCCGCGGGCACTGCGGGCGTGGGCGCTCGCCGCAGGCCACGCGGAGAACGACGGTGACCGGTTCGTCCTGGGGCTGGACCCCCGCGCCCCCGACACCTTCGCGCCCCTCGCGCAGTCACTGATGAGGGCGGGAATCGCGCCGACCCTGTTCGGCACCCGGGGGACCGCCCCCGGGCTGCGGATCGTCGGCCATCGGCGGCTGCTGCGGCTGGTGGAGAACATCGGCGAACCGCCGGCAGGGGCGGAGGCATCTGCCGCGTGGCCCCGGGTGTAAAACGGTCGTCGCGGAGCTGATCTGCGAGGATTGATCCGCGATGTGTCACCCTGGTAATCGGGTGATCACCGAAATACAGGTCGAGAAAGGTGCAGGCAGGGACGTGGCAACTCGGGACAAGGACACGGCGGGGGACACCACCACCGCTGCCGGCCGGACGCGTCGGCTCGTGATCGTCGAGTCGCCGACCAAGGCCCGCAAAATCGCCCCCTACCTGGGTAAGGACTACGTGGTGGAGGCGTCGGTCGGCCACATCCGCGACCTGCCCCGCGGCGCGGCGGACGTGCCCGCGAAGTACAAGGGCGAGCCCTGGGCGCGGCTCGGTGTGAACGTCGACCAGGACTTCGAGCCCCTGTACGTCGTCAGCCCCGACAAGAAGTCGAAGGTCACCGAACTCAAGGGCCTGCTCAAGGACGCCGACGAACTCTTCCTCGCCACCGACCCCGACCGCGAGGGCGAGGCCATCGCCTGGCACCTGCTCGAGACGCTCAAGCCGAAGATTCCGGTCCGCCGGATGGTCTTCCACGAGATCACCAAGCCCGCCATCCTCGCCGCCGCCGAGGACACCCGCGACCTCGACCAGGACCTGGTCGACGCGCAGGAGACCCGCCGCATCCTCGATCGCCTCTACGGCTACGAGGTCAGCCCCGTGCTGTGGAAGAAGGTCATGCCGAAGCTGTCGGCAGGCCGCGTCCAGTCGGTGGCGACCCGTGTCATCGTCCAGCGGGAACGGGAGCGGATGGCCTTCCGCTCGGCCGAGTACTGGGACATCTCCGCCACCCTCGACGCCGGTGCGGACGCCAGCCCGCGCACCTTCGGGGCCAGGCTGGTCGCCGTCGACGGCAACCGGGTCGCAACCGGCCGCGACTTCGGCGCCGACGGCGCACTCAAGGCTGCGAACAGCGCGACCGCGCCCGGCGGCGTGACCGTGCTCGACGAGTCGGCCGCCCGCACGCTCGCGGAGGCGCTCCACGGCGTGGACCTGACGGTCGCGTCCGCCGAGGACAAGCCGTACAGCCGCAAGCCGTACGCGCCGTTCATGACGTCGACGCTGCAGCAGGAGGCCGCGCGCAAGCTGCGCTTCTCCTCCGAGCGGACCATGCGCACCGCGCAGCGGCTGTACGAGAACGGCCACATCACCTACATGCGTACCGACTCGACCACGCTGTCGGAGTCGGCGATCTCGGCCGCCCGCGCGCAGGCCACCGAGCTGTACGGCGCCGAGTACGTCAGCCCGACGCCGCGGCAGTACACCCGCAAGGTCAAGAACGCGCAGGAGGCCCACGAGGCGATCCGGCCCGCCGGTGACGTGTTCGCGACGCCGGGGCAGCTGCACAGCCAGCTCGGCACCGACGAGTTCAAGTTGTACGAGCTGATCTGGCAGCGCACGGTCGCCTCGCAGATGCAGGACGCTCGCGGCACCACGCTGACGCTGCGCATCACCGGCACGGCGCGTTCGGGCGAGGAGGCCACGTTCTCGGCGTCCGGCCGGACCATCACGTTCCCCGGCTTCCTCAAGGCGTACGTCGAGTCCGTCGACGAGGAGGCCGGCGGGCAGTCCGACGACGCCGAGTCCCGGCTGCCGGTCCTCGTCGCGGGGCAGGGCGTCACGGCCTCGAAGCTGGACCCGGACGGGCACACCACCAATCCGCCGGCCCGGTTCACCGAGGCCAGCCTGATCAAGACCCTCGAAGAACTCGGTATCGGCCGGCCGTCGACCTACGCGTCGATCATCAAGACGATCCTCGATCGCGGGTACGTCTACAAGCGCGGCAGCGCGCTGGTGCCGTCGTGGGTGGCGTTCGCCGTCATCGGTTTGCTCGAGGCGCACTTCGGCCGGCTCGTCGACTTCGACTTCACCGCCGCGATGGAGGACGATCTCGACGAGATCGCAGGCGGCCGCGAGCAGCGCGGAAACTGGTTGTCCGGCTTCTACTTCGGCGGCGACGAGGGGCCGGAGGGTTCGGTCGCCCGGGCCGGCGGACTGAAGAAGATGGTCGGCGAGAACCTCGAGGGCATCGATGCCCGCGAGGTGAACTCGATCCGGCTGTTCGACGACGCCGAGGGCCGCGAGGTACACGTGCGGGTCGGTCGATTCGGTCCGTACCTGGAGCGGATGGTCGTCAATCCCGACGACCCGGAAGGGGACCTGGTCTCGCAGCGGGCGAACCTCCCCGACGACCTGCCGCCGGACGAGCTCACCCCGGAGTACGCGGAGAAGCTGTTCGCGACCCCGCAGGACGGCCGTCGCCTCGGCACCGACCCGCTCACCGGGAACGTGATCGTCGCCAAGGAAGGACGATTCGGCCCCTACGTCACCGAGCTGCTGCCCGAGCCGGAGCCCGAACCGACGCCGGACATCGTTCCGGTGCCCGTGGCCGGCGCGGACGCGGACGGCGCGGTCGCGACGAAGGCCCCGGCCAAGAAGGCTCCCGCGAAGAAGGCGGCCAAGAAGGCCGCCGGGCCGAAGCCGCGGACCGGCTCGCTGCTCAAGTCGATGGACGTCGCGACCGTGACGCTGGAGGACGCACTGCGCCTGCTGTCGCTGCCGCGGGTGGTCGGCGTCGATCCGGAGTCGAAGGAAGAGATCACCGCGCAGAACGGCCGCTACGGCCCGTATCTGAAGAAGGGCACCGACTCCCGGTCGTTGGCGAATGAGGAGCAGATGTTCACCGTCACCCTCGAGGAGGCGCTGAAGATCTACGCCGAGCCGAAGCGGCGCGGCCGGCAGGGTGCCGCGCAGCCGCCGCTGCGCGAACTCGGGAACGATCCGGTGACCGAGAAGCCGATGGTGATCAAGGACGGCCGCTTCGGCCCCTACGTCACCGACGGCGAGACCAACGCCAGCCTGCGCAAGGGTGACGAGGTCGAGACGATCACCGACGAGCGCGCCGCGGAACTGCTGGCGGACAGGCGGGCTCGCGGCCCGGTGAAGAAGAAGGCGGCCGCGAAGAAGGCCCCCGCCAAGAAGGCTCCGGCGAAGAAGGCGGCCGCGAAGAAGGCCCCGGCGAAGAAGGCGGCCAAGAAGGCGCCCGCGAAGAAGCCGGCCGCCGAGGACTGACGCGCCGGGAGTGGCGGTGTACCGGGAACTGTCGGTCGCGTTGCCCGGCACCGTCGCCTGGACGGTGGAGCGGGTCGGCACGGACGGCGCGCTGGTGCTCCCGGACGGGTGCATGGACGTGATCTGGCACGACGGCGGCTTCCTCGTCGCCGGCCCCGACACCCGCGCCCACCGCACCACGGCGGCGGGCCCGCGGGCGATCGGGCTGCGCTTCGCCCCCGGACTGGGCCCTCGCGTACTCGGGATCGCGGCGAACGAACTGCGCGACACCAGGATTGCGCTGTCGGACGTGTGGTCCGATGCGGCGGTGCGGCGGTTGGCCGGGGACGCGGAGACCGATCCGCTCGGCGCCCTCACCGCCGAGGTGCGGCGCCGCCTCGACACGCCCGACCTGCCGGTCGAGACGGCGATCGCGGCGCGGCTCGCCGCCGGTGCCACGGTCGCCGAGGTCTCCGCCGAACTCGGCTGGAGCCCTCGGAAGCTGCACCGGAAGTCGCTGTCCGCGTTCGGGTACGGGCCCAAGACCCTCGCCCGGGTGCTGCGATTCGACCGGGCGCTGTCGGCGGCGCGGGCGGGGGACGCCTTCGCCCGGGTCGCCGCCGACGGCGGCTACGCCGACCAGGCGCACCTGGCCCGCGAGGTGCGGGCCCTGGCCGGAAAACCGTTGACGGAACTGCTCGCTCAGCCGGGCAGTGCCGCAAACAGATCGACGTGGTTGCCGTCCGGGTCGGTCAGCGTGGCGTAGCGCTGCCCCCAGAAGGCGTCGAACGGCGCGAGGGTCGACGTCCCGCCGACGGTGAGCAGCTCGGTGTACATCGCGTCCACGTCGCCGGGGGTACCGCAGTCGAAGGCCAGTGACGGCCCGCCGCCCGCGGCCGCGTGCACGTAGTCGGGGTCGAAGGAGCGGATCGCCTCGACGGTGTCGAACGCGAGCCGCAGTCCGCCCGGCAACGGCACCTCCACGTGCGGCTGCCCGGCCGCGTCCGCGGGCAGATCCAGGCCGAGGCGACGGTAGAACTCGAAGCTGCGGGTCAGATCGGCGGAGACGAGACCGATCACGGCGATGTGTGCTGTCATCCCTCGACGGTAGGGGTGGCCGGCCGTCGCGTCTTGAACGTTTCGGACGCCCCCCCGCGGTTCGGACGTGCGCCCTCGTGCCGCTGGCTCACCCGAGGTCGGTCCCGGTCGATAGGGTGGTGCGCATGGCAGGAGTGTTCGATCGACTGGTCGGCCAGCAGGATGTCGAGGTCGAACTGATCGCTGCCGCGACGGCGGCGCGCGGCGGGGCGGAGGCGGCCGGGTCGCTCATGACGCATTCCTGGTTGTTCACCGGCCCGCCCGGGTCGGGGCGCTCGGTCGGCGCGCTGTGCTTCGCGGCCGCGCTGCAGTGCACCAGCGACGAGGAGCCCGGCTGCGGGCGGTGCCACGCGTGCACCACCGTCCTCGCGGGTACCCACGGCGACGTGCGGCGAGTGATCCCCGATGGGCTGAGCATCAGCGTCAAGGAGATGCGCGAGATCGTGCAGACCGCCGCCCGTCGGCCCAGCACCGGGCGCTGGCAGGTGATGATCATCGAAGACGCCGACCGGCTCACCGAAGGCGCGGCGAACGCGCTGCTGAAGGTGGTGGAGGAGCCGCCGGAGCGGACCGTGTTCCTGCTCTGCGCGCCTTCCGTGGACCCAGAGGACATCTCGGTGACACTGCGGTCCCGGTGCCGGCACGTGGGACTGGTGACGCCGTCCGTCGAGTCGATCGCCGCGGTGCTGCGCGAGAGCGACGGACTCGACGAGCAGACCGCGCTGAATGCGGCCAGGATCAGCGGCGGCCACGTGGGCCGGGCCCGGCGACTGGCCACCGATGACGCGGCCCGGCGCCGCCGCGACCAGGGGCTGGCACTCGCGTCCGCCGCGACACGCTGGTCGACCCGGTACTCCGTCGCCGAGGAACTGGTCCGGGAGCTCGACGTGGAGGCCAAGGAACTCAACGCCGAGATCAACGAGCGCGAGACCGACGAACTGCGGACCGCGCTCGGCGCCGGTGGTACCGGCAAGGGCGCGGCCGGTGCCCTGCGCGGCTCGGCGGGGGTGCTCAAGGACCTCGAGCGGCGGCAGAAGTCGCGCGAGACCCGGATGAAACGCGACGGCCTCGACCGCGCGCTCATCGACCTGGCCGGCCTGTATCGAGACGCGCTCGCCACCGCGCTCGGGTCCACCGCGACACTGAACCATCCGGACCGGGCCGAGCAGGTCCAGAAGATGGCCGCCGTCGGCAGCCCCGAGGCGCTGCTGAAGTGCGTCGAGGCGGTCCTCGACTGCCGTGAGGCGCTCGACACGAACGTGAAACCCCAGTTCGCAGTGGCCGCGATGATGGCGAGACTGGGCGCCGAGCTGGGATAGCGGACCCGATTTTCGTGTTTCGGGGGAGAGCCGCTAGACTTCCGCTTGCTCGGTTGCGAGACCGGGCGCGCTGCCTTAGCTCAGTCGGTAGAGCATTTCACTCGTAATGAAAAGGTCGAGAGTTCGATTCTCTCAGGCAGCTCAGCGAAGCCCCAGGTGAGAGCACGATTCGCCTGGGGCTTCTTCGCGCTTGCGCGTCGGGTGAGGGGCACGAAACCCCAGGTCGGGAACCGTCGGAGCACCTCCCATTCGGCTTCTGGCTGGCGACCTCGACGACTCTGCCTAGCTGCCGAAGAGCGGCCCGAGGCTGCCGAATGGTGACGGTGGCGGTACGTCGCGGTCGCGATGCCACTGCCAGTCACCATTGCCGTGATCTCGGTGCTCCCAGTGGCCGTTGCCGTTGTCGCAGTTACCCCACTCCCAGTTCCCGCGGTTCTGCTGCCACTGCCACGGCCCGTTGTGGTCGCAGTCCTGCTGCCACGGATGGTCGACCATCGCAGCGGGCTCCGCGATTGCGGGAGCAGTCGCCAGGCCGAGTGGGAGCGCTGTCATCACGGCGATTACGGCAGCCCTGATCCGCAGCCCGCGTGACCTTGGGGTTGTTGATGTGTTGCTCATGGCTTGTTCCGATCCGAGATCGGTCATCGCAGGCCCGTCGAGCTGGACGGTCGTCACCTGGCGGGCAGGCCCGTGACCGATGTTGTGCGACCGAGTTCGCTCACGGCGGACCTGGTCAGATCGATTTTCTCGGTCTGTGATCGATGATAGAAGCCCTGCCTGTGAACCCAGACAGCTGTGAATCATCGCCCTGCGCATCGGTCTCGCTGATGATCCCGACCACGGCGTGGGCAATGCCGGCTGCGATCGCGAGAGCTCAGCGCCCCTCCTCGTGGGGTGCCTGAACAGTTTGGCGATGTCCACCTTCGCAGGCCTGAGCGAGCCGGTTCGTCGAGCGGCGCCAGCGGGCCGTGGCGGAAAAACATCAGGTCAAGGCCCGAGTTGGATTCTCTCGGGCAGCTCAGCGAAGCCCCGGGTGAGTGCTTGATCCACCTGGGGATTTCTGCGTTCCGGGGGAGCGGTGGGCGCAAGCCGGGTCGGCATCGGTCGGTTTCGGCTCGCACGTCGGGTCGGGCGCTGCACCCGACGAGCGCATCGGCGGCTTGCTCGGGTGAAACCTGCAACACAGTGTCGCTCGACACGCACGTAAATCTGGTTAACTTGTTGATTGCTGAATTATTGTCGACGGCGTCCCGGCCGCATCGAGGCCGCGAGTCTCAGGACAACTCGCGGCAATCTGCGGCCGGGGCAACCTCACGGCGTCGTCGCGCGCCGCTCTTCCGTCCGCTGCCGTTCGTGGATTCGTGGATTCGGGCTTGGCGCACCCGCCGCTAATCGGGGGCCTGGCGTCCGAGCTGGACATCGGTCCATGAAAACCGGTCGGTTCGGTACTCGCAAGTCACAAAACCTGAGCAATACCATCGCCCCGCGTCGTTGTCGCCCCTCCGCGTAACGGCGTAGGCCCGCCGGCGCCCCCTCAGCCCGGCGGGCCGCCCCTGTGCTGCAACCCGAGGCGGCTATGGCAGAGCTAACCGCTTCCCAGGGGCATCTGTTTCTCCACGGACTCTGTGCCGACCGGCCCACCCCCACAGTGTCCGGCTTCCGCGACACCGTCACGCGGCCACGCCGTCGACCCCATCACCACCTCGCTGATCCCGCGTACGGGTTGTCCACAGGGCGTCGAATCCGGAGTTGTCAACAGGTGTGAAAAATCCATTGCTGCAGGTAGGCCGAATGTCGGTGCCTGATTTTCATCCGCCGTCCCCAGGTTTTCCACAGGGTTGGGGAAATCTGTTCAGGGGTTTTGCCGCGGTTGTGCACAGGGGCTGTGCACAACCGCCAACCGCTATCGGGTGATTCGGTCCAGGATCACGGCGTGCACGTGATGTGCCTTCTCGGTACCGCGGAAGTCGGCCTCGAAGGTGTCCGGTCCGGCGGTCAGCGCGACGCTGCTGGAGGAGAAGAACTGGCCGGCCCAGGACTTGTTGCTCAGCAACGAGACCGACCGGATGTTCTTGTACGGGATCGACGTGATCGCGGTGCGCTTGCCGACGAAGCTGCGGTCCTGGATGACCACTCGCAGGTTCGTCAGCCCGAGAAACCCGGTGCCCGCGCCGGTGCAGTCGTAGACCGCGATGACGACCTCGCCCTCGAGTAGGTCCTGCTGGACCTGCTTCAACTGATCGGCCTTGTCGAATGTCGGTTGGTCCGTCATTCAGGGTTCCTCCCCTTCGGTGTGGGGTTGCCGCGGCCAGAGCGCGCGAACGGCGGCATGCTCGGGCGAAATCTAACCCGTGCACCAGGACCGGACAAGCAACCGTGTCGAGGCGTCGTCGAGATAATCAGGCTAGGTTCTCCAGTAACCCTGTCCTGGACGGAAAGGACGTAGTGCGATGACCGATCCCGACGCCGACCCGAACCGGCCACCGAACCAGCCCCCGCCGCCGGACCAGTCGGGATCTCCGCAGCAGCCGGGTTACCCGCAGCAGCCGGGTTACCCGCAGCAGCCGGGTTACCCGCAGCAGCCGGGTTACCCACAGCAGCCGGGATATCCACAACAGCCGGGTTACCCACAGCAGCCGGGTTACCCACAGCAGCCGGGATATCCACAACAGCCGGGCTATCCGCCCCCGGGGTACCCACAGCAGTACGCGGCGCCGCCGATGCCGGTGTACCCGTATGCGTCGTGGTGGGCGCGCGTCGGCGCGTACCTGTTGGACGGGATCGTCGTCCCGCTCGTCGGCTACATCATCGCGGGCATCGGTGCCTTCATCGCGTTCAAGGACGCTTCGACGACAACCACGACGTACAACGGTGACTTCTACACCGGGACCACCTCCGAGACGACCGGCGTCAGCGGAGTCGGAATCGCGATCATGACCGCCGGCTTCCTGCTCGCGCTGGCTCTTGTGGTGTGGAACATGGTTTTCCGGCAGGGGCGCACCGGGCAGTCGCTGGGCAAGTCGTGGCTGGACATCGCGGTGGTCCGGGAGGCGGACGGGCGACCGCTCGGTGCCGGGATGGCGTTCGTGCGCTGGTTGCTGCTCGGGATCCTCGGTGACCTCTGCTTCCTGAACTTCCTGTGGCCGCTGTGGGATTCGCGGCGCCGCTGCTGGCACGACATGCTCGTCTCGTCGGTGGTGATCCGTACCGCGTGAGCACACAGGTCGGTCCGCGAGAGCGCATGGCCGGGCCCGTCGGGGTCGCGGCCGCGGGGCTCGCGGTCGCGGCACTGCTGTACGTGCGCGACCCCCACCGGCCGGGTGCGTACGGCTTCTGCCCCTTCCACGCGCTGACCGGACTGTGGTGCCCGGGGTGCGGTGGGTTGCGGGCCGTCCACGATCTCACCCACGGTGAGGTGTGGGCGTCGCTGTCGAGCAACGTCTTCGTCGCGCCGTTGGTGCTGGTGCTGGTGCTCGCCTGGGTCCGGTGGGTGCGTCGCCGCCGGCGCGGTGAGGACGGGAGGATGATCGTGTTGTCGGCCCGTACCTCGGTGACGGTGCTGATTGCCCTCGCGGTGTTCACGGTGGTTCGCAACACGCCATGGGGATCGGTGCTCGCGCCGACGTGATCGCAAGGAACCGGACAAAGGAGGCTCGCCCGATGGCCATGCAGATCTTCTCCCTGATCGTGCTCGTAGGTGCACTGGTCATGCTCATCCCGGTGGCTCGCAAGGTGTTCGGCAAGCGCGACGACTGACTCGGCGTCTGCCGACTCGACACCGGCGGCCGGTGGGGTCATGCTCAGGCATGGCCGAAACGCTGCGCGACCGCGTCCGCGAAAAGCTGCTCCGTCAGATCGCGGAGGACGGAGGCTCTCCGTCTGAGGGCGCCGAGGACGACGACCCCCGTCTGGTCGCCCTCGACGACGATCTCGCCGCGCTCGATCGGGCCCCGGAGGGGGATCCGGTGATCGAGCAGCTCGCGCGCAAGTACTGGGTGCCCTGAGCTGAGAAATTCCACCCCGCCGTCGGGGAACTCGTTCGCGAAGCGTATAAATACATCTTGTGTCTAAGTTGTATTCGGCGTCCGAGCAGGTGTACCGCGAGGTGAAGGAGCGGATCCTGTCCGCATCCCTGCCCGGGGGCGAACTGATCAGCGAGGGCGAGGTCGCCGCCGAGATGGGAACCTCCCGGACCCCGGTCCGGGAAGCGTTCCTTCGGCTCGAGGCCGAAGGATGGATGCGGCTGTACCCGAAGCGCGGTGCGCTGATCGTGCCCGTCGCCGACGGAGAGGCCGAGCACGTGATCTCCGCACGCCGGCTCGTCGAGTCCGACGCCGCCCGGGCAGTGCTCGCCCGTGACGCGGCCGCCCGCGCCGCCCTCGTGCGCGCACTGCGGGACAACCTCGACCGGCAGCGTGCCGCCGCGGCGGCCGGCGATGTCGCCGAGTTCAGCGGGCTCGACGCCGACTTCCACGGACTGATCGTGCGTGCAGGCGGGAACCCGCTGCTCGTCACCTTCTACATCGGCCTGCGGGAACGTCAGCGACGGATGACCGCGCGTTCGCTGGCCCGCGATCCGCTGCAGCTGCAGTCCGTCATCGACGACCACGTCCGCCTCGCCGACCTGATCGAGGCCGGCGACGCCGCGGGGTTCGCCGCCGCCGTCGACGTCCACATGCGGCAGGTGCACGGGCTGCCGTTCACCACCGGCGTGGAGGAGGCCCGATGAGCGTCCGGCTCGACACCCGCGTTGACATGGCGGCATCGTCACGCCGCCGGATCGCGCCGTGGGCGCTGGTCTCGGCGGCGATGTTCGCCGTCGCGTGGGGCGGCAACGAATTCACCCCGCTGCTTGTGATGTACCGGCTCGACCACGGGTACTCGCCGGTCGTCGTGGACGGCTTCCTGTTCGCGTACGTGCTCGGGATCGTGCCCGCACTGTTGATCGGTGGACCGCTGTCGGACCGGCTCGGCCGGCGCCCCGTCATGCTGCCCGCGCCGTTCGTCGCGGCCGCCGGATCGATCGTGCTTGCCGTCGGCGCCGACAGCGCCGCGCTGCTCGTCGCCGGTCGCGTCCTCAGCGGTGTCGGCCTCGGGCTCGGCATGGCCGTCGGCGGCAGCTGGCTCAAGGAACTGTCGGTGCCGCCGTGGGACGTCAGGGCGGGGGAAGGGTCCGGCGCCCGGCGGGCCGCGATGAGCCTGACCGCCGGGTTCGCGATCGGCGCCGGTGTCGCGGGGGTGCTCGCGCAGTGGGCGCCGTGGCCGAGCGCCCTGGCGTACGTCGTGCACATCGCCCTCGCGGCCGGTGCCGGGGCCGCCCTCGTGGCGGCGCCCGAATCGCGGCCGGCGACCCCGAAGGAGCTGCGGGCCCCGCTACTCGAGGACCTCAGGATCCCCGCCGCGGCGAACCGCCGGTTCTGGCTGGTCGTCGTGCCCGTCGCGCCGTGGGTGTTCGGCGCGGCCAGCTGCGCGTACGCCGTGATGCCGTCGCTGATGGCCGACCACAGCGGTGGGCGCCCGGTCGGGTTCTCCGCACTGCTCTGCGTGGTTGCCCTGGGCTGTGGCTTCGCCATCCAGGCGCTGGGGCGGCGCATCGACACCCCACGCAGTGCCCGCGCGGTGGTGGTGGCGTTGGCGATCCTGGTGGTCGGCATGACGCTCGGCGCCGTCGCCGCGGACCGGCTGACGGTGCCGCTGGCGCTGCTGGCCGCCGCGATCCTCGGCTGTGGCTACGGCATGGCGCTGGTCGCGGGACTGCAGGAGATCCAGCGCATCGCCCGCCCCGACGACCTGGCGGGACTGACCGCCGTCTTCTACTCGATCACCTACATCGGGTTCGCGGTGCCCGCGCTGCTGGCGTTGGTCGTGCAGACCTGGCCCGGAGCGGTCGGCTACCCGGCGCTGTTCCTGATCGGTGCCGCGGTGGCCGCGGTGAGCGTGATTCTGGTGCTCGGTAACAGTCGCGCGCACCTGCCCGCAGGCCGTTTCGATCCCGCGGACCCGGCCTCTCCGGCCTCCTCGGAGATCGGCGTCGGATCGCAATCCGACGGCGACCGGTGACCGGTTCCACGGGCGTACCGTAGCGGCAGGGGTCGGGAGAATGAGAGTGACGCCGCGATGTCGCCCGCAGTCAGGGGCAAGGTTGGGAACCTGCCCCACGAACTGACCAGTTTCGTCGGCCGCCGCCACGAGTTGAGCGAGGCCAAGCGGTTGCTCTCGACCTCTCGACTGGTGACGTTCACCGGAATCGGCGGGGTCGGCAAGACCCGGCTCGCGTTGCGGCTCGCGGAGGACTCGCGGCGGGCCTTCGCGGACGGCGTGTGGCTGGTCGAGCTGGGACTGTTGTCCTCCCCGGACATGGTCGAGGACAACGTCTCGTCGGCGCTCGGTATGCGCGAGGTGCTGCCGCATCAGCCGTCGTCACTGGCCGAGCACCTCGGCGACCGGCACCTGCTGCTCATTCTCGACAACTGCGAACACCTGGTCGACACGGTCGCGGACCTGGCGGGCTCGTTGCTGCGGAGCTGTCCGGAGCTGCGCATCGTCGCCACCAGCCGAGAACCGCTCGGCGTCGGTGGTGAGGCGGTACTGAGGGTGCCGCCGCTCGGTGTCCCGGACCCGGATCGACCGGCGAAGATTCGTGGCGCCACCCGCTACGAGGCGGTGACGCTGTTCGAGGAGCGGGCCGGCGCGGCGGTGCCGGGCTTCGGGCTGACCGACGAGAACCGCGCAGCGGTGACCCGGATCTGTCAGCGGCTCGACGGACTGCCGTTGCCGATCGAGCTTGCCGCGGCTCGGTTGCGGGCGTTGTCGGCCGAACAGATCCTGCAACGCCTCACCGACCGGTACCGCCTGCTCAACGTCGGGAGCCGGGGTGCGCCGACGCGGCAGCAGACGTTGCGCCTGTGCATCGATTGGAGCCACGAATTGTGCACCCCCCGGGAACGGGAGGTGTGGAGTCGGCTGTCGGTGTTCTCCGGGTGGTTCGAACTCGACGCCGCCGAGGCGATCTGCGGTGACGACCTCGGTCCCGACGAATTGTTCGACCTCATCGCGTCACTGGTGGACAAGTCGATCCTCAACCGCGACGAGGTCGACGGGGTGGTCGGCTACCGGATGCTGGAAACCCTGCGTGACTACGGCCGCGAGAGATTGCGTGAGACCGGGGACGACGCGCGGCTGTCCCGTCGGCACCGGGACTGGTACGAGGCGCTGGTGCTGCGGGCCGAGGCCGAGTGGCTCGGGCCGGGCCAGCTCGGCTGGCTGGCCCGCCTGCATCGCGAGCGGCCGAACATGCGAGCGGCGATGCGCTACTGTCTCGCCGCGCCGGAGGAGGCGGAGTCCGGGCTGCGGATCGCTACCGCGATGAGCCCCTACTGCCTGTCTCGGGGCCAGATCAAGGAGGGGCGGCACTGGCTCGACCTGGCCCTCGACCACCAGGGCGGCGCGCCCACCGTCACCCGGGCCAGGGCGCTCTGCGCGGACGTCATCCTGGCAGGCAACCAGGGGGATGTGATCGCGGGGCAGGCGCGGGTCGCGGAGGCCCGCACCGTCGTCGCCCGACTCGACGATCCACGTCTGGACGCGCTGCTCGCCCACGCCGACGGCTATCTGTGCGTGTTCGCGGGTGATCTGCCGCGGGCCCTCGAACTCTTCGACCGCGCGCTGGCGTACTTCTCGGTGGACGTGGACCCGCTGCGGCACGTGTCGTCGCTGCTCGGCATTGCGCTTGCCCAGGCCCTTCTGGGGGACTTCGAGGGTGCCGCCGCGTCCCAGGAGGCGGCGCTGGTGGTCACACAGGCCACCGGGGAGACCCTGTACCGGTCCTACTCGTTGTGCATCCTCGGACTCGCGCTGGTGCGGACCGACCACGTGCGGGCACGGGCACTGCTCGAAGAGGGGCTGCAACTCGACCGGGCGGCGGACGACATCGTCGGGACGGCGATCTCGGTGGAGGCGCTGGCGTGGATCGCCGAGCGGGACAACGATCCGGGCCGGGCCGCGGTTCTGCTCGGTGCGGCCCAGACGCTGTGGCAGGCGGTCGGCAGCAGCGGCGTCACGGTTCCGGCGTTGCAGGGTTTCCACGAGCAGTGCGTGGATCGGACCCGTCGCGCACTCGGGGACCGGGCGTTCGCCGTCGCGTTCCGGCGGGGCGCGGAGGCGAGCGTCGAGGACTCCGTCGCCCACGCACTCGGCGAGCTTCCCGTCGATCCGGTGCCGGAGGTGAGCGTCCTGACGCGGCGGGAACGGCAGGTCGCGGACCTCGTCGCGCAGGGCCTGACCAACCGGGCAATCGCCGAGACCCTGGTCATCTCGCGCCGCACCGCCGAGGGGCACGTCGAACACGTCCTGACCAAACTCGGCTTCGGTTCACGCAGCCAGATCGCCGCCTGGGTGGCCCAACAGAAATCCGGGTATGGCACGTGACCTGGTGAAACTCCGCCGTCGGGGTGGGTGTCGACGGGGGATACGGGTACGGTGGCGCCGAAAAACAGGTATGGCACCGGGTAGTTCGACCGTCGTGCGTCGGGTTGCCGCCGGGGATGGTGGTGCTTGACAGTTCCAGCGCTTCAAGCCGAGGTACATCCGATGCTCGAACACCCGCTTCCGCCGGTCGAGACTGCGTTGATGATCCGCAGCTGCGACGACTGTACGACCCTCCTCGCCCCCGATACAGCGACGTGTTCGCACTGCGGGTGCACCGACCTGACCTGGGTGCCCTCCTGCGGCGCCGGGTCGATCGTCTCCTGCACCGTCGTCCACTGCGCGACGCGACGCGACGTGCCCATCGGCTACGTCGAGTGCACCATCGCGATCGTCGAACTCGACGACGGCCCGTGGACCTACGCGTGGATCGAGGGCGTGCCGCCGGATCGCTCCGCAGAACCGGTCCGGGTCCGCTTCGCGCACGAGGAACCCGGCGAGCGTTACCCCTACTTCGTCCGCGCGGCGTAGCCGCACCGTCGGTGAACTTCACCCCGGATGGGGCGGAATTCACTCACAGTGGCGGCAGCTTCCTGTCGAACAGCCAGCGGTCCCACAGCGGGCGCAGCGACCGGTCGGTGAAGTGCGCGGCGAGGTCGGTGAACTCCTCGGTGGTGACGCTGCCGTGCCGATGTTTGGCGGTCCACTGCCGGAGCAGGTCGAAGAAGTTGTCGTCGCCGAGTTCGGTGCGCAGCGCGTGCAGTGTCAACGCGCCCCGCTTGTAGACCCGATCGTCGAACATCAGCGCCGGACCGGGGTCGCCGAGGGTCAGGTCGTACGGCAGCCCCGATTGGATCCGGTGCACCTGTGCCGCGATCTCCTGGGCGGACGGCCCGTCGGAGTTCTCCGACCACAACCATTCCGCGTAGCAGGCGAAACCCTCGTGCAGCCAGATGTCCCGCCACGCCGCGAGGGTGAGGCTGTTGCCGAACCACTGGTGCGCCAGTTCGTGCGCGACGAGCCGCTCGGACCCGCGCCGTCCGTCGCAGTGGTTCGCACCGAAAACCGAAATTCCCTGTGCCTCAATGGGGATTTCCAGTTCATCGTCGGTCACGACGACGGTGTAGTCGGCGAACGGGTACGGGCCGAACAGATCGATGAAGGTCTCCATCATCTTCGGCTGGCGGCCGAAGTCGTGGTCGAAGGGCGTGCGCAGGCGCTGCGGCAGCACCGCGTACATCGGGACGGGCACGGTGTCCGCCACCCGCCTGCGCTGGTACGGCCCGATCTGGATGGTCGCCAGGTAACTCGCCATCGGCTCGCTCTGCTCGTACACCCAGGTGGTCTGGCTGGCGCGGGTCTGCTTGCGCGCCAGAACCCCGTTCGCGACCACGTAGTACGGCGAGTCGGTCGTGATCGCGATCCGGTAGCTGGCCTTGGAACTCGGGTGGTCGTCGCACGGGAACCACGACGCCGCACCGTTCGGTTGGCTCGCCACGATCGCGCCCTCGGTCAGTTCCTCCCACCCGACCTCGCCCCACGGCCCGCGGACCGGTTTCGGCGTACCGGCGTACTGCACGGTCACCGACAGGGCGCCGCCGGCCGGGATCTTCTGCGTGGGCGTGACGGTCAGCTTGCCGCGCTGGTGGGTGTACTTCGCTGCGCGGGAACCGTTCACGGACACCTTCGACACGGCCAGCGCCTGTGACAGGTCGAACGCGAACTTGCCGCGTGTGTCCGTGGCGGCGGCGGTGATCGTCGCCTTCCCGGCCAGTCGGTTGCTGGCGACCTTGTACGTCAGCTCGAGGTCGTACCGCGACACCCGGTACCCGCGGTTGCCGACGTCGGGCAGGTAGGGGTCGATCGGCTGCTCATAGAACTTGCCCGGTTTGACCATGTGCCGCAACCCCTTCAGTTCCATGGGCCGATCGGGTTGCCCTGCCAGCGGGTGTTCGGCGGCACCACGTCGCCACGCATCACCAGCGACGCCGGTCCGACGGTGGCGCCGTCGCCGATACCGGATGCGGGCAGTGCGACGCAGTGCGGACCGAGTGTCGCGCCTGCGCCGAGGGTGACGGTGTCCATGGCCATGATCCGATCATGGAACAGGTGGGTCTGCACAACGCAGCCGCGTTCGACGGTGGCGCCGTCGGCGAGGGTCACCAGATCGGCTTCGGGCAGCCAGTACGACTCGCACCAGACGCCGCGGCCGATCGACGCGCCCATCCCGCGCAGCCACACGTTCAGCACCGCGGTGCCGGTGGCGGCGCGCGCGAACCAGGGGGCGGCGACGGTCTCGACGAACGCGTCCGACACCTCGTTGCGCCACACGAACGAACTCCACAGCGGGTGTTCGGTGCGGCCGATCCGGCCGACCGTGACCCACTTCGCGACGATCGAGATCAGGCCGGCGACGGCGCCAGCGACCAGCAGCACGACCCCGCTGAGCAGCGCCGCCGCCCAGAACCCGACCGCGCCGGCGAGGGCCTGCAACGCGAACAGCACGCCGAGTCCGATACCGAACGTGATCATCACCGGCAGCAACCGGCAGGTCTCGACGACCGCGCGCGCGACCTTGAGCCGGGTGGGCGGCGCGAAGGTGCGTTCGGCGTCGCCGTCACTGGCCGCGCGCCGCAGCTTCACCGGTGGGCTGCCGAGCCACGACGACCCGGACTTCGCCTTGCTCGGTGCCGCGGACAGCACCGCCACGAGGCCGTTCTTCGGGACCCGTCGACCGGGCCCGGCCATCCCGGAGTTGCCGAGGAAGGCGCGCTTGCCGACCTTCGCCTCCTGGATGTGCAGCCACCCGCCGCCGAGTTCGTAGGACGCGACCATCGTGTCGTCGGCGAGGAACGCCCCGTCCGCGACGGTGGTGAACTTCGGCAGCAGCAGCACGGTCGACGCCTCGACGTTCTTGCCGATCCTCGCCCCGAGCAGCCGCAGCCAGATCGGCGTGAGCAGGCTCGCGTAGAGCGGGAACAGGAAGGTGCGGGCCGAGTCGAGCAGACGCTCGGTGGCCCACACCTGCCAGCCGACCCGACTGCGCACCGGGTGGTAGCCCTCGGTGAGGCCGACGCCGAGGGCTCGGACCGCGACCGCGGTCAGTACCGCGAACACGAGCAGCGCCAGCAGCGTCGCGACCGGCAGCCACGCCAGCGCGCGGGGGATCGCGGCGCCGAGGTCGGCGGTGTCGTGGACACCCCAGCCGATCAGCGCGATACCCGCGGCGAGGGCGACGATCGGCAGTGAGGCGATGAACAGGGACGTCAGGCCGTACACGGGTACCCAGTGGGTGGCGCGGCGGGGACGCTGGGCGGGCCACGGATGCACGGCCTTGCCGACCTTGACGGCCGGGGAACCGGCCCAGCTCTGCCCGGCCTTGACGCGCCCGATCACCGCGGAACCGGGGGCGATTTCGGCGTTCTTGCCGATCCGGGCGCCGGGCAGCAGCGTCGACCGGGCGCCGACGGCGGCACCGGCGCCGATCCGGATGCCGCCGATGTGGACGACGTCGCCGTCGATCCAGTGCCCGGACAGGTCCACCTCGGGTTCGACGGAGCAGCCCTCGCCGAGTTCGAGCATCCCGGTCACCGGGGGCAGGGTGTGCAGGTCGACGCCGCGTCCGACCTTCGCGCCGAGCGCGCGGGCGTAGTAGATCATCCACGGCGCCCCGGACAGGTTCGCGGCGCCGCTGGCCTCGGTGAGCCGGTGCGCGACCCACAGTCGCAGGTGTTCGGGTCCGCCGCGCGGGTAGGTGCCCGGTTGCAGACCGCGCAGCAGGACCCGGCAACCGGTGACCGCGATGCCCATCCGGCCCAGCGGGGTGATGAACAGCAGCACCCCGAGCAGCACCCACCACCAGGAGAGGGCCGGCGCCCACGGCACGTCCGTGAACCAGGCGAGCACGTTGTTCACCAGGGCCAGCCAGGTCACCCACTGCAGTCCGGTCAGTGTGGTGAGCGGGACGGTCCACAGGATCTGCCGCCACTGTGCGGAACGGGGGGTCGGCTCGACGTGCCGCGGTTCGGTGACCTCGGCGGGGGCGAGGGAGTCGAGATGCTCGGCGAGCGACCCGAGCCGCGGGTGGTCGTACAGTTCGGCGACGGTGACCTCGGGGAACCGCTCGCGCAGCGCCGTCACCAGTTGTGCCGCCGCCAGCGAGCCGCCGCCGGCGGCGAAGAAGTCGTCGTCGGGGCCGGTGATCTGCGCGCCGAGGATCGACGCCCACAGCCCGGCCACCCACCCGGCGGTGCCGTCGAGACCCGCCCCGGTGGCCGCGTCCTCCGGCGCGGCGCCGGGCAGCGGCCACGGCAGCGCCGCCCGATCCACCTTCCCCGAGGTGCGGGTCGGCAGTTCGGGCACCAGTGCGAGCCGAGGCACCAGGGCCGCGGGCAGCTGCTCGGCGAGGTGGGCGCGTGCGGCGGCGAGGTCGAAGTCGGGGTCGGTGCTGGCCAGGTACCCGACGAGGATCGCGTGCCCGGAGGCGGTCGTACGGACCGCGGCGGCGGCACCGGCGACGCCGGGCAGGTTCTGCAGCGCGTTGTCCACCTCGCCGAGTTCGATGCGGCGGCCGCCGATCTTGACCTGGTCGTCGGCGCGGCCCTGGAAGAGCAGGCCGCCCGGTTCGAGCCGCACGAGGTCGCCGCTGCGGTAGGCGCGGTCCCAGCCGAGCGAGGGCATCGGCGCGTACTTCTCGGCGTCCTTCGCGGGGTCCAGGTAGCGGGCGAGCCCGACGCCGCCGATGACCAGTTCGCCGACCCCGCCGGTCTCGACCGGGTTGTCGTCGCCGTCGACGACGGCCAGGTCCCAGCCGTCGAGTGGCAGCCCGATGCGCACCGGCGACTTGCCGTCCATCTGCGCGGCGCAGGCGACGACGGTGGCCTCGGTGGGCCCGTAGGTGTTCCACACCTCGCGGCCGTCGACGGCGAGCCGTTCGGCGAGCTCGGGTGGGCAGGCCTCGCCGCCGAAGATCAGCAGGCGCACCTCTTCGAGGGCCTCGGCGGGCCACAGCGCGGCGAGCGTGGGGACGGTGGAGACGACGGTGACGGCCCGTGACACCAGCCACGGCCCGAGGTCCATGCCGCTGCGCACCAGGGCGCGGGGCGCGGGCACCAGGCAGGCCCCGTGCCGCCAGGCCAGCCACATCTCCTCGCAGGACGCGTCGAACGCGACCGACAGTCCCGCGAGGACGCGGTCGCCGGGGCCGATCGGGTCGTCGGGCAGGAACATCCGCGCCTCGGCGTCGACGAACGCGGCGGCACTGCGGTGACTGACCGCGACCCCCTTCGGGGTGCCGGTGGAACCGGAGGTGAAGATGATCCAGGCGTCGTCGTCGAGGGTCGGCGGGCGCGGCGTGTTCTCGCGGGCCGGGGCGGTGCCGGCCTCGACGCCGCGGCCGGTCAGGATCGCTGCGACCTGCGCCTCCCCGAACACCAGCTCGGCGCGCTCGTCCGGGTCGTCGGCGTCGACCGGCACGTAGGCCGCGCCCGCGGCGAGAACGGACAGGATCGCCGTGTACAGCGACTGCGAGCCCGACGGCATCCGGATGCCCACCCGGTCGCCGGCGCCGACCCCGAGGTCCCCGAGCCACTGCGCGCCCCGCTCGACCTCGTCCCGCAGCTCCGCGTACGTCAGCGTGGTGTCGCCGTCGTCGATCGCGGGTGCGTCGGGATGCGCGTCGGCGGTGGCGGTGAGGATGTCGACGAGGGTGCGGGGCGCGGCGGCGAACGGCGACCGGAGGTACTCGGCCGGGATCTGCTGGAAGCGGTCCGCTGGTGACTGCAGGTGCAACGCCGGGGGTTCCTTCTCTCGTGCTGACTGTTCGCGTCGTTCTCTCACGTCAAGTTTGCGAGAGGGTGAACGGAAAGCCGGGACACGACATGGGAGAAGATTACGCGTCGTCCGGTATTCGTCGTCGGCTCTGCGGTGGCGGCGATGTCCGACGGACGATCACAACGTGTCGTTGTCGATGACGTTCTGCACGAGTGCACCGTAGGTCTCGATCAGACTGCGGCTGTCGATCACATCGGGCGTCACGATTTCGAAGGTGCGCAATCCGCTGGCGAGGCCGAGCATGAGGGTGACGATGAGTCGGGCGCGCACCTGTCCCGCCGAGTCGTCACCGATCGCGGCGGCGATCCTCGGGACGAATCCGGCCATCATCTTCGCGCGCGCGACCTCGCGGTCCGGAGCTTCCTGGAGGATGAACGGCGCTATCGCCCAGTACTCGAAATCCCCCGAGTCCCGCCGTTCGACGAGAGCTCGCACCATGCGGCATCCCAGCGGCTCGGACGGGTGGTCGAGTTCCTCGACCCTCGGCGCCTCCGGTGCGGCCGCCTGGAACAGTTCGGCCTTGCTGCCGGTCAACTTCATGACCAGGGCCGGCGAGACGTCGGCGGCGTCGGCGACATCCCGGATGGTCGTCAGGGTGAATCCGCGTTCGGCGAACAACCTCCGCGCGGCGTCGATGATGACGTCGCGGGTGGTCCTCTCGCTCATGCGGCAGTCCTCGTCGTGTCGGGGCGGTCAGATCTTCGTCGGGCTGGTGGCCTCGGCCGAAGGTTCGTCGGCGGCCCACGGTTCGACCCGGGGGACGGACGGCTTCGGAAGGAACACGGCAGCCAGCGTAGCCAACAGGGTCGCGGTGCCCGCGATCGCGAACATGGCGGTGAAGGCGCTGTGCCCGGGGAAGGTCCGCCCGGCCACCTCGACGGTGATGCCGGTCAGCAGTGCGGCGACGACCGCACTCATGCTCGACGACCCGATCGTCCGCAGGAGGCTGTTGAGACCGTTCGCGGCTGCGGTTTCGTTCAGCGGGACGGATCCCATGATCAGGGCGGGCATCGTGGCGTACGCCATCGCGTTGCCGATGCTCACGAGGACGCTGCCGACGATGATCAGCGTGACGGTGCTGTCGAAGGCCATGCGGAAGGCGTAGGCCGCGGTCATCACGAGGCAGGCGAGGACGAGCGTGCTGCGGCCACCGAACCGCGCGGTCATCCTCGCCGAGAGCGGAGAGAACAGGAGCATGGCGATACCGCCCGGCACCATGCACAGGCCCGCGGTGGCCGCGCTGAGTCCGAACCCGAAGCCGGTGATCTCCGGCAGCTGCAGCTGCTGCGTGGTGGACAGGGTGTTCGCGTACGACGAGAACCCGACGAACAGGCCTGCGACGTTGGTGAGCAGCACGGGCCGGTGCGCGGAGATCCGCAGGTTCACCATCGGGGCGGTCACGCGGAGCTCGTAGGGGACCCAGAGGGCGACGATGAGGGCTGCGGCGGCCAGGCTCGCGAGAGTCTGCGGGCTCGACCATCCCCACGCCGGGCCCTTCGAGATCCCGAGCAGCAACGCCGTCAGGGCGAGGGACAGCAGGATCGCGCCGATCACGTCGAACCGGGCCCGGGTGCCCGACACGGAGGCCGGGACGAGCACGAGGATGCCCAGCAGGAGCGCACATCCGACGACGCCCGAGACCCAGAAGACCGACGTCCAGCCGAAGTGGTCGTACAGGACGCCGGCGGCGGGAAGTCCGAGTGCGCCGCCGATTCCCATTGTCGCGCTGATCATCGCCGCGGCACCGGCCACCTTCTCCCGCGGCAGCACGTCGCGCAGCACGGCCATCGCCACCGGGATGAGCGACGACGAAAAGCCTTGCAGAGCGCGCCCGATCAGCACCGCCAGGTAGGTTCCGCCGATCGCGGCGATCAGCGATCCCGCCACCATCATCGTCAGCGACAGCACCATCATCCGCCGCTTGCCGAACATGTCGGCCATGCGGGAGACGATGGGCGTGGCCACTGCTCCGGTCAGCAATGTGATGGTGACCAGCCACGTGGCGTCGCCGTTGGTGACGTCGAGGATCTCCGGGAAATCGGGGAGCAGTGGAACGACCAGTGTCGTCTGCAGCGCCACGACGAGACCGGCCAGGCTCAGCAGGAACGTGACCGCACCGCTCGATGTCGCGGCTTTCGGTGTGGTGGTCACGGCACTCTCCATCGCGTTCTCCAAACGTTCCCCTGTGGGGTGAACAGCGTTCACCGCCGAGCCAGTGAACGCTGTTCACCCTCGCGTGTCAAGCGCGTGCGCCGAGCCTGGCGTGCGCCCGTTGACGAAGACTGCGCTTCGATGGAGATTGTGATTGTCGAATTTGAAGAATGAAAGGACAGCAAATGGAGAAGGACGTTTCGGTCATCATCGGCGTGGGCGGCATGGGGTTGGCAATCGCCCGGCGTGTGGGCAGCGGCCGGGTGGTCCTGCTCGCGGATTTCGCCGAATCCGTGCTCGGTGCCGCCGCCGAACAGCTGCGTGGCGAGGGGCACGACGTCAGGACCCGGGTGGTCGACGTGTCCGACGCGGCGTCGGTGGCGTCGCTCGCTGACGCAGCGGACGAGCTGGGTCGAGTCGTCCACGTGGTGCACACGGCGGGACTGTCGCCCGAGCAGGCGTCGACGGAGGCCGTCCTGCGGGTCGACCTGCTCGGCGTCGCGCACACCCTCGACGAGTTCGCGCGGGTCGTCGCGCCGGGCGGTGCCGGTGTGGTGATCGCGAGCATGGCGGGTCACATGATGCCCGGCGGATTCCCCGCCGAGCAGGAGCGCGCGCTGGCCGCGACGCCGACCGCCGAGTTGCTGGACCTGCCGTTCCTGAGTCCCGAGGCCATCGGCCTCCCGACGGTGGCGTACGTGTGGGCCAAGCGGGCGAACATTCTGCGAGTGCAGGCGGCGGCGGGTGCCTGGGGTGGGCGCGGCGCGCGGGTCAACTCCATCAGCCCGGGGGTGATCTCCACGTCGATGGGGCGGCAGGAGCTCGACGGCGCGAGTGGCGAGTCGATGCGTGCGATGGTGGGCATGTCCGCCACGAAACGGGTTGGGACACCGGACGACATCGCGGCCGCGGCCGCGTTCCTGTTGTCCCCGCAGGCCGGGTTCGTCACCGGCGCCGACCTGCTCGTCGACGGGGGAGCGGTCGCCGCCGTCCGGGCGATGGCGGGGTGAGCTGACACTCCCGGCGGCGGCGTGTGCGTGACGGTCGTGTTACAGCCGTGTTGATCCCATGGTTCGTTGTCTTTCATTGCGCTGCTTGGGAATTGCCTTTACCCAGAGTTCACACGCCCCGGTTGCGACCGGTGAGCCTGCAGTCCACTCTCGGGTGACGACGATTCCTCGTATCAAACGGGCGTCGCACCACCGCCGATCGCGCGGTGGCCCCTTCGGACGAAAAGGTGGACCGCATGGATCAGGCTATGGCCGCGGCCGACACCGCCTGGATACTCGCCGCCGCCGGACTGGTGACGCTGATGGTGCCGGGACTGGCACTCTTCTACGGCGGCATGGTCAGCGTCCGCAGCACCCTCAACATGATGATGATGACCTTCGGCGCCTTCGCCGTGGTCGGGGTGCTGTGGGTGCTGTTCGGCTACTCGGCGGTGCTCGGCAACTCGCTCGGCGGTGCCGGGCTGCTCGGTGACCCGCTCGAATACATGGGACTCGGGCAACTGCTCGAGGCGCCCGCGGAACCGGGCCTGCCGCCCGCCCTGGTCGCGGCGTTCCAGTTGCTCTTCGCGGGCATCACCGTGGCCCTCATCTCCGGTGCGGTGGCGGACCGGCTCAAGTTCGGTGCCTGGATGGGCTTCACCGCGATCTGGGTTGTGCTGGTGTACTTCCCGGTGGCGCACTGGGTGTTCGCGTTCGACAACGAGGACGGCACCGTCGTCGGCGGCTGGATCGCCAACACGCTCGGGGCGGTCGACTTCGCCGGCGGCACCGCCGTGCACATCAACGCCGGCATCGCCGCCCTGGCGCTGATCCTGGTGCTCGGCAAGCGGCACAACTTCACCAATCCTCCTCGCCCGCACAGCCTTCCGCTGACCATGCTCGGCGCAGGCATCCTGCTGTTCGGCTGGCTCGGGTTCAACGGTGGCTCCGCGCTCGCCGCGAACAACAGCGCATCGGTCGTGGTGCTCAACACCCTCGCCGCCGCCTGCGCGGGCATCTGCGCATGGCTGCTCGTCGAGCGGATCCGGGAGGGGCGCTCCACCACCCTCGGTGCGGCGTCCGGCCTGATCGCGGCCCTCGTGGCGATCACGCCGGCGTGCGGGGCGGTCTCCCCGATCGGGGCGCTGGTCATCGGTGGCCTCGCCGGAGCCGTGTGCTGCGTGGCGATCTCGCTGAAGTACCGACTCGGCTACGACGACGCCCTCGACGTCGTCGGCATCCACCTCGTCGGTGGCATCCTCGGCACCCTGCTGATCGGCTTCCTCGCGACCGAGGCCGCGCCCAACGGCGTCGCGGGCCTGTTCTACGGCGGCGGATTCGGCCTGCTCGGTAAGCAGACGGTGGCCGTCGTTGCGGTCCTCGCGTACTCCTTCATCGTCACCTGGCTGATCGCCAAGGGGATGGACAAGGCCACCGGCCTGCGCGTCCATCACGACATCGAGCGCGACGGACTCGACGTCGCCGTCCACGGGGAGTCGGCCTACTCGATCGAGGCGCCGGAGTTCGGCGGCGCGGTCGTCACCACCGATGCCGACGACGTCTCCGCGGCAGCGGAGTCGATCACGGAACGAGCGGTGGCGGGCAAGGCCACCTAGACCCCTCGGCCTCAGGGGTAGGACCGTCGGTGCTCCGACGGTTCGGGGCCGAGTGCACGAAGACCCCCGGTGTCGCGCACCCTCCTCCGCCGCGACACCGGGGGTCTTTCGTTGGCTGCCTTACATCTTGAGGAGGCGGACGATCAGGGCGCCGCCGCGGACCTCGTGAACTGTGGGGTGCTGCCGGTGAGAAAGGCGTCGAGACCGATGTGGAGATCGGGGTTGCGGACACTGGCCCAGCGGTGTTCGAGTTCGGGCTCGATTCCCTCGGCTGCCGCGGCGTCGATCATCTCCTTGGCCGCCCGCTGGGTGATCGAGGACCGAGTTGCGATCGTGGCTGCCAGCGCGGCCGCGCGCGAACGGAGAAATTCTCCGGGCACGACTTCCGAGATCAGTCCCACCCGCAGCGCGGTCGCGGAATCCACTCGGTCGCCGGTGATCACCAAGCGTTTGGCGGTGGCGGGCCCGAGCGTGCGGACCAATCTCGTGATCGTCCGGGGCGGGTAGATCACGCCGAGCCTTGCCGGTGTCACCGCGAACTCGGCGTCCTCCGCAGCGATGCGTATGTCGCACGCCAATGCGAGCTGTGCGCCGCCGCCGATGCAGTAGCCGGAGACGACCGCGACCGTCGGTTTGGGGAAGGCCGCCAGAGTCTCTTCCGCATCGGTGACCCGGTCTTCCATCCGAATTCCGGATCTCCTTGCCGACCTCAGCTCGCGAATGTCCATTCCGGCACAGAAATGGGGCCCGGAACCGGTCACGACGAGCACGGACACCGCGGGATCATCGGCCAGACACGCCAGAGCGTTCGTCAACTCGGAGAGCATCTGCCCGGTCAGTGCGTTGCATCGGCGGGGATGGTCGATCGTGAGGACCGCAACGTCCTGATCGATGGCGATCCTGATCCGGCCGGGACACGCCGGCGTGGTCATCGACCCGCCTGGACGTCCTCGACGAGCAGCTTCTTCTGGACCTTGCCCATTGCGTTGCGCGGCAGGACGTCCACGACGCGAATCTCGCGTGGGCGTTTGTGGATCGACAGTGTCTGTGCGACGAAGTTCGACAGCTCGCGATGGTCGTGGCAGTCGCCGACGACGTACGCAACGATCCGCTGTCCGAGGTCGTCGTCCGGTACGCCGACGACTGCGGCCTCGCTGATGCCGGGATGATTCAGCAGTGCCTGCTCGACCTCCCCCGCACCGATCCGGTAGCCGCCCGACTTGATCATGTCGATCGACTCCCGCCCGACGATGCGGTGGAAGCCCTGCTCGTCGACGACGGCGATGTCCCCTGTCTTGAACCACCCGTCGTCGGTCATCGACTCTGCGGTCTTCTCGGGGTTGTCCAGGTATCCGTCGAAGAGGGTCGGACCCGTGATCTCCAACTGCCCAAGGGTTTCTCCGTCGTTCGGTACCGGGTTGCCCGCCTGATCTCGCAGCCGGCTCGCCACGCCCCCGATCGGGAGTCCCACCCAGCCGGGTCGCCTCTCGCCGTCGAACCGTGTGCTGAGCGTGATGATGGTCTCGCTCATTCCGTAGCGCTCGACCGGAGCGGATCCGGTGAGCGACAACATGCGCTCGAAGACGGGCACTGGCAGGGGAGCGCTGCCCGAGACGAGGAGTCGGGCAGAGCCGAGGGCACGGGCGGCAGACTCGTCGGCGCACACCCGGGACCACACGGTGGGAACGCCGAAGTACAACGAACCGCCAGCTGCCGCATATCCTTCCGGTGTGGGTCGCACGGTGTGCACGAGCGGTGAGCCGTGTCGGAGCGCGCCCACGACGCCGAGGATGAGTCCGTGCACGTGGAACAGTGGAAGCCCGTGAACGAGGGTGTCGTGGGGCCCCCAGTCCCAGGCCTCGGCCAGTCCGTCAAGCCCCGCCGCCACTGCCGAGCGAGAGAGCACGACACCCTTCGGGGCCCCGGTGGTGCCCGAGGTGTACATGATCATCGCGGCGGTTCCGGGATCGGGCTCGAGGTGCGTCGATCCGGATCGAGCACGCGCGTCGACCGGGACGAGGGGGAGGGTGACGTCCGAGCGCTCGGCGCCGAGCCACAACTGCGCGTTCGAATCTTTCAGGATGTGGTTCCGTTCGGCCGGACCCGAGTCCGGTGGCACCGGTACCGCGGTCACACCCGTCATCAGGCACGCGGTCGTCGCAATCACTGTCTCGATGCTCGCCGTGGCG
The DNA here is from genome assembly GCF_053604015.1 of Rhodococcus sp. NPDC004095. Lineage (NCBI taxonomy): Bacteria > Bacillati > Actinomycetota > Actinomycetes > Mycobacteriales > Nocardiaceae > Rhodococcus > Rhodococcus sp. NPDC004095. Next base: position 48,201 of record NZ_JBSGGS010000007.1, read on the forward strand.
TCGATGGCAACTCTTGTGGCGCCGGTGATTTCGTCTGCCACGGCGGATGCCGCTGCGATCAGTTCGGACCTGGTGAGTGCGTCGTCTCCGACACGGACGGCGCAGCGATCCTCGGCGCCGTTGCCGGGATCGAGAGATGTCAGCAGCGGCCCGGGTATGAGGGTGGTCATCGGTGAAGGTCCCTTCTGAAGTCCTTACCGGACGGTCTCGGTCATATCGGTCCGCATAGTGGACCGATGTGCTACATTGTGGTCCGGCTAACGTATAGCCCGTGGTGCTCGCAGTCAACCGACGCGTGTGAAAGGTCTTGAATGAACAGTGTTCTCACCGCGATCCGGGTGTTCGAGGAGGTCGCGGCCGCGCAGCCCGTCGGGCTGTCGGAGCTGAGCAAGCGCCTCGACGTGCCCAAGAGCACGGTTCAGCGATGCCTCAAGACCCTGGCCGACGCAGGCTGGTTGCGGCCCGCGACGAACGACGCGGGACGGTGGGTGATCACCGGCCGCGCCTTCAGTGTGGGCAGTGCGATGTCGGCCGGCGACGACCTGCGCGACGTGGCGCTCCCCGAGCTGAGCCGGTTGCAGGTCGCGACCGGTGAGACCGTCCACTTGGCGGTTCCGGACGGAAGCGAGCTGGTGCTGATCGAGCGCCTCGACAGCGCGCACCAGCTTCGGGCGTTCCTTCCGTTGGGAACCCGGCTTCCTCTGCATGCGGCGTCCACGGGCAAGGCCTACCTCGCATCGCTTCCGGACACCCAGGTCGAGGAGTTCCTGTCGACCGAACTCGCTCAGCTGACCGATCGCACGGTGACCGATCCGGCGGTGCTCCGCCGGGAGATCGCCGATATCCGAAGCCGCGGGTACGCGGTGACCGATCAGGGACTGCACGACGGGATCGCCGCCGTCGCGGTCGCCCTGCGCGGGCGAGGTGGAGCCGTGCGCGGCTGTTTCAGCGTCTCCGGTCCCGCCTCACGCCTGACCGCGGATCTCTATCGGGAGTACGGCGAGAAGGCGCTGGCCGTGCGGGACGCGATCGAGCGCTTCCTGTCCTGAAGGCGAGTCGGGCCAGGACCGGGTCCGCTTGGATCGCGGGCGGCTCTGTCCGGCGGTGTTCGCCGGCTGAGCAGCGGCTTCAGCCTGCGGTCTCGTCGTCGGGCAATGGCTCGAACAGAACCGCGGTGTTGATGGTGGCGAGCTCGCGGCTGGCCGCCTCGTAGAGACCGGTGAGCACCTGCATCGACCGGACCGCGTGGTGCATCTTGGTCGTGATGTCGCTCAGTTCCTCGAGATTGGACACCAGGGTCTGGCGGCGCAACTGCGCATAGCGGTCGGTGATCTCGCGGCCCTTCGCGGTCACCGTGAAGACGGACGCGGCGCCGGACTTGGTGCGCTCGAGAAGTCCCATGCTGACCAGCTTGCGCAAGTTGTACTGCAGATTCGGCAGGTCATCGCGATTGGTCAGCTGCGCGATGGTGGCGGTGTCCTTCGACCGCTCCTGCATTCGAACGACGTGTAGCGCAACCACCTCGTTGAAACCCAGGTCGAGGTCCGCTGCGACGCGGATCGCCTGGACCGCGAACCGTTGGAAACCGCTCTCCACCTGCAGGAGCGCGAACTCGAATGCGGTGAGCCCCTCCTCGTAGGCGTTCTCCGCGAGGTGCCAGCGCCGTCCTGGCGCCAGCGATTCGGGCTCTCCGGACGGCTGGGGGTCGGTGGGGCTCATGTCCTCTTTCGCTGTTCCTCGACGGACGACCTGGCGCGGGCGCGAACCGCAAGGAGCGATATGCGCTGGGTGCACGGTATCAGGAGGAGTCCATCGAAGTTCCATAAAAAATCTATTGACAGTCCATGGACAACTGATAGTGTGACTCGCAACACCCAAGGTGTTTCGACTTCTCCAGAACTTGCGGCCCACAGCCCGGGCCTTCGCGCAGCTGGTCCCATCCCCGCAGCTGAACAGCCCATTCACTCAGACCACAACGGAGGTCTCTTCGATGACCGGTTCTTCTTACAGCGGCTCGTCCGCCGGCGTGACCCGGCAGTACGCGCCCTACGTCAAAGCCGACTGGGGCTACGCCAACCACTGGTACCCCGCACTGCTGTCCGGCGAACTCGAGGACGGCACCGTCAAGGGCATCACGATCGGCGGCCACGACATCGCCGTGCGCCGTTCGGCGGGCAAGGCGTACGCCGTGTCGGACCGCTGCATCCACCGCGGCGTGAAGCTGTCCGCCAAGCCGATGTGCCTGTCGGAGGGCACGATCACCTGCTGGTACCACGGATTCACGTACGGCCTCGAGGATGGCAGCCTCACCACGATCGTCGGCAACCCCGACGACTCGCTGATCGGCAATGCCGGCATCCGCACGTACCCCGTCGAAGAGGTGAACGGGATCATCTACGTGTTCGTCGGGGACGAGGACTACGGCACTCCGCCGCCGCTCGGCAGCGACCTGCCGGCACCGGTCACCAACGACCCCAATGACAATCCTGTGCCGCATCTGCTGGACCAGGGCATCGTGATCCGCGGTATCCACCGCAAGCTGGTGGGCAACTGGCGCCTGGCCGCGGAGAACGGTCTCGATCCGGGGCACCTTCTCGTGCACTGGGACAACCAGATCCTGGTGGCGCTCGACCGGGCCCTGCCCCTCGGCGTCAACGCCCTCACCGACTCGGCCACCGAGGAGATCGACATCCCGGACGGTCCCAAGGGCGTGATGAACCGCTACGACCGCCCGGACCTCTACAAGCCGTGCCTCGACAACCCGAAGGTCAACATGAAGGCGCGCGGCACGGTGCCGCACTACTTCCGCACCTCGCTGTGGGTGCCCGGCGTCCTGATGGTGGAGCACTGGCCGATCACCGACCACGTGCAGTACGAGTTCTACGTCCCGATCGACGACCATCACCACGAGTACTGGGAGATCATCGCGACCCGCGCGACCACCGACGAGGAGATCGCCGAGTTCAACTTCAAGTACGACAACTTCATGCTGCCGCTCGCGCTCGAAGGCTTCAACAACAGCGACGTCTTCGCCCGCGAGGCGACCGAGGAGCACTACACCCGGTTCGACGGCTGGAACAACGAGATGCTCTGCGACATGGACTATTCCATCATTGCCTGGCGCAAGATGGCAGCGCGGCACCCGCGTGGCTACTTCGAGTCGCCCTTCCAGGACGAGGACTGACCATGTCCATCGCCCCGACCGACGCAGTTCCGGAGTGCGCAGTGACCACGAACAACGTCCACCTGAAGTTCACGGACGGCACGAAGACAGTTCCGGTGCCGGCAGGCACCACGATTCTCGAAGCAGCGAACGCGGTCGGTGTCCGGCTGGTGAGTCAGTGCACGATCGGTACCTGCGGAACCTGCGTCGGTCGGGTCGCCTGCGGTGAAGTGGTGATGCCCGAGGGTCGGGTCTACTCGTTGCGGCAGGACGAGTTGGACGCCGGACACCGACTGCTGTGTCAGTCGCACGCGTTCGCGGACTCCGAAGTGGAACTGGACTACCCGGCGTCGATGCTCGACGAGTACCCGGTGATCGTCACCACCGCCAAGGTGGGCGCCATTACGTGGCTCGGTGAGAGCGTCGTCGAGCTGCAGCTCAAACTCCCCAAGTCGGTGCGCTTTTCGTTCCGGGCCGGGCAGTACGTGCGGATGCGTGTTCCCGGCACCGACGAATGGCGCTCCTACTCGATGGCGTCCGGTGAGCGCGACCGGAAGAAGCTGACGTTCACGATTCGGGTGCTCCCGTCCGGCGCGATGTCGGATTACCTCCGCGGCGGTGCCGCAACCGGCGACCGGATCGAAATCGAGGGACCGATCGGAGGATTCGGGCTCGCGGACGATCCGGGACCGACCCTGATGATCGCCGGCGGCACCGGGCTGGCCCCGATGCTGTCGATGCTGGAGACACTGCAGACCGCGCGCGACGATCACCCGATCCGCCTCGTCTTCGGCTGCACGCGTGGGGCCGACCTGTTCCACCTCGACGAACTCGACGCCCGCCGCAGCTTCATGCGCAACCTGGCGGTCCGGGTGGTCGTCGACGAACCCGTCGAGATCCCCGACATCCTGGTCGGGAATCCGGTCAGCGTCCTGACCGCCGCCGACGTCGCGCACCCACAGACGGCCGCGTACCTGTGCGGGCCGCCGGCGATGCTGCAGGCCGCCGAACAGCGGCTGCTCGAACTCGGAATGCCGGCTGAGCGTATCCACGCCGAGCAGTTCCTTCCCAGCTAGATCGTGATTGAACTGCGCGGCGACGCGGTTCGACTTCCGAACAGAGGCAAGAGATGAGTATTTCGCGACTGGGCGCTCTGAGCGTCGACGTCACGGACCTGGAGGCTTGGCGCCGAGTGTTGGTCGACCTCCTGGGTCTGCATGCACGATCCCGTGAGTCCGATCAGGATCCGCTGTTGATCCGCATCGACGACCACCATCATCGAATCGCGCTGTACCCCGCGACCGAGGATCGGATCCGGACGATCACGTGGGAGGTCGACAGCCTCGACGAACTCCGCGCGATCGCGGACCGTGTCGGCGCCGAGGGCCTTGCCGTGGAGTGGCTCGACACGGGTGCGCCGGAGGAACGGATGGCGGTGGCGGCCTTCCGATTCGTCGACGCCGACGGGTTCCCGAACGAGGTCTGCTTCGGTCCGACGATCGATCACCTCCCGTTGGCGCAGGGCGGCGTGATCGGTGGTTTCGTCACCGGTGAGCTCGGCCTGGGGCACGTGGTCCTGATGTGCAAGGACTACCCGAAGGCGGTTGACTTCTACACCCGCGTCCTCGGCTTCCGGTTGACCGACTACATCGTGTGGGACGGTGCGGATGCCACCTTCCTGCACTGCAATCCGCGGCACCACAGCCTGGCGCTGATGAACGAGTGCTTCAGTTTCACGGGCGGGGACTTCAACCACCTGATGCTCGAGGTGACATCGATCGATGATGTCGGGCGCGCATACGACATCATCAACGAGGCCGCCATCGCGCTGCAGATGACCTTCGGCCGGCACACCAACGACGGTGTGACGTCCTTCTACCTGCGTACCCCCTCCGGATTCGCCATCGAGATCGGCTACGGCGGCGAGCTCGTCGGCTCCGACGACTGGGAGGTCAAGACCTTCCGCTCGCCGTCCCGCTGGGGCCACGAGCCGCAGAAGGCGGAGTGAACGGGATGTCAGTCGTCTCCTCTCCCTTCGCGGACATCCTGGCCGACGAGAATCTCAGTTCCGCCGCGGTGGAACACTGCCTCGAGCGGATCGGTGCCCGCGACCACGCGATCAAGGCGTGGGCCCACCTGGATCCCGATCTGGCGCTGGAGCAGGCCCGGTCCCGCGACGCCGAGCCGCGGCGCTCGGCACTGCACGGGATCCCGTTCGGCCTCAAGGACATCATCGAGACCGGGGACCAGCCAACCGGCTACGGCTCCGAGCTGTGGGCGGGATGGCGCCCGGAACGGGACGCCGAAGTGGTGCGACGCCTGCGCCGGGACGGGGCCGTCGTCCTGGGGAAGACGACCACCACCGAGTTCGCCACCTACCGTCCGACGCAGACCCGGAACCCGCACGGGCTGGGTCACACTCCCGGCGGCTCGTCGAGCGGTTCGGCCGCCGCGGTGGCGGACGGCCAGGTGCCGCTGGCTCTCGGCACGCAGACCGCCGGTTCGGTGCTGCGCCCCGGCTCGTTCTGTGGCGTGTTCACCCTGAAACCGACGTACGGCCGGTGGCCGTTCGACGGCGTGCTGCCCGTGGCGCTCACCTTCGACACCGTCGGCGGATTCGCCCGCCATCCCGCATGGCTGGGAGCGCTGGACGAGTCGCTGGCGTCGGACGGAGCGCACACCCCGCACTCGGTGATCCTGCCGGCGCTGCGCGACATGCGGGTGGGTGTGCTGCGCCCGCCGTGGGCGGACCGTGCGACCCCCGCCGCTGCGAGCATGCTCGAGGAGTTCCGTTCGGGCATGGGCGAAGTGGTGTCGAACGTCCGTGACATCGAGGTACCGGCGGAGCTGGCGGACCTCGACGAGGCACACACGCTCATCATGGCGGCCGAGGCGTCCGCGGCGCTCGCCGATCGGATCCACCGTTCGCGTCCGGAACGGATCAGCGACCAGTTGCACGCCTTCCTCCTCGCCGGACGAACCGCGCCGGCGAGCGAGATCCAGCGGGCGCGTCGGGTGCTGCGCTCCGCGCGAGCGTTCGTGGACCGGGCCCTCGCGGAAGTAGACCTGCTGCTGACGCTCGCCGCGCCAGGGGAGGCGCCGGCGGGTCTGACGAGCACCGGCGATCCCGTGTTCAACAAGCTGGCCAGCGTGAGCGGCTGTCCCGCAGTCGGACTGCCCACCGGGCGCGGCGCATACGGGCTGCCGCTCGGGATCCAGCTCATCGCACCGGCACACGCCGACCAGGCGCTGATTCGGGTGGCCACCAGCCTCACCGACAGCGTCGGACTGGCGGAGCGCCCGGAAGTACCGGAGGAGATCGAACGTGACTGAGCCGGAGACGACCGTACGACTGCCACTCGACGACACGCGTCGGGAGATGTACGAGCAGGTCTGCTCGAAGCTGGATCAGGACCGGTTCCGTGACCTGCTGGTCGACCTGATCGACATCCACAGCCCGACGGGCCGGGAGCGGGCCGCGTCCGAGTTCATGGCGACCCACCTCCGGGACCGGGTCGGGATCGACGCGCGATACCAGGCGGTGTCGGAGCACACGGGCAACGCCGTCGGTGAACTGGCCGGAACGGGCGGAGGGAGCCGCCTGCTGCTGTACGCGCCCATCGACACCCACATCGACCCCGAGGCGGACGTGCCGTGGGTGGGGAAGTCGTTGCGCCCCGACATGGTTCCCCAGGCGAAGGTCGACGGCGATCTCGTGATCGGACTGGGCGCCTCCAACCCGAAGTGCATGGTTGCCGGACTCACCGAGGTGATGAACGCGGTCGTCGACGCGGACATACCTTTGGTCGGCGACCTCGCGATCGGATTTGCAGGCGGCGGCATGCCGGTGACGATGAGCAACCGCGACCACGTGGGGATGAGCAGCGGCGTGTTCCACATGCTCACGCACGGCATGATGCCGGACCACGCGATCGTGCTGAAGCCGTGGTGGGCGGTGTACCCCGAGGAACCGGGAATGTGCTGGTTCAAGGTTTCGGTGCGCGGCACCTTCGGCTACGCGGGTATCACCCGCGGCACGGACGGTTTCCGCTCGTCGATCGTCCCGGCCGCGACCGTGATTCAGGAGATCGAGCAGTGGCTTCCGGAGTACACCGCACGGAACACCTCGGGATCCACCCTGCCCGAGGGCTGGATCTCGGCGGTGCGCTCCGGCAGTCCGGACAAGCCGGCGTTTCCATCGGCCACCACGGAGATCTACCTCGACGTCCGGGTCAACCCGCGGGTCACGCCCGCCGATGTCCGTCACCAGTTCGCGGAGATGATCGCCGGTGTGCGGTGTCGTCACCCGGACATCGAACTGGACTGGGAGATGTACGGGTCCCTCCCCGGAGGCATGACCGACACCGCGAACTGGATCATCCAGTCCTGCCGCCGTGGGTGGGAGGAGGTCGAGGGGCGTCCTTACGAGACGACTCCGCTGCTGGGTGGGCAGACGGACGGCACGCTCATCCGCCGTCTCGGAATTCCTTGTGCTCGAATCGGTTACCCGTGGCCGCCCGCTACCGCCCCCGACGAACTGAACGAGGGGCTGGGCGGCATGGGTGTTGCATCGGTGTCCGACGTGATGACAGCGACCCGAGCGGTCGCGTATGCCGTCGTCGACACCCTCACTCGTACCAGAGAGGAACTCGAACTGTGAAGCGTGTACTCAACATCGTCCCCGTACCGGTCCCTCCGGAGGCATTGGATGCGTTCGCCTCCCAGCTCTCCGGCGACTTCGTGCACCCGGCGTTCGAGAACGTATTCGTGTCGGCGCGGGCGGGCGGCGGTGCGCTCGACAGCGCGTACGAGACGACCCTCGCGGACGCCTTCGTGCTCGACGCCGGATGCAGAGCGGAGGAGCAGGGATACGCCGGCGTGTGTGTCAACTCGATGAGCGATTCCGCGCTCGCGGCCCTGCGGTCCAGGTTGACGATCCCGGTCGTCGCGCCGAGCCAGGCCACGATGCTGCTCGCGTGCCTGCTCGGCAAGCGATTCTCGGTCGTGACGATGTGGCCGCAGTGGCACGAGCTGTACCACAAGGCCGCCCGCGAGAACGGGCTGACCGGTCGCATGGCATCGGTGCGCGACATCGGTGTGCGCCCCGACGCCGCCGAATTGCTCGCCGGCAAGGAGGAATTCGTCTTCGCCGCGCTCGAACGCGAGGCGCGGGCCGCGGTGGAGGAAGACGGCGCCGACGTGATCGTCCTCGGCTCGACGACGATGCACCAGAGTCACGCTCATCTGTCGTCCGTACTGGACGTTCCCGTCCTCAATCCCGGTGTCGTGGCCTACAAGATGTGCGAGATGCTCGTGCAGACCGACCTCGCGCACAGCAAGCGCGCCTACCCCTCGCCCGAACGACCGCAGGACGACCTCCTGTCGGCCGTGGCGTCCGTCTTCCAGAACTAGGAGTCGAGATGACAACCGTGATCAATCCCGAGGTCGGGAAGAGCCTGCGGACCGGATCGTTCGACACCAACTACCACGACGTCGGCACTGGTGATCCCGTGCTGTTGCTGCACGGGTCCGGCGCGGGCGTGTCGGCCTGGGCCAACTGGCGTGGTCTGATTCCCGTTCTCGCAGAGAACTTCCGGGTGATCGCACCGGACCTGGTCGGGTTCGGATACACCTCGCTGCCCGAACCGGCGCGGTTCGAGATCTTCGATACCTGGATCGACCAGGTCCTGGCGCTGCTCGACGGGCTGGACATCCCGAAGGTGCACGTGGTGGGCAACTCGTTCGGTGGCGGTCTGGCACTGCACCTCGCGACGCGGTTCCCGGACCGGCTCGGACGGATCGTCCTGATGGGGGCCGGCGGCGTGAAGTTCGACTTCACCCCGGAACTCGATGCGCTGTGGGGCTATGAGCCGTCGATCGAGAACATGAAGAAGATCATGGACATCATGGCGTACGACCGGTCTCTGGTGACCGACGAACTCGCCGAGCTGCGGTACCGCGCCACGATCCGGCCGGGCGCTCAGGAGGCGTTCGAGATGGTCTTCCCGGAGCCGCGGCAGCGCCACCTCGACGCCCAGATCGTGCCGGACGATGAGCTGGCGGGGATCGAGCACGAGGTACTCATCCTGCACGGCCGTGAAGACCGGGTCGTGCCGCTGGCGGCGTCCCAGCACATGTTCGACACCATCCCCAACTCGCAGCTGCACGTGTTCGGCAAGTGCGGACACTGGACGCAGATCGAACATGCGGCGCGCTTCCAGCAGCTCGTGAGCCAGTTCCTCGGAGAGGCGCTCGTGTCGGGGGAGGGGCGGTGAGCCCCAGCGGGTCACCCGGCGGATCCGCAGGGGATCCGATGCGGGTCGCGGTCATCGGGGCCGGCGTCGCTGGCCTGTCCTCGGCGAAGGTGCTCGGGCAGTTCGGCTTCGAGGTCACGGTGTACGACCGCACGCCGGACGTCGGCGGGGTATGGAGCGTCACCCGGCGCTACCCCGGTGTGACGACGCAGAACAACAAGGGCACCTACGCATTCTCGGACTACCCGATGCCGCGCGGGTATCCCGAGTGGCCCAGCGGCGAGCAGGTGCAGCAATACCTGGCCGGGTACGCCGAGCACTTCGGGTTGGTGCCGCACCTGCGCCTGGGCACCGAGGTGACCGCGGCTGTCCAGGACGAGGACACCGGGTTCTGGTCGGTGACATCCCGCGAGGTCGAGTCCGGCCGGGTCGATGAGCAGCGGTACGACCGTCTCGTGATCGCGAACGGGATCTTCTGCGACCCGTTCGTGCCCCCGTATCCCGGTGTCGACGACTACGAGCAGGCGGGCGGGCGGTTGTGTGCGGCGTCCGACTTCCATCGGCTCGAGGACGCCGCGGGCAGGGACGTACTGGTCGTGGGCTACGGAAAGTCCGCATGCGACGTCGCCGAGGCACTCAGCGAGGTCTCCGCCTCCATGACGGTCGTCGCCCGCGAAGTCACGTGGAAGATGCCGCGCAAGCTCGGGAACGTACTGAACTACAAGTACGTTCTGCTCACCCGACTGAGTGAGGGGCTCTTCGAGCACATCGACCAGCGTGGGTTCGGGCGGTTCCTCATCGGTCCCGGCCGCTTCCTGCGCAACGGTCTGCTCGGCGCCGTTCAGTCCGTCGCGCAGAAGCAGTTGCTCCTCGACCGGGTCGGGCTGGTGCCGGAGGGATCGTTCGAGCGAATCGTCCGACACGCGGTGAGCCTGGCGACCGAACAGTTCTACGAGAAGGTGGCGGACGGCACGATCGGTGTCCGACGAGGGACCGTCATCACTGCGCTGCACGAGAAGGACGGCAAGCCCGTGGCCGAGCTCAGCGACGGCACCGTGATTCCGGCGGATGTCATCGTGTGCGCCACCGGATTCCAGCAACGCGTACCGTTCCTGACCGAGGAGATGCAGGACAGGCTGACCGACGACGAGGGCAACTTCCAGCTGTACCGGCAGATTCTGCCGCTCGACGTCCCGAACCTGTACTTCGTCGGCTACGGGTCGTCGCTGTTCAGCCCGCTCAGCGCCGAGGCCGCCGCGCTGTGGGCGACCGACCACATGCTCGGTGGCACGCAGTTGCCGCCGCTCGAGGATCGGCGCGCCTTCGTGCGGACCCGGCTGGACTGGATGATCGAACGCAGCGAGGGCAAGCCCGCCCGCGGCACGAACATCATCCCGTTCTCGTTGCGACAGGTCGACGAGGTGCTCGACGAGATCGACGCGAACGTGGGGACGCTGACACGGACCGCGCAGTGGTTCCTGCCCGCCCGGCCGGCGTCGTACCGTCGAACCACCCGCGTGTTGATGCGCCGTCACGGCGTGACGGCGCCATCAACTCGACTGTAGAGCTCGGGGAGGCCCCGGTGTCGCGCACCTCCGCCGCGACACCGGGGCCTTTCGTTGTCTGCCTTACTTCTTGGGTACGCGGACGATGAGGGCGTCGCCCTGGCCGCCGCCGCCGCACAGTGCGGCCGCGCCGACGCCGCCGCCGCGGCGGGCCAGTTCGAGCGCCAGGTGCAGGGTGATGCGGGCGCCGGACATGCCGAGGGGGTGGCCGATGGCGATGGCGCCGCCGTTGACGTTGACCTTGGCGGGGTCGATGCCGAGTTCGCGGGTGGAGGCGATGCCGACGGCGGCGAACGCCTCGTTGATCTCGACCAGGTCGAGGTCCTTCGGGTCGATGCCCTCCCGCTCGCATGCCTTGGCGATGGCGTTGGCGGGCTGGGACTGCAGCGTCGAGTCCGGTCCGGCGACGACACCGGCCGCCCCGATCTCCGCGATCCAGTCCAGGCCCAGTTCCTGGGCCTTGGTCTTGGACATCACGACGACCGCCGCGGCACCGTCGGAGATCTGCGAGGCGGAGCCGGCGGTGACGGTGCCGTCCTTGGAGAAGGAGGGGCGCAGTCCGGCGAGGGACTCGGCGGTGGTGTCGGCGCGGATGCCCTCGTCCTCGGTGACGACGATCGGGTCGCCCTTGCGCTGCGGGATGGTCACCGGCACGACCTCGGTGTCGAACACCCCGTCCTTCCAGGCGCGGGCCGCGCGCTGGTGCGAGGCGGCGGCGAAGGCGTCCTGCTCCTCGCGGGAGACGAACTTCTCCCCGGCGTTGGCGGATTCGGTGAGGTTGCCCATCGGCTGGTCGGTGAAGATGTCGTGCAGGCCGTCGTAGGCCATGTGGTCGCGCAGGGTGACGTCGCCGTACTTGAAGCCCTGCCGGGACTTCTCGAGCATGTGCGGTGCGCGGGACATCGACTCCTGGCCGCCGGCGACGACGATGTCGAACTCGCCGGCGCGGATCAGCTGGTCGGCCATCGCGATGGCGTTGATGCCGGACAGGCACACCTTGTTGATCGTCAGCGCGGGCACGCTCATCGGGATGCCTGCTGCGACCGCGGCCTGGCGGGCGGGGATCTGCCCGGCACCGGCGGTGAGGACCTGGCCCATGATCACGTACTCGACCTGCTCGGGGGCGACCCCGGCCTTGTCGAGCGCGCCCTTGATCGCGATCCCACCGAGGTCCGATCCCGAGAAGTCCTTCAAGGAACCGAGCAATCGACCCACCGGGGTCCGGGATCCGGCGACGATGACCGAAACGTTGTCCGTCACGGATGTTTCCTTTCGAAAGTGCAGGTTGCTCAGACGAGTTCGGGCAGGCGGATGTCCAGCGGGGCGTCGGTCGCGGCGGTGACATCGTCGACCGTCACGCCGGGCGCCAACTCGACCAGCGCGAGGGTGCCGTCGCCGACCACGTCGATCACCGCGAGGTTGGTGATGATCCGGTTGACGACGCCCTGCCCGGTCAGCGGCAGGCTGCAGGACTCGACGATCTTCGCGCCGCCGTCACGGTCGGTGTGCTCCATGACCACGATGACGCGTCGTGCGCCGTGCACGAGGTCCATCGCGCCACCCATGCCCTTGACCATCTTGCCGGGCACCATCCAGTTGGCGAGGTCGCCGGTGGCCGACACCTGCATGCCGCCGAGGACCGCGGTGTCGATGTGGCCGCCGCGAATCATGCCGAACGACAACGCCGAATCGAAGAACGCGGCACCGGGATTGACGGTGACGGTCTCCTTGCCCGCGTTGATCAGGTCCGGGTCGACCGCGTCGTCGGTCGGGTACGGGCCGGTGCCGAGGATGCCGTTCTCCGAGTGCAGGGTCACCCGCACGTCGTCGGTCAGGTAGCCGGGGATCAGCGTCGGCAGGCCGATGCCGAGGTTGACGTACTCGCCGTCGATCATCTCCGCGGCCGCACGCGCGGCCATCTCGTCGCGGGTCCATCCGGTCATCGCGAGGCTCCTTCGGTCGCAGTCACGGTGCGCTTCTCGATGCGCTTGTTCTGGGGGCCGGTGTGCACGATCCGCTGGACGAACACGCCCGGCAGGTGCACCTGGGCCGGATCGAGCTCGCCGGCGGGGACGAGTTCCTCGACCTGCGCGATGGTGACCTTGCCCGCCATCGCCGCGAGGGGGTTGAAGTTCAGTGCGGTCTTGTCGAAGACCAGGTTGCCCGCGGTGTCGCCGCGGACGGCGTGCACGAGGGCGAAGTCGGCGGAGATGCCGTGTTCCATCACGTACCGCTTGCCGCCGAACTCGCGGGTCTCCTTGGGCGGGGACGCGACCGCGACGGAGCCGTCGGCGTCGTAGCGCCACGGCAGGCCGCCGTCGGCGACGGGGGTGCCGACACCGGCGGGGGTGAAGAACGCGGGAATGCCGGCACCGCCCGCACGGAGGCGCTCGGCGAGGGTGCCCTGTGGGGTCAGTTCGACCTCGAGTTCACCGGAGAGGTACTGGCGCGCGAATTCCTTGTTCTCGCCGACATACGAGGCGGTGACGCGGCTGATCTGCTTGGCGCCGAGGAGGATTCCGAGACCGTGGTCGTCGACGCCGCAGTTGTTGGAGAACACCTCGAGGTTGCCGACCCCGGACGCGCGGAGCGCATCGATCAGGGCGTCGGGAATCCCGCACAGCCCGAACCCTCCGACGGCGATCGTGGCGCCGTCGCCGATGTCGGCGACCGCTTCGGTCGTCGTGGCGAACACTGTCGTTCCCATCCCAGTCCTTCCACTCGGGTGGCATCCCGCGGTCCTGTCCTCGAATGGTGTTCATCCGGCGGACGTCGCGGGGACTTCCTCCTCGACACTTAAGTGCGCAGGTCGCAGGGGTTCAAGAGCAGATCGTGAATCGGACCAGAGTGCTCGTTTGGTGGACTGCTCCGAAACATGCGTTCACTGAGTGAACGTATGATCGGGGGCATGGAGGACACACTCAAGCCTCAGGTGATCCGTCGGGTCGGTGCCCTGCTGCGAGCCATCTCGGCGGTGGAGCCGGGCGGCGCGTCCACCTCCGACCTCGCCCGTGCCACGGACCTGGCCCGGCCCACCGCGCACCGGCTGCTGACCTCGCTGGCCGAGGAGGGGCTGGTCGACCGGGACCACAAGACGGGCCGGTGGTCGCTCGGGCCGGAGCTGTATCTGCTTGGGGCGCAGGCCGCGGGCCGCTACGACATCACCGACGTCGCCCGCGATATCCTGCGAGACCTGGCCCGCGAGACCGGGGAGAGCGCGTTCCTCTCGGCCCGGCGGGGCGACGAGACGGTGTGCATCGCCCGGGAAGAGGGCAGTTTCCCGCTGCGCTCACACGTCCTGCACGTCGGTATCCGGCTGCCGCTCGGGGTCGCGTCCGCGGGGCTGGTCATCCTGTCGCACCTGCCGGACCGGGAGATCGATGAGTACCTCGGCCGTCACGAGCTGACCGCCGCGTGGGGCTCCGACCACAGCTCCGAGGGCATTCGGGAGCGGATCGACGCCACCCGGCTGACCGGGTACTGCGTCAATCCCGGGCTGCTCGTCGAGGGCAGTTGGGGCATGGGCGCGGCCGTGTTCGACACCGCCGAGCAGCCCGCGTGGGCGCTGAGTCTGACCGGTGTGGAATCCCGGTTCCCGCTCGAACGGCGGAAGGAGCTCGGGGAACTGCTGCTGCGCCAGGCGCACCGGCTGACGCTGCGGCTGCGGCGGGGGCGCTGACGCCGTCAGCCCTGGTGGTTGTCCGGGTAGGCGGTCACGGCGAGGAATCGAATCGGCAACTCGACCAACTCGTTCGGCCCGTGCAGGCCCTCGCCGTCGAGGAGTAGAGCGTCCCCGGGGCGCAGCCGGTACTCGTTCTCGCCGTGGCCGTAGACCATCTCACCCTCGAGCATGTACAGCAGTTCGGTGCCCGGGTGTTGGAACAGCGGGAACACCTCGCTGGCGTTGTTCAGCGTCACCAGCACCGGCTCGAGTCGTTTGTGCTGCCCGCGCAGCGCCCCGAGCATCTCGTAGTGGTGACCGACCCGGGTGCCGCGGCCGACGATCTCGGCGCCCTGCCCGGCCGACGTGAACACCGCGTCCCGCGTCGAGTCCGCGCCGCGGAACAGGGACGTCACAGGCACGTCCAGGCCGGCGGCGAGCCGGGCGAGGGTCGAGAGGCTGCACGAGGTCTGCGCGTTCTCGATCTTCGAGAGCATTGCCTTCGAGATCCCGATCTTCGCGGCCATGTCGCCGACGGACAGCCCGCTCGCCAGCCGGAGCTTGCGGACCTGTTCGGCGATGACGCGTTCGAGGTCGACGCCGGTCGGGGTGTCCGCAGGCACCTCGCGCTGCGCGGTGTCGTGGTGCACGGGGCGCTTCGGGCTGGCCATCCACCCAGCCTAGCGGGGTGTTTCCCGGCAGTGGACACGGCGCGCTGCAAGCCGCAGTCGGCACGGCGCGCTGCAAGCCTTTCGGTGACGCTGTGTGCGATGAGTTCCGGCCGCTCGCGCGGTCCAACCCTCCAGAGGGACACTCACGTGAGGAGGCGTGTCATGACCACTGCCCTGGATCGAGAGTTCGTCGCCACGCTGGTCAAGAGCCCGGCGAAGGGCGGCTGGACGTACCTGGTGTGGCCTGAGTCCGTCGCGTACTTCGGTACCCGCGGACTGGTGAAGGTCCGCGGAACCGTCGACGGGCACCCGTTCGAGAGTTCGTTCATGGCCCTCGGCGACGGCACCCACAAGTTGCCGGTCAAGGCGTCGGTGCGGGACGCGATCGGCAAGCAGGCCGGGGACGACGTGACCGTGCGACTGCTCGAACGTCTGGGCTGACGGCTCATGCGAATGCGCGGCGGCAGTGCGCGAGCAGTTCGCGGACCGCGGGCCGGTTGGCGTTCTGCCACACCAGCGCCAGCAGCGCGGGAGCGTCCAGGTCGTCAACAGCGCGGGCGACGAGATGGGGGTGGGCGGAGGCCATCGACTCGCTGAGGATCGCCACCCCGAGACCGCGCGCGGCGAGGTCCGCGATCGCGTCGGAGGCACCCGCCTGCAGGCCGATCCGCGGTGTCAGTCCCGCTGCGGTGCAGGCATTGTCGAAGACGGACCGCAGGCCGGTGCCCGGCGGCATGCACACGACGGTGTCGGTGCATACGTCGCGCAGGGTGACAGTCCGGCGTCGGGCAAGCCGATGATCGGCGGGTACTGCGACGACCAGCGGTTCGCTGACGACGGTGAGCGATTCGAGGTCGGTGGGGGCCGTGGCCGTGCCGACCAGCGCCAGGTCGACGGTGCCGTCACGAACCGCGCCCAGTAGCCGCTCCGAGTTGTCCTCGGTCAGAGTCAGTTCCACTCCGGGATGGGCAAGGTGGAACCGGGCGAGCGCGTCGAACAGCGGTGTGATCGTGCAGCCGACGACCATCCCGACGGTGAGCTGCCCACGGATCAGATCGGTGACCTCACCGACGGCCTGTCCCAGTGCCTCCGCCGACGCCAGTGCGGCGTGGGCGTGCTCGAGCGCGGCCTTGCCCGCGACGGTCAACGTCACGCTGCGGGTGGAGCGGTCGAACAGTTCGGCGCCGAGTTCGCGCTCGAGAGCGCGGATTTGAGCGCTGACCCCGGACTGGCTGATGTGCACCCGCTGGGCGGCGCGAGTGAAGTTGCGCTCCTCGGCGACCGCGACGAAGTACTCCAGCTGCCTCAGGTCCATAACTTCAGATTCTAGTTCTGATCAGATCCATCTGTTGGACTTCTGAACTGTGGGTGGCGAGGCTGGAGGTGTCGAACCGATGGCAGGAGGAACCCATGTACGAGAAGGCGATGCGACCCGAGGACATCACCCGGCTGTTCGTCGAGCGCTCCAATGCCGGGGACGCCGCCGGGGTCGCCGCCCTGTACGCGGAGGACGCGGTGATGGCGTACCCGCCTGGCCGCACCACCGTCGGACGGGCGGCGATCCAGGCACTCTGGCAGTCCGTGCTCGCCAACCGGCCGCACTTCGAGGCCGAGGAGCCGCTGCCGACGCTGGTCTGCGGTGATCTCGCGTTGACGTCGACGCCGCCGAGGGACGGCGCCGGTGCCCGAGCCCAGGTGGTCCGGCGTCAGCCCGACGGCAGTTGGTTGCGCGTCCTCGACCAGCCCGAATTCGTCGCGGTCAGCGGGTGAGAGCCTCGGCGATCGGCGTCTGCCCGCTGTTGAAGGGGATGGTGCGGCGGACGGTGGTCGGATCCGCGAGAGTCGCGGCGACGACCGCGGCGACGTCCTCGCGCGGAACCGATTTCGCGGCCGGTGTGGGGGACACCTCGACGAGCCCCGTTCCGGGATCGAGAGTCAACGTTCCGGGACCGAGGACGGTCCAGTCCAGATCGGTCGCCCGCAGGTACTCGTCGGCGGCGGCCTTCGCCTCGGCGTAGGCGAAGAACGAATTGTCCTCCGGTACTCCGTGATCGGGTCGCGACCCGAGGTAGGACACCATCACGTACCGGCGGACCCCGGCCGCCGCTGCCGCGTCCATCGAGCGGATCGCGGCGTCCCGGTCCACGGCGTAGGTGCGCGCCGGGCTGCCGCCGCCGGCACCGGCCGACCAGACGACGGCGTCGTGTCCCCGCAGAACCTCCGCGATCTGTTCGGTGCTCACGTTCTCGACGTCGGCGACGACCGGAGTGGCTCCGGTGGCCTCGATGTCGGCGGCGTGTTCGGGGTTGCGGATCAGGGCGGTCACCGTGTCGCCCCGTGCCGCCAGCATCCGTTCCAGATGCAGCGCGACCTTGCCGTGTCCACCGATGACGACGACGCGAGCCATGACCGTTCCTTCCGTAGGGAATCCGGGGCCGCGTCCCAACCTACAGGTGCTCCGCACCCGTGCGGCTTTTCGGAGTTGGGACCACCAAGAAGGCGCACGGGTGCCGGCGGCGCCTAGCGCATTTCGCCGGCGCCCTCGTACTGGTTCAGGCTCAGTAGCAGGTCACCCTCCTCGAAGCGGGAGTAACGGAAGTCGTGCGGGTTGACGTTCGGCAGGGTGGTCTTTCCGTCGTCGAGGAGCATGTCGGCGACGAGCTTGCCGACGGCGGGGGAGATCTTGAATCCGTGGCCGGAGAAGCCGGTGGCCAGGAACAGACCGTCCACGGGAGCGGGACCGATGATCGGGTTGTAGTCCGGCGTCACGTCGTAGGCGCCGACGTAGCTGCTGGTGATCCGCGGATCCGGCATGTCGGGCAAGCGGTTGCCCAGCTTCATGATGTTCTTCTCGATGGTGCTGTCGTCCGCGCGGTTGCTGTAGTTGTCGGGGTCGATGTACTCCGGCGCCTGGTGGTCGGAATTGCCCACCAGCAGTTCGCCGTTCGGTTCCCGGCAGATGTACTGCAGACCCGCGAGGTCGGACAGCACGGGAACCTCGGGGGTGGGAACGCCCTGATCGACGAGCACCAGCTGTGCGCGTTGCGCCTTGACGTC
The DNA here is from genome assembly GCF_053604015.1 of Rhodococcus sp. NPDC004095. Taxonomy (NCBI): domain Bacteria; kingdom Bacillati; phylum Actinomycetota; class Actinomycetes; order Mycobacteriales; family Nocardiaceae; genus Rhodococcus; species Rhodococcus sp. NPDC004095. The sequence continues at coordinate 66,572 of NZ_JBSGGS010000007.1, forward strand.
GACATCGACGCCCACCCCGGCGACGAGGGCCGGCGTCCACGGGCCGGCCGCGACGATGACGTGCTCGGCGTGGACCTCCGAGCCGTCGGCCAGCGTGACGCCGTAGACGCGTCCCGAGTCGTTCTGCAGGAGCGAGACGACCGGGGTGCTCTGCCGGATCTTCACGCCCATCTTCCGCGCAGTCGCGGCGAACGCCATGCCGGTCATGTAGGCCTCACCACGACCGCCTAGCGGCTCGTAGGCGAAGAGCGCGAAGTCGTCCAGGTTCATCCCCGGCCAGAGCTCGGCCATCTTGTCGTGGGCTATGAACTCGGTCGCGATACCCAGCGACTGCATCATCTCGATGTTCGCCTCGAGCGGCTTGACGTTGTTCTCGCCGACGCCGACGACGTAACCGCACTGCCGGAATGCCATGTCGTCGCCGAAGATCTCGGTCGCGCGAGTGAAGATGTCCACGCCGTACCAGGACATCGCCGCCAACGACGGTGTGCCGTAATGGCACCGGACGACGCCGCTGGACTTGCCGGTCATACCGGAGCACAGGGTGTCACGCTCGAGCACGAGTACGTCGGTCTCGCCTCGGTCGGCGAGCGAGTAGGCGATGGCCAGGCCTTCGAGGCCGCCGCCGACGATCAAGAACTTGGTCGTGTCCGTCACGGTGAGGATCCTTCGGGGAGAGGGCCTCCCGGGCGGGGAGGGCTGTGGGGTGGTCGGGTGGTTCGCGAGTCTCGGGCGTTTCCAATTATGAATCGTCGTCTTCTACCAGGAAACCTCCAGTGCATGACAAAGGTGTTAACTCTCGTGGGACGGTGGTGACGGCTCCGCCTCACCCGGTCGTTCGAATGCGGACGACCAGGCCGTCGGCGGCGCCGAACAGGTCGATCGCCTCGTTCCGGACGACGATGCAGTCGCCAGGAGCGGCCCGCTCGGGCCCGGCGTGCACCGCACCGGCCCGCACGAACAGCGCGGTCACCTCGTCCGCGTGGGTGCGCAGCGGACCGTCCACGCGTACCGGCTCGACGGTCGCGGTGGCCGCTCCGCGCTCGGTCATCACATTGAACGCGCGCGTGTTCCCGGCCGGGACGCACCGGGGCGCGTCCTCGCCCGCGAACGCGTGGGGACGCCAGGGCGTCAACGGTTCCGGTCCGTGTCGTCCCCGGTCCAGAGTCACGCCGTGCGCGCCGACGACGGTGAAGATCCGGTCGACCCCGGGGAAGGCCGAGAACTTGCTCGGCGCGTCACCCAGATCGGCCAGGCTGATCCGCCAGATCGGCTGCCCGCCAACCGAGTCCGGCCCGATCGCGACCTCCTCGGTCGCCCCGGCGCCGTTGCGCCACGGCGCCCGTCGGCGGTCGGTGTCATGGACCACCCGTCGGCGGTCGGTGTCATGGACCACCCGGATCGGCATCTACGAGCCCGCCGTCCAGTCCTCCATGACGTCGGCCAGGGCCTGCGCCCCGATGTTGCAGTCGTCGGCTTCGGCGAACTCGTGGGGGGAGTGCGACACCCCGGTCGGGTTGCGCACGAACAGCATCGCGGTCGGCACCTTCTCGGACAGGATGCCGGCGTCGTGTCCAGCCTGGGTCGGCAGGACCGGGATGTCACCGAGGTGGGAGAGGGCGCGGCGCAGGCGTTCGCGCGGTTCGGGCGGGAACTCCACGATCGGCGTGATCGACTCGGTGAAGACGTCGAGACCGATCCCATCCGGAAGGCAGTGCAGGCGGGCGTCCGCCTCGATCTCGGCGACCAGCTTGGTCAACGTCTCCTCGTCGGCGGCGCGAGCGTCGAGCCAGGCCTTGATCTCCGACGGAATCGCGTTGGCGCCGTTGGGAAGAACCTCGAGCTTGCCGAATGTGGCGACCGCGCCGAGGCCGGCGGCGCAGGATCGCGCACTGTGCACGGACGACGCATAGGCGAGCATCGGATCCCGGCGGTCGACCAGTCGGGTCGCGCCGGCGTGGTTGGCCTCCCCGCTGAAGGTGAACTGCCACCGGCCGTGCGGCCAGATCGACGACGCGACGGCGATCGGCCTGTCGACGAGGTCGAGGGCGCGGCCCTGCTCGACATGCAGTTCGACGTACACGCCCACCCGGTCGACCAGGGTTTCGTCGACGCCGACGTGCTCGGGTGTGCGTCCGGCCCGGGCCATGGCCTCCGCGAGCGTGATTCCGTCCCGGTCGCGCAGCCCGAGGGCCCGCTCGGCGGTCAGTGCCCCGGTCGTGAGCTGGCTGCCGACACAGGCCACCCCGAACCGTGCCCCCTCCTCGTCGGAGAACGCGGCGATCGCGATCGGAACCGTCGGGAGGACGCCGCGCTCGCGGAGCAGGTCCACCGCGGCGAAGGCCGACACCACGCCGAGCGGACCGTCGAAGGCGCCGCCGTCGGGGACCGAGTCCAGGTGCGAGCCGGTCACGAAGGCGCCGGTCGGATCCCCGACCCAGTCCTCGGGCAGCCACCAGGCCCACAGGTTGCCGTTCCGGTCCTCCTCGACATCCATGCCACGCTGGGCGGCGCAGCCGCGGAACCATTCGCGGAGGGTGAGATCGGCGTCGCTCCAGGCGAATCGTCGGTAGCCGCCGGTCGTCGCGTGCTTGCCGACGTCGATGATCGACGCCCAGAGCGAGTCGAATGCGGTCATGCGGTCTGTCCTCTCGAAATGTGTGCTGTGTGCTCCCAGTGCGCGCGGCGGAGTGAGTGCGGCGGGGGGAGCCATCGGTACCTTGGCAACTCGTCGGCCGACACCCCGCCCCACACGCCGTGGGTCTCGCCCGCCCGCGCCGCGAACCAGCGGCACTCCTCCCGCACCGGACAGCCGGCGCAGACCGACTTGGCGTGGCGCACCAGTTCCGGTGTCTCGCCGAAGAAGTCGACGTCGTGGGTGCGGCACCGGGCCCGCAGTTGCCACTCCCACGCCTCGACGACGGGAGTGGGCAACGTGACGGGGTGGTCCCGGTTCACATCCGGCCTGGGATCCAGGTGGTTCCGGCGAGCGGGACGCGGGCCATCGCGGACGCCTCGACGGTCAGCGCGACGAGGTCCTGCGGCTCGAGGTTGCGCAGGTGCGACTTACCGCAGGCGCGGGCGATGGTCTGCGCCTCCATTGTGAGCACCCGCAGGTAGTTGGCGAGGCGGCGGCCGCCCTCGATGGGATCGAAGCGGGCCTGCAGCTCCGGGTCCTGGGTCGTGATGCCGGCCGGGTCCTTGCCGTCCTGGAAGTCGTCGTAGAAGCCGGCGGCCGAGCCCAGCTTCTCGTACTCGGCCTGGTACTTGGGGTCGTTGTCGCCCAGCGCGATGAGGGCCGCGGTGCCGATCGCAACCGCGTCGGCGCCGAGCGCCATCGCCTTGGCGACGTCGGCGCCGGACCGGATGCCGCCCGACACGATCAGCTGCACGCCGCCGGGGGTGCGGTGCATGCCCATCTCCTGCAGCGCCTGCACGGCCTGCGGGATCGCGGCCAGGGTCGGGATGCCGACGTGCTCGATGAACACGTCCTGGGTGGCGGCGGTGCCGCCCTGCATGCCGTCGACCACGACGACGTCGGCTCCGGCCTTCACCGCGAGCTTGACGTCGTAGTAGGTGCGGGTGGCGCCGACCTTCACATAGATGGGCTTCTCCCAGCCGGTGATCTCACGCAGCTCGATGATCTTGATGGCCAGGTCGTCCGGCCCGGTCCAGTCCGGGTGCCGGCACGCACTGCGCTGGTCGATGCCGACCGGCAGGGTGCGCATCCCGGCGACCCGCTCGGTGATCTTCTGGCCCAACAGCATTCCGCCGCCACCCGGCTTTGCGCCCTGACCGAGAACGATCTCGATCGCGTCGGCCTTGCGCAGGTCGTCGGGGTTCATGCCGTAACGCGACGGCAGGTACTGGTAGACGAGGTGCTTGGACTGGCCGCGCTCCTCCGGGGTCATGCCGCCGTCACCGGTGGTCGTCGACGTTCCGACCTCGCTGGCTCCGCGGCCGAGTGCCTCCTTGGCCCGGCCCGAGAGCGCACCGAAGCTCATACCGGCGATGGTGACCGGAGTCTCGAGGTGCAGCGGGTACTTCGCGTTCCGGTCACCGAGCACGACGTCCGTCTCGCACTTCTCGCGGTAGCCCTCGAGCGGGTAGCGCGACATCGACGCGCCGAGGAACAGCAGATCGTCGAAGTGCGGGACCTTGCGCTTGGCGCCCCAGCCGCGGATGTCGTAGATACCGGTGTCGGCGGCACGCTGGATCTCGTGGATGACGCTGCGGTCGAAGGTGGCCGACTCGCGGAGACCGGGCTGGAACGTCGTCATGGTGTACTCCTGGGTGCTGAAAAGGCAGGGTGTATCGCGGAAGTGGCGGGTGTGGTGCGCCGGACGGTCAGTACGCGGAAGCGTTGTCGACGTGGAAGTGGTAGAGGTTGCGGGCCGAGCCGTAGCGGGTGAAATCGGCCGGGTCGGCGTCGAGGCCGGCCGCGTCCAGCAGTTCGCGCAGTTCCTGGAGGTGCTCGGGACGCATCTCCTTCTTGACGCAGTCCGCGCCGAGCGAGGCGACGGTGCCGCGCACGTAGATCCGCACCTCGTACAGCGAATCGCCGAGCGCCTCACCGGCATCACCGAGGACGACGAGCCGACCGGCCTGGCCCATGAAAGCGCTCATGTGGCCGATGTCGCCGCCGACGACGATGTCGACGCCCTTCATCGAGATCCCGCAGCGGGCTGCGGCATTGCCTTCGATCACCAGCAGTCCGCCGTGCGCTGTGGCACCCGCGGACTGCGAGGCGTCGCCGGTGACCCGGACGGTGCCGGACATCATGTTTTCGCCGACGCCGACGCCGGCATTGCCCGCGATGGTGACCGAGGCATGCTTGTTCATTCCGGCGGTGTAGTAGCCGGTGTGGCCCTCGATGGTGACGTCGAGGGGGCGGTCCAGGCCGCAGGCGAGGGCGTGGGCGCCCTGCGGGTTGACGACCCGCACGGTGGCGGGGGACTCGGTGGCGTGCAGCGCGGCGTTGAGCTCACGCGTCGAGATCTCGGCCAGGTCGTACGAGGTGGTGACGGTGTGGGTGTCGGTGAGGGTCACGGTCGGCTCCGAAGGGTGTGGGGATGTCGGGTCAGCGCTGCCAGGCGCATGGCGTCGGTGCTGTCGGACGCAGAGCGTCGGTGCTGTCGGACGCAGAGCGTCAGCGGTTCCAGACGTAGACGCGGTCCGGTTCGGGTTCGAACAGGTGCGCGTCGGCGATGCCCGGCAGGTGCGCCAGGGCGCGGAACTCCGAGGCCATCGCGACGTAGGCGTCCGTCTCGGCGACGATCGCGGGTTTGCAGGCGATCGGATCACGCACCACTGCAAAGGAATCGGAGGTGGACACCAGCAGGGTGTAGAAGCCGTCGAAACGCTCGCCGAGCAGACGCAGTGCCTTCTCGAGGTCCGCGCCCTCGGCGAGATGCTTGGCGACGAAGCGAGCGCCGACCTCGGTGTCGTTCTCGCTGTCGAATTCGATGCCCTCCGCCTCGAGTTCACGCTTGACCGACAGGTGGTTGGAGAACGACCCGTTGTGCACCAGGCACTGGTCCGGACCGACGGCGAACGGATGCGAGCCGGCGGCCGTGACCGCGGACTCGGTTGCCATGCGGGTGTGGCCCACACCCTGCCAGCCGATTGCTGCGGGCAGGCCGAATCCGCGGGCCAGATCGAGCGGGTCGCCCATGCCCTTGAGCACGGTGACCTCGTCGCCGAATCCGATGACGGTGGCGTCCGGTGCGACGGAACGGATCGCGGTGGTGAGCTCGTGGGCCGGGACCGGGGCGTGCAGCACCGTCGTCGGTGGCAGTTCGATCGCGGTGACCCCCACGCCGAGCACCGCGCTCGCGGCGGTGGCCAGGCCCGGCTCCGCGCCGAGCACCGACACCGCGGCGTGCCCGGCGGGGGAGAAGGCGGGGTCGCCGTAGATGGCCATGCCCGCGGAATCCGGTCCGCGGTCGACCATCTCGCCGAGCATGCCGGTCAACAGTTCACCCAGTCGAGGGTGCAGGGAGGGCTCGCGAAGGTGGAGCCCGACGATGCCGCACATGGGCAGTCTCCTTGTCAGGGGGTTCGGGTTGGTCAGAAGGCGGTGAGGTAGGTCTCGACCTCCCAGGGGGTCACCGAGTTGTGCCACCGGAAGAACTCCTCGCGCTTGAGGCCGGTGAAGTAGTCGGCGACCCCGGGGCCGGCGGCATCGAGTGCCCCGCAGACGACGGGGTCGGCGGCGAGCGCGTCCATCGCGTGCAGCAGCGTCATCGGCAGGGTGCCCGGCCCGGCTCCCGCACCCGGCTCGCCCGGGTCGAGGTTGCGTTCGATTCCGTCGAGCCCGGCCACGATCGCGGCCGCCGCGGCGAGATAGGGGTTCGCCGAGCCGTCGCCGCCGCGCAGTTCGACGCGGTTGTGGTCCGGCACGCGCAGGTAGTGGGTTCGATCGTTGCCGCCGTAGGTGGCCCGGCGCGGCGACCAGGTGGCGCCGCTGCTCGTCGCGGTGGCGCCGGTTCGCTTGTAGGAGTTGACCGTCGGCGCGATCACTCCCTGCAGCGCGCAGGCGTGCTCGAGGATGCCCGCGATGAAGGAGTACGCGGTCTGCGAGAGTCCGAGGCCGCGCGGGTCGGAGGCGTCCGGGAAGGCGGACTCGCCGTCACGCCACAGGGACAGGTGCATGTGCAGTCCGCTGCCGGTGCGGTCGGCGAACGGCTTCGGCATGAAGGTGGCGGTCATGCCGCGTTCCTCGGCGAGGACCGAGATCAGGTAGCGCAGGGTCACCACCCGGTCGGCGGTGGTCAGCGCGTCCGAGTAGTTGAAGTTCTGCTCGAACTGACCGTTGCCGTCCTCGTGGTCGTTGGCGTAGTTGCCCCAGCCGAGCTCGTTCATGGCGGTGGAGATCGAGGTCAGGTGCTCGTACATCCGGGTGACGTCGCGGGCGTCGTAGCAGGGCTGTCGGGACGTGTCGAGTGCGTCGGCGGTTCGCAGGCCGCCGGCCTCGTCCTTGTTGACCAGGAAGTACTCGATCTCGGCGCCGACGTTCACCTCGAGACCCTGAGCGGCGGCGCGAGCGAGCGCCGACTTCAGGATGACCCGCGGGGCGTACGGCCAGGGCTTGCCCTCGACGTGCGGGTCGCAGTGGACGAGCGCCAGGCCGGAGCGGACGAACGGGATCGGGGTGAACGAGGAGGGGTCGGGGATCGCGACCAGGTCGGGATCCTTGGGCTCCTGTCCCATCGCGCCGGCCGCGTAACCCGCGAAACCGACTCCCTCGGTGGCCAGCTCGTCGACCGATTCGACGGGAACCAGCTTCGCGCACGGCTTGCCTGCGAGATTGACGAAGACCGCGAGGATGAAGCGGGTGCCGGTGGCGCGAGCGAGGCTGGCGAGATCGGTGCCGGTCGGTGTGAGGTCGGTGGATGAGGGCAGACGCGTCACGTTCAGATCGGTGGTGTCGAGCGTCATCGGGGCTCCTGGTCTTCTCGGCTGCGAAGTAATGAATCAGTGAGGAAGTTTCATTAGGTGAATCGCTGTCGAATACCAGGAAACATAGCATCCGTGACGGTCGTGTTACGGCCAGGTCAGGTTGCGGTGACGACTTCACTGGCGGCACGGCGAGGGCAATTCGGTTGCGGTCGAGAGGATTTGGTTACATCGATTTATCCCGACGCAACCTCGCTGTGTGTTTCCTCTCAGTAGTGTCTGTTTCACGCCAGCGATTCGGCGTTCTTCCTTCCCCTTGCTTCTCCGGCCTGTTCGGCCGGCCCCGTGACCAGGAGTTCTCATGGCAGACGGCACCACCACGGTCCCCGCGTTCCGCGTCACCTCCGACTTCTGGAAGACGCTTCCTCAGATGCCGGTGGCGGAGTTCCCCGGCACCGAGGGCTACATCGACGACGTCTACCCCAACCCGGACGGCTCGGAGATGGCTGCCGGGTACTTCAAGCTCGACCCGACCGACGCCCCACTCGACTACACCTACGAGTACGACGAGATGAAGGTGGTCCTCGACGGCGAATTCCGGCTGGAGAACCTCGACACCGGACAGGTCGAGGTCGCCGGGCCCCGGGATGCGATCTTCTTCCCCAAGGGCTCGCGTATCCGGTTCACCACCCCATCCGGTGCACTGGCGTTCTACGTCGGCCAGCGCACCTTCGCGCCCTAGGGGGCGTGGTGACCGTCTGCATGGACACCACCAGCGTCGGGCGCTGGCACTCGGAACGGGTGGACGTCGCCGACGGTGGCCGGGTCGTCACCGTTCTGTCGTTCGGTGGCGAGGCCCGCCACCGGGCGAACGAGCTGGTCGCGGGCTTCTCCGGCACCCGGGTGAACTGGCTGCGCCTGCCGCCCGGGTGGACCCAACTCGCCGGCGACGTCCTGGACCGGCAGCTCGTCGCCGCCCGGGTCGGCTGGCGACTGGTCCTGGTCGGCGCCGAGGAGCCGGTGCTCGCGGCGCAGGCCCGCGCCCTCGCCGCGGGCCTGCTGAGCGAGGAGATCCTCGCCGAGGTCGTTCCGGCTCGGGGAGCGGACGCCGACGTCCGCCGGGTGCACTGCGCGCACTGCGCGACCGTCCACTCGGTGGCGGTGCCCGTCGGCGGGCTGACTCGATGCCCCGAATGTGCGGCCGATCTCGTTGTCTACCACCATCTGTCGCGCCGGACCGGCGCGTACCTCGGCTACATGATCGATGCGGAGGATCGCTGATGACACCGATGACGGAGGAATCTCCATGACGCCGATGACGGAGGAATCTCCATGACGCAGACGTCCGACATCCGTGTGCGGGGTGACGCACCGACCCGGGTACTCGTGGTCGCTGCCGTCGGCATGCCCGCCGACGGTGTGCGTCATCTGCGCCTCGTCGATCCGGAGGGTGCGCCCTTGCCGTCCTTCACCCCGGGCAGTCACGTCGTGGTGACCTGTGGGGTCGACGACGACGGGCGCCCCCGACGCAACTCGTACTCGCTGACCGGGCCCGAACTCGAACCCGACGCGTACGAGATCTCGGTGCGGCTCGACCCAGCCGGCCGGGGAGGCTCCCGCTGGATCCACGACCTGGCACCCGGTGACACCGTCGAGATCGGCCGTCCGCGTAGCGCTTTCGCTCCGGTCCTGACGGCACGACATCACCTGCTCGTCGCCGGCGGCATCGGGGTCACCCCGATCCTGTCGCATGTCCGGGCGGCGTCCACGTGGGGACGATCGTTCGAGGTGCACTACGTCTTCCGCCCCGGGGACGGCCCGCACCTGCGCGAACTGCGCGAGCTGTGCGGTGACCGGCTGCGCACCTTTCACACGCCCGCCGAGCTCTGGACGGAACTGGCACCCGCCCTGCTCGACCGCCCGCTGGGCACCCACCTGTACGCGTGCGGTCCTGCGCCACTCATCGACGAGCTCACCGCCCGCGCCGCCGACGCCGGATGGCCACCCGCCCGAATTCACCACGAACACTTCGGTGTCGGCGCCCTCGACGCCGGGCAGCCGTTCACGCTGGGCCTGCGGCGCAGCGGGATCGACGTGCCGGTGCCCGCGGGGGTGAGCGCCCTCGAGGCGCTCGAGCAGCACGGGGTGCCGGTGCCCAACCTGTGCCGCCAGGGTGTGTGCGGCGAATGTCGCACCGCGACGGTCGGTGGCGCCGCACAACATCGCGACCTGTACCTGACCGAGTCGGAGAAGAGTGCGGGCACGCACTTCATGCCGTGCGTCTCCCGCGCCGCCGGTGACCGAATCGAGGTGGACCTGTGACCGCCGTTGCCCTGCCCGCCCGCGTGGTGCGGTTTCCGTTTCCGTTCCCACACGAAACCTACCGCTACAGCACCAATGTCGAGCCCGCAGGCACCCGCGCGGTCACGGCGGCGGGGAGCTGGGGCGAGCATCCCGTCGACATCGACGAGTGGTACCACGAGGAGCTCGCCGAGCGGCGGCGCATCCTGTCGGGGGATCCGTCCCGGTTCCAGGCCTTGTCGCACATGGACGTCGCGCAGTGGGAGGCGATGGTGACGCTGATGCGGATGCTCGCCCACGCCTACCCGGACCGGTTCTCGCTCACACGAGAGGGAGACGGATGGCTCTGGAGCAACGCTGAACTCGGGTGTCGGCAGTCGTTCATCCATGGCGACGTCGACACCCTGCCCGAAGCGCCGCTGCGCTACATCGGCGGGCAGATCCAGGAGGACGTGGTCCTGCTCGACCAACGCGAGGGAGCGCTCTGGGGTGACGCCGGATTGGTGACCTTCGCGGCGGACTGGTCGCTGCGCTTCGACGTCGGTATGAGCTTCCTTCAGATCCACGGGCCGGTCCCGCGCGTGCACGAGGAAGGAGTAATCCCCCGCGCGCAACAGTTCCTGATGGGATTACAACCGGGACAACGCTATCGGCGGACCAACTGGACCCTGACCGTGGACCGGCGACTGGACACCGCCACCGAGACCTATCCGGACTGGGGCCGGGACCGCCGGCTCGTCGCGGAGGGCCCGGGCGTCGACGTGGGCGCCCGCTTGCACCTGAGGGTGGAGGTGCAGCACCTGGTCCGGTTGGGGGCCTCCGGTTCGATCATGTTCCTGATCCGCACCCACCTGCTGCCGTTCGAGGAGGTCGCGCTCGTGCCCGGATGGGCGCAGCGCCTGCACGATGTCCTCGTCGAGCTGCCCAACGACATCGCCGACTACAAGGGCATCACCCGGACCCGGGGTCCCGGCATCGCCTGGCTCCGCGAGTACGCGGGAGTGTCGGCGTGAGCGCCGGATTCGACCGCGGCGGTGTCGGCGGGGAACCGGACGCCATCGACGGCGCCGGGCGGGTGTTCCTGGTCGCCGCCCTCGGTCGGTGTCCGGACGGACGCCGGGTGGCCGCCGAATGGGTCGCGCAGGCGATCGCGCTGGGCCGCACCGCGACCGTGATGGTCGACGCCGACGCCGAGCGTGTCCGGACCGCGGTGCTCGGCGCCAGCGCGGGCACCCGCGTGATGCTGGCGGGGCCGGAACGGGACGTGATGGCCGCGGTGGCCGGCGTCCGGGCCGCGGGGGCGCTGCCCTGCGAGGTGACCACCCACCTCACCGCGCCGGGTGCCGTCGCGGTGTTCTGCCCACACTGCGCCACCGCGGCGGACACGGCCGCCGCGCCCGGTGACCGTGTCCCGTGCCGGTCGTGCGGCACCGTGCTGGAGGTGCGTTCCCACCGCTCGTCGCACCACGGCAGTTATCTCGGCGCGGTGGCCGAGGTCGCCTGACCCTCGATCGATCGAAGGAGTGACGTTTGACCACGAGTGTGCATGCCAGTGACCTCGAGCGGCTGCCCTGGCCGTTCCCCGAGAACGAGAACACCTTCCGCTACGCCGTCAACGTCGAGCCCGCCCCGCGTTTCACCGCCACCGCGACCGGCGGCTGGGGCGAGCACGTCGTGGACCTCGGCCCGGACTACGTCGAGATGATGACGCTCCGCGCGGCGGTGCTGGCCGCGGATCCGGAACGGGTACAGGTGCTTGCGCACATGACACCCGCCTGCTGGGACGTGATGCTCTACCTGATGGGGCAGTTGGCGTCGTCGTATCCGGACACGATGGAGCTGCACCGTGACGGCACCGAATACCGTTGGGTGAATCGGCTTCTCGGGATCGACCAGGACTTCCTGCTCGGTAATTCCGGGACCCTGCCCGAGCACCCCCTGGCGTTCATCGGACGGCAGGTGCCGGACGACATCCTGCTGCTCACCGAACGCGACGGCCGGTTGTGGTTCGACGCCGCGCTCGTCACCTCGTCCGCGGACTGGTCGGTCAAGTTCGACATCGGCATGAGCTTCGACGAGATCCACCGGCCGGTACCGGGACTGACACCCGGCGGGGTGACCGGCCGAGCCGAGCAGTTCATGCGCAGGCTCACCACTGACCAGGTGTACCGGCGGGTCAACTGGACGTTCTCGGCGGTCGGCTCCCGGCTGCGAGACACCAGCCTCGAGACGATGCCGCGGTGGATGCACGACATGCCGCGCCTGATCGCCGACGAGGACTGGGGCCGCATCCAGTTGCGCATCGAACTCGAGCACCTGATCCGGCTGCCGATGACCGGCGCGCTGGTGTTCAACATCCGGACCTACATGGCGCCGCTCGCCGAGATCGCGACCGTCCCCGAGTGGGCCGGCCAGCTCGCCGACATCGTCGAGGAACTGCCCGCGGATATCGCCGCCTACAAGGGGATCGACGGCTACCGGATGCCGGCGATGGCGTGGCTACGGTCGCGAATCGGCGGCGCCCGCTAGGAGGTCGCGCCGGGCGAACGGTCACGGTAGGTCAGGAAGACCGTTTCTTTCTCGCCCTGGAGCCGGATGTCGAAAACGTAGCCGTCGGCGTCCCGGGTCGTCACGAGTGTGCTGCGACGCGGCGGTTCGAGCGACGCGAGCAGGGGATCGGTGGCGAGCACGCCCTCGTCGGCGGGCAGGTAGGCGCGGGTGAACAGCCGGTTGAGCAGCCCTCGTGCGAACACGGTCACCGCGAAGAAGGGCGGCCGGCCGTCCTCGCCGACCCCGGGAGCGAGCGTCGAGAACGAGTAGGCGCCCTGGTTGTCGGTCGAGGCGCGGCCCCAGCCGGTGAACGTCCAGCCGTCGCGGTGCAGGGAGCCGGCACGTTGCACGACCCGCCCGTCCGGGCCGGCCTGCCAGATCTCGAGCAGCGCGTCCGGCACCGGGTCGCCGTTGCCGTCGAGCACCCGGCCGTGCAGGCGGACGCCCTCGCGGTGGGCGGGCGGGACGAGCTCGCTGTCACCGTCGAACGGCAGCGCGTAGCCGAAGAACGGTCCGACCGTCTGGCCCGGGGTCGGGGGCAGGGCAGTGGGGGCGAGGTGGGTGCTCACGCGTGATCCTCCGGTTCCGTCCAGGTCTTGGCGCTGCCGGACAGGACGATGTCCCACCGGTAGCCCGTGCTCCACTCGTGCGAGGTGACGTCGTGGTCGTACTGCGCGACGAGGCGTTCGCGCGCCTTCCGGTCCGTGATCGACTGGAAGATGGGATCCAGCTCGAACAGCGGGTCGCCCGGGAAGTACATCTGGGTGATCATCCGCTGCGTGAAATCGGTTCCGAACAGCGAGAAGTGGATGTGTGCGGGCCGCCAGGCGTTGTGGTGGTTCCGCCACGGATACGGTCCGGGCTTGATCGTGGTGAAGCGGTACGAACCGTCGGCGGCGGTGAGGCAGCGTCCGACGCCGGTGAAGTTGGGGTCGATCGCGGCGTGGTGCTGGTCGCGCTTGTGGATGTACCGGCCGCCCGCGTTCGCCTGCCAGATCTCGACGAGCTGCCCGGCGATCGGCCTGCCCTCGCCGTCGACGATCCGGCCGGTGACGACCGTGCGCTCGCCGACGGGCTCACCGCGGTGCTGGATCGTCAGGTCCGCTTCGAGGGGATCGACGTCCTGGTTGCCGAAGACCGGCGCCCAGAGCTCGACGCCCTCGGGGTCGGCGTGGTGCAGGTCCTTCGTCGGGTGGCGCAGGACGCTGCTCCGGTAGGGCGGGTAGTCGAGGCGGGGCTGGAACTCCTCCACGCCGGCATCGGTGTATTCCGCCTCGATGTCGCGGATCTCGGCGAGGATCTCCGACTGGGTCGATGCGGCGGCATCGGAGGATGCTCTCGCCCGGAGGTCAGATGGTGTGGTCACAGCGGCAGGCTAGGGCGCCGCCGCGCGCCGCCGCGAGGGTAGTCTTTCACTGAGTGGAAGGACGTCGAGCATGGCCGGAAACACCGCCGCCCCGGGCACGACCGTGGTCTCCCGGGTCCTCGCGATCCTGGGCGCCTTCGACGACGGGCATCGGGCGCAGACGCTCACGGCGCTCGCGGGACGTGCCGGTCTCGCGGTCCCCACGGCGCACCGGCTGGTCGGCGAGCTCGTGGCGTGGGGGGCTCTGGCGAGACGGGACACGGGCGAGTACGTGGTGGGCCCGCGGCTGTGGGAACTCGGCCTGCTCGCCCCGGTCCAGACCGGGATCCGCGAGATCGCCTCGCCGTTCCTGCACGACGTCTACGGCGCCACCCTCGCCACCGTGCACCTCGCGGTGCGCAAGGGCACCCAGGTGCTCTACCTCGATCGGCTTCGAGGTCACGCGTCGGTGCCCGTGGTCAGCACCATCGGCTCCACCCTGCCGCTGCACGCCACCGCCGTCGGGAAGGTGCTGCTGGCATACGCGCCGCCGGACGTCCAGGAGGCGGTACTGGCGTCGCTGACGCGGATCACCCCGTACACCGTGACCCACCAGGGCCGGCTCCGGGACCAGTTGCGTCGCGTGCACCGGGACGGTTTCGCGGAGACCCGCGAGGAGATGAGCCTCGGTGCCTGCTCGGTGGCGGTCCCGGTCCGGGCGCCGGACGACAGGGTGATCGCGGCCCTCGGGCTCGTCGTGCCGACCCTCGCGCGGGATCGATCCCGGCTCGTGGCCGCACTCCAAGTTGCCGCGCGTGGCGTCGAACGCAGCCTCCGCGGGGGATCTTCCGCTCAGTGAAATAATGTGCTGGCCGTCACTCGGCGTGGCCGCTTCACTGTCGGTCATGCGTACCGAGGTAGCCATCATCGGCGCCGGCCCCGCGGGCCTGCTCCTGTCTCATCTGCTCGCCGAGCAGGGTGTCGATTCCGTCGTGATCGAGACCCGCTCCCAGGACTACGTGCTCTCCCGCATCCGCGCGGGCATCCTCGAGCACTCGACCGTCGAACTGCTCGACTCCGTCGGGCTCGGCGAGCGGCTGCGCCGCGAGGGCCAGGAGCATCGCGGCATCTATCTGCAGACGCCCGGCGAACGGCACCACGTCGACTTCGTCGAACTGTGTGGGCGCAGTGTCTGGGTATACGGGCAGACCGAGGTCACCAAGGACCTCGTCGCGGCCCGCGAGGGCGCCGGCCAGCCGTTCTTCTACGAGGTCACCGACACCGCACTGCACGACATCGACAGCGACTCGCCCTACGTGACGTTCGTGGACGCGAAAGGTGTGGAGCGCCGTGTCGACGCGGCCGTGATCGCCGGGTGCGACGGCTCGTTCGGACCGAGCCGGGCGGCAATTCCGGACAGCGTCCGCCGGACCTGGGAACGCACCTACCCGTACTCGTGGCTCGGCGTGCTCGCCGACGTGCCGCCGTCCACCGACGAACTGATCTACGCCTGGCACCCTGACGGCTTCGCGATGCACTCGATGCGCTCGGACACCGTCAGCCGCCTCTACCTCCAGGTTCCCAACGGCACCGATCTCGCCGAGTGGTCGGACGACCGGATCTGGGAGGCGTTGAGCCGGCGTCTCGGCGATGGAATCGACGGCTGGACACTGAAATCCGGACCGATCACCGAGAAGAGCGTGCTGCCGATGCGCAGCTATGTGCAGACCCCGATGCGGCACGGGCGGCTCTTCCTGGCCGGCGACGCCGCGCACATCGTCCCGCCCACCGGGGCGAAGGGACTGAATCTCGCAGCCTCCGACGTGGCCTTGCTGGCACCCGCGCTGATTGCGTTGCTGCGCAAGGACGACGAGACCCTCGCCGACGGCTACAGCGAGAGCGCACTGCGTCGCGTCTGGCGCTGCACCCACTTCTCCTGGTGGATGACGACCATGCTGCATCAGAGCGGCGATCCGTTCGACGCGCAGTTGCAGCGTTCGCAACTGCAGTGGATCGCCGGCAGCGCGGCCGGCTCCACCGGACTCGCCGAGAACTACGCCGGACTCCCGATCGGTATGTGAGGAGTCTCCGTGCCCGTGAGTCCGTCCGGCCCGTCAGGGGGACGGAAGGACTCACGGGTGCAGCGCGCTTCCGGCCAGCCACTGGTCCCACGGCACGCTCCAGTCGCCGTTCTGCCACACCTCGAGCGGGGCGCCGCCGGTGTTGCGGATCTCGACGACGTCGCCGGGCTGCGAGAAGTTGAAGAACCACTGGGCGTTCGTCGGGTTCAGGTTCAGGCAGCCGTGCGAGGTGTTGGTGTTGCCCTGCGCCCACACGCTCGACGCCAGCTCGTGCAGGTAGATGCCGTCGGTGCTGATCCGGGTGGCCCAGTTGATCGACTCCTTGTAGCCGAGGCGCGAGTTGATCGGCAGCCCATAGGTCGACGAGTCCATGATCACCGGGTTCGCCTTGTCCATCACCGTGTAGGTGCCGGGCTGCGTCCAGAACGAGAGCGTCGTGTTGCCGATCGTCTCGGTGCCGCCCATGCCCATCGACGTCGGCATCTCGCGGACCACCTGGCCGTTCTCGTAGACGGTCACCATCTTGGTGTCGTCGTCGGCGATCGAGACGTGCGAGTCGCCGATCCGGAACGAGACCTTCTCGTCCTGCTCGCCGTAGAGGCCCTTCCCGAGCTGGGTGCCGTAGATCTTCGCGTCCACCGACACGGTGGTGCCGGGTGCGTAGTACTCCTGCGGACGCCAGTGCGCGTTCTGGTCGTCGAGCCAGTACCAGGATCCCTGCACCGGGGGAGTGGTGGTGACCGTCATCGCCTTCTCCGCGGCGGCCCGGTCGCCGATCTCCTCGTCGAAGTGCGCCACCACAACGAGGCCGACGCCGTACGTGCCGCCGTCCGTGATCGACTGTCCGCCGGTGGTGTTCAGGTACAGCCGGGTCTGGTTGTTCGGCGCGACGGTGGTGAAGGTCGTGTCCTTGGTGGTCGCGACGCCGCGGGAGTCGGTCGCTGCCACGGCCAGGTCGTAGGTCTTCCCGTATCCGAGTGGTTCGGCGGGCTTCCAGGACGTCTTGTCCGGTGTGGTGATGCCGTCGATGACCTTGCCGTCCGGGTTGGTCAGCTTCACCGACGTCAGCGTGCCCTGGGTGACGTCGACGCGGATCGGGCTCAGCGGGTTCACGGGAGTGTCGGTGTCGCCCGGGGTGAAGGTGATCGACGCCTCGGACTCCTGGGTCGCGGACGCCGCGGCGCCGGAGGACCCGGTGTCGCCGCCGTCCGAGCATCCGCCGAACAACAGCGCCGCGGCCACCACGGCCGCGAGTGCGGTGGACTTGCGACGAAAACGCGACACTTCATGCCCTCCAGGATTCGAGCGGACACGATGCACCGCACGTTCGACTTGCCAGTTCAGGATATCGGCGCACGGGGCTCAGGCGTTTCCGGCGGCCGATGCCAGGGTGCCGACGCCGAGCACAGCGAGAATGCCTGCGCTCACGCTCTCGAGCCGCGCTGTGATCCGCGGGCTACGCAGCAGAGCGACCAGTCGGGACGCGGCGACCGCGAACCCGCTCATCACGACCAGTGCGACCGCGGCCTCCACCGCACCGAGCGTCATCGCCGATCCGAGCGTGACCCGACCGAGGAACTGCGGCACGACGGCCAGGTAGAACAAGCCGACCTTGGGGTTCAGCGCGCACGAGAGCACCCCCGCCCCGAACGCCGAAACCGGGCGGGTGGCCGCGGCGACCGGGGCGGGTGCGTCCGCGACCGTCGCCGCACGACGGCGCTGCAGCGCCCGCAGTCCGAGGTAGAGCAGATACAGGCCGCCGGCGATCTTGAGGACCCGGTATGCGCTCGCCGACTGTTCGAGCAGCGTCGCCAACCCGAGTGCGACGACCGCGGCCCACAGGAGACCACCCAGGCTGACGCCGAGCGCGGCGGCGAGACCCGAACGGGTGCCCCCGATGCTGTAGCGCAGCACGAGGAACGAGTCGGGTCCGGGCATGATCGCCAGCAGCAGGCAGACACCCGCGAAACTGATCAGGGTTGCGGTGGTCACCGAACCAGGAAACCGCAGTTCCGGTGTGGTTTTCAAACCAATTTCCGGGTGCAGGTCCGGTGCCGGTCGGGAGTGCACGCCGCGCACCGGGATTCGGCATCCGAGCGCAGCGTGAGGTGATGGAAGTCACAGCGAACTCGGTGTGGCCGGGTTGACAGCGCGGCCGAACGGCTGCCATTCTCGGCTCAGGTCATGAGTGCCAGCGCGTAGCCCCGGCTTGCTGGCCGGCAACCCTCCACCGCGGTGGGGTGCCCCGGGTGACGACCAGGCCGTGAATCCAATACCGGACACGGCAAGCGCGGACTCGATGCATCAACCCTCACCGCACGAGTCCCTTGACGTAAGGGATGACGCCATGACTGCTGTACTCGACACCACCCTCTGTGCCGACGCCGTTCGCAACGAAAACTGTGATGGCACTGCGCCTTTCGCGCCGGTCTGTGGCAGTGACCTGATCGCGCCGCTCGCCGACGGCACTTCGATCGCGTACGCCAACTTCGACTACGCCGCCAGTGCCCCCGCGCTGTCCGCCGTCGCCGAGCGGGTGCAGTCGCTGCTGCCGTTCTACGCCAGCGTGCACCGCGGGGCCGGCTACGCCTCCCAGGTCTGCACCGAGCGGTACGAGGGCGCCCGTGACGTGGTCGCCGACTTCGTCGGGGCCCGCACCGACGACGTCGTGGTGTTCACCCGCAACACCACCGACGCACTGAACCTGCTCGCCTCCTGCGTGCCCGGCGAGACCGTCGTCCTCGACATCGAGCACCACGCAAACCTGTTGTCCTGGAACCGGAACGGTGCCCGCGTCGTCCGTTCCGCGGACACCGTCGAGGAAACCGTCCAGCGCATCGTCGCCGAACTGTGCACCCGCCCGGCGGCACTGCTCGCCGTCACCGGCGCCTCCAACGTGACCGGCGAGGTGCTGCCGATCGCCCGCCTCGCGCGGATCGCCCACGAGTGCGGCGCCCGGATCCTGGTCGACGCCGCCCAGTTGCTGCCGCACCGCCGCGTCGACATCGCCGAGCTCGGCGTCGACTACCTGGCCTTCTCCGGGCACAAGCTGTACGCGCCGTTCGGCGCCGGCGCCCTCGTCGGCCGCGCCGACTGGCTGGACGCCGCCGAGCCCTACCTTGCCGGCGGCGGCGCCACCAAGAACGTCGAGATCGACGCCGTGCAGTGGGCCGCCGCTCCGCAGCGGCACGAGGCGGGCACCCCGAACGTGCTCGGCGCCGTCGCGATCGCCGCGGCATGCGAGACACTCGCCGGGTTCGACGCCGACGCCGTCGAGCTGCACGAGCGCGTGCTGTGCGACCGACTCACGGCCGGACTCGAATCGATCGACGGTGTCCGGGTGCTGCGGATCTGGCCGGACTCGCCGGACGCCGTCGGCATCGTCACCTTCACCGTCGCCGGCGCCGAGCCGCGCGCGGTCGCGACCCACCTGTCGGACCTGCACGGCATCGGAGTGCGGGACGGCAAGTTCTGCGCCCACCCGTTGCTGTCGCGCCTCGGGTACGCCGAGGGGGCGGTTCGGGCCAGCCTCGGACTCGGCAGCAGCAGCGCGGACGTCGATCGCCTGATCGCCGCAGTCGGCGAGTTCGCCGCGCTGCGCGCGACGAACGGTGTTCCTGCACGGTAACATCGGCGTCATGACTACGGACGCGGTGGACCTGATCGGTGGCCAGTGGTGCCGCCGGCACGTCGACCTGTGCCGTACCGCCTCGGGTATGTGTCCGGTCTGAGCTCGGCCTCGCCGGACCCGTCACTCCACCACCTTCCCGAGGACAGTCATGTCTGCATCGTTTTCGTCCCGTCCTGTCCGGCCGCTGCATGTGGCCGTCGAACTCTCCGGCGCCGGCCACCACCCCGCGTCGGCTGCCCACACCGATTTCCGAATCCCTTTGGGGCTCAGTGACTACTGGGTTCAGCTCACCTCCTCCACCCTCGATCTCGTCGGGGATCCGGGCTCCGTGATCCGGGTGCGAGCCCGCGACCTCGGGGAGGCGCAGCGGCGCCGCGAGACCGCCCGCATCCGCGCGGCGGCGGACGGCCGCGACCCCGACACGGTCGCGGTCCTGCTCGACGTCGAGGTGCTCCTCGCCGACGATCACCGTGCCGCCCGGCGCGAACTGGCCCGCCTGGATGCCGGCCTGATCGAACCCCATGTGCCGGAGTCCCTCTCGTACATCGGCACCCCGTCCGGCCTGGCCGGTCTGATCGCCGACATCCGCGCCGCCGGAGTGGCGGACGGTGTCACCCTGCTGCCCCTGGTCCTGCCCAGGGTGCTCGACCGCGTCGTCGACGACGTGCTGCCCATGCTGCACGAGGGTGGCGTGACCGAGCCGTCCGCGGTCCTCGGCGAGGTTCTCGGGCAGTTCGGGTTGTCACCCGACCGGCGCGCGCTCGCGTCCTGACCCGCCGCGCGCCGCTCCGGGCGTGACCCCTCACGGCTGAAGGTGGCCTTCAGCCGGTGGAGAACGAAACGGGGTTTGCCTGTCGTCGGCGACGCGTGACCACGTCACCCCAGGACGACATGGATACGCGGGTCCGGATCGAAGCGGTAGCCGGACCCGCGCACCGTCGACACCTGTCCGCCGAAGCGGCCCAGCTTGGTTCGGACCCGCGAGACGTGCACGTCGACGCTGCGCCCGGCGCGGTCACGCTCGCCGAGGGTGCCGCTCAGTTGCAGCATCCGGCGACGCGAGACGACCTCACGCGGCCGCCTGGCCAGGTGCGAGAGTATCTCGAATTCGGTGTGGCTCAGTGAGATCGGCGCCCCGTCGAGTCGCGCTTCCCGAGCGGGCAGATCGATCAGCAGTGGGGCGGTCGCATCGACGCCCGCGCGCACCGCGACGCCCGGCAACAGTTCACGCGCGCTGACGCGCAGTGCATCGGCGAGCGCTGTCAACTGACCGCGGTCGGCGGATCCGGAGAACTGCATGGTGAGCACGAGGTCGGTGCTCGACCTCGGAACTGACGAATCGGTCATGGGGGCTCCGATGTCGGATGGATCGGGTGTGACGGCCGGGTCAGTGCGGGCCGTGACATTCCCGTTCGACGTGGATGCCGTTGGAGGCGACGGTCATTCGTCGAGTGGGCTGGACCGGTGGTAGCGGCCGCCGTGGTAGAGGAGTGGAGCGGCCGCGGCCTCCGCGTCGTTCTCGTCGTGGATCCGGGTCACCAGCCCGATCACCAGCGTGTGATCGCCCGCCGGGATCAACTGATGCACGGTGGTGCGGAGCCAGATCGGGGTGCCGTGCAGCACCGGTTCCCCGGTCTCGAGTCGCTTCCACAGCGAGGTGTCCGAGAAGCGCTCGTCGGCGCTGCGGGAGAACCGCTGCGCCAGGTGCCGCTGGTGCTCGCCGAGCAGGTGGATGACCAGTGAGTCCGCCGCGTGCAGCGCACGGATCGACGACGAGGTGTGCGCGATGTTGAACGACACCAGCGGTGGGTCCAGCGACAGCGAGGCGAACGAGGTCGCGGTGAAACCCACCGGCCCCGAATCGGAGTCGAGGGTGACGATCGTGACGCCCGCCGGATAGCTGCGCATCGCGGTGCGGTACTGGTCGGCCGTGACCGTGTGCGGGTCCGCGGGCAGATCGGCGGCGCGGTCGTCGTGCTGCGGTTCCAGGGGCTGTGGCATGAGGTACTCCGATTCGGGATGCACGTGACTTCGGGATGCACGTGCGTGCGGATTCAGGGGGCACGGGAAGCCGCACACAGGGGTGGGCGCCGCCGGGTCGAATCAGCGCGGACAGCGCCACGACGTGACACGGCACAGGTCGACGTGTCTACGCCGCCAGCACTGCACGGTCACGGGTGCCTCCAGAATCGGTTTGCCCCACTATAAGCCGGTCCTCAGTCGACGTCGACGGCCAGACCCGCGGTGATTCGAATCAGTTCGCGGAAGGTGGTCCGGAACACGGTGTCGGGACGCCCCGCGGCCGCCCACAGTTCCGGATACCCCTCGAGGGCGGAGTCGACGTAGGTGGACAGGTTGGTCGGATGCCCGACCGGGGCGACACCGCCGAGCGGCTGACCGGTCACCTCCCGCACGAGTGATGCGGGGGCCTGGGCCAACGAGCCCTCGAGGCGTTTGCCGGTGCGTTCGACGTCCACCTGGTGCGCACCCGAGACCAGCAACAGGACCGGCTCGTCGTCGAGGAGGAAGACCAGGGACTTGGTGATCGCCCCGATGTCGACGCCGAGGGTCGCGGCCGCCTCGGCAGCGGTGTGGGTGGGCTGGTCCTGCGTTACCACCACCCCGTGGTGGCCCCGCGCGATCAGCGTCCTCGCGACATTCGCCGCGTCCGGATGCAGTGTCCTCGCCATGCCCCACCATATGACCGCAGGGCATCTCGTGCGCGCCGAAGCGCCGGTTCAGTCCGAATGCGGGCGGCGGGCGGCGCGGGCGGTGCAGGCGAACACCGCCGCGAGTCCGACGAGGGTGTAGACCACGAGTGTCACGATCGGGGCTCCGACGCCGGTGCCGTGGAAATAGACGATGCTGCGCACCCCCTCCGTCCCCGCGCCCGGGGTGATCCAGCGGCCGATCGCCGCGTAGAAGGTGGGCAGCACGTTCGATCCGAATGCTCCACCCGCGCTGGGGTTTCCGAGCACCACGAAGATCAGGATCGCCAGGGGCACGGCCAGGATGCCGAGAGCCGCGCGCATGCCCATCGTGAACATGCCGGTCGCGAACACCACCCCGGCGCCGAGCAGCGACAGCGGCAGCAGGTGCCCGGTGAAGGTGCCGAGCAGGTTCGTGGTCACCAGTGCGCCGAGGAATCCGGAGGCCAGCGAGTACGCGGCCATGAGCGCGGTGTGCAGGCCGGCCTCGCGCAGCGTCCGCGGCGCCCCGATCAGCAGGCCGATCGCCGCGGCCAGCAGGTATCCGCCGACCACCCAGCCGATCGACAGGTAGAACCCGGACAGTCCGCGGTTGTCGTGCGCGCCCACCGGGACCTCGTCGCGGACCACGAAGGTGCGGCCCTGCTCGGCGGTGACCTTCGTGAAGATGCCCTCCAGGGCCGATGCGGCGGACGTGCCCGCGCCGCTCGCGGTGATCAGGGTGTCGGGACCGGTTGCGGCGAGTGCGTACCCGCCCATCACCTCGCGCTGGGCGATCAGCGTGCGCAGCTCGTAGGTGCTGGCGGCGACCCGCGCCTGCACCGGGTGACCGTCGATGTCGTTCAGCCGGTCGGCCACCTGCTGGTCGATCCCTGCAGGCAGACCCGCCTCGGCGACCACGGCGATCGGGATGTCACGCGGGGTCGGCTGATGGAACGCCGCGACGTAGCTCGTGATGAACCCGAGCTGGAGGAGCAGTACGCCGATCGTCACCGCGATCAGGATCTGACGCGGGGTGTAGCGGTCGGTCGGACTGGTGGACCGGTGCGGTGCGGTTTCGGTCGCCGCGTCGACGTCTGTGATGCTCATGTGTTTTTCGGTGCTCCCACGCCATTGCCGATACCCAAGGTATTGAATACCGTAGGTATTCAGAATTCACGAGGTCAAGGGCGAAAGTGGACAACCGTGGCAACTGAGTCGAGCGCGACAATGGATGACGACCCGAGAGCTGCGTCACAGGGCGGCCCGGTGGCGCTGTCCCGGCCGTCCCGGACCGAGGTGCGTCGGCGTCTGCTCGAGGCCGCCGCCGAGGAGTTCGCCGAACGCGGATTCGCCTCGGCCCGGCTCGCCGAGATCGCCCGCCGGGCCGGGTTCACCAAGGGCGCCGTCTACTCCAATTTCGAGTCCAAACAGGACCTGTTCGCGGAGCTGTTCGCCGAACGCTCCCTCGAGGTGGCGGGCCGGGTGCTCGCCGAGATCGCCGGACTCGGCGCGGTCGACGCGGCCGGTCGGGGTGGCGAGACCATCAGCACGTGGCTCGTCGGTGACCCGGGATGGGCACTGCTCGTGCTCGAATTCGGCGTACAGGCCGCCCGTGAACCGGCCATCGCGGAGGCCTACCTGCGGGAGCGGCGCTCGCTGCGAGGACAACTCGAGGAACTGATCACCGGACGGGCCGTCGAGTGGGGGATCGCGGACAGCGTCGACGCTCGCACCCTCGCGATCACCGTGATGGCGCTGATCTCCGGCCTGATGCTCGAGCACGCCGTCGACCCGGAACAGGTGGACCGGCGGGCCGTGCAGGCCGCGGTCGCCGGGGTGTTCGCCGGTGCATTCACCCGCACCTGACCTCCATCCCCGGTGAACGAATGGGCCATTCGTTCACATGGACCGACCGAATGGCCCATTCGGTCGGGGACGGGAGGGCCGGAAGCGGAGGGTGGTCAGGCGTAGTTGTCGTAGCCGCCCTCGGGTCCGAGCATGCGCTCGATGCGGGTGCGGTTGACCTTCGCCAGTTCGCCGAGCATCGTCTTGCGTTCGATGTCGGGGGAGTGGGCCAGACGCAGTGCGAGGTCGCTCAGCAGTGCGGAGGCGTCACGGCCGGCCGCGCACCACAGGTACGGGTATCCGAACCGCTGCTCGTAGCGGGCGCACTCGGCGAGCACGGTCCGCATCGTCGCCTCGTCCGGTGCCCACACCGCGCACTGCTCGAGCGCGGACGCGGTGGTGTGGGCCCGCCGCGCGACCGCCGGATGGCACTGGAGGGTGCTGTCGATGTCGGCCGGGGAGAGTTCGAACAGTTCGGAGTCGGCGCTGGTGAGCAACGCCTCGCGAGTGGCGTACGGCCGCCCGGCGGCGACCCGGCCCGCCCAGATCGCCGAGCAGCAACACTCGAAGAGGGCGTGCATCGCGCTGCGGTGTGGCAGGTCGTTGAATCTGTCCAGCCCGATTCCCTGGTGCATCAGCATCGTGACCTCCCGGCGCATCCGTGTGGGTTCATGGTGAAACGCCGGCTGCGGTCGGGCCAGTTGTCGGGCCGGAAGTTTTCACAGGCTTAACGACGAACGGTCCGCGTGGTTACTCTTGAGTAATGACTCAAGATGCACGCGCTCAGAGCCTCGACCTGAAGGCCTTCACCGTCGAAATCAAGGACCACGTCGCCCAGGTGACGCTGATCGGACCCGGCAAGGGCAACGCCATGGGTCCCGACTTCTGGAGCGAGCTCGTTCCGCTGTTCGGCGCGCTCGACGCCGACCCCGAGGTGCGCGCGATCGTGCTCGCCGGCCAGGGCAAGAACTTCTCCTTCGGCCTCGACCTCGCCGCGATGGCACCGATGATGGCCCCGGTCCTCGGGGACAAGGCGCAGGCGGCGCCGCGGACCACGTTCCACGGCGACATCAAGGCGATGCAGCGCGGGATCAACGCGGTCGCCGACTGCCGCAAGCCCGTCGTCGCCGCCATCCAGGGTTGGTGCATCGGCGGCGGCGTCGACCTGATCACCGCCGCCGACATCCGCTACGCCAGCGCCGACGCCAAGTTCAGCGTCCGGGAGGTCAAGGTCGCGATCGTCGCCGACATGGGCAGTCTCGCCCGCCTGCCTCGCATCGTCGGCGATGGCCACATGCGTGAACTGGCCCTGACCGGCCGGGACATCGACGCCGCCCGAGCCGAGAAGATCGGCCTGGTCAACGACGTGTTCGACGACGCGGACGCCGTGCTGGCCGCCGCCCACGCCACCGCAGCCGAGATCGCCGCCAACCCGCCGCTGGTGGTGCACGGCATCAAGGACGTGCTCGACCACAGCCGCAGCTCCGAGGTCGACGACAGCCTCCGCTACGTCGCGGCGTGGAACGCGGCCTTCCTGCCGTCCGAGGACATCGGCGAGGCGATGGCCGCGGTCTTCCAGAAGCGTGCGCCGGAATTCAAGGGCCGCTGACTCCACTGGGACCCCCCGGGACACCGACGCTCCGGGCGACCGGCCGACCGTGCAGAGGTAAAGGCATGTCAGCCGGTTGCCCGAGGGGTGGGGTACACCACATACTTGCGGCGCCAAACGCTTGAGTGACGCACGCAAGGAGTGACAGATGACCCCGGACGACGTTGCGCCCCTGGCTGACAGGATCGGCAACGACCTGGTCCGCCTGCAGCGGGTGCGCGACCGGACCATCGCGCACGCGAAGGCGACCGACGGCATCGATCCCGCGGTGTTCGCCTGCCTCTTCCGGCTCATCCACGACGGGCCGATGCGGTCCAGCGCGCTCGCGGAGGCGATGTACACGGATCCTTCGACGGTGAGCCGACAGGTCACCCAACTCGTCGACCGCGGCCACGTGGAGCGGCAACCCGACCCCACCGACGGCCGGGCCAGCGTTCTCGCCGTCACGGACAGCGGCCGGGACGCGGCCGCCCGGATCCGGGCGCTGCGCAACGAGCGACTCGGCCGCCTCCTCGCCGACTGGCCCGTCGACGACCTCCGTGAGTTCACCCGGCTGCTGGACCGGTTCGTCGAGGATTACGAGCGGCTGCGGCCGGTGTTCGCGAAGGACGCCCGATGACCGACACCGCCGAGAGCACCACCGTCGCCGCCGAATCCGGCGGCGACGGCGTTTTCACCCACCGGCAGATCCTCGCCGTCCTGTCCGGGCTCATGATCAGCATGTTCCTGGCCTCGCTCGACCAGACGGTCGTCTCGACCGCGATCCGCACCATCGCCGACGACCTCGACGGCTATGCGCTGCAGGCCTGGGCCACGACTGCATACCTCGTCACCGCGACGCTGGTCACACCGCTGTACGGCAAGCTCTCCGACATGTACGGCCGCAAGCCGTTCTATCTGGCCGCGATCATCATCTTCGTGGTCGGTTCGCTGATGTGTGCGGCCTCGCAGTCGATGTACATGCTGGCCGTGTTCCGTGCGATCCAGGGAATCGGTGCGGGCGGTCTGGTCTCGCTTGCACTGGCGATCCTCGGTGACATCGTCGGTCCCCGGGAGCGGGCCAGGTACCAGGGCTACTTCCTCGCGGTGTTCGGTGCGTCGGCGGTGCTCGGGCCGGTTCTCGGGGGATTGTTCGCCGGGCAGGACGTCATCGCCGGGATCACCGGCTGGCGCTGGGTGTTCCTCGTCAATGTCCCGATCGGCGTGCTGGCACTGGCCGTGGTGTGGAAGGTGCTGAACCTGCCGAAGGTGCGCCACCCCGATGTCCGGATCGACTGGTGGGGGACGGTGGCGCTGGTGGTCGGAGTCGTCCCGCTGCTGATCGTGGCCGAGCTGGGCCGCGGGTGGGGCTGGGGCAGTGGTCCGGCGATCGCGTGCTACGCGGTCGGCGCGGTCGGCGTGCTCGCGTTCATCCTCGTCGAGCGACGGATGCGGGACATGGCCGTGCTTCCCCTGCGTATGTTCCGCAACTCCACCTTCGCACTGGGTATCGCCATCTCGGCCGTGGTCGGCGCCGCGACGTTCGGGGTGATCGCCCTGCTCCCGCAGTACCTACAGGTGGTCCACGGGTCGAGTCCGACCCTCGCCGGAATGCAGATGATGCCGATGGTGCTGGGTTCGGGGGCCGGGTCGATCCTGACCGGGCAACTGATCGCCAGGACCGGTCGCTATCGGGTCTTCACGCTGGCCGGCGCCGTCATGCTCACCGTCGGCGCGTTCATGCTGTACGTCGTCGATGCCGACAGTCCCCTCACCGTCGCGATGGTCGCCATGGCACTCATCGGCCTCGGCCTCGGCAACGTGACGCAGCCGCTGACCCTCGCCATCCAGAACGCGCTCCCGCCGCAGGACATGGGGGTGTCCTCTGCATCGGCCACCTTCTTCCGCCAGATCGGCGGCACCCTCGGCGTCGCGGTGTTCCTGTCCATCCTGTTCGCGCAGATGACCCCGAACATCACCGGTGAGCTGCAGTCCGCAGGCGCCGATTCGGCCTTCCGTCAGGCTGTCGCCGAGAACGTGCACAGCAGCAACCCCGTCGACACCGCGTTCGCCACCGGCCTGGCGAACGGTGACACCTCCGTCGCCGGCGAGGTACTGCAGGACAGCTCGGTGATCCAGCAGCTCAGCCCGGCTTTGGCGCAGCCGTTCAAGGCCGGCTTCGCCGACTCGATGTCGACGGTGTTCCTCGGCGTGACGGTCCTGTCCCTGATCGGGCTCGTGCTGGTGCTGTTCTGGAAGGAAGTGCCGCTGCGCACGGGCGGCGGTCTCGCGGCCATCGCGGCGGACCGCGCCAGGGCGGCGGCTGCGGCCGACACCGACTGAGTGGTTCCGGCCACGAGGCCGGGGGTCGTCCGCGTGGCGTGCGGCCAAACCGCCGTGGCTGCTGCGAGGATCGCGTCGAACGGGTCGGCTGAACCCCGGAGACGTGGAGATCGCCTGTGACGACGGAGACCACCTCAACCAAACAGATGCCGCTGCTGACGCTGTCGGCGATGGTCGTCGGGTCGATGGTCGGTGCAGGCGTGTTCTCGCTGCCGCGGAACTTCGGGTCCGCGACCGGTGGCCTCGGCGCACTGATCGCCTGGGCGATCGCCGGCACCGGAATGCTGATGCTGGCCTTCGTCTTCCAATCGCTGGCCATCCGCAAACCCGACCTCGACGCCGGTGTGTACGCCTACGCGAAGGCCGGCTTCGGCGAGTACCTCGGCTTCTTCTCGGCGTTCGGGTACTGGGCAAGCACGTGCGTGGGCAACGTCAGCTATTGGGTGCTCATCAAGTCGACGCTCGGCCAGGTCATTCCGATCTTCGGGGCGGGCAACACGGTGCCCGCGATCCTGCTCTCGACCGTGTGCATCTGGGCCTTCCACTTCATGGTGCTGCGCGGCGTGCAGGAAGCCGCGACGATCAACAAGATCGTCACCGTCGCCAAGCTGGTCCCGATCCTGGTCTTCATCGTGATCATGCTGTTCTACTTCGACGCCGGAGTCTTCGCCGACAACTTCATGGGTGGAGACGCCTACTCGGAGTCGCTGTTCGAGCAGGTCCGCGCGACCATGCTGGTGACGGTGTTCGTCTTCCTCGGTATCGAGGGCGCGAGCGTGTACTCCCGGTACGCCCGCAGGCGGGAGGACATCGGACGCGCCACGGTGCTCGGATTCCTCAGCGTGCTGGCCATCTTCGCGTCGGTGACGATGGTGTCGTACGGCATCATGCCGCGCGACGAGCTGGCCGAGCTGCAGCAGCCGTCGATGTCGGGGGTGTTCGAGTCCGCGGTCGGCACCTGGGGTGCCTGGTTCATCAGCATCGGGCTGATCATCTCGGTGCTCGGCGCCTACCTGGCGTGGACGCTGATGGCCGCCGAGGTGCTCTTCGTCGCCGCAGAAGACCGCGACATGCCGTCGTTCCTGGCGCGCGCCAATGGCCGCAACGTGCCGATGGTGGCGCTGCTGTTCACCACGGTGCTGATCCAGCTCGTGCTGGTCACCACGCTGTTCTCCGACGACGCGTTCACCTTCACGCTGAAGCTGTGCAGCGCGCTGTCGCTGGTGCCGTATCTGCTCGCCGCCGCGTACGCGCTCAAGCTGGGTTGGACCCGTGAGACCTACGACGAGCTGCACCCGGAAAACCGCACCAAGGAGCTGATCTTCGCCGCCGTCGCCACCTTCTACACGGCGTTCATGATCTTCGCGGCTGGACTCGAGTTCCTGCTGCTGTCCTGCATCGTCTACGCGCCGGGCACCATTCTGTTCGTACTCACCCGCCGAGAAGCGGGCAAGCGACTCTTCTCCCCCTGGGAGGCGGCGCTTTTCGCCGCCGTCACCCTCGGCGCCATCGCCGGAATCGTCGGCCTCGCGACCGGCACGATCACCATTTAGGAGTGCAACGATGACCGTCCCCGCTACCCTCGGCGTCCACTCGGAGGTCGGCACCCTGCGCAAGGTGCTGGTCTGCGCTCCCGGCCTCGCCCACGAGCGGCTCACCCCGAGCAACTGCGATGACCTGCTCTTCGACGACGTCCTGTGGGTACAGAACGCCAAACGGGACCACTTCGACTTCATGACGAAGATGCGGGACCGCGGCGTCGAGGTCGTCGAGCTGCACAACCTGCTCACCGAGACCCTCGGGGTGCCCGGGGCGAAGGACTGGCTGCTGGACCGCAAGATCGTCGCGAACGAGGTGGGACTCGGCCTGGTCGAGGACGTGCGCGCCTACCTGGAGAGCCTCGACAACCGGACCCTCGCCGAGTTCCTGATCGGCGGCCTGGCCACCTCCGACCTGCCCGACGACTTCCGTCCCGGCTACTTCTCCCTGGCCCGCGAGCAGTCCGGTGTCCGCGAGTATCTGATGCCGCCGCTGCCGAACACCCTCTACACGCGGGACACCACCTGCTGGATCTACGGCGGCGTCACCCTCAACCCGCTGTACTGGCCGGCGCGGCACGACGAGACCCTGCTGATGAGGGCGATCTACACCTTCCACCCCGACTTCACCGCGGCCACCGTGTGGTGGGGCGACCCCGAACAGGACTGGGGGATGGCCACATTCGAGGGCGGCGACGTGCTGCCCGTAGGGAACGGCGCGGTGCTCATCGGAATGAGCGAGCGGACCTCCCGGCAGGCGATCACCCAGGTGGCGCAGTCGCTGTTCGACGCGGGCGCCGCCGAGCGGGTGATCGTCGCGGGGATGCCGAAACTGCGCGCCGCGATGCACCTGGACACCGTCTTCACCTTCGCGGACCGCGACCTGGTCACCGTCTTCCCGGACATCGTCGACGGCATCCACACCTTCTCGCTGCGCCCCGGAGACAAGGCACCCGAGGTGACCGAGGAGAGCAAGCCGTTCGTCGACGTCGTCGCCGAAGCACTGAACTTCAAGAAACTGCGTGTGGTTCCGACCGGCGGCGGCCACTACGCGAACGAGCGTCAGCAGTGGGACAGTGGCAACAACCTCGTCGCCGTCGAACCGGGCGTGGTGTTCGCCTACGACCGCAACACCCACACGAACTCGGCGCTGCGCAAGGAGGGCGTGGAGGTGATCACCATCGTCGGTGCCGAACTCGGGCGCGGTCGCGGTGGTGGACACTGCATGACCTGCCCGATCGTCCGGGACGCCGTCGACTTCTGACCGCGTGGTCAGACCCGCCGCATCACCGACACGACCCTGCCGAGCACCACGGCCTCGTCGCCGTCGATGACCGGGTAGGCGGCGTTGCGCGGCTCCAGGTAGACGTGTCCGCCGCGCCGCCGGTACACCTTCACGGTGGCTTCGCCGTCGATCATCGCGGCGACGATCTGACCCGAATGCGCCTCGTGCTGCTGGCGCACCACGACGATGTCGCCGTCGCAGATCGCGGCGTCGACCATGGACTCGCCCCGCACCCTCAACCCGAACACGGTGCCGGACCCGACCAGCTCCCGAGGCAGGGACAGCACGTCGTCGGTGTGCTCCTCGGCGAGGATCGGCGCGCCGGCGGCGATATCGCCGACCACGGGCACCGCCACCGAGTCGTCAGAGGCGGTGCCGGTGGCGGTGCCGTGCAGGAACGGGCGGACATCGATCGGCCGGGAGACCGCGGCGCTGCGGCGCAGGAATCCCTTGTCCTCCAGTGCCTTCAGGTGCCGAGACACCGTCGAGGTGGAGCGCAGCCCGACCGTGTCCGCGAGCTGGCGGGTGCTCGGCGCGAAACCGTACTCGACCACCCAGTCCCGGATCGTCACGAGAATCTGCTGCTGCCGCGGCGGCAACGCCGCAGGGTCGAGGCCGCCGAAGGGGTCGAGGTCGTCGTATCCGCTCACGGGGCGTGATCGTAGAGGGCGCTGCCGACACCGCCCGCAGCCCGCTCACCCCCGGAACGGCCGAAGGTGCCCTTCGTTCGGTTGACGCGAACGAAGGGCACCTTCAGTCGATAGGAGTCGAGCTCAGTGGCCGCCGTTGGCCTTCAGCCGGTCGAACGCCTCCGCGATGACCTTCTCGGCCTCGTCACGGCCGACCCAGTCGGCGCCGGTGACGTGCTTGTTCGGCTCGAGATCCTTGTAGTGCACGAAGAAGTGCTTGATCGCGTCCAGCTCGAACTGCGACACGTCGGAGATGTCCTGGACGTGGTCCCAGCGCGGATCGCCCGCGGGCACGCACAGCACCTTGTCGTCGCCGCCGGCCTCGTCGACCATCTTGAACATGCCCACCGGGCGGGCCTCGACGATGACGCCGGGGAACACCGACTCGGGCAGCAGCACCATCGCGTCCAGCGGATCGCCGTCCTCGCCGAGGGTGTTCTCGATGTAGCCGTAGTCGGCCGGGTAGCCGAACGAGGTGTAGAGGTAGCGGTCCAGCTTGACGCGGCCGGTCTCGTGGTCGACCTCGTACTTGTTGCGCTGACCCTTCGGGATCTCGATGGTGACGTCGAACGACACGCGTTTCCTCGCTTTGCCTTCAGGTGGATGGTGCGATCGACAGGGTAGCCCGTCAGGGATAATGGCGGTGAACTACATGGAGCGACCAATCGGAGGGACGTTGGCGAAGGCAGGGGCGAAGGACCGCAAGATCGGGTCCCTGGCCGCGCAACGACGGAAGCGGGTCCGGATCCTGCTCGGGACGGTCGCTGTCGTGGCGATCGGCGCGACAGTCGCGGTGCTCGTCGTGCAGCGCCCGGACCTGGGCTTCGGCGCCAGCGCAGTCACCACCACGGTCGCAGCACCGCCCCCGGTGCTGGCGACACCGCAGGTCGCGCCGGTCCCCGCGGACGCCCCGGCGCCGAGCCCCGCGGCCCTGGCCGCGGCCCTCGGTCCCGCGCTCGCCAACCCCGCGCTCGGATCGTTCACCGGCGTCGTCTCCGACGCGATCTCCGGGACCGTGCTGTGGAGCCAGGGCCCCGACACGCCGATGATCCCGGCGTCCACCACCAAGGTGCTCACCGCGGCGGCGGCGCTGCTGGCGCTGCCCGCCGAACATCGCGTCGCCACCCGCGTCGTGCAGGGCGCCGAGCCCGGCCAGATCGTGCTCGTCGGCGGCGGCGACGTGACGCTGACCGCCCAGCCCGCCGGGCAGCCCGGTTTCTATCCGGGCGCGCCGCGACTCGAGGACCTGGTCACGCAGATCCGCGGCGCCGGCGCCGCCGTGCAGTCCGTCGTCGTCGACACCGGCGCCTATGCCGGACCGCCGATGGCACAGGGCTGGTCACCCGGCGACGTCGCCGCCGGGTACATCGCGCCGATCGAACCGGTGATGCTCGACGGCGCCCGCCTGCAACCGCTGGAGGACGAGTCCCCGCGCAGCGGAACACCCGCGCTCGACACCGGGCGCGCCCTCGCGGCCGCGTTCGGGGTCGCCCCCGACCGGGTCACCCTCGGCACGGCGCCGTCCGGCGCGGCGCCGCTGGCGTCGGTCGAGTCCGCGCCGCTGCGCGACCGGCTCGCCCAGATGATGGGGCATTCCGACAACGTGCTCGCCGAGGCGATCGGCCGGGAGGTCGCGGAGCAGGTCGGCTCGGAACCCTCGTTCGCCGGCGCGACCGCGGCGATCACCAAGACCCTCGCCGGGGCCGGATTCGACCTGGGCGGCGTCACCCTGCACGACGCCAGCGGACTGTCGGTGGACGGGCGCATCCCGGCCCGCCTGCTCGACCAGGTCCTGACCGCCGCGACCGGCGACGCCCAGCCGAAGCTGCGGCCGATGCTCGACTACCTGCCCGTCGCTGGTGCGACCGGCACCCTCTCCGAGCGGTACGGCAACGGCTCCGGCGCCGGCTGGGTGCGCGCGAAGACCGGCACCCTCTCGCAGGCCAGCGCCCTCGCCGGGTACGTCACCGACGTCGGCAACCGGGTGCTGACCTTCTCTCTGATGTCGAACGACCGATCGCCGGACGTCAGCCGACCCGCCCTCGACGCCATCGCCTCCACACTGCGGTCCTGCGGGTGCACATGACCGGTGAGCGGTCCGGGGGACTCGGTGGCGCGGTCGACTGGGAGTTGGCCGCACGCACCGGCGTCCGCCTGGTCCGCCCCGGTCCGCGCACCAGTCGTGCGGCCGCCGAGGCGGTCGTCGCGGAACTGTCCGAGGCCTCGGTGCGCGCCGAGGGCCCCGTCCGCGACGTGACCGGGCTCGCCGACGGACTGCCGGTCCCGCAGGCGCGGGTGGTGGACCGGGCCGGCTGGATCCGGGCCGCGTCCGCGTCGATGGCGAACCTGACCGGCGACGACACCGACACCGACAGCGGTCTGCTGCGCGGCCGCCCGGCCGGTGTGCAGGCCGGCGCGATGCTGGCCTTCCTGTCGTCGGCGATCCTCGGCCAGTACGACCCGTTCACCGGCGAACACGGCACCCTGCTGTTGGTGGCGCCGAACGTCGTCGGGGTGGAGCGGGCCCTCAAGGTGCCGTCCGCTGACTTCCGGCTGTGGGTGTGCCTGCACGAGGTGACGCACCGGGTGCAGTTCTCGTCCGCGCCCTGGATCGCGGACCACATGCGGGAGACGGTCGCGACCCTCGGCGCGGCCGGAGACGACTCGGTCGCCGACCTGATCGGCAGGCTCGCCTCGGCGTTGCGGGCCCGACGATCCGGTCAGGAGCAGGCCCCCGAGGACCGCGGCGTGCTCGGGTTGCTGCGCGCCACCCAGGCCGAACCGCAGCGCGAGGCGCTGGACCGGCTGCTGATGCTCGGCACCCTGCTCGAGGGGCATGCGGACCACGTGATGGACGCGGTCGGGCCCGACGTCGTCCCGTCGGTGGCCCGGATCCGGCGCGCGTTCGACGCGCGGCGCTCCCGCCAGACCAATCCACTCCAGCGACTGCTGCGGGCACTGCTGGGGATCGACGCGAAGATGGCGCAGTACGTGCGCGGCAAGGCGTTCGTCGACGCGGTGGTCGGCGAGGTCGGGATGGCCGCGTTCAACACGATCTGGACCGGCCCGGAGACCCTGCCGCGCACCGGTGAGATCGAGAACCCGAAGGCGTGGATCGGCCGGGTCCTGTCATGACCGACGGCCCGCCGGCGGGCACGACCGGCGGCCCGCCGCGACTGCCCGAAGGGCCCGCGTTGCTCGAGGTACGACACGCGGTCCGGCGCTGGGTCGCAGCACACCGTCCGTTGGACGGCGTCGCGGTCGCGCTGTCGGGAGGCGCCGATTCGCTGGCCCTGACCGCCGCCGCCGTCGCCGAGGCAGGGCCCGTGCACGCGCTCGTCGTGGACCACCGGCTGCAGGCCGGCTCCGATCGGGTCGCCGAGCAGGCCGCCGGCCGCGCCCGTCTGCTCGGGTGCGCCTCGGCCCGGGTGCTGCCGGTCGACGTGACCGGGAAGGGTGGGCTCGAGGCCGCGGCCCGCAGCGCCCGGTACACGGCGCTGGACGCGGCTCGTGACGGGCGCCCGGTGCTGCTCGGTCACACCCTCGACGATCAGGCGGAGACGGTGCTGCTCGGGCTGGCCCGCGGGTCCGGACCCCGGTCGATCGCCGGGATGCGGGAGTGGAACGACCCGTGGGGGCGACCGTTGCTGAGGGTCCGCCGCGCGGTCACCGACCATTCCTGCGCGGAACTGGGACTGCAGCCCCACCGGGACCCGCACAACGCGAGTCCCGCGTTCACCCGGGTCCGGGTGCGAACCGAGGCACTGCCGCTGCTCGAACAGATCCTCGGCGGCGGCGTGGCCCCGGCGCTGGCCCGCACCGCCGAACAGCTCCGCGAGGACGGCGAGGTGCTGGACGCGGCGGCCACCGAACTGCGGCGCGCCGCGACCGTGCACTTGGAAACGGGGCGTGACGAACTCGACACCGAGGTCCTCGTCACCGCCCACCCGGCGATCCGTCGCCGCGCCCTGCGCGAATGGTTGCAGGTCAGCGGCGTGAACGGGCTGACCGAGCCGCAGTTGCGGGCCGCCGACGACCTCGTCGGGCGGTGGCGAGGCCAGGGCGGTGTCGCCCTCGGCGGCGGCGGACGGGATGTCAGGTTGGTGCTGTCCCGGCGGCATGGCAGGCTGTCGGTCGGGTTCGTCGCGCGCGAGCCAGAGCGGGTCAGCAATGAGCCGGATCGGTAATGAACAAAGGGGCTAGCGCCGTGTACGAAGGCGATATCGCATCGGTTCTGATCTCCGAAGAGGAGATCCGCGAGAAGACGGCCGAGCTGGCCGCCGCGATCGCCGAGAAGTTCCCCGACGGTTCCCCTGAAGGGGACCTGCTGCTGGTCGGCGTCCTCAAGGGCGCGATCTTCTTCATGACCGACCTGGCGCGGGCGCTGCCGATTCCGACGCAGATGGAGTTCATGGCCGTCAGTTCGTACGGCTCGTCCACCTCCTCGTCCGGCGTCGTCCGCATCCTCAAGGACCTCGACAAGGACATCGCCGGCCGGAACGTGCTGATCGTCGAGGACATCATCGACTCCGGGCTCACGCTGTCGTGGCTGATGCGGAACCTGTCGACTCGCAACCCGGCGTCGCTGACGGTGGTGACGCTGCTGCGCAAGCCGGAGGCCACCAAGATCGACGTGGACGTCGAGTGGGTCGGCTTCGACATCCCGAACGAGTTCGTCGTCGGCTACGGCCTCGACTACGCCGAGCGCTACCGCGACCTGTCGTACATCGGCACCCTCGACCCCAGCGTCTACGGAGGCTGATCGGCACCGCCGCTGTGGCGGTTGATCGGCACCGCCGCTGTGGCGGTTGATCGGCACCGCCGATGTGGCGGCCGACCGTCCGGGATCTGGGTGGTCACCGGGCATAATCGACGGATGGATCCCGACTTCACCGTCGCCTCCATCGCCGAGCGGGTGCGCAACGGCGCGCTCAGCCCGATGGCGGCCGTCGACGACGCACTGACACGGATCGCGGAGCGGGACCCGCGGCTGGGGGCGTTCGTGACCGTCCGCTCGGATGCGGCGCGTGCGGAGGCGGCTGCGGTGGCCGCTCGCCCTGATCTGACGGCGCTGCCGCTGGCCGGGGTGCCGATCGCGATCAAGGACAACGTGCCCGTCGCCGGGCATCGCCTCGGCAACGGCTCGCAGGCGAGTCCGGTCACGCCCGCGACCGCCGACCATCCCGTGGTGGCGCGACTGCGCGCCGCAGGCGCGGTCCCCGTCGGCCTGACCGCGGTCCCCGAACTGTGCGTGTGGGGCGCCACCGACACGCCGGACGCGATCACCCGCAACCCCTGGAATCCCGGCCTCACCTCCGGCGGATCGTCCGGCGGGTCCGCCGTCGCCGTCGCGTCGGGCATGGTCCCGGCCGCGCACGGCGCCGACGGCATGGGGTCGATCCGCATCCCGTCCGCGGCGTGCGGGGTGTTCGGCATCAAGCCGGGACGCGGGGTGGTGCCCGCCGAACTCGGCGTGGACTCCTGGTTCGGCATGTCGGAGAACGGGCCGATCGCGACGACCGTCGCAGATGCCGCCCTGCTGCTGTCGGTGATGGCGGATCGCCCGGATCTCGCCGAGATCGCCGACCCGGGATCGTTGCGGATCGCGGTGTCGGTGCGGGCGCCGCTGCCGATGGTCCGCGTCGACCCGCACTGGCGGGCCGCGGCGGAACGGGCGGCCGCCGTGCTCGGCGGGGTGGGGCACCACGTCGCGACGGCGTCGCTGCCGTATCCGGTGAATCCGGTTCCGCTGCTGGCCCGTTGGACCGCCGGTACCGCGGCCGACGCGGCCGGACTGGACTCGTCGCTGCTGCAGCGGCGTACCCGGGGCCATGTGGCACTGGGCAAGGTGCTGGCCCGCACGGTGAAACCCGAGCAGGTCGCCCGGCTGGACCGGGCGCTGAGCGGGTTCTTCGCCGAACACGACGTGGTGATCACGCCGACGCTGGCGGCGCCGCCGATCGCGGCGACGAGGTGGAGCGACCGCGCGTGGCTCGCGAACCTGGTCGCGAACATCCGGTACGCGCCGTTCCCGTCGCTGTGGAACCTCGCCGGCTGGCCGGCGGCCAGCGTCCCGGCCGGGATCCACCCGACGACCGGCACCCCGCTGGGCGTGCAGATCGCGGCTCCGCCCGGCGGCGAGGGCCGCATCCTCGCGGTGGCGGCACAGTTGGAGCGGCTGTTGCCGTGGCAACGGGTCGCTCAGGTGTGAGGGGGAGTCCGAGACTCGGCAACGGCGCGGCGGTGCCGCTCTACGTCAGGTCCGGACTCCGATGCGCGTGGGAGACCACTCGCTCGAGCGCGTGCAGATCCGTCTCCAGCTGCCGGAACAGCCAGTAGGCGCCGACGAACGCGAAGATCGCGCCGACCGAAAGCACCCGGACCGCGCCGATGATCTCCGGTATCTGCTGCGGGGACAGGAAGGTCACGCCCGCGACCGCGACCAGCGGTACCGACGCCGCGACCGCGAGGTAGCGGGTGCTGCGACGGTCCAGGCCGCGGAGGTTGCGGTCGTCGTCGCTGCTGCTGATGCCGTACGGCAGCAGCACCGGATACAGGTAGCGGACGGCGTAGAAGGTGACGAAGAAGAACGGGTAGGCCACGGCGATCGCCCCGCACACGATCAGCGAACCCAGGAAGTGCACGTACGCGCCCGCCGGGATGCCGCCGGTGAGGATCTGCAGGGTCACCGGGTAGACCAGGCCGGCGATCGCCCACAGTCCGAAGACCACCACGACGACGCGGTCGCCGAGCAGCAGTGTGTCCGTGCGCGCCCGGGCCAGGGTCTGGGCGTCGTAGCGGCGCCCCTTGCGTAGACCGCGCGGCACGGTCAGCGGATATCGGCACATGTACAGCAGCACGATCGCGCCGAGGGGGAACGCGACGGCGTTGATCACGTACTGGATCTGCTCGAAGTGCCGCTGCACCAGCGGGGCGAGCGTGCTGATGATCAGCGTCTTGTTGTGGTGATAGTTGTAGGCGCCGGCCAGCGCGTTCGGGATCACCACCGCGGCGATCAGGATCGGGACCGCCCAGCGCTGCAGACCTGACCGCCAGCGGCTCGGCGGCGGGTCGACGAGGGCTCGTGCGTGCTGGTCCAGGCACAGGTCGAACTGCCGGGCCAGCTCGGCGCCGCTCGGCCAGCGTCGTTCCGGATCCGGGTCAAGGCAGGTGCGCAGCACTCGCCGCAGCGTCGCCGGGCAGTCCGGGGGCAGGCTGGAGTCCGCCTCGGGCCCGACCCCGGCTTTGCGGAGGGCGACCATCCGGTCGAGCGCGGCCGGGTCGGCGGGATCGACATCGGGGAAGGGCCTGTGCCCGGTGAGCAGCTCCCACAGCACCACCCCGAGCCCGTAGATGTCGCTGCGGGTGTCGAGGTCGGCCGCGGCGCCGGGCAGTCCCGGGTGGCATGCGCACAGCTGTTCGGGCGACATGTAGGCGAGCGAACCGCCGAAGTAGGCGACGGGGCTGGTGCCGGCGATCCGGTCGCTGAAGCTGATGTTGAAGTCGGCGAGCTTGGGGACGCCCTCGGCGGTCAGCAGCACGTTCGCGGGCTTCACGTCGCGGTGCAGGACTCCGTGCTTCCCGGCGTAGTCGAGTGCCTCGGCGAGGCGGCTCCCGATCCACGCGACGGTTTCCGGCCACGACAGCGCCGCGATCTCGTCGCGCACGCTCGAATCGCTGGGGCGGATCTCACCCTTCGCGTCGAGGGTGGCGTCGATCGCCGCGAGCAGCACCGCCCCGGATCGCTGCCCGGCCGGGGTGTCGCGCACCCGGCGGAGCACCCCGAGCAGCGTGCCGCCGGGCACGTACTGCATGTACAGCAGCTTCATCTCCAGGTCGGGGACGACGCGCTGGTCGAAGACCCGGACGATGTAGTCGTGGTCGAGTTGGGCGAGCGTCTCCGGTTCGGTGCCGTGGTCGCGGGAGATCTTGACCGCGACGAGCCGCTGCAGCGACCGCTGCCGGGCCAGGAACACCCGCGCGAAGGCGCCGCGGCCGAGCGCGACGAGCAGGTCGAAGTCGTCGACCCGCTCACCGACGTCGAGGTCGTCGAGGGTGCGGCGGTCCCCGGCGGGGAGGGTCGACAGGTCGTCGGGATGGGCGGGATCACGCGCGGTGCCGGTCATCAGGTCCTCGAGTTCACCGGCCCGTTCGGGGACCTCGCGGGAGAGCTCGTTGGCCGACTCGGCGGTGTCGGTGAACGCAGCAGTCTGCTCGGCCGCGTGGGCCGCGGTCGTCGGGTCGGGAATCGATCGGGAGTGGCGCTGCGTCATGACATCTACCCGTGGCCGCTTGCGGCCGTGACCTGCCGTGGAGGGAGCCTCGAACCTTCAGGATAGTCCCGACCGGTGCCGCTCCAGCGGCGTCGACGGGTTCAGAACGGCCACCCGGGCAGCTCGGGCAGGTCGGGGCGGGTGGGCCGGCCGATCAGCCAGGACAGCAGCTCGGCCGGCGGCAGGTCGGGGAGCTCGACGTCCGGCGCGACGGCCGCGAGTTCGGGCAGCTGGGTGGCGAGCGTGGACTCGACGAATTCCGTCGGCCAGTCGGTGCAGCCGTAGCCGAGGTCGAGGTCGAGGTGGTGGATCTCGAGTTCCCGCCACCGCAGCACCGGGATGTCGCGCGCGGTGACCGGTTTGCGCCACTTCACCGGGGTGTCGAGCCGGTCGGGCGCGGCGGCGCGAAGGTCGTCGACGAGCCGGCGGCCGGCGAAGCGCAGATCGGCGGTGAGCAGGTTCACGGGCCGGTCGGCGCCCTCCTCGATCGCGGCGGCGCGGGCGTCGGGGCCGCCCGGGTACATCTCGTTCGCCGTTCCGGCCCGGACCCCGAGCACGAACCGGCGCAGCCCGTCGGCGTTGCGGGCGAGGTGGGTGATCACGTGGCCGCGGCTCCACCCGGGCAGCGCCGACGCGGCCCGCGCCCGGGCCGCGGTGAGGGTGGTCAGTGTCTCCTCGACACGTGCCTGCGACCGCGCGACCTGATCGACAACCTCGGCATAGGACAGCGTCATGGCTGCAGAGAGTAGTGGTCGCCGCCACGCCCGGCGCGATCTCGGAACCATCGCGCCCTCTCGCGCGTTGGAGCAAGGGAGTCGTGCACGCACACGGACGTGCTAACGGCGATCACCGGTGGTGTTCGCGGTAATCTTTGATTGTCCGGTGAGCAGCCGGAACGCCGGCGCACCGAGCTCGACCCGAGCTGTAAGGCTCGACCGGAACTGGAAAGGACTGGCCCCAGCGGCTGAACCTGTATGAACCGCAAGACAGTGTTTCGCAACCTGGCGATCGTCGCCGGCATCCTGCTGATCATCTATGCGTTCAGCTACTTCGGCAACGACACCCGCGGGTACAAGAGTGTCGACACCTCGGTGGCGATCGCGCAGCTCGACGCCAAGAACGTCACCGACGCGCAGATCGACGACCGGGAGCAGCAGATCCGGTTGACCCTCAAGCAGGGCAACGAGGCCACCGACAACTCGACGCAGATCATCGCGAAGTACCCGAGCGCCGCCTCCGAGCAGATCTTCACCGAGGTGCAGCAGGCCGGGCTCGACAAGTACAACACCAAGATCACGCAGCAGGGCTGGCTGACCCAGATCCTGCTGTTCGTGCTGCCGATGGTGATCCTGCTCGGCCTGTTCGTCTTCGTGATGGGCCGCATGCAGGGCGGTGGCCGCGGTGGCGTGATGGGCTTCGGCAAGTCGAAGGCCAAGCAGCTGTCGAAGGACATGCCCAAGAACACGTTCGCGGACGTCGCGGGCGCCGACGAGGCCGTCGAAGAGCTCTACGAGATCAAGGACTTCCTGCAGAACCCGGCCCGTTACCAGGCGCTGGGCGCGAAGATTCCGAAGGGTGTGCTCCTGTACGGCCCTCCCGGTACCGGCAAGACGCTGCTCGCTCGCGCGGTCGCCGGTGAGGCCGGGGTGCCGTTCTTCACGATTTCCGGTTCGGACTTCGTCGAGATGTTCGTCGGTGTCGGCGCCTCGCGCGTCCGCGACCTGTTCGAGCAGGCCAAGCAGAACAGCCCCTGCATCATCTTCGTCGACGAGATCGACGCCGTCGGCCGCCAGCGTGGCGCCGGCCTGGGCGGCGGTCACGACGAGCGCGAACAGACCCTCAACCAGCTGCTCGTCGAGATGGACGGCTTCGGCGACCGCACCGGCATCATCCTGATCGCCGCGACGAACCGCCCCGACATCCTGGACCCGGCGCTACTGCGCCCGGGCCGGTTCGACCGGCAGATCCCGGTCACCAACCCGGACCTCGCTGGCCGCCGCGCGATCCTGCGGGTGCACTCGCAGGGCAAGCCGCTCGACCAGCACGCGGACCTCGAGGGTCTGGCGAAGCGGACCGTCGGCATGTCCGGTGCCGACCTGGCCAACGTCATCAACGAGGCGGCACTGCTCACCGCCCGCGAGAACGGCGCGGTGATCACCGAGGCCGCGCTCGAGGAGTCGGTCGATCGTGTGATCGGCGGCCCGCGGCGCAAGAGCCGGATCATCAGCGAGCACGAGAAGAAGATCACCGCGTACCACGAGGGCGGACACACGCTCGCGGCGTGGGCGATGCCGGACATCGAGCCGATCTACAAGGTCACGATCCTCGCCCGCGGGCGAACCGGTGGTCACGCGATGACGGTCCCCGAGGACGACAAGGGTCTGATGACCCGCTCGGAGATGATCGCGCGACTGGTGATGGCGATGGGTGGCCGTGCCGCCGAGGAACTGGTGTTCCACGAGCCGACGACCGGCGCCTCCTCGGACATCGACCAGGCGACCAAGATCGCCCGCGCGATGGTCACCGAGTACGGCATGAGCGCCAAGCTCGGCGCCGTCAGGTACGGCCAGGAGCAGGGCGACCCGTTCCTGGGCCGGTCGATGGGGCAGATGTCGGACTACTCGCACGAGGTGGCCCGGGAGATCGACGAGGAGGTGCGCAACCTGATCGAGGCCGCGCACACCGAGGCATGGTCGATCCTCAACGAGTACCGCGACGTCCTCGACGTGTTGGCGGCGGAACTGCTCGAACACGAGACGCTGACCCGCAAGGACCTGGAGAAGATCTTCACCAGCGTCGAGAAGCGGCCGCGGATCACCGCGTTCAACGACTTCGGTGACCGCACCCCGTCGGAGAAGCCGCCGATCAAGACCCCGCGCGAGCTGGCCATCGAGCGCGGTGAGCCGTTGCCGGAGGAGCCGTCGCGCACGCCGACGTTCGCGACTCGGGAGGCGGTCCCGGCCGGGCCGTCCACCCCGCAGGCGGGGATGCCGCAGGCCGGCGTCCCGCAGCAGGGTGTTCCGCAGCCGCCGCAGAACGGCTACCAGGTTCCGCCCGCGGGCTACCAGCCGTACCCGCCGCCGCAGCAGCCGCAAGGGTCGATGCCGGACTACGGCGCCCCGGCCGGGTGGTCG
The DNA here is from genome assembly GCF_053604015.1 of Rhodococcus sp. NPDC004095. NCBI lineage: Bacteria > Bacillati > Actinomycetota > Actinomycetes > Mycobacteriales > Nocardiaceae > Rhodococcus > Rhodococcus sp. NPDC004095. The sequence continues at coordinate 109,263 of NZ_JBSGGS010000007.1, forward strand.
GCGCCGGGCTGGCCTCCGCGCGGTGAGGCGCAGCACGCCCGCCCCGCGGGCAGCCCGTATCCGGAGCAGGCGGAGAACCCGTATGCCGGGTACCCCCAGTGGAACCCGCCGCCGCACCCGCCTCAGCCGACGCACCAGCCTCAGCCGACGCACCCGAACCCGCCGGTGGAGGACAAGGACGTCTCCACTCAGCGCTGGGAAGGGCCGAACGGACAGCAGTAGGTCGCGACGCATAGTGTTTTGCACGGTCCGTCCCGAAACGGACCGCGGACGCGGGTTTCGAACGAAGTGGAGGTGCGATCAGGTGTCGGTTCATCAACTCGGTGGCGTGGGAACGAATGAGGCAGACGAGGTGCTGCGGTCGATCGAGACCGGTCGTGCCTTCGACCAGCCTCGGGCCGAGGCGGCGGTCCGTGAGCTGCTGATCGCCGTTGGCGAGGACCCGGACCGTCCCGGCCTGCTCGACACCCCGGCGCGGGTGGCGCGGGCGTACCGGGAGGTGTTCGCGGGCCTGTACACCGAGCCCGACGAGGTGCTGAACACGACGTTCGACGAGGGACACCAGGAACTGGTGCTTGTCCGCGACATCCCGCTGTACTCCACCTGCGAGCACCACCTGGTCTCGTTCCACGGGGTCGCGCATGTCGGGTACATCCCGGGGGCCACGGGCCGCGTGACCGGGCTGTCGAAGCTGGCGCGGCTGGTCGACCTGTACGCGAAGCGCCCGCAGGTGCAGGAGCGGCTGACCAGTCAGATCGCCGACGCGATGGTCCGCAAGCTCGATCCGCGCGGTGTCATCGTCGTCGTCGAGGCCGAGCACCTGTGCATGGCGATGCGCGGCATCCGCAAGCCGGGCGCCAGCACCACCACGTCGGCGGTCCGGGGCATCTTCCAGTCCAGTGCCGCCTCGCGTGCCGAGGCGCTGGATCTCATCGTCCGCAGGTGACCGTGCTCCCGACGCCGGGGCGCTGCGTCGTGATGGGTGTCCTCAACGTCACCAGCGACTCCTTCTCCGACGGCGGCCGGTACCTGGACAGGGACGCGGCCGTCGCGCACGGGCTGGAGTTGCGTCGGCTCGGCGTGGACATCATCGACGTCGGCGGTGAGTCGACGCGTCCCGGCGCCCAGCGCGTGGATCCGGACGTCGAGGCCGGTCGCGTGGCACCGGTCATCGCCGACCTCGTCGCAGAGGGTATCCCGGTCAGCGTCGACACGATGCGCGCGTCCGTCGCGGAGGCGGCGATCGAAGCGGGCGTGAGCGTCGTCAACGACGTTTCCGGCGGACGCGCGGATGCGGCGATGGCGTCTGTCCTGGCCGATGCCGGGCTGCCGTGGATCCTGATGCACTGGCGGTCGGCCGGCGAGTACGTGCACGCGGGTGGGGTGCTGCACTACGGCGACGTGGTCACCGACGTGTGCGACGAGCTGATGCAGTCGGTCGACGCCGCGGTCGGCGCCGGTGTCGACCCGTCCCGGCTGATTCTCGACCCGGGCCTCGGGTTCGCGAAGACCGCCGAGCACAACTGGGCCCTGCTCGGCGCGCTGCCGAGGCTGAACGCGCTCGGGTTCCCGGTGCTCATCGGGGCCTCCCGCAAGCGGTTCCTCGGCACCCTGCTTGCGGATGCGGACGGTGACCGCGTCCCCGACGGCCGCGAGGTCGCGACCGCGGTGGTGTCGGCGTTCGCCGCTCGGCAGGGCGCCTGGGGAGTTCGGGTGCACGATGTGCGTGCGTCACGGGATGCGATCGCGGTGGAGCGGGCATGGTCCGCGGCGGAGGAGGTCGGTGATGTCTGACCGCATCGAGTTGCGCGGGCTGAAGGTGCGCGGAAATCACGGGGTGTTCGAGCACGAGAAGCGCGACGGCCAGGACTTCTTCATCGACGTGACGGTCTGGCTCGACCTCGCGCCGGCCGCCGCCTCGGACGATCTCTCCGACACCCTCGACTACGGCGCGCTGGCGCGGACCGCTGCGGACATCGTCGCCGGACCACCGCGGGACCTGATCGAGACGGTCGCCGCCGAGATCGCGGAGGCGGTGCTGCGTGACGAGCGGGTGAGCGCGGTGGAGGTGACCGTGCACAAGCCGTCGGCGCCGATCCCGTTGACGTTTGCGGACGTGGCGGTGGTCGCCCGGCGTTCCCGCGAGGGTCTGCGCCGATGAGCCGGGCGGTGTTGTCGATCGGATCGAACCTCGGTGACCCGCTCGCGAACCTGCGGTCGGTGGTCGAGGCGCTGGGCCCGAGGCTGGTCGCGGCGTCCGGGGTGTACGCCACCGCGCCGTGGGGCGGCGTGGAACAGCAGGACTTCCTCAACGCGACGCTGATCGTGGACGACCCCGATCTCGACTGCCGGGGCTGGTTGACCTTCGGTCAGGGACTCGAACAGCAGGCGGACCGGGTTCGGGACGTGCGCTGGGGTCCGCGCAGCCTGGACGTGGACGTGGTGGATTGCGACGGCGTGGTCAGTGACGACCCGGAGCTGACGCTGCCGCACCCGCGCGCCCACCTGCGCGCGTTCGTACTGATGCCGTGGCTGGAGATCGAGCCGGACGCGGTGCTGGTCGTCGACGGCGCGCGGGTTCGGGTCCGCGATCTGCTGGCCGGGCTCGACCGGACGGAGACGGCGGGTGTCCGCCGCACCGACGCGGTCCTGGTGACGTCGTGATGAAGCCCACGCGGGTCCGTGACCTGCTCGGGTTGGCGCTGTTCGCGGCCCTCGCCACCTGGCTCCTCGTCCGGACCTTCTACGGTTCACTCCCTCCGATCTCGATGTTTGCGGGTGCATCGCTGTATCCGGTGGCACTGATCGAGGTGGTCCTGGCGTTCGTGATCCGGTCACGCGTGGAGGACCATCGAATCGGCACGGACCGGCATCAGCTGCACCCGATCACCGCGGCCCGCGCGGTCGCCCTTGCCAAGGCGTCCGCCCTGGTCGGTGCGGCGAGCGCGGGGGTGTGGCTCGGTCTGCTGCTGTTCCTGTTGCCGGAGCGGGCGGAGGTCGACGCGGCGGCACAGGACACCACCGGAACGCTGGTGGGTTTGGTGGGTGGCGTGGCCCTGGCCGCCGCGGCGATGTGGCTCGAACATTGCTGCAAGACGCCGGACGAGCCCCCGGACGAACCGGCGATGTAGTTCGCGCAGGTACGGGAATCGCCGCGGACGTACTCCGGAGTAGTCGTCGGAGACGGCTATCCTGGGCGCCATGACGCTTTCTGGTCGCGCGGGTTCGATGCGGAGAAACAAGCGCAGCGCGAGCCAGATGATCGTGGCCGGCCTCGTGGTGCTGGCTGTGGTCGCAAGCCTGTTCCTGATCTTCAGCGACAGCGTGCAGGTGCTGCGCATCGGTCTGATGGCTGCGCTGTGGGCCGCTGTCATCGGCGCAATCGCGATGACCCGCTACCGCCGGGAGTCCGCGGCGGACAAGGCCAAGATCCGCGACCTGCAGACCGTGTACGAACTCCAGCTCGAGCGGGAGATCAGTGCCCGCCGCGAGTACGAGGCCGGGGTCGAGGCGCGGGTGCGCAGCGAAGTGAACGTCGACGTGTCCGAGATCGCGGCACTGCGGGTCGAACTCGCCGCCCTGCGCGGCAGCCTCGAGGTGCTGTTCGACGGTCGTCTGCCCGCCGACCGGGTGGCGATCGAGGCCGAGGGGTCCCGGATGGGCCAGCTCTCGGCCGCGCGCGAGGGCGTCCGGCCACCGGTACCGTTCGCGCCGAATCCCGCGTACGCCGATCCCGGGTCCGGCCCCACCTTCGCGACACCGTTCGACGAGCCGGTGACGGCGGAGGTGTCCGTGGTCGGGGAGGAGGACGAGCCGACGGATGCGGGCCAGCCCCCGAGGGTGGCGGCGCCGCAGTCCCTGCAGCCGCAGCCCGCACAGCCGCAGCCCGCGAAGCCACAGCCGCAGCCGCAGCCGCACTCGCGGTCGGCCGAGTCGGGACCGCGGAAGCCGGTGCCGGCGCAGGCGGCGACACCGACACCGCCGAAGACCTCGACGGATGCGCCCTCGACCGGTGCGCCCCGGATCGATACGTCCGTGGCCGAGGTGCCTGCCACCGATGCACCCGCAGGCCCGACGCCGGAGGACGAACTGGCGCCGCCGTCGCGCCGCTCACGGCGCCGCTCGACCGAAGACGAAGTGGGACCCGGTGATGTCGCCGGGGCCCACTCGAGCGGGCTCACCGTCGCCGAGATCATGGCGAACATGCAGGCCGCGTCCCCGGATTCGGAGGGCCCCCGGGCGGGTCGCCGCCGTCGCGAGTGAGCCATAGATCACTTTCTCGACCATGGCGGCGCGTCGGAGTTGCCGACTATCCTCGCTGTGAACGTCCGGTACCCGCACCGCGGGACTGGAACGAACGAGAGGAACAACGGTGACCTCATCAGAGATCACTCGAGACGGGTCTTTTCCGGACCCGGCGCCCGCACGACTGACGGTGGGAATCGTCTCGGCGGGACGCGTCGGCACCGCACTCGGTGCGGCACTCGAACGAGTCGGCCACCTGGTGGTGGCGTGCTCCGCAGTATCCGACGCCTCGGTGCGCCGTGCCGAGCAGCGTCTGCCGGACTCCGAAATTCTGCCTGCCGCCGATGTCGCGGCCCGCTGCGAGCTGCTGATCCTGGCCGTCCCCGACGACGAGCTCGCGGACCTGGTGCACGGCCTTGCCGCCACCGAATCGGTTCGGCCTGGGACCCTTGTCGCGCACACGTCCGGAGCGAACGGTATCGGTGTGCTGACCCCGCTGACACAGATCGGCGCGGTGCCCCTGGCGATCCATCCGGCGATGACGTTCACCGGACACGACGAGGACGTGGCCCGCCTGGCGTCGGCCTGCTTCGGGATCACCGCCGCGGACGAGATCGGATATGCGATCGCCCAGTCACTGGTCCTCGAGATCGGCGGCGAGCCCGTGCGGGTCCGCGAAGAGGTGCGGCCCCTGTATCACGCGGCCCTCGCGCACGGCAGCAATCACCTGGTCACCCTCGTGTCCGACGCGGTGGCGGCGTTGCGCGTGGCCCTGGCCGGGGACGAACTCTTCGGGCAGCAGGCCGTCGACGGTGCCCCGAACGGTGTGGCCGAGCGGGTGCTCGCGCCGCTGCTGTCGGCCGCGCTCGACAACGCGCTGCGCCGCGGTTCCGCCGCGTTGACCGGCCCGGTGGCGCGTGGCGACCGGGCCGCGGTCGCGACCCACCTGCGCGTGCTCGGCGAGGTGGACCCACAACTTGCGGCCGGCTATCGGGCGTTGTCGCTGCGGTCGGCGCAGATCGTCGGGGCGGACCCGGCGCTGATCGAGATGCTGGAGGACCAATCGTGAACGGCTACACGCGCGGCGAGCTGACCGTGCACCACGAGCCCGCCGAGCTGACGAAGGTCACCCGGGCGCTGCGCGGGGTCGGCAGGCAGGTGGCGCTCGTGCCCACCATGGGTGCGCTGCATGCCGGTCACCTGGAACTGGTGCGGCAGGCCAAGCTGCGGGGTGCGGTCGTGGTGGTCTCGATCTTCGTCAATCCGCTGCAGTTCGGAGCGGGGGAGGACCTCGACGCCTACCCGCGCACCCTCGACGCGGACCTGGAGCTGCTGCGTGGGGAGGGCGTGGAGCTGGCGTTCGTTCCGACGGCCGCCGCGATGTACCCGAATGGGCAGCGCACCATGATCCACCCCGGCCCCGTCGGGGCCGAGCTCGAAGGTTCCAGCCGTCCAACGCATTTCGCCGGAATGTTGACGGTGGTCGCGAAGCTGCTGCAGATCGTCTCCCCGAACACCGCCTGGTTCGGCGAGAAGGACTACCAGCAGCTCACGCTGATCCGGCAGATGGTCCGCGACCTGAACTTCGACGTCGAGATCCGCGGAGTCCCCACCGTGCGGGAACAGGACGGCCTGGCGCTCTCCTCGCGGAACCGTTACCTCGACGAGAACCAACGAGCCGCTGCTGCCACGATTTCCGCGGCCCTCGTCGCTGGCGCCCACGCGGCGGCCGGGGGACCGGAGGCGATCCTCGCGACTGCTCGCGAGGTGCTCGCCGCCACGCCGGAGGTCGAGGTGGACTATCTCGAGGTCCGCGGCGTCGATCTCGGTCCGGCCCCCGAACGGGGTGACGGGCGCCTGCTGGTCGCGGCCAGGGTGGGTTCCACCCGGCTGATCGACAACGTCGGTGTCGCTGTCGGCACCGGATTCCTCGAACGGGACACCGACTCCCAGACCACCTCCGCGGCGACCACCGCCGACGACCAGATCACCCGTTAGACCTAAGGGGCTGAACATGTTTCGCACGATGATGAAGTCGAAGATCCACCGCGCCACCGTCACCCACGCCGACCTGCACTACGTCGGCTCGGTGACCGTCGACCAGGACCTGATGGACGCCGCCGACCTGCTCGAGGGTGAGCAGGTGTGCATCGTCGACATCGACAACGGTGCCCGGCTCGAGACCTACGTCATCGCGGGTGAGCGTGGCAGTGGTGTGATCGGGATCAACGGTGCGGCAGCGCATCTCGTGAACCCCGGTGATCTCGTCATTCTGATCGCGTACGGCGTGATGAACGAGCAGGAGTGCCGCGACTACAACCCGCGCGTGGTGTTCGTCGACGCCGACAACCGGCAGGTCGAGTTGGGGTCGGATCCGGCGCACGCACCGGAGGGTTCGGGGTTGATCACTCCACGGATGCTGAGCACCCTGGAGAACACCTCGGCGCTGGTGTAGCCGTGCTGCTGGCGGTCGACGTCCGCAACACCACGATCTCGCTGGGTGTGTTCACCGGCAGCGGGGAACACGCACGGCTGGAGCAGGATTGGCGCATGCGCACCGACCCGCGGATGACGGCCGACGAGTTGGCGCTGATGCTGCGGGGACTGCTCGGCTCGCGGGTCGAGCAGATCGTCGGCGTCTCGGCGCTGTCGACGGTGCCGTCGGTGCTGCGTGAACTGCGGGTGATGCTGTCCCGATACTGGGGGCAGGTCCCGCACGTGGTGGTCGAACCCGGGGTTCGTACCGGGGTGCCGCTGCTGGTCGACAATCCCAAGGAGGTCGGGGCCGACCGGATCGTGAACAGTCTTGCCGCACACCATCTCTACGGCGGTCCGTGCATCGTCGTCGACTTCGGGGTCGCGACCTGTGTGGACGTCGTGTCGGAGAAGGGGGAGTTCCTCGGCGGCGCGATCGCCCCGGGGCTGGAGACCTCGACCGACGCACTCGCCTCGCACTCGGCTGCGCTGCGCAAGTTCGAACTGGTGCGTCCCCGCGCGGTGGTCGGGAAGAACAGCGTCGAGTGCATGCAGGCCGGCGCGGTGTTCGGATTCGCCGGGCTGGTGGACGGCCTGGTGCGGAGGGTGCGGGCGGAGCTGCCCGCGTTCGCGGGTGACGACGTGACGGTGATCGCGACCGGAGACAGTGCGCCGCTGGTGATGCCGGAGTCCGAGACCATCGCGCACCTCGAACGCGACCTCGCACTCGAGGGTCTCCGCATCGTGTACGAGCGCACCCAGGCCCGCCGCGCGGCCAAGCGTTCGCCGGTGGTGTGACCGACTTCTTTCCGCCCGAACCTTTGCCAGACTTCGAATCTGTGTCACACTGGTCGACGTGATTGCTCGCATGGTTGCTCAGGAGTGTTGTCGAGGCTGACTGCCGCCTCGACTCGGTTGAGGCACGTCCATTCGCCTCCGCTGTTCACATTCTCCTGGAGTTACTTCCATGCTTTCCACATCTGTGGTCTCCACCCTTGCGTCCGTTCCCGCCTCGCGACCGTCGGTGTCCCCGAGCCGGCTCCGCCCCGCTGACCTGCTGCGCATCACCGACGAGGGCGCGCAGGACGTGCTCGACGGCCGGTTCGCGCATCTGCTTCCCGCGGGCGGCCTCTTTCCCACCGAGCAGCGCTGGTCCACCCGGTTGCACGCGGACGACGACGTCGACGTCTGGTTGATCAGCTGGGTCCCCGGTGAGGCGACGGAGTTGCACGATCACGCCGGTTCTTTCGGCGCGCTCACCGTCCTCAGCGGATCGCTGGCCGAATATCGCTGGGGCGGAACCGAACTCAAGTACCGAACGCTGGACGCCGGCGACCAGGCGTCGTTCCCGCTGGGATGGGTGCACGACGTCATGCAGGCGCCTGACAGCGCCGCCGGACCCGGCCTGCCGACACTGAGCGTGCACGCCTACTCACCACCACTGACCGCGATGTCGTACTACGAGGTCACCGATCGCGGCAGCCTGCGCCGCACCCGCACCGAGCTCACCGATCTCCCGGAAGGACTGTCGGCATGACCATCGACGAAATGCTCGAGAATGCCCGCAGCGCCTACCGGCGCACCACCGTGTTCGAACTCGCGGACGCCGTCGCCCGGGGCGCCATCCTGGTCGACATCCGACCGCAGGCCCAGCGCGATCGCGAGGGCACCCTGCCCGGCGCGCTGGCGATCGAGCGCAACGTGCTCGAGTGGCGACTCGACCCGGCCAGCAACGCGCGCATCGCGTTGGCCGCCGACCACGACGTCGAGTGGATCGTCGTCTGCTCCGAGGGGTACACCTCCAGCCTGGCCGCGGCGGCGCTGCAGGAACTGGGTCTGCGCCGGGCCAGTGATCTGGTCGGCGGGTACCAGGCGATCCGGGCCGCCGGCCTGCTCGGCGTCGCCACCCGGTCCCGGCACCTGATCCGGGACACCGAGGCGGTCGCCGCTCACTGAGCGGCGGTCACGCCCGGCGTCGGCGGGTCCCGTCGGCCGCTTGGGACGACCGTCGCGGTCGCTCCTCACGGCGGGGCATTACCCTGGTCAACCGTGAGTGATGTAGCAGCCGAGCACGACGACACCCCCGAGCAGCTTCGTATCCGCCGCGAGAAGCGGGAGCGGATCCTGGAGCAGGGCGGGCAGGCGTATCCCGTCTCGGTGCCGCGCACCCACTCGCTGGCGGAGATTCGCGCGAAGTACCCCGACCTGGAGCCGGACACCGCGACCGGCGAGCAGGTCGGTGTTGTGGGCCGGGTGATCTTCGTCCGCAACACGGGCAAGCTGTGCTTCGCGACCCTTCAGGAGGGCGACGGCACCCAGCTGCAGGCGATGCTCAGCCTCGCGAACGTCGGTGAGGACGCCCTCGCCGCATGGAAGTCGGACGTCGACCTCGGCGACCACGTGTTCGTGCGCGGCGAGGTGATCAGCTCCCGCCGCGGCGAGCTGTCGGTGATGGCCGATTCGTGGCAGCTCGCGTCCAAGTCGCTGCGTCCGCTCCCGGTCGCGCACAAGGAGATGAACGAGGAGTCGCGCGTCCGTCAGCGCTACGTCGACCTGATCGTGCGGCCCGAGGCCCGTGAGATGGCCCGCAAGCGGGTCTCGGTGGTGCGGGAACTGCGCAACGCGCTCGAACGCCGGGGCTTCCTCGAGGTCGAGACCCCGATGCTGCAGACCATCGCCGGTGGTGCCGCAGCCCGGCCGTTCATCACGCACTCGAACGCGCTCGACATCGACCTGTACCTGCGGATCGCTCCGGAACTGTTCCTCAAGCGCTGCGTGGTCGGTGGCATCGAGAAGGTTTTCGAGATCAACCGGAATTTCCGCAACGAGGGCACCGACTCGACGCATTCGCCGGAGTTCGCGATGCTCGAGACCTATGAGGCGTACGGCACCTACGACGATTCCGCGACGATGATCCGCGAATTGATCCAGGAGGTTGCGCAGAACGCCCTGGGCACGCAGGTCGTCACGCTGGCGGACGGCACCGAGTACGACCTGAGCGGCGAGTGGAAGACGATGGAGATGTATCCGTCGTTGTCCGCCGCGATCGGCGTCGAGGTGACCCCGGACACCACCGTCGACGAGCTGCTCGCGCTCGCCGCGAAGGTGGGTCTCGAGGTGCCGAAGGACAAGGGTTACGGTCACGGCAAGCTCGTCGAGGAGCTGTGGGAGCACCAGTGCGGCGATCAGCTCCACGAGCCGACGTTCGTCCGCAACTTCCCGGTCGAGACGTCGCCGCTGACCCGGCAGCATCGCAGCCTGCCCGGGGTCACGGAGAAGTGGGACCTGTACGTGCGGGGCTTCGAGTTGGCCACCGGGTACTCGGAACTCGTCGATCCCGTCATCCAGCGCGAGCGGTTCGTCGATCAGGCGCGTCTGGCCGCGGCCGGTGACGACGAGGCGATGGCCCTCGACGAGGAGTTCCTCGCGGCGATGGAGCACGGCATGCCGCCGACCACCGGCACCGGTATGGGCATCGACCGACTGCTGATGGCATTGACCGGATTCGGTATCCGGGAAACCATCTTGTTCCCAATTGTCCGGCCGTCCGCGCGGTGATCGATTTCTAATAGATTTGCCATTATCCGACATTCGGTATTCTCGGTGCGGGGGTAGACTCGCGGAATCCGGTGCACGGGGCTCGGAATGCGCGTTATTGCGAAGGGAACTCGGGTCATGGCAAAGAAGGTCACCGTCACTCTGATCGACGACGTGGATCAGGAGTCGACAGCTGACGAAACGGTTGAGTTCGGGCTCGACGGGGTGACCTACGAGATCGATCTGTCGTCGGAGAATGCGGCCCGTTTGCGTGAGCAGCTCGAGGTGTGGGTTTCGCACGCACGCAAGTCGACGGGTCGTCGTCGCGGAAAGCCTGCTCAGGTCGCCGGAAAGTCCCGAGTGGCGGTGGATCGCGAACAGAGTGCCGCGATCCGCGAGTGGGCGCGGCGCAATGGCCATCCCGTGTCCGCCCGGGGTCGAATTTCCGCCGAAATCACCGAGCTGTACAACAAGGCAAACTGAACCACCACATTTCCCTGCCCGTTTCCCCTGTCCACGCATGGCTGCGCTGCTAGCCTGCGGGCAGGGGAAACGGCGTCAACAAAGGGGGGTGCGTGGTGCGAGTGCGAAATGTCTCCGGTGTCAGGCTCGGTGCCGCATTGTTCGCTGCGTTAATTCTTGCATCGGCGACTCTATTTCTCGGCGCCGGTAATGTCCGCGCGACACCGGCACCCCTCCCCGTTCCGTACCAGTTCCTGGCCGGCGTCCCGTTGGAACTCGGCAATCCCGGCGGATCCGCCCCGGGGTCGAACGACTGGAACTGCAAGCCCACCGCGGAGCATCCGGAGCCGGTCGTGCTCGTGCACGGCACCGCAGGCAACCGGCAGACCAACTGGGCGACCTACGCGCCTCTGCTGGCGAACGAGGGTTACTGCGTCTTCGCCCTGACCTACGGCGCCCACGAGGCTCTCCCGTGGCCGATCAGCGCCCTCGGTGGGATGGCCCCGATGGAGGAGAGCGCCGCACAACTCGGTGCGTTCGTGGATCGGGTGCTCGCCGCAACGGGCGCGCGGAAGGTCGACATCGTCGGCCATTCCCAGGGCACCCTCATGCCGACGTACTGGGTCAAGTTCCTCGGTGGCGCCGACAAGGTGGGGAAGTACGTCTCGCTGGCGCCGCTGTGGAACGGAGAGGGAGCGTTCGAGCTGGACACGAACCTCGCCGCGCTCCGTCAGGGCGGGCTCGACGTGGCCGGGCCTGCGATCGCCCCGCTGTGCTCCGCGTGCGGGCAGTTCGTCGCCGGATCCCGGTTCATGACCGCGCTGCGTGACGGCGGTGTCTACGCGCCGGGCATCACCTACACGAACATCATCACCCGGTACGACGAGGTCGTGATCCCGTACACGAGCGGCTACGAGGAGGGTCCGAACGCAACCAACATCCTCGTCCAGGACCGCTGCGACCGGAACTTCGGCGACCACCTCTCCATTGCCGGTGAACCGGTCGCGGCGACGCTCGTGCTCAACGCGCTCGATCCCGCGCATCCGCGACCGGTGCCGTGCGTGTTCGTCCCGCCGGTCGTCGGCTAGTACTGGGGCACGCCCTAAGCGAAGGTCAGCACCTGGGTGACCGGTCGGCGCGGGGTGTCGTTCAACGTCGCCGGGTGGGTCGGCGTGCCGACCCGGATCAGCAGTTGCGGGAACCCGGCCTCGGGGGCGAGCGCGTGGATGACGTCGCGGCTGCGATCGATGTCGGTCAGGTGGGTGAGCGGGCACGTGGCGAGCCGCTGCACCGTCGCCTCGAGCGAGACCACGGACAGGGCCTGACCGCACCGAACCCAGTCGGTGGGGCCGTCCCCCCGGGTGCTGAGCACCAGCACGGTCGATTCGTCGACCGCGTCATCACCCGGGACCGGTGCGGTGTGCGGGTCGGGGAACGTACGACCGACCGGCACCTTCGCGCGCTCGGCGCGGGTCGCCAGTGCGCTCTCCGGGATGCCCTCGGTCTCGAAGCTGTGCCCGGCCCACCAGTGCAGTTCGGCCTGGTAGGAGGCGTCGTATCGGCGTGCCGCGGAGCTCAGCTCGGTGGCCTCGGCCAGCGTGGGGCGGGTGTCGGCGGCCAGGAAGGTCACCGTCACGTCGTCGTCGGTGACGGTGCCGAGCAGTTTGTGCAGCAACGGGTTGTCGGGCAGCGGCGCGAACGCGGTGCGGTCGGTGCGGCGCCGCCGGATCGCGGCGAGCAGGTCGAAATCGTGCGACTGGGGTCGCGCATCCCGGCTGAAGCGGATCGTCGCCACCAGTTGCGGCTGTGCGGGGTCAGGGAGCAGGTCGACGTGGGCACACCAGCGCAGTGCCGTCAGCGCGACCGTCAGATGGTGCAGGGCCGCGCCGCAGCTGATGAGCAGCTGCCGGCCGCGCGGGTCGGCGGCAACCAGGAGGCGGCTGGGGTCGGCGTACAGGTCGAGCCGGCCTGCGTCGTAACGCCACAGCCACGGCTGACTGTTGTGCACCGACGGGGCCCGGCAGGCCAGGTCCACTGCGGTGCGTACGACATCGGTGTCGGGGATGATGGCGTCCATGGCGTGGTCCTCACGATCTTGTCCTTGTGGACAAGTCTCGGCCGGGCCGAATCCCGAGGCTAGGGTCGATGGTCCCGACTTCGTCGCCCGTCGTCCGAGCGCGGCGAATCGTGTTCCGGGCCGCCGGTCGGAAACCTCGATGTTCGGCGGCGGGAATTTCCTCGACCGTTTCTCGTTCGGACAATAGGAACGCATTGCGGGGGAGCAAACCGCCCCTTCCGGCACTGTTCGCTGATGGCGTAGCGCCGTCGGGAAACGAAACCCCTGGCTGCTGCGTTGGGACAGGTAAGCATGCAGACTGTCCCCGTCTTCAATGGGATGGAGGCGGCGCAGGTCGCATCACCGGCCACTAGAGTGGAGGTGCGGCTCGTAAATCCCGCTGGGGATCTACCCATAAAGAACGTGAGGGAGAGCGATGTTCGAGAGGTTCACCGACCGCGCACGGCGCGTTGTTGTCCTGGCCCAGGAAGAGGCCCGGATGCTCAACCACAACTACATCGGCACCGAACACATCCTGCTCGGCCTCATTCACGAGGGCGAGGGTGTGGCGGCGAAGTCGCTTGAGTCGTTGGGTATCTCCCTCGAGGGCGTGCGCAGCCAGGTGGAAGAGATCATCGGGCAGGGGCAGCAGGCCCCGTCCGGTCACATCCCGTTCACCCCGCGTGCGAAGAAGGTGCTGGAGCTGAGCCTGCGCGAGGCGCTGCAGCTCGGCCACAACTACATCGGCACCGAGCACATCCTGCTCGGCCTGATCCGTGAGGGCGAGGGCGTCGCCGCCCAGGTGCTGGTCAAGCTTGGCGCCGACCTGAACCGGGTCCGTCAGCAGGTCATCCAGCTGCTGTCCGGCTACCAGGGCAAGGAGCCTACGGAGACCGGCGGAGGCCGCGGCGAGGCAGGCACCCCGTCCACCTCGTTGGTTCTCGACCAGTTCGGCCGCAACCTGACGCAGGCCGCGCTCGAGGGCAAGCTCGACCCGGTCATCGGCCGCTCGAAAGAGATCGAGCGCGTCATGCAGGTGCTCAGCCGTCGCACCAAGAACAACCCGGTGCTGATCGGCGAGCCCGGCGTCGGCAAGACCGCCGTCGTCGAGGGCCTGGCGCAGGCCATCGTCAACGGCGAGGTCCCCGAGACCCTCAAGGACAAGCAGCTCTACACCCTCGACCTGGGTTCCCTGGTCGCGGGCAGCCGGTACCGCGGTGACTTCGAGGAACGCCTGAAGAAGGTCCTCAAGGAGATCAACACCCGCGGCGACATCATCCTGTTCATCGACGAGCTGCACACCCTGGTCGGTGCCGGCGCGGCCGAGGGCGCGATCGACGCGGCCTCGATCCTGAAGCCGAAGCTGGCCCGCGGCGAGCTGCAGACCATCGGTGCGACCACCCTCGACGAGTACCGCAAGTACATCGAGAAGGACGCCGCCCTCGAGCGCCGGTTCCAGCCGGTGCAGGTCGGTGAGCCGACGGTCGAGCACACCATCGAGATCCTCAAGGGTCTGCGGGACCGGTACGAGGCGCACCACCGCGTCTCGATCACCGACGGTGCGCTCGTCGCGGCGGCCACCCTCGCGGACCGCTACATCAACGACCGCTTCCTGCCGGACAAGGCGATCGACCTGATCGACGAGGCAGGCGCCCGGATGCGCATCCGCCGGATGACCGCGCCGCCGGACCTGCGCGAGTTCGACGACAAGATCGCCGACGCGCGCCGGGAGAAGGAGTCCGCGATCGATGCGCAGGACTTCGAGAAGGCCGCGAGCCTGCGCGACAAGGAGAAGCAGCTGGTCGCGCAGCGCGGCGAGCGGGAGAAGCAGTGGCGCTCCGGCGACCTCGACGTCATCGCCGAGGTCGACGACGAGCAGATCGCCGAGGTCCTGGGCAACTGGACCGGCATCCCGGTGTTCAAGCTCACCGAGGAGGAGACCACCCGTCTGCTCCGTATGGAGGACGAGCTGCACAAGCGGATCATCGGCCAGGAGGACGCCGTCAAGGCGGTCTCGAAGGCGATCCGCCGCACCCGTGCCGGCCTGAAGGATCCGAAGCGTCCGTCCGGTTCGTTCATCTTCGCCGGCCCGTCCGGTGTCGGTAAGACCGAGCTGTCCAAGGCGCTGGCGAACTTCCTGTTCGGCGACGACGACGCGCTCATCCAGATCGACATGGGCGAGTTCCACGACCGCTTCACCGCCTCGCGGCTGTTCGGTGCCCCTCCGGGTTACGTCGGCTACGAGGAGGGCGGCCAGCTCACCGAGAAGGTGCGGCGCAAGCCGTTCTCGGTGGTGCTGTTCGACGAGATCGAGAAGGCGCACCAGGAGATCTACAACACCCTCCTGCAGGTGCTCGAGGACGGCCGCCTCACCGACGGTCAGGGTCGCACGGTCGACTTCAAGAACACGGTGCTGATCTTCACCTCGAACCTGGGCACCGCCGACATCTCGAAGGCCGTCGGGCTGGGCTTCTCGTCCGGCAGCGGCAGCGAGTCGAACTACGAGCGCATGAAGCTCAAGGTTCACGACGAGCTCAAGAAGCACTTCCGTCCCGAGTTCCTCAACCGCATCGACGACATCATCGTCTTCCACCAGCTCACGCAGGAACAGATCATCGAGATGGTGGATCTGATGATCGGCCGTGTCGAGAAGCAGCTGAAGAACAAGGACATGGACATCGAGCTGACCGAGCAGGCGAAGGCGCTGCTCGCCAAGCGTGGCTTCGATCCGGTGCTGGGTGCGCGGCCGCTGCGTCGCACCATCCAGCGCGAGATCGAGGACCAGCTGTCGGAGAAGATCCTCTTCAACGAGCTGGGCCCGGGCCAGATCGTCCTGGTCGACGTCGAGGGCTGGGACGGCGAGGGTGCCGGCGAGAACGCGAAGTTCACGTTCACCGGAACCCCGAAGCCGGTCAAGGTTCCCGATTCGCCGGCCGAGGCGCTGGCGAGCGCAGGCGAGTCCGACACCGCCGCAGGCGAGTAGCCACAGCACACACCACGACGCCCCGGAAGCATCCGCTTCCGGGGCGTCGTGGTGTGTGGGTCGGTTGCCGGTTGCCGGTTGCGGAGTTTCTTATGATCGAACGACGAACGATCGCAGGGGGCGCCGGTGTCCGAGCGCAGGCTCGTACGCGTGACCGCCGCGGCTGTGCTGGTGCTCGTCGCGGGGTTGGTGCAGGCCCTCGCCGTGCCGGTGGCCCATGCGCAGGGGGTGGTGTTGCCGACACCGACCGGACCGTACCCGGTCGGCAGTGCGGCACTGCACCTGATCGACGAAGGCCGCGCCGACCCCTGGCATCCTGACCGGCGCCGCGAACTGATGGTCACCGTGTGGTATCCGGCGCGGGACGTGGCCGGCCGTCCACGCGCCGGCTACACCGGTGCCGAGGCGGCTCTCGGCTACCCGCTCGGCGGGCGTCCCCTGACCGGAGTGACGGGGAACTCGTACGTCGGAGCCCCGGTCGACGATGCGCTCGGGGCGGTGCCGACCGTGCTGTTCTCGCCCGGCTTCGGCACCGCGCGCGGCGTATACACGGTGATGGCCGAGGAGCTCGCGAGCCGTGGCTTCGTGGTGGTCGCGATGGATCACACCTTCGAGACCCCGGCGGTGGCGTTCCCCGGTGAGCGCGTCGAGTACGTGGACACCGCGGTGCTGCGGGACGAGTCGATGATCGATGTCCGGGTCGCCGACAGCCGCTTCGTGCTCGACGATCTGTCCCGGATCGCGGCAGGCGTGAACCCGGACGCCGAGCAGGCCGCGCTCCCCGCTGGCCTCGCACAGGGCCTCGACCTCGACCGGGTCGGGATGTTCGGGCACTCGTACGGCGGGTACACAGCGGTGGAGGTGATGCGGGTGGACGCGCGCGTCGATGCCGTCGTCGACCTCGACGGAGCGATCGGGTCCGACGACGAGCCGTCGTCCGCGGTGACGGAGCCGCCGGATCGACCGGTCCTGCTGTTGGCGAGCGGGGCCACCTACCGGTCGAGGGGTGGCGGCCCGGTGACCTGGGATCCGACGTGGGGTCCGTTCCTGACGAACCACCGCGGCTGGGTGCGGGCGATTGCCCTACTCGACTCCGGGCACTTCAGTTATTCGGACCTACCCGTCTTCATCCCCATTGCCTCGGGGGTGTTGCCGTCGATCACCACCGCGGCCGGGATCGGCTCGCCCGAGCGCGCGATCGCGGTGCAGCGCGAGTACGTCCCCGCGATGTTCGACCGGTTTCTTCGTGATCGTGACGGCGCGCTCCTGGACGGTCCGTCACCGCGGTTCCCTGAAATGCGCTTCTGGGGGCAGTGACCGGCCCGCACCGGTCGGCCGGGTCGCCGGTGACGAGAGGCCCGACGGATCACCGCCGGCTTGCCGTCCGTGGGAAGTGCAGGCCGAGGCTACACCGGACCACGCGGTTTGCCACGGTGTTCCCCGGATCGATGGCGGAAGGTGCGGACGTGGTGTCCACTTGTACGGTGGCAACCCTCGTGGAGACCCGTCCCGCGCGTGCGTCGCTGGTGCTGACGACGCTGATTCTCGTTGCGGCCGTGGCGAATCTGAACCTTGCCGTCGCGAACGTCGCGCTGCCCGACATCGGGCGCGACTTCGACGCCAGTCAGACGTCGCTGAACCTGATCGCGGTCGGGTTCTCGCTGGGCCTGGCCGCGTCGGTGCTCTATCTCGGCGCGGTGGGGGACCGCTACGGCCGCAAGACGATGCTGGTGCTGGGCATGCTGCTGTCGCTGCCTGCCTCCCTGCTCGCCGGATTCGCGCCGAACGAGCAGGTGCTGTTTCTCGCCCGGGTGCTCGGCGGCCTCTCCGCGGGCATGGCCTACCCGACCACCCTCGCCCTGATCACCGCACTGTGGGCGGGCGCGGCACGAACCAAGGCGATCGCGTTGTGGTCGGCGATTGGCGGCGGGTTGTCCGCGCTGGGTCCGCTGGTCGCCGGGGCCCTGCTGGAATGGTTCTTCTGGGGTTCGGTGTTCCTGGTGACCATTCCGCTGGTGTTGGTGGCGCTCGCGATGACGATGGTGTTCGTGCCGAGCCACGTCAACGAGTCGTCCGATCCGGTCGACCATCTGGGAGGGATGGTGTCGGTGGTCCTGGTGGGTGCCCTTGTGCTCGGCATCAACTTCCTCCCCGTGGACGGGATGAAGACGACGGCTCTGGTCGCGCTCGGGATCGCGGCGGTCGCCGGGATCGTGTTCGTCCTCCGCCAGTTGCGCGCCCGCAACCCCCTGTTCGACCTGAGGATCGCCAGGCGCCGGATCTTCTGGGTCGCTGCGGTGGCGGGCATCATCGTGTTCGGCACGCTGATGGGGGCGATGTACGTCAGCCAGCAGTATCTGCAGAACGTGCTCGAGTATTCCACCATCGCGGCGGGATCGGCGGCGTTGCCCGCCGCGGTCGTCATGATCCTGGTCGCGCCGCACTCGGCCCGGCTCGTCGAGTCCAGGGGATCGCGGTTCACGCTGCTGACCGGGTACGTCGCCATTGTCGCGGGACTCGCGGTGGCGCTGCTGCTGTGGAATGAGGACGCCGACTACTGGGTGATCGCGCTCGGCTTCATGCTCCTCGGCGCAGGCGTGGGCCTGGCGGGAACCCCGGCGTCGCACTCCCTCACCGGGTCCGTCCCGGTGTCGCGTGCCGGAATGGCCTCCGGCACAGCCGATCTGCAGCGCGATCTCGGTGGTGCGATCGTGCAGTCCATCCTCGGTGCACTGCTCACCGCGGGATACACGGCGTCGTTCTCGGCCACCATCGCCGCGACCCCGCAGGCGTCCGAGGTCAGCGAGCAGACGCAAACCGCGTTGGAGAAGTCGTTCGCGGGGGCGGTGAACATTGCCGAGCGCTATCCGCAGTACGCGCAGCAGATCATCGCCGCGGCCCGTTCGGCCTTCCTCGAGGGCGACAACCGCGCGTACGCCGCCGCGATCGTGATCGTGCTGATCGGTGCCGCGCTGGTGTTCTTCGCGTTCCCCCGAGGGGATGCGGAGCGTGCACTGCTCGAGCGGTACGCGTCCGAGGACACCGCCGACGATCCGGACCGGAAGATGGCCGAGTCCTAGGCCGGTCGCCGGTGCGCCGAAAAGGGCGCTCGCGGGGGGCGGCCGGGACGAGACTGGTGGTGTCCGCTCGTCCGCCACTCGGAAGGAATCGCTCATGCCCACTCGTATCGCACGCACCGCATGGAACGGAACCCTCGAGCAGGGCTCCGGCCAGACCGAGCTGACCAGCTCGGGCCTGGCGACGTTCGACGTCTCCTTCCCGAAACGCGCCGCGGAGGAGGCGAATGGCGCCACCAGCCCCGAGGAGCTGATCGCGGCGGCACACTCGGCGTGCTACGCGATGCAGCTGTCGGCTCTGATCGGTGAGGCAGGCGGGGTGCCGCAGAGCCTGGAGGTCACCGCTGTCGTCGGTCTCGGCCCCGACGATCCCGGATTCAAGCTGACCGGGATCACGCTGACCGTCCGGGGTGAGGTCGAGGGTCTCGACGCCGACGGGTTCGCGCGGGTCGCGCAGGCGGCGAAGGAGACGTGCCCGGTCAGCAAGGCGTTGACGGGTGTGCCGATCACCCTGGACGCGGCGCTCGTTTGATCGCTGTACAAAAGATTGATCCTCGCAAAATGGCGTGAGCTCATTTATCATGGATTTCGCCGCGCCGATGCGTGAAGACGCCGTGAGACGCGGAATTCCCTTTGAAAAAATGGCACATCGTGAGACTTCGGTTAATCCGTCGCCTCGGACCAACGACTGCCGCCGAAGTGAGGATCGAATAACGTGGCCAACTCCGTCAAGGCTCCCGCCCGCCATCTCGTCGCGAAGATTGCCCTGGTAGGGGCGCTTGCTGCTGTGCCGCTCGGCTTCGCCGCCCCGGCGTTCGCAGTAGGCACCCATGCCGGCAGCTGCAATTTCAACGGGAACGTGAAGTGGGTGAAGGATTGCCCCGACGCGAAGTAGGAGTGAAATCGCGCGGCACCGAACAATTTCAATCGATGTAAGAAAACTGCCCCGGGCACCGAATGGTTCCCGGGGCAGTTCGTATTTGCGCCTGTGACGCAATCGGGATTCGGTCACCTGTCCGGCGCCTGATGCCGGGACGACCCGGCCGACGGGCCCTGGAACAAAACTCACGGTGATCGATGTTTCAACCAGTCGTGAGCCTCGAATCCGTTGACCCGTCCGCCCCCGTCGTGCTGGAGGTGTGGTCCGACATCGCCTGTCCGTGGTGCTACATCGGCAAGAAGCGGTTCGAGACCGCTCTCGCGCAGTTCCCGCACCGCGATCAGGTGCAGGTCGTGTGGCGGTCCTACCTGCTCTCCCCGGACACCCCGGTCGGACTGCGGCGCCCCGAGATCGACGCACTCGTCGAGATGAAGGGCATGCCCGCTGATCAGGTGAAGCAGATGTTCGCGCACGTCGCGAGCACCGCCGCCGCCGACGGGCTGACGATGGACTTCGAGACCGTCATCGCGGCCAACACCTTCGACGCGCACCGGCTCGTCCACTTCGCAGGCGACCGCGGTGAGGACCTGATGGCCGCGCTGTTCCGCGCCCACTTCGAACAGGGTCGAGTCGTCGACGACCGCGACGAGCTGGTCGCGATCGCCGCGGAGGCCGGGCTCGACGCCGACGCCGTCCGCTCTGCCCTCGATTCCGACGCCGAGGCCGACCGCGTGCGTGACGATCTCGCGCAGGCCCGCGCGCTCGGTATCTCCGGGGTTCCGTTCTTCGTCGCCAACCGGGCGATCGGTGTCTCCGGCGCCCAGCCCGTCGAGGTCTTCACCCAGCTGCTGGAGAAGGCCTACGCCGACGCGAGTCCGATCGTCACCCTCGCCGGTGCCGCCGACGCGGACGGCACCTGCACCGACGGCTCCTGCGCCGTCTGAGGCGCCAGACCCCACCAACGGCTGAAGGGCACCTTCGTTCGGACAATGCGAACGACGGTGCCCTTCAGGCAGGTGGGGACGGGTCAGCGCGTGCCGGCGAGCGCGGGCTGCATACGGGTCGCGCGCTCGGTGAGGAACGCGAACCCGAGTCCGAGGGCCAGCCACAGCGTCGCCTGGATGGCGAGCGACGAGATGCGGAATTCCCACAGGAGTGTCGCGGGGAAGTCCTCGCCGACCTCGTTGATGCCGGGCATCACGACGTAGCCGACGGCGACGACCGCGAGGAATGCCAGCACCGGGGCCGCGACCTGGATGGACAGGTAGCCGGTGGACGCCACCAGGCGTGCGACGTAGACGGCCACGGCCACCGCGAACAGACCCAGGACGACCGACGCGAGCCACAGCCAGGTGCGCTGGTTGATGGTGTCCGGGTCGCCGACGGCGGGCGGGTTCGCCGGGTACTTGA
Source organism: Rhodococcus sp. NPDC004095 (assembly GCF_053604015.1). NCBI lineage: Bacteria > Bacillati > Actinomycetota > Actinomycetes > Mycobacteriales > Nocardiaceae > Rhodococcus > Rhodococcus sp. NPDC004095. The sequence goes on from NZ_JBSGGS010000007.1 coordinate 130,388, forward strand.
AGAACGGCACCGCCTCGATCGCGAGCCAGCCCGCACCGGCCAGTGCCAATGCCAGCACCGGGCCGGACAGCGTGGTGACTCGGCGTGCGTAGTGGGCGACGACCGCGAAGATCGCGCCCAGAGCCAGGCCGGCGAGCGTGGTCGCGAGGAACAGCCCGGCCCGCTGGCCGTCGCGGCTGACCAGGGCGTCGTCGCCGTGGGAGTGGCCCGCCGTTGCACCGGCCTCGGCGTCGCCGTGGTCGTGTGCCGCCGTGGTGTCGTGCGCGTGCTCCTCGGCCGGGGCGGAGGCGGCTTCCTCGATCGCGATGGCCGCGTCGACGTGCGGTTCGCCGATCACGAACGCGACGGCACCGGCCAACAGGCCTGCGACGAGGCCGGCCAGCAGGCCGCGGACGAGGAGTTTCGTGAAAGTGTCGGTCAGTGGCACGGCAGTCCCAGCAGGTGTCGGCCGTCATGCATGAGTTCGTGCATGTACATGCCGGTGCGCGAGACCGCGCCCTGGTCGAAACCGACCAGGTACAGGGTCAGCATCGCGAGCAGGACCACGCCCGCGATGATCAGGGCAACACCGACCGACTCGGTCGACCTGCTGGGGGTGTGAACAACAGCCATCGTTCCTCCTTGGGATTACGCGTCCCTCAAAGCACAGGCGATGACGACGGTGTCTGGCTGTCGAGGAAGCCCTCGATTACAGTGGCGCGACCGCTCCGGACTCGTACCGGATTCCCGTCGGGCATCGCAATTACTCGCGCACTGTCGCACCGACCTGCCTCCGCTGTCAATCGGGACACGGCGCCACCGCCCGATCCCTCGGCGGCCCGGAAGGTGTCCGGGCCGCCCGTCGGGAGGCTCAGGAGGGAACCTTGTCGAGGAACCCGAGCACGTGCACGAGCCGTCCCGCCTCGTCGTGCTCGACGACGTCGAAGCCCTCGATCAGGTCCTCGGCGCCGGTGGGCCCGAGCTGCCAACCGAACCGCGCCTGCTCGTGGTGGCCGTCCACCGGGCCGCGGAGCCGGAAGCGCATCGCGGGGAACCGCTCCTGTACCGCGTCGATCGTCGCGTCGATCTCCGCGTGACCGCACGCCGCGACCGTCGGGTCGACGTAGCGACCGTCCGGCGCCCATAGTTCCTCGATCGCGGTGCGGCGCGCGCCGGGGTCGGTTTCGTTCCAGACCGCGATGTACCTGGCGGCGAGGGTGTCGAAGTCGCTCATGGGAGCCTCTTTCGATCGGTTGTGCCGGCCCGGGTGGCCGACTGACGAGACCACTGTGCGGCCGGTGCGGCCGGTCGTCGATTACCCGGGAGGTAATGGATCCGCCTCCCCGGTCGCGCTTAGGCTCGGGCGATGACCACACTCGTGGGACGGGATCGGCCGGTCGGTGATCTGTTGCGCCACTGGCGTGAACACCGACGGATGAGTCAGCTGGAACTGGCCGGCCGTGCCGAGGTGTCGGCCCGGCATGTCAGTTTCCTCGAGACGGGGCGTTCGCGCCCGACCCGGGCGATGCTGTTGAGGCTCAGTGAACAGCTGGACATTCCACTGCGGGAACGTAATTCGCTCTTCCTTGCGGCGGGCTTCGCGCCCGCCTACCCGGAGCATGCGCTCGGTGACGTCCCGATGGCCTCGGTGGCGCGGGCGATCGCGCAGATCCTGCACGCACATCTGCCTTCCCCGGCGGTGGTCGTGGACCGGCACTGGCACCTGGTGGACGGCAACGACGCGGTCGCGCTGCTGGTCGACGGCTGCTCTGCGGACCTGCTCGAGCCCCCGGTCAACGTACTGCGCCTGAGTCTGCACCCGGAGGGCATGGCCCCGAGGATCGTGAACCTCGGCCAGTGGCGAGCCCACGTGCTGCGCCGCCTCGAGCACCAGATTGCCGCGACCGGCGACCTGGTGCTCGGTGGTCTCGCCACCGAGCTCGCGGGCTATCCGTGCGCCGATCCCGCGGTCGAACCGGAGCCGGGCGCGCTGGTGGTGCCGATCCGAATCCGTACGGCGGCAGGTGAACTGGCACTCCTGAGCGCAACGACGGTGTTCGGGACGCCGCTCGACGTCACCGTGGCGGAGCTGGCGATCGAGACGTTCCACGCCGCCGACGAACGCACGGCCGAGGCGCTGCGTCGGTTCGCGGGTTGACGGCGCGCCGGCCGCCGCGAAAGCGCGCGGCCGGCGCTGCCGGAAGGGGGTGGGTCAGGCCTGCTTCGCCGCGACGTCGAGGACGACCTCGAACTCGAGCAGCGAGGCGCCGGTCGCGACCGGCTTCTTGGCCTCGCCGGCGTGCGCGGCGCGGGCGTCGCCGTCACGCCATGCGGCGAAGGCGTCCTCGGACTCCCACTGGGTCACGACGAAGTAGCGGGTCTCACCGCCCGTCGGACGCAGCAGCTGGAAGCCGAGGAACCCCGGCGAGTTCTCCACGGTGCCCGCGCGCTGCGCGAACCGCTTCTCCAGCTCCGGACCGGCGCCCTCGGGCACCTCGATTGCGTTGATCTTCACGACTGCCATGGCCGCGAGGGTACTCCCGCCGGGCCCGGTGCCGGCCGGTTCAGCCCGCGGCGGCGGTGTCGGGTTCGCCGAGATGTTCGGTCAGTACCGCCAGTTGGATCTTGCCGGCGTCGGCATGCACCTCGCGTCCGGCGTCGGTGACGTCGACGAAGACGCCTCGACGGTCGGATTCGCACAGCGATCGCGACACCAGGCCGGCCTTCTCGAGCCGGGCGACGCTGCGGGAGAGGGCGCTCGGGCTGAGGTACATGTCGGCGGCCAGTTCCTGCATCCGTGGATGCGTGCAGGTCACCGACACCAGGCGGTCCAGTGTCTCGAAGTCGCTCATGCTCAGCCCGTGTGCGCTCTGCATCTGCCGGTCGAGCTCGCATGCGATGCCGTTGTACCGGCTGAGCAGGGCGCGCCAACTGTCGCGCAGCTCCGCTTCTGTCGTCATGGCCGCATCCTAGTTCGGCCTCCGGATCGGTGCAAGCAAAATAAATGCAAAGGAAATTTATGCTTGTGCATTGATTGCGTGTGCATCTAATCTTGCCGACGTGACTGTCACCGGAACCACCTCGAACCTGACAACGCCGGATTCCCCAGCCCCCGAACAGGGTTGGACCGGCCGCCTCTGGGGGATCCTCGCGGTGCTCTGCGTCGTGATGTTCCTCGACGGACTCGACGTCTCCATGGTCGGCGTCGCGCTCCCGTCCATCGGTGCCGAACTCGGCCTCGACACCACCTCGCTGCAATGGATCATCAACGGCTACGTGCTCGGTTTCGGTGGCCTGCTGCTGCTCGGTGGGCGCACCGCCGACCTGCTCGGCCGCCGCCGCGTCTTTCTCGTGGCACTGTCCGTCTTCGCGGTCGCGTCGCTGATCGGAGGCGTCGTCGACAACGGAACCCTGCTCATCGTGACGCGGTTCGTGAAGGGCCTCGCCGCGGCGTTCACCGCTCCGACCGCGATGTCGATCCTGACCACGACGTTCCGGGAGGGTTCCGCCCGCAACCGGGCGCTGTCGATCTTCTCGGTCTTCGGCGCGAGTGGCTACTCGTCCGGACTGATCCTCGGCGGTCTGCTCACCAGCGCGGGCTGGCGGTGGACGTTCCTGATGCCGGTGCCGTTCGCGGTCGCCGCGCTCGCGGCGGCGTGGGTGCTGATCCCGAAGGACCGTCCGGCCGACAGCGGAGGGCACGACCTCGTCGGCGCGGTCACCCTCGTCACGGGAATGCTGCTCACCGTCTACACCGTGGTGTCCGCACCGACCCGCGGATGGGCAGATCCGCTCACCCTCGGATCGTTCGTACTCGCTGCGGCCCTGCTGATCTCGTTCTTCGCGATCGAGAACCGGGTGCCGCACCCGCTGGTGCGGCTGAGCATCCTGCGGGTCGGGACCATCGTGCGGGCCAACCTTGCCGTCGTCGCGCTGTTCGGCTCCTACCTGAGCTTCCAGTTCATGATGACGATCTTCCTGCAGTCTGTATTGGGCTGGTCGCCGTTGAAGATGGCGCTGGCGCTGCTGCCGACCGGGTTGATCGTCGCGGTGACATCGCCGTTCGTCGGTCGGCCGATCGACCGGTTCGGAACCTCCCCGATGATCCTGGCCGCGCTCACCTCGCTCAGCCTGGGCTACCTGTGGTTCCTGTTCGTCGGCAGTGATCAGCCGACGTACGCGGTGGCGATCCTGCCCGCCGCGATCCTCCTCGGCATCGGGTTCGCACTCGGTTTCACCTCGATCATGGCGCAGGCCACCGCCGGTGTGGACGACGCGGAGCAGGGCTTGGCCTCGGGGTTGGTGCAAACCTCCGCCCAGGTCGGCGCCGCGCTCGTGTTGGCACTGACCACCGCGCTGGTCACCGCCGGATCGCATGCCGGGGGATCGGCCGGCGCCGGTTTCGACCAGTTCCGGCCCGGTCTCGTCCTGGTGACCGGTGTGGCGCTGGTCGGTCTGGCGATCACCGTCGCACCGTCGATCCGGCGCCGGAGATACACCGCGGTCCCCACGCCCTGGCAGGACTGATCGGAGTTGTTCACCGATGTGGCGCGGCACCGGGCTAGCCTCGGTGCCGTGCTGCATGACGAGGGTGGGACCGGCCGGCCGATTCTGTTGCTCCACGGGCTGATGGGCAGCGCCCGAACCTGGCGTCGACACGTGCCATGGCTGCGCGATCACGGCCACGTGTACACGTTCGACGCGGCCGGGCACGGCCGCCCGGCGCCGACGGAACTGACCACCGAGGCGTTCGTCGCCGACCTTGCGTCCGCGCTGGACCCGATCGACGAGCCGATGGCCGTGATCGGTCACTCGATGGGCGGACTGCACGGCTGGTGTTTCGCCGCCGCCCACCCCGGCCGGGTGCGGGCACTGGTCGTCGAGGACATGGCGCCCGATTTTCGGGGGCGAACCGCAGCGGAGTGGGCGGCGATGATCGGGTCCTGGCCGACCCCGTTCCGCGACGAGCAGCACATGGTCGAGTTCTTCGGACCCGTTGCCGCGCAGTACTTCATGGACTCGTTCGACCGCCGCGACGACGGCTACCACCTGCACGGTGAGGTGCCCGTCTGGCGCGACATCTCCGAGGAGTGGGGCACCCGCGACTTCTGGTCGCAGTGGGCGGAGGTGCAGGCGCCCGCGCTGCTGCTCGAAGGCGAGTTCACCATCACCCCGGCGGGGCAGATGCGGGAGATGGCGCGGATGCCGAGGAGGGCCGAGACCCGCTACGAGTGGGTCGCCGGTGCGGGACATCTCGTGCACGACGACCGGCCCGCCGAGTACCGCGCGGCTGTCGAGACCTTCCTCGCCGACGTCGACCGGCCGTAGTCGCCCGGTAGCACCGAACTCCGGTTCGCGCTGGTGTCGGACGGCTTGGATACGGTTGCGCCATGGCAACTCCCAGCGACTTCGACGCCCTCCGCCCAGTCCTTCTCGTCACCGGGGACAACGGCTCCAGCATCATCTACTCGCCCGGTGGGCCCGAATACCATCAGCACCGAACGGCGCTGGAGGCACATGGAATCGAGGGTTCCGGCTACGACTTCTCGGGGGCACTCCAGGCGGTGCTGACGGATCGGTCCCCGGCGACACTCGACGCGGTGGGCTTCGATCCCGAGGGCGGCATGGTCAGCGTGTACGGCAACGACCTCGACGCCCTGCTGATCGCCGCACGGACCCTGCACACCCTGGTTCTGGACGCCGACGCGCTGGGGGCCGCTCTCGCCCGCTCGATCGAGCTCGGCCTCGACGACTAGGGCGAAACCGACTGGGGCGAAACCGACTGGGGCGAAACCGACTGGGGCGAAACCGGCTGGGGCGAACCGACTCAGCCCTCCCCGGCGAGGGCGAAGAGCCCGTCCTCGGTCTGCTCGATCAGTCCGTCGACGAGCAGCGAGTCCAGTGCCCGGTCCCGCTGTGCGACGTCGGTGAGCCAGACCTGGTCCAGCCGTGCGCGTTCCACGGGTCCGTGACTGTCCCGCAGGACGTCGAGGAGGCGGCCGCGCACTTGCCTGTCGGTGCCCGCGAACTTCTGCACCCTGCGCGGCGGTCCGGTGTGCGCGGGCCGTCCGGCCGCCACCCACGCACAGTCGTCGAGCGGGCAGCGTCCGCAGTCGGGGGTGCGGGCCGTGCACACGGTCGCCCCCAGTTCCATCAGCGCCGCCGAGAACACCGCCGCGCGGGCCCGGGTCCGCGGCAGCAGCACCGCCGCGTCGGCGAGGTCCCGGTTCGTCGACGGGTTGCCCGGTTCGGCGGCCCCGTGCACGGCGCGGGCGATGACCCGCCGAACGTTGGTGTCCACCACCGGAACCCGCTGTCCGTAGGCGAAGCACGCGACGGCCCGGGCGGTGTACGCGCCGATGCCGGGCAGGGACAGCAGCACGTCCACGTCGTCCGGCACCACGTCGCCGTGTTCGGCGGCGAGCACGCCCGCGCACTCGTGCAGGCGCAGCGCCCGGCGCGGGTAGCCGAGCTTGCCCCACGCCCGGAGCACCTCGCCCTGGCCCGCCGCGGCCATCGCCGACGGCACCGGCCAGCGCGCCACCCACTGCTCCCAGATCGGCGCCACCCGGGCGACCGGGGTCTGCTGGAGCATGATCTCGCTCATCAGGATGTGCCAGGCCGTGACCCCGTCGTGCCGCCACGGCAGGTCACGCGCCGCACGCTCGTACCAGCCGATCAGTGCGCTGGATTTCACCGGATCGTCACTCTGCCCTTCGCTGTTTCGCCAGGTCGCCACCATGTCCGTTTCGGGGAGGGGTGCACAATGGCTGACATGCCCAATTCGAACCCCATTTCAGCCTGGAAGGCCCTCAAGGAGGGTAACGAGCGGTTCGTCAGTGACCAGCCGCTGCATCCCAGCCAGGGCATCGCCGACCGAGCGGAGCTCGTCAAGGGACAACATCCCACCGCGGTGCTGTTCGGATGCGGGGACTCCCGCGTCGCCGCCGAGATCATCTTCGACCAGGGGCTCGGCGACATGTTCGTCGTGCGTACCGCAGGTCACACCATCGACACCGCCGTCCTCGGATCGATCGAGTACGCGGTCGGTGAACTCAACGTGCCGCTGATCGTCGTGTTCGGCCACGACAGCTGCGGGGCGGTCGCCGCGACGCTCAAGGCACTCGACGACGGCGAGGTCCCCGGCGGGTTCATCCGCAGCCTCGTCGAACGAGTCACCCCGTCGATCCTGATGGGCCGTAACGAGGGACTGAGCACCGTCGACGAGCTCGAAGGCCGGCACGTGATCGAGACGGGCCGCCTGCTCATGGACCGGTCCCGGATCATCGCCGAGAAGGTCGAGAAGGGCACTTGCGCGATCGTCGGTGTCACCTACACGCTGGCCGACGGCAGCGTGAAGCTGATCAGTGTGGTCGGCGACGTCGGAGAGACCGCAGACGAAAGCTGACCGGAGGCCTGACACGCGGACAGGTGGACGACACGCCGGACCTGGTTGAGGGTGCGTGTACCGCGGGCACCTACCGTGGTATCCGTGATGGAACCGTCCGGGCCGCTGCCCCCCGAGATCTACTGGCGACGTCGCTGGCTTGCCATCGGTGCTGGGGTCGTCGCGCTTCTCCTGCTGATCTGGATCGTCTCCGCCCTCCGCGGCGGGGGCGACGACGATCCCGCCGCTGATGCGGCGGCCGTGAGTTCGTCGCTGACGTCGACGACCTCGGCCTCCGGATCGGCGACCGAGTCGAGTTCCGCCGCGGGCGGCGCGTCCGGATCGGAGTCGTCGGCGGCGTCCGGCGAGGGCTCCCCGTCCGGTACCGCCGTCGCCGCGCCCGCGGGCCAGTGCGCCGACAACTCCCTGGCCATCAAGGTCAGCGCCGACAAGGCGACGTACCCGGCGGGGGAGGAGCCGGAGTTCGGGATCGTCATCACCAACATCGGCAACGGGACGTGCGACCGGGACCTCGGCGCGGGGATGCAGCAGGTCCTCGTCTACACCCTCGACGGCCAGCAGCGGCTGTGGTCGAACAACGACTGCTACCCGAACGCCGCGCCCGACCTGCGCACACTCAAGCCCGGTGAGCAGGCTGCGTTCACGGTCAAGTGGTCCGGGGCGACCTCCGAGCCGGGATGCGCCGCACCCCGGGACCCGGTCGGCGCCGGCGCCTACACCGTGGTCGGGCAGCTCGGGAACCTGCGCAGCACCCCGGAGCCGTTCAACCTGAGCTGATGCGCTTTCGTTGCTCGTGAGTGAACTTCATCTCGGTGAGGGTGAAATTCGCTCACGGGCGGCCCAGCCGCTCAATCGAACGGGCCCGTGATCGATGTCTCGGCGAGCCGGGACAACCCCTCCCGGATGTGCCGGGCCCACAGCCCACCGATCCCGTCGACCGCCTGCAGGTCGGCGGCCGTCGCGGCGAGCAGCCCCTGCAGCGTGCCGAACGAGGCGACCAGCCGGTGCACCTGATGGAACTGGAGGCGCGGCACCCGCGCCAGCACGCGGTATCCGCGGGGGCTCATCGGCGCGTCCAGCGCCTCGATCGTCCCCGGGTACCCGAACGCCCGGGCGAGCGTGGTCAGGTCGAGAAGATCCGCGTCCGTCAGCTTGTCGAGTGCGGCGAGGGTGTGTTCGACCGACTCGGTGGACGGCTGGCCGGGGCCGGCCAGGTAGTCCCGCGCCACCAGCTGGCGGGCCACGTCGTTGTTGCCGACCAGCTCCTCGAGCTGCAGCGCCAGCTGTCTGCCGTCGGTGCCGAGTTCGAGGACGTCGCGTTCGATCTCGACGGACACCCGGCGGACCATCTCCAGCCGCTGCGCCACCGTCAGCGCATCACGGAGTGTGACGAAGTCCTCGATCTCGACGACGGACAGTGCGTTGGTGACCTCGGTCAGCCGCGACTTGTACCGCTCGAGGGTGGCGACCGCCTGGTTGGCGCGCGACAGGATCGTCGGTGAGCCCTCCAGTACGTGCCGGACGCCGCCGACGTACACGGAGACGATGCTCATCGACTGGCTCACGGACACCACCGGGTAGCCGGTCTGGATCGCGGTCCGCTCGGCGGCCCGGTGCCGGGTGCCGGACTCGACGGTCGGGATCTTGTAGTCGGGCACCAGCTGGACGTTCGCGCGGACGATGCGCGTGCCGTCGGTCGAGAGCACCACCGCCCCGTCCATCTTCGACAGCTCGCGCAGCCGGGTGGGGGCGAACTCCACGTCGAGCTCGAATCCGCCGTCGCAGAGCTCCTCGATCTGGTCGTCGTAGCCGAGAACGATCAGTGCGCCGGTGCGTCCGCGCAGGATCCGTTCCAGCCCGTCCCTCAGTTCGGTGCCCGGTGCCAGCCGGGCAATCGTTTCGCGAAGCGTGGCCGCGGTGTCGTCCATCGCCGTCCCCCCTTGCCTCGCTGGAATCCGCGCGGCGCCGTACCGGTGCACGGGAGGCGATCGTCCCACGCGGACATGTCGCGACTAGATTACCGAGACATGAGCGGTACCTGGACGTTGCCCGATGATCTCGAAATCCCCACCCGTCCCGATTTCTTTCCCGCGCCGGGTGAGGCGCTGCCTCAGCACTGGGCGAAATGCTTCGGATGTGGCGACGACCAGCCGACCGGTGCGGCGATGCACTTCACTGCGACGGAGGGCATCGAGGTCGTGGGGCGGCTGACCGTCGAGTCGCGCTTCCAGGGCGGCCCGGGCGTCATTCACGGCGGCATCCTGACGACGGCGTTCGACGAGACGCAGGGCATGGCCTGCATGGTTCTGGGGGTGCCGGTGGTGACCGGTCACCTGCAGGTCGACTTCGCCCGCCCGATCCCGCTCGGATCGGTGCTCGAGTTCCGGGCCCGCATCGACGGCATGGTCCGCCGCAAGGTGTACGCCAGCTCGGAGGTCCGGATCGTGGAGGGGCCGACCGCGAGCGACGAGGTCGCCGGGACCTCCCGCGGACTGTTCCTGACCATCAAGCCGGAGCACTTCAAACCGATGCGCGACTTCGTCGACGGTGTGCCGACGGTCCCGAACTTCGGCAACTCGACGCTCTAGACGGCCTCCATCCGGCGGGGGACCACGCGCAGGGCCTCCCTGATCGTGGCGACCTCGTCGACTCGCATGCCGGCCGGATGCGGCCCGGAGTCGCGCGGCACCACCGCGTGCGTGAACCCGAGCCGTTTGGCCTCGGCCAGTCGGCGGCCGACCGCGGTGACCCGGCGTACCTCACCGGCGAGTCCGACCTCGCCGAGCACGACCAGCCCGGACGGCAGCGGCTTGTCGCGGTCGGCGGAGACGATGGCCAGCGCGAGGGCGAGGTCGGCGGAGGGTTCGGTCAGCCGCATGCCGCCGACCGTCGCGGCGTAGACCTCCTTGTCGTGGGTGCGGATGTTGGCGTGTTTGGCGAGCACCGCCAGCACCATGGCAACCCGTGCTGCGTCCATGCCGCTCACCGCCCGGCGCGGAGAGGGGTTCTGGGTGGGCACCACCAGTCCCTGCACCTCGCCGAGGAGGGCGCGTTTGCCGTCCATCGCGACGGTGACAGCCGTGCCGGGGGCGGTGTCGTCGCGGTGGTGCAGGAACAGCCCGGACGGGTCGGTGACGCACTCGATGCCGTCCTCGTGCAGTTCGAAACAGCCGACCTCGTCGGCGGAACCGAACCGGTTCTTCACCCCGCGCAGCATCCGCAGCGTCGAGTGCTTGTCGCCCTCGAAGTGCAGGACCACGTCCACCAGGTGCTCGAGGGCGCGCGGACCGGCGACCGCGCCGTCCTTGGTGACGTGCCCGATGAGCAGCACGGGGATGCCGCTGGTCTTCGCGAGGGTGGTCAGCGCCGAGGTGATCGCCCGCACCTGGGTGACGCCACCGGTGACGCCCTCCACGTCGGCGGCGAGCATCGTCTGCACCGAGTCGACGATCAGCAGGGTCGGTTTGACCTGTTCGACGTGGCCGAAGATCGTCGCGAGGTCGGATTCGGCGGCCAGGTACACGCGGTCGTGGACGGCGCCGGTCCGGTCGGCCCGCAATCGGACCTGCCCGGCGGACTCCTCGCCGGTCACGTACAGGGACCGGTCGTCGGGACCCCGGCGCGCCCAGCGGTGCACGACCTCGAGCAGCAGGGTCGACTTGCCGACTCCCGGTTCGCCGGCGAGCAGCACCACCGATCCAGGCACGATGCCACCGCCGAGCACCCGATCGAGTTCGGGTACCCCCGTCGGCTTGGCGCGGCTGACGGTCGCGCTGACCTGCGTCAGCGGGGTGGCGGGGGAGGTGGGGACCAGGCCCGTGCCCGCGCGCGCGCCGCTCGCGCCCGGCCGGTTCGCGACGGCAGCGAGGACGGGGGCGGCCTCCTCGACCGACCCCCACTCGCCGCACTCCGGGCAGCGGCCGACCCACTTCGCGACGGTGTACTGGCAGGCGGTGCATCGGTAGCTGGTCTTCGGTTTGGCCACGGAGGAAACCCTAGGCGCAGGGACCGACACCCGTCCTCCCGGTCGCCGTGGCACCCGGCGGTTCCGGGTGAGTCGGCGTCCGGCAGCATGCGGTGTCAGGAAGTCGTTGCGGCCCGGTGCTTTCCGGCGAGCGCGCGGTAGCTCTCCGCGTTGTGGGCGATGTGCGCGATCTCCTCGTCGGTGAGCTCGCGTCGCACCCTGGCGGGAACTCCGGCCACCAGTGAGCGGGCCGGGATCTCGGCGCCCTCGAGCACCACGGCACCGGCCGCGACGAGACAGTTCGCGCCGAGGCGAGCGCCGTTGAGGACCACGGCGCCCATGCCGATCAGCGAGTCGTCGCCGATGGTGCAGCCGTGCAGGACCGCGTTGTGGCCGACGCTGACGTTCGCGCCGACCGTCAGAGGGAAGCCGGGGTCGGCGTGCATCGTCACGTTGTCCTGGATGTTGCTGCCCGCGCCGACGGTGATCGGCGCGGCGTCGCCGCGTGCGACCGCGCCGTACCAGATGCCGGCCTCCTCGTGCAGTGTCACGTCTCCGATCACGGTGGCGGTCGGCGCCAGCCACGCCGAGCCGGCGACGGTGGGCGCTGCGTCGTCGAAGGGCACCACGTGGGGTCCGGTCATGTGCTGCTCCTGATCGTCGGGTCGAACAGGTTGTGTCGCATCCCATTTTGGCCGATCAGCACCCGACCCGCCGGCCTGCGCCACTCTCGTGTGGTGTCCGGCGAGGGACCCCGGAAACGGCGACGGCCCCCGACCTGGTGCAGGTCGGGGGCCGTCGGACGGCGATCGGGTCAGTGACCGGCGACGTGGTCGGCGAGGGTGCCGGCACCCTCGTTGCCGGACTTGTCGGACTCGTGGCGGTCGAGGATCGGTCCCGCGTCGACGGGGACGTCGACGACGATGTCCCCGGCGCGCTCGAACGTGAAGGTGACCGGCACGGTCAGGCCGGGGTAGACGCCCTCGGCGATGTCGTTGAGGGTGACCAGGATGATGTCGGTCTCGATCTTCTCGCCGTCATCGGTCACGGTGGCGTCCGGGACGCCGGAGCTCAGCGCGGTCTGCGGCCGGATCACGCGGCCTCCGACCTCGCCCGCGATGGTGACGGACGCAGCCTTGTCGGTGCTGATCTTCGCGAGCCGCTCGGGCTGGTGCTGGCTCTCGTTGACGGCGGTGAACGCGAGGGCGACGGTGCCGCCGGGCTTCAGGCTGTACTCCTCGCTGTTCGGGTACACGATGTGCACGTTGCGCAGCGAGATGTCGCCCTGGTTCGCGTAGTTGCCGTTGACGGCGGCGACCTGGGTGGAGGTCTGGGTGATCTGGCCCGCGCTGCAGGCGGACAGCGAGATGGCAGCTGCTGCGGCCAGGGCAACGGCGGTGGCGACTCGGCGAGTCGACGCATTCAGTGCTGTCACGGGGTGTCCTCCACGGCGTCGGGTCGTGTAACTCAACTAGGCAGAGTAGTAGTTCCCTCCGCGCGCGGCCTCCCCGGGTCGATCTTTGGCGGGCGCGGTGTCGTGTACCGGTGTGCCGAATTCCGGTGGGGCGGCGTCTTCCCCGGCCGCGCCGATGCAGGTTCGTGACCTGGTGTCAACCCCTCCGATCAGCCCGCTGTGCGTCTGACCAGGGACGTTGGAACCGGTGTCGGAGGAACCCGTGATAAACTGGGCAGATCGAAAGGGGCACGGGACAGATGATTTTTAAGGTCGGAGACACCGTCGTATACCCCCACCACGGAGCGGCGCTGATCGAGGCAATCGAAACTCGCACCATCAAGGGTGAACAAAAGGAATATCTCGTACTGAAGGTCGCCCAGGGCGATCTCACCGTCCGGGTCCCCGCAGAGAACGCCGAGTACGTCGGCGTTCGTGATGTTGTGGGTCAGGAAGGGCTCGACAAGGTCTTCCAGGTGCTGCGCGCGCCGCACACCGAGGAGCCGACCAACTGGTCGCGGCGGTACAAGGCGAACCTGGAGAAGCTGGCCTCCGGCGACGTGAACAAGGTGGCCGAGGTGGTTCGCGACCTGTGGCGCCGTGAGCAGGATCGCGGTCTGTCCGCCGGAGAGAAGCGGATGCTGGCCAAGGCCCGTCAGATCCTCGTCGGTGAGCTCGCGCTCGCCGAGGGCACGGACGACGAGAAGGCCGAAACCATCCTCGACGAGGTTCTCGCGGCAGCGTCCTGACGCCCGACGCGGACAAACACAGATGAACACCGTGACAGGCCCGGTCGACGCGCACAGCGGAGGCCGGGTCGTTGCATTGGTTCCGGCCGCCGGGCAGGGGACGCGGCTCGGCGAGGACGTGCCCAAGGCTTTCGTGACCCTGAGGGGGCGGACGCTGTTGCAGTGGGCGGTCGTTGGTCTGCTCGACTCCGGCGCGGTCGACCGGGTGGTGGTGATCGTGCCGCCGGACCTGGTCGAGCGGACCCGTGACGACCTGCCCGCCGGTGTCGACGTGGTCGGCGGCGGTGCGGAACGGACGGACTCGGTGCGCGCGGGTATCGCCGCGGCCGCCGACGCGGACCTGCTGCTCGTGCACGACGCGGCCCGCGCGCTGACCCCGCCCGCGCTGATCGCCCGGGTCGTTGCCGAGCTGCGCGCGGGACGGGAGGCGGTTGTCCCGGCCCTGCCGGTCGCCGACACGATCAAGTCGGTGGACCTGCTCGGGGTGGTCACCGGCACCCCGGAGCGGTCGGAGCTGCGTGCGGTGCAGACGCCGCAGGGTTTCGCCGCGGACCTGCTGCGGCGGGCCTACGACGCCACCGACGCCGCCGCCACCGACGACGCGGGGCTGGTCGAGAGGATCGGGGCGCGGGTCCGCACCATCGCAGGCGAACCACTGGCTTTCAAGATCACCACCCCCCTCGACCTCGCGTTGGCGCGAGCGTTGACGGATCCGGACACCGACGAATAGGAGCACAGGGCAGTGCGAGTGGGCATCGGCACGGACGTTCATCCGATCGAACCGGGGCGGCCGTGCTGGATCGCGGGCCTGCTGTTCGAGGGAGAGGACGGCTGCGCCGGCCATTCCGACGGCGACGTCGCCGCGCACGCACTGTGCGACGCGCTGCTGTCCGCGGCCGGCCTGGGCGATCTCGGATCGGTGTTCGGGACCGGTCGCCCCGAGTGGTCGGGCGCCAGCGGCGCGGCGCTGCTCGCGGAGGTCCGTCGGATGCTCGACGAGCACGGTCTCGCGGTCGGCAACGCGGCGGTCCAGGTGATCGGCAACCGGCCGAAGATCGGTCCGCGGCGCGTCGAGGCCCAGGACGCGCTCTCGGCTGTGCTCGACGCGCCGGTGTCGGTGTCCGCGACGACCACCGACGGACTCGGGTTGACCGGTCGCGGCGAGGGCATCGCTGCGGTGGCGACGGCGCTGGTCATCGCGGCCACGGCGGACCGGTAGGATCGCACGTCGTGACCCTGCGACTCTTCGACACCGAAACGCGGGCCCTGCGTGACTTCGTTCCGCTGGTCCCCGGCCACGCGTCGATCTACCTGTGTGGGGCGACCGTGCAGGGTGAGCCGCACATCGGCCACGTCCGCAGCGGTGTCGCGTTCGACGTCCTCCGCCGGTGGCTGCTCGCGCACGACCACGACGTGGCGTTCGTCCGCAACGTCACCGACATCGACGACAAGATCCTGAACAAGGCCGCCGACGCGGGTCGGCCGTGGTGGGAATGGGCCGCGACGTACGAGCGGTCGTTCACCTGGGCCTACGACCAGCTCGGTGTGCTGCCGCCGTCCGCGGAGCCGCGGGCGACCGGGCACGTCACCCAGATGGTCGAGCTGATGCAGCGGCTCATCGACGCCGGGCACGCCTACGCCGCGGCGGGTGACGTGTACTTCGACGTGCTCAGCTGGAAGAAGTACGGCGCGCTGTCCGGGCACAAGCTCGACGACGTCCACCAGGGCGAGAGCGCGGCCGAGGGCAAGCGCGACCCGCGAGACTTCACGCTGTGGAAGGCCGAGAAGCCGGGCGAGCCGTCCTGGCCGACGCCGTGGGGACGCGGCAGGCCCGGCTGGCACCTCGAGTGCTCCGCCATGGCCGGCGCCTACCTCGGTGGCGAGTTCGACATCCATTGTGGCGGACTGGATCTGGTGTTCCCGCATCACGAGAACGAGCTCGCGCAGAGCCGGGCCGCCGGGGACGGGTTCGCCCGGTACTGGCTGCACAACGGCTGGGTCACCATGGGCGGCGAGAAGATGTCGAAGTCGCTGGGCAACGTGCTGTCGGTGCCCAACGTCCTGAAAAGGGTTCGCCCGCAGGAACTCCGGTTCTACCTCGGCGGCGCGCACTACCGGTCCATGCTGGAGTACTCCGATCACGCGCTCGACGTCGCCGCGGAAACCTACCGGGGCATCGAGGCGTTCGTGCTCAAGACCGCGGAACGCGCGGGGGAGGTGCCGGTCGGCACCTGGACCGCGGAGTTCGCGGCCGCGCTCGACGACGACCTCGGGGTGCCGAAGGCGCTCGCGGAGATCCACGGTCGTCAGCGCGAGGGCAACCGGGCGTTGACCGCCGGTGACCTCGACACCGCCGTCCTGATCGCCGGGCAGGTGCGCGCGATGATGGGCATCCTCGGCGTCGACCCACTCGACCCGCACTGGACGAGCGACTCCACCGACGCGTCCGCCGCGCACGCCGCGCTGGACGTGCTGGTTCGCTCCAGTCTGGACGCCAGGCAGCAGGCCAAGGCCGACAAGGACTGGCCGGCGGCCGACGCGATCCGGGACCGGCTCGCGGCCGCGGGCATCGCGGTCACCGACACCGCCAACGGACCCGAGTGGTCCCTCGAGAAGAACCACAACGAAGCAGGGTAGTGATGGCAGGCAATTCGAGCAGGCGCGGCGCGGTCCGCAAGTCCGGCACCAAGAAGGGCCAGGTCGTCGGGTCCGGCGGCCAGCGGCGCAAGGGCCTCGAAGGCCGCGGCGCCACCCCGCCCGCGGTCGAGCGGACCAAGCACCCCGCCGCCAAGCGGGCCCGTGCGGCGGCCAAGGCCGGCGCCGGTCGACCGGTCGGCGGTGGGTCGGGCGGGCGCGGCGGATCGCCCCGCAAGGGCACCGACGGCCCGGAGAACGTGCTCGGCCGCAACCCGGTCCTCGAGTGCCTGCGGGCCGGTGTGCCCGCGACCGCGCTGTACGTCGCGGTCGGCACCGAGAACGACGACCGGCTGTCCGAGAGCGTGCAGATCGCCGCGGACAAGGGCATCTCCATCCTCGAGGTGCCGCGCACCGACCTGGACCGGATGAGCGCCAACGGCCTGCACCAGGGTGTCGCGCTGCAGGTGCCGCCGTTCCGGTACGCGCACCCCGACGACCTCCTCGCGAACGCCCGCACCCAGCAGGAGCCGGCGCTGCTGGTGGCGCTCGACAACATCACCGACCCCCGCAACCTCGGTGCGGTGGTCCGCTCGGTCGCGGCGTTCGGCGGTCACGGTGTGGTGATCCCGCAGCGGCGCAGCGCGTCGGTCACCGCGGTCGCGTGGCGGACCAGCGCCGGTGCCGCGGCGCGACTGCCGATCGCGCAGGCCACCAACCTGACCCGCACGCTCAAGGACTGGGCCGCGAAGGGTGTGCAGGTCGTCGGCCTCGACGCCGGCGGCGACACCACCCTCGACGAGTACGACGGCACCGGTCCGGTCGTGGTCGTGGTCGGCTCGGAGGGCAAGGGCCTCTCGCGTCTGGTGCGCGAGACCTGCGACACCATCCTGAGCATCCCGATGGCCGGCCCGGTCGAGTCGCTCAACGCGTCCGTCGCGGCCGGCGTCGTGCTCGCGGACATCGCCCGGCAGCGGCGCTGACGCGCCCGTGAGTCCTCTCGGCCCGCGCGCGGACCGGAAGGACTCGCGGCCCCGGGGGTGCGCATGATCGACGCAGGGGACCGGGGTCGCTCCGCTTCCGCAGTGTGGCGCGAGTGCGGGTCCCCGCTGGTCGAACCCACAGGATCCGGACCGCTCGACGGCATGGCCGTCGCGGTCAAGGACCTGTTCGACCTCGCGGGTCATCGTGTCGGTGCCGGCAATCCGGTCCGGCTCGCGGAGGCTTCGCCGGCCACCCGCACCGCGCCGGTGGTCGCGGCCCTGCTTGCGGCGGGCGCGTCCGTCGCGGGGATCGCCCGGACCGACGAGTTCGCCTACAGCCTCGCCGGGACCAACGCCCACTACGGGACGCCTCCCAATCCCGCTGCACCCGAACGGATCCCAGGAGGATCGAGTTCCGGTCCGGCCAGCGCAGTCGCGCTCGGCGATGCTGCGGTCGGGCTCGGCACGGACACCGCTGGGTCGATCCGGGTGCCCGCGTCGTACCAGGGGCTGTACGGGATCCGCACCACGCACGCCGCGGTGTCCGCTGTCGGGGTGCTGCCGCTGGCGCCGTCCTTCGACACCGTCGGGTGGCTGGCGCGCGATCCCGGCACCCTGCATGCGGTCGGTCGGGTGCTGCTGCCGCCGCAGCAGCCGCGGACGTTCGCGCGGGCGCTGGTGTGCGACGCGCTGGTCGCGCTCGCCTCCGCGGAGGTGCGGGACGCCGTGGCCGCGGCCGTCACCCGGTGGACGAACGCCGCGAACCTCCCGGCGATCGAACGGTGTGACATCGACACCGGCGCCCTGCCGGGCGCCGTCCGCGACTTCCAGACCGTCCAGGGCTGGGAGGCGTGGCACGCGCACAGTGCGTGGATCTCCCGGCACCGGGCCACGCTGAACCCCGACGTGGGCGCCCGGTTCGACACGGCGGCCGGGTACACCGCACTGGACCGGCGGCGGGCCTGGGACAGGTTGTGGAGCTTCGCATCCCGGGTGGACGCCCTGCTCGGTGACGACCTGCTGCTGGTGCCCTCGGCGTCCTCCGTGGCGCCGACCGTTGCGGAGGCGATCCTCGGCGGCGAGGTGATCGAACGGGAGCGGGCCGCGACCTTCGCGCTCACCTGCATCGCCGGTGCCACCGGACGTTGCGCGGTGAGCGTGCCTCTGCCGGTGGAGATCCCGGTGGGTCTGTGCATCGTCGGACCCCGCGGCCGCGACCTGGACGTGCTCGCGCTCGCAGCCGCCGTCCGTGCTGCCGGAGTCGCCTAGCGCCGCCACGGCACTCCACGGCGAGCCGATTGGCGCTCACCTGTCCGCTCGCGGCACGGAGCGGGGCCGTGCCGCGAGCGTGGATGCACGTCAACCACCCGCTTCGAGCGCGCTCGCCCCCTCACCGTCGCCTACCCGCGGTCGCCGCTCCGCCGCCGTACGATCCCGGGATGGCGACCGCCCTCCTCTACGGTCTCGGGACCGCCCTGCCGATGCTCGTCGGCGCGTTCGTCGGGTTGCGCTACGACCTGCCGCGGCCGCTGCTGGCCGCGCTGATGGCGTTCGGCGCGGGCGCGATGGTGGCCGCGGTGTCGACCGAACTGTTCCAGCCGGCGTTCGAGTCGGAAGGGGTCGTCGTCGCCGGCATCGCGCTGATGCTCGGTGCGCTGGTCTACGTGGTCGCCGACCACCTGATCGAGAACAAGCTCGGACCCGCCGCCCTCGGCTGGGCGCTGATGCTCGGCGCGCTGCTCGACGGCATTCCCGAGAACACCGCCCTCGGAGTCTCGCTCGGCGTCGAGGGCGGGCTCGTCCTGCTGGTGGCGATCGCGGTCGGCAACGTGCCGGAGGCGGTGGCCGGCGCGGCGTCGATGCGGAAGCAACCGAACTTCGACCGGCGCCGCGCCGCGGTGCTGTGGACCGTCACCGCAGTCGTGCTCGTGCTGGTGGTGGTGCTCGCGTACGCCGCGTCCGACTCGATTCCACCGTCGCGGATCGCGGTGATCCAGGCCTTCGCCGGTGGCGCCACGATTGCGGTCCTCGCCGATTCGCTGATGCCCGAGGCGTATCGGGAGGGTGGCTGGTGGGTCGGCCTGTCGACGGCGCTGGGGTTCCTGGTCGCGTTCGCGCTGGGCGGTTAGCCCTGGGGGCGGCGGGGCGGGTTTGACCTCGACCGAACTCGAGGTTCTACGGTTGATGTCGTGCATGTGATCGACACGGAAGCCGGACCCAGGGGTTGGCGAGATCTGCTTGGGCCCGCTCATCTCGGGTCGATGGTGGTGCTGGCCGGTGGGGTCGCGCTGTACGCCACCAACATCTATCTGACCGCCAGCCTGCTGCCGTCCGCCGTCGAGGACATCGGCGGCGACAGGTTCTTCGCGTGGGCCACGACGATCTTCCTCGTGGCGTCGGTGGCGTCCGCGGTACTGGTCAGTCGGCTGCTGGCGCTCGTCGGGCCTCGGGCTGCCTACCTGGTCGCGATTGCCGCGTTCACCGCGGGCACGGTGGTGTGCGCGCTCGCCCCCGAGATGTGGGTGCTGCTCGCGGGGCGTGCGTTGCAGGGCGCGGGCGGCGGACTGATCAGTGGGCTCGGATACGCGTTGATCCGGTCGGTGCTGCCGTCCGGCCTGTGGACGCGGGCCTCCGCCCTGGTGTCCGCGATGTGGGGTGTGGGCACCTTCGTCGGACCCACCGTCGGGGGTGCGTTCGCGCAGTTCGGTTCGTGGCGGCTGGCGTTCGTCGCGCTCGCCGTGCTCGGCGTCGGCATCGCGGCCCTGGTGCCCCGTTACATCGTCGGCGGCCGACCCGAGTCGACCGGCGAGACCGTGCCGGTGGTGTCGATGGTGCTGCTCTCGGCTGCCGCGCTGGTGATGAGCGTGGCCGGTGTCGCGGGCTCGGGTACCGGGACCGCGGTGGGCGTCGCGGCCGCGCTGGTGCTGCTTGCGGTGTTCGTCGGATACGAACGCGCCCGGGGCGGCAGCGTGCTGCCCTCGGTGACCTTCGCCCGCGGCGGCACCCTGAAGTGGACGTACCTGACCATCGGCTTCCTCGCGGTCGCGTCGACGGCGGAGACGTTCGTGCCACTGTTCGGGCAGCGGCTCGGTGGGCTCGCACCGCTCATGGCCGGGTTTCTCGGCGCGGCGCTCGCGATCGGCTGGACACTCGGCGAGGTGGCGAGCGCGGGCGCGCACCGGGCCCGGACCGTGCGGGCGATCGTGGTGGCGGGTGGCGCGGCCGTGATCGCCGGGTTCGCGGCGTTGGCGATGTGCCAGCGCTCCGACGCCCCCGGCTCGGTGATCTGGTTGTGGGCGGTCGCGTTGGCGGTCGTGGGTGCCGGAATCGGTGCCGCATGGCCGCACCTCGCCGCCTTCGCCATGGCCAGTTCCGAGGACCCGGTGCAGGGCGCGCGGGCCGCGTCGGCGATCAACACCGTGCAGCTGGTGTCGAACGCGGTCGGGTCCGCGATCGCCGGCGTGCTGGTGAATCTGGGGACGTCGACGACCGGGTCGGCGCGACTGCTGTACGGGGTGTTCGCCGCGATCGCCGTGCTCGGTGTGCTGACGGCGATGCGGGCGACCCGACCGCGAGCCCGACCCGGCCGCTAGGGGGTGCCGTAACCGCCGCCGCCCGGCGTCTCGACGACCAGGACGTCGCCCGGTTGCACCTCCACCGAGTCACAGGCTGCCATCCGTACCACCGACCCGTCCCCGCGTTCGACCCGGTTGCTGCCCAGGCCGCCGGGGGAGCCGCCGGCCATGCCGTACGGCGGCACCCGGCGGTGTCCCGACAGCGTGCTCACCAGCATCGGCTCCAGGAACCGGAGCCTGCGGACCGCGCCGTCGCCGCCGCGCCAGCGCCCGTCGCCGCCGCTGCCGCGCCGAATCGCGAAGTCCTCCAGGAGTACCGGGAGCCGCCACTCGAGCACCTCGGGGTCGGTCAAGCGGGAGTTGGTCATGTGGGTCTGCACCACCGACGAGCCGTCGAACCCGTCGCCTGCACCGGACCCGGAGCCGAGCGTCTCGTAGTACTGGTGCCGGTCGTTGCCGAAGGTGACGTTGTTCATCGTCCCGGACCCCTCGGCCTGCACGCCGAGCGCCCCGTACAGCGCGCCGGTCACGGCCTGCGACGTCTCCACGTTGCCGGCGACGACGGCGGCCGGATGGCTCGGCGCCAGCATCGACCCCTCGGGGATGACGAGGTGCAGGGGCCGCAGACAGCCGTCGTTGAGCGGGATGTCGTCGGCGACGAGGGTGCGGAACACGTAGAGCACAGCGGCCGTCGCGACCGACGACGGCGCGTTGAAGTTCGATTCGAGCTGTGGCGACGTTCCGGTGAAATCGATTGTCGCCGAGCGACTCTGCCGGTCCACGCTCACCCGCACCGCGATCACCGCACCGGAGTCGGTCTCGTACCGGTAGGAGCCCTCGGTGAGGGTGTCGACGACCCGGCGCACCGCCTCCTCGGCGTTGTCCTGCACGTGCCGCATGTAGGCCTCGACCACGTCGAGTCCGAAGTGGCCGATCATCTTCGCGACCTCGTCGACCCCCTTTGCGTTCGCGGCTATCTGGGCACGAAGGTCGGCGAGGTTGGTTTCGGGATTCCGGGACGGGTACCGCGCGCCGGTCAGCAGGTCGAGGGTCTCGGCTTCGCGGATGCGGCCGTCGCGGGCGAGCAGCCAGTTGTCGAACAGCACCCCCTCCTCGTCGATCTCCCGGCTGGTGGCAGGCATCGACCCCGGGGTGATCCCGCCGATCTCGGCGTGGTGTCCGCGGGAGGCGACGTAGAACAGGATCTGTGCGCCCGGCTCATCGAAAACCGGTGTGATGACTGTGATGTCGGGGAGGTGGGTGCCGCCGTGGTACGGGTCGTTGACGGCGTAGACGTCACCACGCCGCATGTCGTTCCGCCGGCGTGCGATGACCTCCTTGACGCTGCTGCCCATCGAACCGAGGTGCACCGGGATGTGGGGGGCGTTGGCGATCAGGTTCCCGTCCGGATCGAACAGCGCGCACGAGAAGTCGAGTCGTTCCTTGATGTTCACGGACTGCGCCGTCGACTCCAGGGCCGCGCCCATCTGCTCTGCGATCGACATGAACAGGTTGTTGAAGATCTCGAGCATCACCGGGTCGGCCTGCGTGCCGACTGCGGCCTCGCCCCGAGCGGTCACCCGTTCGAGCAGCAGGTGCCCCGCCGCGGTGAGCGTGCCGCGCCAGCCCGGGTCCACCACGGTGGTGGAATTGGCCTCGGCGAGGATCGCCGGTCCGGTCACCGCATCCCCGGGCCGCATGCGTGCGCGTTCGTACAGCGGCGCGTCGTGCCAGGCGCCGTCGTGGTACATCCGGACGGTGTCGGGGGCTTCGCCGGGCGCGTCGTCGGGCGCCGCCGCGACACCGGTCAGGTCCGGATGGTGCGTGAGCCCGGTTGCCTCGACGGCCACAGCGTCGACGACGAGCGGGCGATCCATCAGGAACGAATAGGTGCGCAGGTGCACGCCCTCGAACTCGGCGGTCATGGTCTCGGGATCGGTCAGGTCGATGGACACCGTGGTGTCCGTGCCGTCGTAGCGCAGGTGCGCGCGCCGGGTCAGCCGGATCCGGTCCGCGGGGACCCCCTCGTCTCCGAGTTCGGTGACGGCCGCCGACTCCAGCGCCTCGGCGACGGAGAGGATCCGGGGCATGGTGTCCGGTCCCAGCGCCGCGACCACCGACTGCTCCCGCATGACCGTGGTATCGGCCAGGCCCATGCCCAGCGCCGAGAGGACGCCGGCCATCGGCGGGACCAGCACGGTGTGGATGCCCAGCGAGTCGGCGACCGCGCATGCGTGCTGGCCGCCGGCACCGCCGAACGTGGTCAGCGCGTACTCGGTGACGTCGTGCCCCTTCTGCACCGAGATGTGCTTGACCGCGTTGGCCATGTTCGCCACCGCGATGCGCAGGAAGCCCTCGGCCACCTGTTCGGGTGAGCGGTCGTCCGCGGTCCGTGCGCGGATGTCGGCCGCCAGCTCGGTGAAGCGGCTGCGCACGACGGCGCTGTCCAGGGGCTGGTCGCCGCCCGGCCCGAACACCAGGGGGAAGTGGTCGGGCTGGATGCGGCCGAGCATCACGTTGGCGTCGGTGACGGTGAGTGGTCCGCCACCCCGGTAGCAGGCGGGACCGGGATCGGCGCCGGCCGAGTCCGGGCCGACGCGGTACCGGCTGCCGTCGAAGTGCAGGATCGAGCCGCCGCCTGCAGCGACGGTGTGGATGTCCAGCATCGGTGCCCGTAGCCGGACCCCGGCAACCTGGGTGTCGAACACGCGCTCGTACTCGCCGGCGAAGTGCGACACGTCGGTCGAGGTGCCGCCCATGTCGAAGCCGATCACCTTGTCGAAGCCGGCCATCTGGGACATGCGCACCATGCCGACGATGCCGCCGGCCGGGCCCGAGAGTATCGCGTCCTTGCCGCGGAAGTGGCCCGCCTCGGCGAGGCCACCGTTGGACTGCATGAACATCAGCCGCACGCCCGGCAGCTGACCGGTCACCAGATCGACGTAGCGGCGCAGCACCGGCGAGAGGTAGGCGTCGACCACCGCGGTGTCCCCGCGCGGCACCAGCTTCATCAGCGGGCTGGCCACGCTGGACAGCGAGATCTGGGGGAACCCGATGCGATCGGCGAGCTCACCGATCGCCGCCTCGTGATCGGGATACAGATGGCTGTGCATGCACACCACGGCCACCGCACCGATGCCTTCTGCGCGGGCCTGCCGGAGCTCGTTGGCCAGTCGGTCGAGATCCGGTGTGCGCAGGACGGTTCCGTCGGCCGTGACGCGTTCGTCGACCTCGATCACGCGCTCGTACAACAACTCCGGCAGCTCGATCTGCCGGTCGAAGATGCGCGGCCGGTTCTGGTATCCGATCCGCAACGCGTCACCGAACCCCTTGGTGATGACGAGGGCCGTACGCGCCCCGGTGCGCTCGAGCAGTGCGTTGGTGGCCACCGTGGTCCCCATTCGGACCTGCTCGACCCGGTCGGCGGTGACGGCGACCTCTCCGGGCGAAGCCTCGGGCCGTATCGGGTCGGCGCTCGACCCGAGCAGCACGCGGATGCCGGCGACGGCTGCGTCGGCGTACCGGGCCGGGTTCTCCGACAGCAGCTTGTGAGTGACCAGGGTGCCGTCGGGTCGGCGGCCGACGATGTCGGTGAACGTGCCACCACGATCAACCCAGAATTCCCAACGCTTACCAGTCACGGTTCTCCCATCGCGAACGATCGGAGGTCAATCCTAGGGTGCGTTCGGCTCAGTGCCCGGCCGCGACCGCGACCCTTCCCGAGTTCGCGCGGCGCCGCGATCCGATCGCCCGGCACACCAGGTAGATCACGAACGAGATGGTGGTGACGAACGTCGACACCGGCACACCGGGGGCGAGCGAGAGCAGGATCCCGCCGACCGCCGCTAGCTCGGCGAACAGGATCGCCAGCAGCGTGGTCTTGAGCGGGCTGGAGGTGACGCGGGCGGCCGCCGCGGCGGGGGTGATGAGCAGCGACAGCACCAGCAGGGCGCCGACGATCTGCACACCGAGCGCGGCGGCGACGCCGACGAGCACGGCGAACACCAGCGACAGTCCGCGGATCGGCACCCCGCGGGCGCGCGCCACCTCGGGGTCGGTGCTCGCGAACAACAGCGGCCGGTACACGACGACGAGCACGGCGAGCACGATCACCGCGAACACGAGCAGCAACTGCAGTCCGCTGTTGCCGACACCGACGATCTGCCCGACGAGCAGGGAGAAGCTGGTGCCGGTGCGGCCCGGGTAGAGCCACATGAACAGCACCGACAGGCCGAGACCGAACGACATGATCACGCCGATCACCGAATCGCGTTCGCGCGCCTTGCTTCCCAACAGCGCGAACAACACGGCGGCGATCACCGAACCGACGATGGCGCCGACCCCGACGCTGATCCCGGCGAGCAGGGCGGCGGACGCGCCGGTCAGTGACAGTTCGCTGGTGCCGTGCACGGCGAAGGACATCTGCCTGCTGATGATCAGCGGGCCGATCGCGCCGGCCAGCAGGCCGAGGATCGCGGCGGCGAGCAACGCCTGCTGG
The DNA here is from genome assembly GCF_053604015.1 of Rhodococcus sp. NPDC004095. Classification (NCBI taxonomy): domain Bacteria; kingdom Bacillati; phylum Actinomycetota; class Actinomycetes; order Mycobacteriales; family Nocardiaceae; genus Rhodococcus; species Rhodococcus sp. NPDC004095. The sequence continues at coordinate 155,631 of NZ_JBSGGS010000007.1, forward strand.
ACGAAGTCGTACTGCAGCAGGTCGATGGTCGTCCGCCAGTCGAGCATGCTCGACAGCGCCCCGGTGAGTTTGTCGTTCATGCGAGGTTCTCGTTCATTCGTGGTCCTCGTGGTGTGCGCAGTCGGTGTTCAGTTCACCGGCGCCGCCGAGGGCGTCGATCGCGTCGCCGGTCCCGACGACGACTAGGCGGCCGCGCACGTGCAGCACCTCGACCTCGGTGCGGTACAGCTCGGAGAGCACCTCGGAGGTCATCACCTCGGCGGCGGTGCCGATCCGGAACCGGCCGTCGACGAGGTAGAGGACGCGGTCGACGAGCGGCAGGATCGGGTTGATCTCGTGGGTGACGAACAGGACCGCGGTGTCGTGCCGGCGCCGGCGCTGGTTGATCAGGTCGGAGACGCGGTGCTGGTTCGCCAGGTCCAGGCTGAGCAGTGGCTCGTCGCACAGCAGCACCTTCGGATCACCGACCAGGGCCTGAGCCACCCGCAGCCGCTGCTGCTCGCCCCCGGACAGCGAGCCGACGGGGGCGTTCGCGTACGCCTGCGCGCCGACCTCGGCGATCGCGGCGTCGACGATCGCCTTCCGGGCGTTGCGGCCGCGCAGGCCGGTGCCCCAGCGGTGCCCGTCGACACCGAGGCCGACGAGGTCGCGACCGCGCAGCGGCAGTCCCTCGTCCATCGTCTTCTGCTGCGGGACGTAACCGACGTTCGGGTTGCCGACGCGGACGGGACTGCCTGCGATGCGCGCGGTGCCCGCGGTCAGCGGCACCTGGCCGAGCAGCATCTTGAGCAGTGACGTCTTGCCGGACCCGTTGGGGCCGAGGACGGCGACGAACTCGCCCGGTTCGACGTCCAGGTCCAGCCCCGACCACAGGGTGCGCCTGCCGTACGACAGTTCGGCGCCCTTCAGCGCGACCGCGGCCGTCACGCGGCGGGTCCGGTCGCGGCGGCGTCCAGTGCCTCGGCGGCGGCGCCGTCCAGTGCCTCGGCGGCGGCGCCGTCCAGTGCCTCGGCGAGCCGCTCCGCCGTCTCGGTCTGCCACTGCACGTAGTCGAGACCGTCGGGCAGGGTCTCGGTGACCTCGACGACCGGGAGTCCCGCGGTCTCCGCGGTGGACCGGATGTCGCGGGTCACCTTGTCCTCGGTCTGGCTGTTGTAGACGAGGACGGCCACCTTCTTGCCGGTCAGCAGGTCGCGGGTCGCGGCGATCGCGGCCGGCGGCGGGTCGTTGCCCTCCTCGACGGCCCGGGTGAAGTCGGCGGGCGTCTGATCGTGCAGGTCGGCGGCGGCGAGCAGGTAGAACGCGGTCGGCTCCGTCTGCGCGATCGCGGTCTGCGGGTGCTTCGCGGCGATCTCTGCGGTGGCGTCGGCGATGCCGTGCAGTTTCCCGTGGAACGTCTCGGCGTTCGCGGTGTACGCGGCGGCGTTCGCCGGGTCGAGCGCGCCGAGCTCGGCCGCGATCGTGTGGGCGACGGTGTCGACGGTGGGGATGTCGTACCAGACGTGCTCGTTGACCCCGCCGTTGTCGTGACTGTGCGAGTGCCCGGCGTGCGACTCGCCGCCCTCCGTCGCCTCGTGCCCGGCTTCGCCCGCGGTGTCATGCGCGGCGTCGTGGTCGTGCCCGGCGTGCAGGTCGGTATCCGCGCCGAACAGTTCGAAGGCGTTGACCGTCGGCTTGTCGGGGCCGCTGCCGAGGATGTCCTCGATGAACTCGTCGTAACCGCCGCCGTTGTAGACGACCAGGTCCGCATCGGTCACGGCGGCGGCGTCGCGGGGGCTGGCCTCGTAGGAGTGCGGATCGGCGGACGGTTCGGTGACGATCGAGGTGACGTCCGCGTGATCACCGGCGACGGCGGCGGCTACCGAGCCCCACACGTTGGTCGACGCGACGACCCTGATGCGGCCGTCGTGACCGGTGTCGGAGGTGGCGGTGCCGCACGCGCTCAGGCCCAGCGTGGCGGCGGTTGCCAGTCCCAGTGCCGCGGCCGTCGCGCGGCCGGTCCGTCCACGGAGGTGGACGCGGGCGCGGCGGAACGGCAGTGATGAGAAGGGCATGCCGAAAATATTAATGGAAACCGTTTCCGTTGTACATTGGCGGGGCCGTGCTCTCGGTCACCCGGTGAGCGCGTACCGTCCCGTTATGCCCCGCTCTCGTCATCCGCATCGTCAGGCGACCCTGGCCTCCCTTGCGGCGGAGCTCAAGGTGTCCCGTACCACGGTGTCGAACGCCTACAACCGCCCCGATCAGCTTTCCGCCGAATTGCGTGCCCGCGTGCTCGAGGCGGCCAAACGTCGCGGCTACCCCGGCCCCGATCCGGTGGCCCGGTCGCTGCGCACCCGCAAGGCGGGAGCCGTGGGCCTGCTGCTGACCGAGGCGCTCAGCTACTCGTTCCGGGACCCCGCGGCGATGAGCTTCCTGGCCGGGTTGAGCGAATCCTGCGAGGAGGCCGGGCAGGGGCTGATGCTGATTCCCGCCGGCCCCGGGCGTGACGAGGTCGACGCCGCGGCGGTGGTGCAGCAGGCGGGGGTCGACGGGTTCGTCGTCTACTCCGTCGCCGACGACGATCCGCACCTCGCCGCGGTGCTCGAGCGGCACCTGCCCGTGGTCGTGTGCGACCAGCCCCGCCGGATCGCAGGGGCGGCCCTGGTCGGCATCGACGACCGCGGCGCGATGCGTGAGCTCGCCGATCACCTGATCTCGTTGGGTCACACCGAGATCGGGGTGCTGTGCATGCGGCTCGGTCACGATGCGCGCAACGGTCGGGCCGATGCCGAGCGGCTCCTGTCACCGAATTTCCACGTTCAGCGCGAACGTATCGCCGGGGTGCAGGACGCGTTGGCCGACGCGGGTCTGGATCCGTTGTCGCTCACGGTCTTCGAGAGCGCCGAGCACACGGTCGGTGCCGGGCACGCGGCGGCCGAACGGGCACTGGTGCTCAACCCGCGCATCACCGCGCTGCTGTGCACGACCGACGTGTTGGCGCTCGGTGCGCTCGAGTTCGCGCGGTGGCGCGGCATCGACGTGCCCGCAGAGTTGTCCATCACCGGTTTCGACGGCGTGCCCGACGCGTCGCGGGTCGGGCTGACCACCGTCCGGCAGCCGGCGGAGGAGAAGGGGCGCCGAGCGGGCGCGATGCTGCTGCGGGACTCGCATTCCGGGGTCGCGACCGTCGAGATACTCGACACCGAGCTGGTGCGCGGTCGCACCGCGGCCCCGCCCCGGCGGTGGGAACGCGGTCCGGCGGAGTAGCCGCACTCGCATCGTCCCGATGAGCGGAATGGCGCGGTCGATGACCCGCGGGTCCCCCTAGCGTGGACCCGCGGGTTATCGAGCCGCACCGAAATCGTTTCATCGCAAGGGAGATTCGACATGGCCACACCGGAGGAACTGCGCTCAGTCGTGGAGAGCTACGTGCGTCTGATCGCGGAAGGTTCGGGTACCGAGCGGGCCGCCCTGTTCGCGGACGACGCCGTCGTCGAGGATCCCGTCGGCAGCGAGCCGAAGGTGGGTCGCGCCGCGCTCGTGGAGTTCTTCGATCGTGGTGCCGCGATGGAGAACACCGCCGAACTGCTCGCCGTCCGGGTCGCGGGCGGCGAAGCAGTGGCCCACTTCAGTGTGGTGTCGAAGGCGGGCGGGACCACCTACACGTCCGCTCCGATCGACACCTTCCGCTTCAACGACGCCGGCGAGATCGTCGAACTGCGCGCCTACTGGGCGCCGGAGGACATGACCGTCTCGTAGGCGCTTCGCGCCTGTGAGTACTTGTGGTTGCCAGGGCCACCACAAGTACTCACAGGCGCCGCAGGCGCTAGCTCAGCAGCTGGGCGCAGCGAAGCAGCCCGATGTGGCTGTACGCCTGCGGGTGGTTGCCCAGGGAGCGTTCGGCGACGGGGTCGTACTCCTCGGCGAGCAGCCCGGTGGGCCCGGCCGCGGCGACCAGCTGCGCGAACAGCGCCTCCGCGTCGGCGCGCTGCCCGATCAGCAGGTACGCCTCGACGAGCCAGGCCGCGCACAGGTGGAAGCCGCCCTCGCCGCCCGGCAGGCCGTCGTCGTGGTGGTACCGGTACACGGTCGACCCGCTGCGCAGTTCGGCCTCGGTCGCGATGACGGTGGCCGCGAACCTCGGGTCGGACGGGTCGATCAGCCCGGACAGGCCGATGTGCAGGGTGGCCGCGTCGAGGTCGGTGCCGTCGTAGGCGGCGGTGTACGAGTTCGCGCGGTCACTCCAGCCGCGATCCTTGACCTCGTCGGCGATCTCGTGCCGCAACGCCTCCCAGTCCACTCCCGCGGAGCGGCCGAAGTCCGTGGCCAGCTTCAGCGCGCGGTCGACCGTCACCCAGCACATGACCTTCGAGTACACGTGGTGGCGCGGGTTTCCGCGGATCTCCCAGATGCCGTTGTCGGGCTCGGCCCACCGGCGCTGCACGGCGGACACCATCGCCAGCACGAGGTCCCAGTCCCGGTCGGTCAGCGGTTCGGCGATCCCCTTCTTCTCGCGGGCCTGCGCCAGGTCCGCGATCAGCTCCACGATCGGTCCGAACACGTCCAACTGGACCTGCGAGTTCGCGGCGTTGCCGACGCGGACGGGGCGCGAGCCCCCGTATCCGGGCAGCGAGTCGATCACGGCCTCGGGCGGCAGATTGGTGCCGTGGATGGTGTAGAGCGGGTGCAGTCGTTCGGGGCCGGGGATGCTCTCGAGGACCCGGTGCACCCACTCGAGGAGCCCCTCGGCCTCGCCGAGCGAGCCGAGTGTCACCAGGGCGGACGCGGTCATCGACGCGTCCCGCAGCCAGCAGTAGCGGTAGTCCCAGTTGCGGACGCCGCCGAGTTCCTCCGGGAGCGAGGTGGTGGCTGCGGCGAGGATCGCACCGGAGTCGGTGTGCACGAGCCCGCGCAGTGTCAGCGCCGACCGCTTCATCAGTCCACGCTTGCGGGACGGCAGTTCCAGATCGTCCGCCCAGTCCCGCCAGTACGACTCCGCCTGTGCGCGGCGGTCCGGTTCCGGTACGGGTGATGGGCTCAGATCCGTGGTGCCGCAACGTAGTTCGAGAACGATCGGCCCGTTTGAGGGGTCGATGACCGCGTGTGCGGTCTGCTGGACGCCGTCGCTGACGATCTCCCATTCGACACCCGGCGAGCGCAGCACCAGCGGATCGTTCATGCCGTACACCCGCAGACCGTTCTCCTCCGGCTCCAGGTGCACCTGCACCTGGCCGAACTCGGGACGCGGTGCGAACGTCACCACGGCCTTCGCCCGGCCGGTGATCACCCGGGTCAGCTCGGTCCGTCCGGCCGGGACGTCGTGCGGCAGGTAGTCGGTGACCTGCAGGCTCGCCCAGCGCGTCTCCACCGTCATCGTGCCGTCGACGTAGCTCTGGCTCAGCGGCAGCCCGGCCCGGTACGGCTCGACGGTGAAGTGCCCGGCCCCGACCCCGCCGAGCAGGTGCGCGAACACCGCCGCCGAGTCCGGTTCGGGGTGACACAGCCAGGTCACCCCGGCTTCCGGGGTCAGCAGCGCGACCGTGCGCGGACTGGCGAGCATCGTGAGCCGTTCGATCGGCGGCGCGCTCTCACCGTTCAGCCAGGTGCGGCGTTCCTCGAGCAGGAAGGCCAACGCCGCGCCCACGTCCTCGGTGCGGTCGATCCGGAACTCGGCGAGCGTGTCGCCCTCGCCGACCTTGACCCCCACGTCCGGTCCCTGCAGGCGCGCGAAGGCCTTCTCGTCGGTGACGTCGTCGCCGAAGAACACCGTCGCGGAGGCGCCCTCCCGGTGCCGGAGGATGTCGAGCGCCTCACCCTTGTCGGTCGTGATGACCGCCAGTTCGATGACGGCCTTGCCCTCGGTGACCTGGACGCCGTTCCACTTGGCGGCGCCCTGGCGGACCCGGGTGAGCGCGGCCTCGCCGACCTCGGGGCTCGCGTTGCGCACGTGCAGTGCGGCACTCGCCGGTTTCACTTCGACGGCGACCCCGGGGCTCTCGGCGGCGATGCCCTGCAACTCGGTGGTGAGTTCCCGGAGGAGGCGGCGGGCGTCGTCGCTGATCTCGTGCACGAACCCCACGTCGAACTCGGAGCCGTGGCTGCCGACGAGTTGCACCTCGACCGGCAACCGGGAGAGCACCGCCAGATCGCGCAGGGCGCGTCCGGATACGACGGCGGACGTGGTCCCCGGCAGGATCGCGAGTGCGCGCAGGGCGCGGACCGCGTCCGGATGGGGGAACGCCTTCGCCGGATCCGACACGATCGGCGCCATGGTGCCGTCGTAGTCGGAGGTCACGAGAAGTCGCGGCGTCCTCGCGATGGAGACGAGACGCCGTCGGAGCTCGACTGGTAGATCCTGCGCACTCACCGCGCAAAGTCTACTTACGAACTGTGCTTGAGCTTGTACCCACCGAGCAACAGTTCGACGGTCAGTTCCAGACGGTTGGCGACATCGGTGGCCGACGAGCGGCGCGTCAGCCACGCGACCAGGTTCGACAGCCACACGTCGGAGATGACGCGGGCGATCTGAAGCTGCTCCTCGGTCGGCGTGCCGTCGCTGATCGCGCGGGCGAACAGCGAATCCATCAGCCGGCCGACCTGGTCCACCTCGGCCGCGGCGGACGCGTCGGCGAACATGAATGCGCGGGTCATCGCTTCGGTGAGCAGCGGGTCGCGCTGCATCGCCCGGGTGATCTGGCCGAGGATCAGGTGCATCCGCTCGATCGGGCTGTCGCCGGGCGGCATCTTCTTGCGGGAGTCGATCTTCTCGAACTCGCGGCCCAGCGCCGAGACCAGCAGGTGCACCTTCGACGGGAAGTACCGGTACAGGGTGCCGACCGCGACGTCGGCGCGCTCGGCGACCGCCCGCATCTGCACGGCCTCGTATCCGCCCTTCGACGCGAGCGCGAGAGTCGCGTCGAGAATGCGCTTGCGACGTTCGCGCTGCGCGTTCGAGCTGAGGTCGTCGTCCGTCAGCGTGGAGACGGCGCCGTTCGCTCCGGCCTTGCCGGCGGAGCGGGTGCGGGGGGAGGAGGTCATCGACGAGCTTCCTTGAAATGTCTAATGGTTTTATGTGCACTTCGGTTCCGGCCTTGACTGAGAGCCGACTAAGAGATTAGAACACGTTCTAGAGGGTTTTGTCAGCACTGAAAGGGTGGCCAGACTTGTGAGTATTGCCACGACAGACGAGCAGCGTGCGGTCCAGGAATCGATCCAGTCCTGGGCCCGTTCGGCGAATCCGGTCGAGACGCTGCGCCAGGGTCCGACCGACTCGTGGCGGACGCACTGGGGCGCGCTCGCCGAACTCGGCCTGTTCATGGTCGCGCAGGCGGAGGAGGTCGGTGGCGCCGACGGTGAGGTCGTCGACCTCGCGGTGATGCTCGAGCAGTCCGCCGCGTCCCTCGCCGCCGGTCCGGTGCTCTCGACCGCGCTCGCCGCACTCGTCGTGGGTCGCAGCGGAGAGCCGGCCGCCAAGCAGTGGGGTCCGGAACTCGCCGAGGGTGCGCTGCCGGTCGGTGTCGTGCTGGACGGCGACGTGAGCGCCGCCGTCGACGCCGACGGCACCGTGGTGCTGACCGGGGCGGCCGGGTTCGCGCTCGGCGGCGCACCCGAGATCGGCGTGCTGGTGCCCGCCACCCGGGCCGGCGACACCACCTCGGGCGAAGCCTCGGGTGATGTTGTCTGGTGCCTGGTCGAGGCCGGCGCGCCCGGGCTGACGGTCGAAGCCGTCCAGAACGTCGACGTGAGCGTCCCGCTGGCGACGGTGACCTGTGACGGGGTGCGGGTCTCGTCGGACCGCGTGCTCTCGGAGGTGCGTCCCGGGTTGGTGCGCGACCTCGCGGCGACGCTGGCTGCCGCCGAGGCCGCGGGCATCGCGGGCTGGTGCCTGACCACGGCCGTCGAGTACGCGAAGATCCGCGAGCAGTTCGGCAAGCCGATCGGCTCGTTCCAGGCGATCAAGCACCTGTGCGCGGAGATGCTGTGCCGCGTCGAGCAGATCCGCGCGGTCGCGTGGGACGCCGCGGTGGCCGCCGAGACCGGTGACGAGCTGCCGATCGCGGCCGCCGTCGCCGCGTCCGTGGCGCTGGACGCCGCCGTGGACACCGCCAAGGACTGCATCCAGGTGCTCGGTGGCATCGGCTTCACGTGGGAGCACGACGCGCACTTCTACCTGCGACGGGTCGTCTCCCTGCGGCAGCTGCTCGGCGGCGGCGCCGCGTGGCGGGCGCGCGTGGCGGAGCTGACCCGCGCCGGTGCGCGCAGACACCTCACCGTCGACCTCGGCGACCTCGAGGCGCAGCGCGCCTCGGTGCGCGCCGAGATCGAGGCGATCGTCGCCGTGCCCGAGACCGACCGTCGCGTCGCCTTCGCCGAGTCCGGCTACCTCGCCCCGCACTGGCCCGCGCCGTACGGGAAGTCCGCGAAGGCGGCCGAACAGATCCTCATCGGTGAGGAGCTCGCCCGCGCGGGGCTCGAGACCCCGAACCTGGTGATCGGGTGGTGGGCGGTGCCGACCGTCCTCGAGCACGGCACCGCCGAGCAGATCGAGCGGTTCGCGATGCCGACCCTGCGCGGTGACCTGATCTGGTGCCAGCTGTTCTCCGAGCCGGGCGCAGGCTCCGACCTGGCCTCCCTGCGCACGACCGCGGAGAAGGTCGACGGAGGCTGGGTCCTCAACGGCCAGAAGGTGTGGACTTCCCTTGCCCGCGAAGCGGATTGGGCGATCTGCCTGGCTCGCACCGACAAGGACGCAGCGAAGCACAAGGGCATCACCTACTTCCTGGTCGACATGCGCAGTGCGGGGATCCGGATCTCGCCGCTGCGGGAGATCACCGGCGACGCCCTGTTCAACGAGGTGTTCCTCGACGGTGTCTTCGTGCCCGACGACTGCGTGGTCGGGCAGGTGAACGGCGGCTGGAGGCTGGCGCGCACCACCCTCGCCAACGAGCGCGTCGCGATGAGCGGCGGGTCCTCGCTCGGCAAGGCGATGGAGGAGCTCCTCGAGCTGGCAGGCCGCGGGGGCACGGATCCGGTCACCGAGGACCGGATCGGCTTTCTCGTCGGTGACGCGATGGTCGGCTCGCTGCTCGAGCACCGCACCACCCTGCGTCAGCTCGACGGCCAGGATCCCGGTCCGGCGTCGAGCGTGCGCAAGCTGGTCGGTGTGCGGCACCGGCAGGCGGTCGCCGAGTACGCGCTCGAGTGCGCGGGCGTCGGCGGCGCGGTCGAAGGGCCGCTGTCCCGGGAGTTCCTCAACACCCGGTGCCTGACGATCGCCGGAGGCACCGAGCAGATCCTGCTCACCGTCGCCGCCGAACAGCTGCTCGGGCTGCCGCGCGGCTAGCACTACTGGAGAGTGGGAACGCGGCGGGCTCGGCCGCGAACCCGGTGTTTCAATGCTGATCAGTCACACGTGCACTGATTTCCACGTATTTCGATAGGACGGTTTCTCAGGTGGACTTCACTCTTGGCAGTGAACAGCAGGCGGTGGCCGAGGTGGCCTCTGCCGTGCTGCAGACGGCGGCGAGCGCAGAGACGCTCGCGGCCATGGATCGCAACGCCCCCGTGTGGGACGCCACCCTGTGGCAGCGTCTCGCCGACGAGGGGGTGCTCTCGCTGCCGCTGCCGTCCGCGCTCGGCGGCGACGACCTCGGCATCGCCGAGATCGGTGTGCTGCTCGGCCAGGTCGGCCGGCATGCGGCGCAGGTCCCGGTTCTCGAGACCCTCGGGTTCGGTGTGCTGCCGCTGCTCGCGCTCGGCGGTGACCCGCAGCGGTTCCTCGCCGGTGTGGCCGGCGGCGCGATCCTCACCGCGGCGCTGAGCGAGCCGGGCGCGCCGCTGCCCGCGACGCCGGCGACCACGGCGACCGCCGACGGCGACGGATACGTCGTGACCGGCCGCAAGGTGGGCGTGCGGTACGCCGAGCAGGCCGCCTTCGTGCTGGTGCCGACGTCGGCCGGGGTGGCCGTCGTGGCGCCCGACGCCGACGGCGTCACGCTCACCCGCACGTTCACCCCGTCCCTGGCGCCGGAATACACGATGGCGCTCGACGGCGTGCGCATCGACTCGGGAGCGTTGCTCACGGGTGCCCGGGTCGAGGAGCTGTACCGGATCGCGCTCGCCGCGGTCGCCGCACAGGCCGCGGGCCTGGGGACCGGGATGACCAACCTGGCCGCCAAGCACGTGAGCACCCGCGAGCAGTTCGGCAAGCCGATTGCCGCATTCCAGGCCGTCTCGCAGCAACTCGCCGACTCCTACGTGACCGCTCGCACGCTGGAGCTGGCCGCGACGTCGGCGTGCTGGCGACTCGCGGAGGGCCTCGACGCCACAGAGGACACCGCGGTGGCCGCCTACTGGCTGGCCGAGCAGCTGCCGGTGGCGATGCAGCAGTGCATCCACATGCACGGCGGTCTCGGCGCCGACGTGACCTACCCGGCGCATCTGTACTACGAGCAGACCAAGGACTTCGTCCGGCTCGTCGGCGGCCCGTCGTCCCGTCTGTCCATTCTCGGCGCCCTCGGCGCCCGCGACCTCGGTGTGGAGGCAGCATGCTCATCGATCTGACCCCCGAGCAGAAGAAGCTCCAGGCGGAACTGCGGAAGTATTTCGCCGACCTGATCTCGCCGGAGGAGGCCGAGATCATGCTCACCGACCGGCACGGCCCGGTCTACCACGAGGTCATCCGCCGCATGGGCCGCGACGGCTGGCTTGGTGTCGGCTGGCCGAAGGAGTTCGGCGGCAAGGGCTTCGGTGAGATCGAGCAGCAGATCTTCACCAACGAGGCGGTCCGCGCGGACGTGCCGCTGCCGTCGGTGACGCTGCAGACCGTCGGCCCGACCCTGCAGGTGTACGGCACCGAGGAGCAGAAGCAGAAGTTCCTGCCCGGCATCCTCACCGGCGAGGTGCATTTCGCGATCGGGTACACCGAACCCGAGGCGGGCACCGACCTGGCGTCGCTGCGCACCACCGCGGTCCGCGACGGTGATCACTACATCGTCAACGGCCAGAAGTATTTCACCACCGGTGGACACGCCGCCGATTACATCTGGCTGGCCTGCCGCACCGGTACCACCGAGGACCGCCACCGCGGCATCTCGATCCTCATCGTCGACACCACGGATCCGGGCTTCTCGTCGACCCCGGTCATCACCGCGGACGGCGCACACCACGTCAACGCCACGTACTACGAGAACGTGCGCGTGCCGGCCTCGATGCTCGTCGGGGAGGAGAACAAGGGCTGGAAGCTGATCACCACCCAGCTCAACCACGAGCGTGTCATGCTCGGCCCGTCCGGCCGCGTCGGCGGGCTGTACGACCAGATCAGCGAGTGGGCGAAGCGTCCGGGCCCGGACGGGCGGCCGCTCGTCACGCAGCCCGACGTGCAGCGTGCGCTCGGTGAGATCCGCGCGATCTACCGGCTCAACGAACTGCTCAACTGGCAGGTCGCGTCGGCGGAGGGCGCCGTCGACATGGCCGACGCCTCGGCGACGAAGGTGTTCGCCACCGAGCAGATCCAGCGTATGGGTCGCCTGGCCGAGGAGGTCGTGGGCCGCTGGGGCGACCTGGCAGACCCCGAGACCGGGCACCTGCTGAGGTGGCTGGACGCGCAGACCAAGCGCAACCTCACCATCACCTTCGGCGGCGGCGTCAACGAGGTCATGCGTGACCTCATCTCCACCGCCGGTCTGGGTCTGCCGAAGGTGGCACGCCGATGAGCGAGCAGGACATTCTCGCTGCGGCGCAGCGGGTTCGGGACGGCGGCGCCAGCAAGCCGCGCAAGGGTCGTGATCCGATCAACATGCCGATGATCCGCAACTGGGTCGAGGCGATCGGCGACGAGAATCCCATCTACGTCGACGAGGACGCGGCGATCGCCGCCGGTCACGGCGGCCTCGTGGCACCGCCCGCGATGGCACAGGTGTGGACGATGCGCGGTCTCGGTGCGGTGCGCGAGGAGGACGACCCGCTCGGCCGGATGACCGAGATCCTCGACGAGGCCGGGTACACCTCGGTGGTCGCCACCAACTGCGACCAGACCTACCACCGCTACCTGCGTCCCGGTGAGGAGGTGACCATCGAGTCGGTCCTCGAAGACGTTGTGGGACCGAAGAAGACGGGCCTCGGTGAGGGCTGGTTCTTCACCACGCGCAACTACTGGAAGGTGGGCGACGAGGTCGTCGCCGAGATGCTGTTCCGGATCCTGAAGTTCGCGCCGCCGGCCAAGTCCGAGGCCGAGCCGACCCGCACAGAGGCGTCCTCGTCGCTGGGTGGTTCGCTCGACGACCTGAACCCGGCTCGGATGCTGCGCCCGTCGGTCTCGCGGGACACCGAGTTCTTCTGGGAGGGTGTGGCCGCCCACGAGTTGCGGATCCAGCAGCGGCAGGACGGGTCGTTGCAGCACCCGCCGGTGCCCGCGATCTGGAAGGACAAGTCCGAGCGGACCGATTACGTGGTCGCGTCCGGTCAGGGCACCGTGTTCAGTCACGTGGTGCACCACGCGCCGAAGGTGCCGGGCCGCTCGCTGCCGTTCGTGGTCGCGCTCGTCGAACTCGACGAGGGCGTGCGCATGCTCGGTGAGTTGCGCGGCATCGACCCGGCCGACGTGACCATCGGCCAGCGCGTCCAGGTGGAGTTCCTCGACCTGCCCGGCGACGACGAGACCGACCAGCAGCCGTGGACCCTGTACGCGTGGCGTCCCGTGAAGGAGCAGTGATGAGCTCGACCCTGACCGCGACGGTGGGGGAGACCCTGCCGCCCCTGTCCATTCATGGCGACCCGACGTTCATCGTGTCGACGGCGTTGGCCACCAGGGACTTCCAGGACGTCCATCACGACCGTGACAAGGCGCAGCAGCGCGGGTCGAAGGACATCTTCGTCAACATCCTCACCGACACCGGCCTGGTGCAGCGGTACGTCACGGACTGGGCGGGCCCGCGCGCGGTGATCAAGTCGATCAAGCTGCGTCTCGGCGTGCCGTGGTACGCGTACGACACCCTGACCCTGACCGGCTCGGTCGCCTCCGTCGAGGACGGCCTGGTCACCCTCGACATCGTCGGCAAGGACAGCCTCGGTGACCACATCAAGTCCACGGTCACCCTCGTGATGGATGGAGCAGCCCAGTGAGCGAGCTGTCCGGCAAGGCCGCGATCGTCGGCATCGGCGCCACCGACTTCTCCAAGGATTCCGGTCGCAGCGAACTGCGTCTGGCCGCGGAAGCGGTGCAGGCCGCCCTCGACGACGCGGGCCTGAAGCCGTCGGACGTGGACGGGCTGACGTCGTTCACGATGGACACCAACACCGAAGTGGCCGTGGCCCGTTCGGTGGGCATCCCGAACCTGAAGTTCTTCTCCCGCATCCACTACGGGGGCGGTGCGGCCTGCGCGACCATCCAGCAGGCGGCGATGGCCGTGGCCACCGGCGTCGCGGACGTCGTCGTCGCGTACCGCGCCTTCAACGAGCGGTCGGGAATGCGCTTCGGCCAGGTCAATTCGGCTCTGGTGCAGCAGGTGAACTCGTCGGGCACCGACAACGCCTTCTCGTACCCGCACGGCCTGAGCACCCCGGCGTCGTTCGTGGCGATGATCGCGCAGCGCTACATGCACGTCTACGGTGCGACCAGTGCCGACTTCGGCCGGGTGGCGGTCGCCGACCGCAAGCACGCCGCGACCAACCCGAACGCGTTCTTCTACGGCAAGCCGATCACCATCGAGGACCACCAGAACTCGCGCTACATCGCGGAGCCGCTGCACCTGCTGGACTGCTGTCAGGAGACCGACGGCGGCATCGCGATCGTGGTGACGTCTCCGGAGCGGGCGAAGGATCTGCCGAACAAGCCGGCGATCATCGCCGCCGCCGCGCAGGGCAGCGGGGCCGACCAGTACATCATGACCAGCTACTACCGGGACGGCCTGAGCGGTCTGCCGGAAATGGGTCTGGTGGGCGACCAGTTGTGGGCCCAGTCGGGGCTGCGGCCGCAGGACATGCAGACGGCGGTGCTGTACGACCACTTCACCCCGTACGTGCTGATGCAGCTCGAGGAGCTCGGGTTCTGCGGTCGCGGCGAGGCGAAGGACTTCATCGCCGACGGCGCGATCGAACTCGGCGGGCGGCTGCCGCTCAACACGCACGGCGGCCAGCTCGGCGAGGGCTACATCCACGGCATGAACGGCATCGCCGAGGGCGTGCGCCAGATCCGCGGCACCTCCGTCAACCAGGTGCCGGACGTGCAGAACGTGCTCGTCACCGCCGGCACCGGCGTCCCGACGTCGGGCCTGGTGCTCACGGCCTGACCCTCCGGAACCGAAAACGGGTGGCTCCCGGCGCAGTCCCTTGTGGGGAGTGCGGGAGCCACCCGTTTCTCGTTCTCGGCGGCTAGCGGTCCAGAACCAGCTCGGCCGCCGAGGCGAGGGGCACGATCGGGTACATCGGTGCCTCGTCTTCCGGGAACAGGGCGGTGGGCCCGTAGATCCAGTCGGTGTAGGTGTAGTCGTGCGTGTCGCGGTCCCGCAGCAGCAGGTTCCGCTGCTCACGCGGCACGCCGTCGAGATGCCACAGCTCACCCCACGCGCGTGCGGTGGTGAGCACGCGGCGGCAGTGCTCGGGCCGAACCGCGTTGTACGAGGCCAGGATTGCGTCCCAGTCGACCGAGGCACCGGAGTCGGTGTCCCGCAGCCGGGCGACGTGCTCGGCGAGCACCCAGCCGTCCTCGATGGCCATGATCGCGCCCTGGGCCATGTACTGCAGTGGCGGGTGTGCCGCGTCGCCGAGCAGCGCGATCCGGCCGTGCACCCAGTTCGAGATCGGGTCCCGGTCGAACATCCGCCACCACTTGTCCCGCCACATGAACGGGATGCCTTCGCGGACCTCCGGGCAGGCCCCGGTGAACGCGGCGTCGAGCTCGTCGGGGGTGCCCCAGTCGTCCTCTCCGGCCAGTGCCTTGGGAGACTCGAAAACGGCGACCTGGTTGAGCATTTCGCCGCCCCGCAGTCCGTAGTGCACGAAGTGGTGCCGGGGACCGACGTAGACGACGACCTCGGACAGGTCCACCGGCCGGTCGCCCAGGTCCGCGACCGGGACCGTGCCGCGGTACGCGACGTACGCGGACGAGACCGGCTCGTCCTCGACCAGCAGCTTGCGGGCAACGGAGTGCAGGCCGTCGGCCGCGATCACCAGGCCGGCCTCGTGTACGTCCCCGTTCGCGAGGCGGACGAGCGCTCCTGTTGCGGTGTTCTCGTAGGCGACGGCCTTGGCATCGGTGATCAGCTCGACGCCGGCGCGCTCGCAGGCCCGCAGGAACATCCCGTGCAGGTCGCTCCGGTGGATGACCAGATACGGGAAACCGTAACGCCTTTCGAGGTCGACCAGGTCCAGCCGGGTCAGCTCCGTTGCATCGACGGCGTCGCGCATGACCATCGCCTCGGGAACGACGCCGAGGCTCTTGGCTTCGTCGAGCAGCCCGTACTCGTCGAGGATGCGGGTGCAGTTCGGTGCGATCTGCAGACCGGCACCGACCTCGCCGAAGGCCGCTGCCCGCTCCAGTACCCGGACGGTCAGGCCCTTCCGGGTCAGCGCGAACGCCGCGCTGAGACCGCCGATGCCGCCGCCGACGACGATGACGTCGGGTGTGTTCATGGTGTCTCCGTTCACAGCCATGCCGGCAGCGCCGGCGCGGGGGATCCGTCGGTGGTCGACAGGTAGGCGGCGCGGCCGCTGAGGTAGGCGATCAGGTCGGCCAGGGGTGCGGCGACCATGACCGCCGCTTCGGTGCCCGGCAGGTCCCAGGCGATGTCGGCGTCGGTCGCCTCGAGCCGCAGTGCGACGGCGGGTGCGGCGCTGCGCTTGGCGACGATGTCGTCGCCGAGCGCAGCCAGGAAGTCGGCCGGCAGGTCGGCGAACGTGGTGCCGGTGCCGAGATCGACCGCGTGCATGCAGACCTCGCGCGTGCGCAGCCACGGGATCTCGGTTGCCGGGACGGTGCGCCCCTGGGCGGTGACGATCGACCGGCTCCACTGCTCGTCGGTGAGCCGGCCCATCTCCGCCTCGAGCCACTCCGCCGAGGACGGTGCCCAGGACAGCAGTTCGGCCGCCGGTCGCCGGGCACCCTCCTCGATCCCCTGCGCGCGGGCGTCGGGGGAGGCGTACATCGGGGTGGTGATCCCGGTCTCGGCCCAGTGCACGAGGTTGCCGAGGGCCTCGGCGTTCGCGGCGACGTGGGCGACGAGGTGGCGTCGGCTCCAACCCGGCAGGCCGGACGGCGCGGCGAGACCCGCCTCGTCGAGGCCCGCGACACCGGCGAGGTACAGCGCGGTGCCCTGCTGCATCCACCGGCGGGTGTCGGCGAACTCGCGGGTCATTCCTTGATCACCTTGTTGGTGCACGCACCGAGGCCCTCGACGGAGGTCACGACGGTCTCGCCGCCGACCAGGTAGACCTTCGGGTCGCGGGCGTGCCCGACGCCGGCGGGAGTGCCGGTCGCGATCAGGTCACCCGGGTTGAGCCGGATGACGGTCGAGACGTACTTGACGAGGGTGACCGGGTCGAACAGCAGTGTTCCGGTGTCGTCGTGCTGCATGACCTCGCCGTCGACGGTCGTGGTGACCTTCAGCGCGGGGCGGACGCTACCGACCTCGTCGGGAGTGACCAGGAACGGGCCGACCGGGGTCGAGGAGTCCCAGATCTTGCCCTGGGTCCACTCGATCGTGCGGAACTGCCAGTCGCGCACCGAGATGTCGTTCATCACGGTGAAGCCGGCGATCGCGGCCTCGGCCTCGGCGTCGTTCGCTCGGCGGACCTGCTTGCCGATGACGACGACGAGCTCGACCTCCCAGTCGAGGGCGTCGGTCTCGGCGGGCTTGACGACGTCGTCGTTGGCGCCGATCAGCGTGTCGGCGAACTTCGGGAACAGCGTCGGGTAGGAGGGCAGCTCGCGGCCCATCTCCTTGATGTGGTTGGTGTAGTTGTGCCCGACGCACACCACTTTCGACGGCTGCGGGACCACCGGCGCGAAGTCGGCGCCTTCGAGCGGGTAGGTGGCGGCACCGTCGGCAGAGGTACCGGCGGCCCGTTCTCGCCAGTCGTCGCGGGCCAGGAAGACACCCAGATCGGCATCGCCCAGATCGACAAGCAGGTCGCCCTCGAGCTTGACTGCGCGGGTCGAGCCGCCGGTGCGAATTGTGCTGAGCCTCATCGGGAAATCTCCATTCGGTTGAGCGCGAGTGCTTCGAAGACGGGGGCGTCGCCGAAGCGGAACAGGTCGAGGGCGCCGGAATCGGAGTCGGTGCCGCCGGCTTCGGATCGGACCGAGAAGGCGGTCCAGGACGGTACGACGAACAGGTCGCCGCGGGTGACGGTCCAGCTGTGGTCGCCGACGGTGACCGTGCCCGAGCCGTCGAAGACCTGGTAGACGCTCGACCCGGTTTCCCGCACCGGGGCGGTCTCGGCGCCCCGCGCGACGCGGTGGAACTCGGTGCGCATCGTCGGCAGGACGTCGCTTCCGGTGTGCGGATTGGTGTAGCGGACCGCGGCGTGGCCGGGTTCGACGGTGCCGCCGTGGCCCTCGGCCTCGATCGCCAGCTGGTCGGTGAGCGCACGGTCGGTGTGCTCCCACTTGTAGGACAGCAGTGGGGTGCCCGGCGCGACCGGGTTCGCACTCAGCGGGCGCAGCCCGGGGTGACCCCACAGCCGTTCGGAGCGGGACCGCTCGGGGGTGATCCGCTCCGCGTCGGTGATCTCGTCGCGGCCGAACTCGAAGAACTGTGCCTCCGTCAGGTACTGGAACGGGATGTCGAGTCCGTCGATCCAGGCCATCGGCCTGTCGGTGGCGTTGTGGTGCGCGTGCCAGTTCCAGCCCGCCTGCGGCAGGAAGTCGCCGCGGTTCATCGGGACGGCGTCCCCGCCGACGACCGTCCACACCCCGGAGCCCTCGACGACGAAGCGGAACGCGTGCTGGGTGTGCCGGTGCTCGGGGGCGTCCTCGCCCGGCATGAGGTACTGGATGGCCGCCCACAGGGTGGGGGTGGCGAAGGGGCGTCCGCCGAGGGACGGATTGGCCAGCGCGATCGCGCGTCGCTCGCCGCCCCGACCGACCGGGACGATCTCGCCGGCCCGCTCGGCGAGCCGGACCAGGTTCTCCCACTTCCACAGGTGCGGCACGGCACGCGAGCGTGGGTGGGCGGGCATCAGGTCGCCGATCTCGGTCCACAGCGGCACCAGCAGTTCGGACTCGAAGCCGCGGTAGAGCTCCTCGAGCGCCGGGGTCACCTCCGGCTGGCCCGGGGCCTCGACGGCCCGGAGCCGGACGGGGTTGTCGGTCGAAGTCATGCTTCCAGGGTGAGGCTGTTTCTCAGTACAGAACAACTGATTCTGCTATACAGAATTCTGTGCAGAACCCGCAGAAGACCCCGCCTGCCTACGCGATCGCGAGCGTGGACCACGCCCTGCGATTGGCGACGATCCTGCAGTTGGAGGGGGACCTGACCGTCGCGGAGGCGGCCGAGCGGCTCGGGGTCGCCCGGTCCACCGCGCACCGTCTGCTGCAGATGCTCGTCTTCCGGGACTTCGCGGTGCAACGGCCCGGACGGCAGTACGGCGCCGGGCCGGTCCTGGAGCTGGCCGAGCACTCCCGTTCGGCCACCTCCCTCCTGCGATCGGCGGCACTGCCGCACATGGAACGCCTGGTGCAGGCGTTGGGGGAGTCGGCCAACCTGACCATCCGCACCGGTGCGGAGGTCCGGTTCATCGCCTCGGTGGAGTCCGCGCAGGCGCTGCGGGTGGGTTCGCGAGAGGGCATGGTCTTTCCCGCGCGCCGCACATCGGGCGGCCTGCTGCTGCTCGCCGACCTCGAGCCCGGCGAACTGGGCGAGGTGGGTGTCGCGCGCTACGAGGAGGCCGAGGGGGACTCGCCGGACCTGGCCCGGCTGAGGGCCGAACTGACCCGAATCCGCAGGCAGGGCTTCGCGGTCAACCAGGGGCGCTCCGAACGCGGAGTCGTCGCGGTCGGCGTGCCGGTGCGCGATGCCTCCGGGAAAGTCGTTGCCGGACTGTCGGTCTCGATGCCCTCGGTCCGCTACGACCGTCAGCGGCTGCCGGCGCTCGTGGCCACCCTGCGCATGGCCGCGGACGGCATCGAGGCCGACCTGGCCCGCTGAACCACGCCCCGGAACCATGAACGAGGTGAATGCCGATCCATGCAAACTATGAGTTGGATTAATGTGACTGCAGTCACTTCACTGGAGGCATGACCAGCAGCCCCCCGCCCACCTCCGACGTGGACCTCTTCGCCGACGATGTCCTCACCGATCCGTACCCGACGTTCGCGCAGATCCGCGAGCTCGGCCCGGTCGTGCACCTGCCCGCCAACAACGTCCATGCCCTGACCCGCTACGACACGATCCGAGCCGCGCTCGGCGATCCCGCGACGTTCTCGTCCCGCACGATCGGCTTCAATCCGGCGGTGAACGAGGCGCTACAGGGCACTTCGCTCGCCTCGGATCCGCCGATCCACACCGAGCTGCGGGCGACCCTCACCGAGAACCTCTCCCCGCGGGCCCTGCGTGGACTCAAGGGGCAGATCGAGTCCAAGGCCGACGCTCTGGTCGCGAATCTGGTCGCGCAGGGTTCCTTCGAGGCGATCGACGCCCTCGCCCGCGCGTTTCCGCTGGAAGTGGTCGCCGACCTGATCGGCTTCACCGGCGAGGTCCGGGAGAACATGCTGCGCTGGGGACAGGCCGCGATGGAGGTCATCGGCCCGATGAACCAGCGCACCGCCGAGAACTTCCCGATCGCGGGGGAGCTCTACGCCTGGTGTGCCGGTGTCCGGGCCGAGGACCTGGCCCCGGGATCGGTGGGACGCGGCATCTTCGACGCCGAGGCCCGCGGCGCGATCCCGCCGAACACCGCCGGTCACATCATCCATCAGTACCTGGGTGCCGGTGTGGACACCACGATCTCCGCGATCGGCAACGTCGTGGCGCTGTTCGCCAAGCATCCCGATCAGTTCGAGCTCGTCCGCCGGGACCCCTCCCTGGTCTCGGCGGCCTTCAACGAGGTCCTTCGCTTCTGGGCGCCCGTCCACGCCTGGGGCAGGGAAGTCACCCGTGACGTCGAGATCGAGGGCATCGACGTGCCCGCCGGAACCCAGGTCGCGGTCCTGTTCGGCGCAGGCAACCGAGACCCGCGGCACTACGCGAACCCCGACGAGTTCCTCGTCGAACGCAACCCGGCCGACCACCTGTCCTTCGGGTACGGCCCGCACGGCTGCGCGGGACAGGGCCTGGCCCGGCTCGAAGCGCACGCGGTCATCGCGGCGCTCGCCGTCCACGCCAGGCGACTCGTCTGCGCGGACCCGATCCGCTTGCCAAGCAACATCACCCGTTCCATCGACGAACTCGAGATCCTGGAGGTTGTTCCCGCATGAGAATCGTCCTCGACCGGCCCCGCTGTGAGGGCCACGGACTGTGTGAAGAAGCCGCTCCCGCCCTGATGCACCTCGACGACGACGGCGAACTGGTCATCGACGCCGGTGAGCTCACCGACGGCAGCCCCGAAGCCGCCGCCGCCGGCGCCGCCGTCCGGGTCTGCCCCGTCGCCGCACTCGAACTCGCCCTGACGGGACGGCAATGACGACCACCACCGGCACACCACGCCGCATCCTGGTCGTCGGCAACGGCATCGCCGGCCAGACCGCGTGCGACAGCCTCCGCGCCAACGGATTCGACGGCGATCTGACCGTCGTCGGCGACGAACCGCGCGCGGCGTACTCGCGACCGGCACTGTCGAAGGCACTGCTCGTCGACGGCGGCTCCCACGAACTGGCGCCGCCCACCCACGGGGCCACCGAGATCCTCGGGGTCGCCGTGGTCGGGCTCGACCCCGACATCCGTCGCGTGAGGTTCGACGACGGCACCGAACTCGGCTACGACGGGCTCGTCATCGCGTCCGGTTCTCGCGCGCGGCGGCTCGACGGAGCCGACAGCCCCGAGCTGACGCTGCGCACTCTCGA
Source organism: Rhodococcus sp. NPDC004095 (assembly GCF_053604015.1). Taxonomy (NCBI): domain Bacteria; kingdom Bacillati; phylum Actinomycetota; class Actinomycetes; order Mycobacteriales; family Nocardiaceae; genus Rhodococcus; species Rhodococcus sp. NPDC004095. Next base: position 176,611 of record NZ_JBSGGS010000007.1, read on the forward strand.
CGACGCGCTCGTGCTGCGCGAACGGCTCGCGCAGCAGCCGTCCGTCGTGGTCGTCGGCGCCGGTCCGCTCGGCATGGAGATCGCATCGGCGGCACTGTCGGCGGGCAGCCGGGTCACGCTCGTCGCGGACGGACCGCCGATGCTGACCCATCTGGGCCGGTACCTGTCGGACACCTTGACCGCCGCGGCCCTCGACCGTGGTCTCACCGTCGTCACCGGTGTGGCCACTGGGATCGGCGGGGGCTCCGTGCTTCTCGGTGACGGATCCCGGATCGGTGCGGACCTGATCGTGAGCGCCGTCGGCGACATCCCCAACACCGAGTGGCTGGGCGCGCTGTGTCCGGACGGTCGCCTCGTCACCGACACCCGCTGCCGTCTGCGCGCCGACATCGTCGCTGCCGGTGATGTCGCTGCCGTCCCGACCCGGTGGGGTGTGCGCCGGATCCCGTTGTGGAGCAGCGCGATCGACCAGGCGAAGGTCGCTGCGGCGGCACTGCTCACGGGCGACGACGCGCCCGAACTCGACCTGAACCCCTACTTCTGGACCGAACAGTTCGGGGTGAACCTCAAGGCGGTCGGACACCTGCCCGTGACCGGTGGTCCCGGTTTTCTCGTCGGTGAGAGCCCGTGCGGACCTTCGGTGATGCACTGGACGCACGACGACGGCGCGGGGGTCGCGGTGGCGGTCAACCACCGCATCCCGATTCCGAAGCTGCGCCGCTTGGCTCACAGCGGCGCAGCTGCCCTCGTGTGACCGATGGGGCATCGGCGAACGGGCGCGTACAGTCCGGGTTGATGAACGAATCCCGGGACCGCCCGAGTGATCTCGCTCTGGAGCGACTCGCGTCGGTCAACCTGAACCTGCTGGTGCCGATGCTCGCGCTGTTCGAGGAGGTGTCGGTCACCCGCGCCGCCGAGCGGGTCGGCATGTCGCAGCCGGCGATGAGTCACGCGCTGGGCCGGATGCGCCGGCTGATCGGTGACGACCTGGTCGTGCGGCAGGGGACCGGTCTGGTCCTGACTCCCCGCGCCCACGAGCTGGTCGCGCCGCTGCGCGAGGTGCTGCGGCAGGCCGCGCGCGTGGTGAACTTCGCCGGTTTCGACCCCGCGCGTGACCGTCGCACGATCACGGTGTCGACAACCAGCAGTATCGCGTTCGTGATCGGTCCGGCGCTGGCGCGCTTGATCGCCGAGCGGGCGCCGAACTCGACCCTGCGGCTGCGCACTTTCGTCGATCCGCAGCCGAGCGACTTCACCGACGACGGGGTCGACGTCGTCCTGCTGCCGACGGCGTTCGCCGCGCCCTATCCGCGTGAGCGGCTCTACGAGAATCGCTGGGTCGTGATCGCGCATCCCGACACCGATCCCGCCGCGACGGCGCTCGACCTGCTCACCACGCTGCCCCACGCGACCTACGACGCCCGGCATCGGGTGATGCCCTACGCCGCCCTGGACGCGCACGGTGTGCAGTACCGGATCGGGCAGCTGATCTCCGACTTCATGACGATCCCGCACCTGGTGGCGCAGGCCGGCGGCGTTGCGATCCACACCTACCGGGTGGCGGTGGCGACCCGGGAGGACCTGCGCATCGAAGAGTTCCCGCTGCCGATTCCGTCGCTGGACATCGACATGGTGTGGAACCCGCGCCTCGCCGACGACGAATTCGTCGGATGGTTGCGTCGCATCCTGGTCGAGGTCGCCGCCTTCGACGAGGTCTGACCGAACCTCGGGCCACCCTGCTCGGAGCGCGCCGGGGTCCGGCCTCCCGCGTGTGAAGGCCCGCCTCCCGCTTCGGCCACCCGCCTTGGGTTGATGCTCTGTTCAAATACTTGACGCTCTGTTGTGCGATGTGACAGATTGCTCACTCAGTTCGTGATGGGGGTCACAGAACGCTTCCGGCTGTCGGGTCGACGGCCAGGACATTCGACCAAGGAGCAATCGATGAGTGAGACGTCCGTGCGGCCGTCCGGATACCGGGCGACCCTCGTCGCCGCATGCCTCGCCGTCATGGTGGCGCAGGTGGCGTACTCGCTGCCCGGAGCGCTGAACGGCACGTTCCAGCAGCACTTCAGCATCTCCGGCGCGGAACTGACCTGGATCAGCGCCGCCTTCGCGACGACGATGGTTGTCTTCGAGCTGACCTTCGGAGTCCTCGGCGACATGTTCGGGCGCAAGCGCCTGCTCCTCGGAGGGGCGCTGCTGATCGTCGCCGGCGCGGCGCTGTGCGTGGTCGCCGACACGGTGCAGGTGATGTGGGTGGGTCAGGCCGTGGCAGGCGTCGGCGCCGGTGCCCTGTATCCGATTTCGCTGACGATGATCGCCGCCGTTGCACCCGACGCCCAGGCTCGCGCCCGGGCGATCGCGCTGTGGGCGGGCTTCTTGTCGCTCGGCGCGGCAGTCTCGCCGATGATGGCCGCGCTGATTGCCGAATATGCCAACTGGCGCTGGGCATTCGGTGTCGTGATCGCTGCGGCACTGCTCTCGTTCGTCGTCTCGACGGGTGCTCAGGACTCGTCCGCGCCGGAGGGGCGCCGGCTCGACGTGCCCGGGCAGCTCACCTTGGCCGTCGGTCTCGTCGCGGTGCTCTGGGCGCTGACCCAGGGGTCGGAGGTCGGATGGGGGGAGACCGCGATCGTGGCGGGCTTCCTCCTCGGCGTCGCCTGCCTGATCGCGTTCGTTGTCATCGAACTGCGGACCGAGGTTCCGCTGCTGCACCTGAACCTGTTCGCCAACAGGGCCTTTGCGATCTCGGGCATCACTGCCGTCGTCGGCATGTTCGCATTCCTCGGCACCTGCTTCTCGATGAGCATCTGGCTCGGAGCGGTCCAGCACGTGTCGCCGCTGAAGATCGGCGTCCTGTTCCTGGTCATCCAGGGTCCGGCGTTCCTGCTGGTGCCGGTCGTGTCCCGGCTGATCCACCGGGTCTCACCCCGGTGGGTGCTGACCGCGGGCTTCGGTCTGATCGCCGCCTCCGGATTCGTGTGCTCGCGTTTCGACGTCCACACGTCGGAGTGGACGGACTTCCTGCTCCCGATGCTGCTGCTCGGTGTCGGCTTCGCGTTCACGGTCGCCTCGATCACCGCGGTGGCCATCACCACGGTTCCCCTGCACCTGGCCGGTATGGCCAGTGCCACGACGAACCTCTTGCGCGACTTCGGTTTCGCGCTGGGGCCGGTCCTGGTCGCCGCGGTGGCCAACAGTGTCGCCGGCGGCAAGGTCCGCGACGGGCTCGATGCGGCCGTGGGGGAGTCCGGGCTCGGTGAGGCCCATGCCGGCGCGGTCATGGGGATCGGCGACCAGGGCGGCGCGATGGCGCTCAACTCGATGCCGGTGATCCCGGTGCCGACCGATCCGACTCGGGCCCCCGGTCCCGACAACCCGATGGTGCGGATGCCGGCGGCGATCCACGATCTGGCGCTCACCTCGCTCGGCAGCGGCTACGCCCTGGCCTTCCTGGTGTGTGCCCTGTGCGCCGCGGCGTCCGCCGCGCTGACACTGTTCGGTCTGGTCGGCAGTCGCCCGGAATCCGCTGTCGCCGCCGATCCGGGCACGGATGCCGCGCACGAGGTCGCCGACGTGGTCGGGGAAGTGCCCGTCCGCCGAGCGGTGCTCAGCTCGCCGCCTCGAGAAGGTAGCACCACGATTCGGTGATCTCGTCGAGGCAGATCTCGCGGGGGGTGAGCCAGCCGACGGAGAAGTACCGGCGCGAGAGGTGTTCGAGCTGGCCGAAGGCGAGCACGCAGCGGATCCGACGACGATCGGGCGCCACACGATCCGCCCTGTTGAGTCCTTCGATCATCTCGCCGACGGCGTCCTCGAACCACTGCTCGGTCTTGGCCGCCACGGCCGGCTCGGTGAAGGCCTGGTAGGACGCGGTGAGGTAGGGCTTGATCTCGTCCCACTGGGAGAACTTGCGGTCCAGCCACGCGCGGATCTCACTGCGCGAACCCGAGGCGACCAGCTCGGTCAGCGGCGGCTTGTCCGCGGCGGTGAGAATCCCGTCGACCTTGGTCAGCAACGCGCTCATCACGTCGGCCTTGGACGAGAAGTGCAGGTAGAAGGTGGTTCGGGTGGAGCCCGCCGCGGTGGCGATGTCGTCGATCGTCGTCGCCGCGTAGCCCTTGGTGTCGAACAGCTCGAGCCCCTTGGCGAGGAAGAGCTCGTAGGTCATCTGCTTCTGCGCGGCGCGAAGTGACATGGACCCAGATTCTAGCTTCAGTGCACTGACGTGGCATTTTGCAACTCCACACATCGCAATGAAATGTTACTTGACACTCTGTAATCCTAAATCTACCGTGAGTTGGACCACGTCGTGCCGGCACGACGCCGACGAAAGGAAGTGCCGATGATGGGCACCCAGACCTCCGCCGAGGGACGCACCGTCCGCACGGTCCTCGGCCCCGTTTCCGCCGCCGACCTGGGTGTCGTCTCGATTCACGAGGCGGTGCTGTCGGTGATGCCCGGCGCGGAGCACGCATTCGACATCACCTTCGACCGCGCCGAGATCTTCGAGACGTTGAAGGCGAAGCTCACCGACTTCCGGAACCACGGCGGCCGGACGATCGTCGACAGCACCGGCATGTTCCACGGCCGCGATGTGAAGCTGTACGAGGCGCTCTCCCGCTCGACCGGTGTGCACATCATCGCGTCGACGGGCATGGGTCCGGAGAACCTGCTCGGCGGCTATTTCCTGACGCCGCAGACCAATCCGCCGACGCCGTGGCCGGCGGAGAAGTTCGCCGACCTGTTCGCCAAGGAGGTCACCGAGGGCATGGTGGTGCCCCGGGTGGAGCGTCGCGGCGCCGCGGGCATCGTCGTCATCGCCGCGAACCACGACGGTATGACCGCCACCGAGGAGAGCCTGTTCCGCGGCGCCGCCCGCGCAGCGCGCAGCACCGGTGTCGCCGCGTCGATCCGCTACGGCTCCGACGCGACGGCCGACCTCGGGGTCGTCCTCGACGAGAAGCTGCCTGCCGACCGGGTCGTCGTCGGCGGCCTCGACCGCAAGGACGCGGTCGCCGCCGGCGCGCCGCTCGAGATCGCTCGCCTCGGCGCCTTCGTCGCGATCGACAACGTGGGGACCGAGGGCGACACCTTCGTCTCGGACGACGAGCGGGCAGCCGTGGTGCGCGAACTCGTAGAGGCCGGCCACGGCAACCGAATCCTGCTCTCGAGCAACGCGATCGGTGTCGCGAAGGGGCAGCCCGCGCGCGACGTTCCGTTCAGCCACGTCCTGTCGGCGTTCGTACCGCTCCTCGCGGCCCAGGGCCTGAGCGACGAGGACGTCCAGCGCATCCTCGTGGCCAACCCGCGCGAGCTGCTGACGGTGCAGTCGACCCGCCCGGCACCACCCGTGCGCTGACACCGGACCTGACCACCGAAGTTTTCTTTCCCGAAGGGGAGTTGTTGTGTCGAGAGTGAACACCGTCCTGGGACCGATCCCGACCGAGGAGTTGGGCATCGTCGCCATCCACGAGCACATCGGGTACGGCATGCCCGGGTCCGAACTGGACACGAGGTGGTGGAAGACCCCGGAGGAGCGGTACTCCGAGACCGTCCCGAAGCTGCGCAAGTTCCACGAGTACGGCGGCGGGACCTTCGTCGACGTCACCGGCATCTGCAACGGTCGCGACATCGACTACTACAAGTCGTTGTCCGCCAAGACCGGGGTCCACATCGTCGCCTGCACGGGATTCGTCGGCGGCGACACCGCGCTGCCGTTCTTCGAGCGCGCGAGCGTGGAGTACCTGACGCAGCAGTTCGTTCACGAGATCACCGTCGGCATCGGGGACACCGGCAGCCGTGCCGGCGTCATCAAGGTCGGAGTCAGCCGCGGCGGCAAGATGACCGAACTGGACAAGCGCATCTACCGCGCCGCCGCCCGCGCCGCGCTGCACACCGGCGTGCCGATCCTCACCCACCTGGCGATCGACGCCGAGAACGCCATCGCCATCTTCACCGAGGAAGGCCTCCCGCTGGACCGCGTGCTGTTCGGGCACGCCGATGACGGCGTGAACGCGTCGCAGACCCGTGACCGCTGGATCGCCGAGCAGGGCGGCCGGGTCGGCTTCGACACCTTCGGCTACGAGACCGAACTCGAGGACCCGCCGTTCTGGGCCCGCCCCCGCAAGGAGCGCCTGGACCACTTCCTCGGGTTCCTCGAGGCGGGCCACCTGGACCGGGTGCTCGCCGGTGTCGATGCCAACTGCAGCCCCCTCGGCTGGCCGGGCGTCAACGGCCACACGGTGAACTACCTGTTCGAGGACCTCATTCCCGACCTGCGCCGGGCCGGACTGGACGAGGCCACCATCACCAAGCTCTTCGTCGAGAACCCTGCCGACTTCCTCACCATCCAGGCCTGAGGCCACCCCGGATCTTCCGGCGCAACGACGCGCCCCTCCAGAGAGACAAAGACCATGCAGTCATCCGATCTGAAGAACCTGACCATCGCCATCATCGGCGCGGGATACGCCGGCGCAGCATCGGCCAAGGCGCTGAGCCTGCTCGGCGCCGACGTCACCGTGTACGAACAGGCCACCGAGATCCACGAGGTCGGAGCAGGCATCGGCCTGCGCCCGTCGAGCATGCAGCGCTTCCGCGAGTGGGGGATCTTCGACGCCGTCGCGAAGGTCAGCTCGCCCAGCGACTACTTCGAGATCCTCACCGCCACAGGTGAACCCATCATGAAGGACAGCTGGCCCGGCATGGACGACTACGAGGTGAGGACCCACACCCACCTCATCCACCGCGGCGACTTCATCGACGCGCTCGTGGGCGTCCTCCCCGAGGGCATGGTCAAGCTCGGTCACAAGCTCGAGACCATCGAGGACCGCGGCGACAAGTCCGTCGTCACGTTCACCAACGGCACCACCATCGAAGCCGACCTCGTCGTCGGCGCCGACGGCATCAAGTCCGTTGTGCGCAAGGAACTGTTCCGCGACCAGGGGCCCGTGTTCTCCGGTGAGCACGCCTACCGCGCCGTGATCTCCGCCGACGCGGCACAGGGCATGGCCACCGACGACAACCTGCGCATGTACATCGGCAAGGGCACCAAGGTGTATTTCCTGCCGCTGCGTCATCGCAACGATGTGTCCTTCGACGTCACCGCGCTCTGTGCGGACAGCACCTGGTCGCCGGAGGCCACCAAGGAAGACCTCCTCGCCACGCTCGACGGCTTCGACGAGCGGATCGTGCAGATCGCCCGCGATCTCGACATGGACACCGTCAATGTGCGCGCCGTCTACGACATCGACCCGGTCGAGACGTGGCACTCGGACTCGGTCGTCCTCGTCGGCGACGCCGCCCACTCGATGCTGCATCACCAGGGTCAGGGCGCGAACTCCGCGATCCTCGACGCTGGTGCGCTTGCCGATGCTCTGCGCGACGAGGCCTCCGTCAAGGAGGCACTCGCGGCCTACCAGGCCGCCCGCAAGCCGGTGACCGACGAACTCCAGCGCATCTCCCGCCAGGGCTGGACCGAGGACGAGGTCAACGACGTGTTCCCGGGCCAGAAGCCCGCCGCCCAGCAGCCCGCCGCGAAGTAAGGAGAGCGCGCCATGCCGTTGCACCCCCAGATCGCCGAGATCCTCGCGACGCTGCCCGCACCGCCGGACGGCCCGCTCGACCCGGCGGCCATGCGCGCCGGCGAGGAATCGCAGGTTCCTCCCGTCGAGGACCGCCTGCCCCTGCACGCCGTCGAGGACACCACCGCCGGCGACGTGCCCGTCCGGATCTACACCCCGGTCGACGCCGCCTCCTACGGACTGCTCGTGTATTTCCACGGCGGCGCGTTCTTCCTCGGCAGTCTCGACACGCACGACCATGTCGCCCGGAACCTGGCGAAGGAAACGGGACTGAAGGTCGTCTCCGTCGGCTACCGCCGCGCCCCCGAGGCCGCATTCCCCGCGGGACTCGACGACTGCCTCGCAGTGGTGCGGTGGGCCGCCGACAACGGCGACACGCTGCAGTGGAACGGTGAGACCCTCGCGCTGGCCGGCGACAGCTCGGGCGGCACGTTCGTCGCCGCCGTGGCGGCGGCGGCGCACGACGAGGGTTTCGACCGCATCACCCATCAGATCCTGTACTACCCGTCGCTCGATCTGGACTTCGACGTCGACCGCTACGCATCCCTGCGGGAGAACGCCGAAGGCTACGGTGTCGAGACCGCCGGCCTCAAGGGCTTCAACTCCTTCTACTTCGACAGCGGTGCCGACCCCGCCGACCCGCGGGTCTCGCCGATCAAGCGCGCGGACCTCACCGGGCTGCCGCCGGCGCTGATCGTCACCGCGGAGTTCGACCCCATGCGCGACGAAGGAGAACTCTACGGCGCGCGGCTGACGGAGGCCGGAGTCGACGTCACGGTCCGCCGCTACGCAGGCTCCAATCACGGCTTCGTGCAGAACTTCTCGTGGATCCCCGAGTTCCACCGCGTCTTCGAGGAGACCGCCGAGTTCCTGACGCGACAGGGGGAGTGACGTGGCGAGCGAGGTGAAGATCCACCCCATCGTCTCGCCGTGGGGCCGGTTCGGTCTCTACACCTTCTTCATCGATGCCCCGGAGCCGGCGATCGTCGACACCGGCATCGCGTCGTCGCCCGCCGAAGGCATGGCGCCCGCGCTCGAGGCGCTCGGCCGCCGGATCGAGGATGTGCGCTGGATCCTGTTGACCCACGGGCACATCGACCACATCGGCGGGGCGTACTCGCTGTGGGAGGCCACGGGGCGGAAGGCGCAGGTCGTGATCCACGAGGCCGACGCCCACCTGCTGCGCTCGCGGCAGGCGCACGTCGACGAGTACCTGGGGGCACGCGGCACGTACCTGAACGACGCCGAGGGCGCCGCGAAGGTCACCGCGGCGACGCACGCGGTCATCTCCGGTGAGATGGAACCGACCGTGCTGGTGCGCGGAGGCGAAACCCTCTCGCTCGGCGGCGACGTCACCGTTTCCGTGCACTCGATCCCCGGCCACACCGCGGGATCGGTCGCCTACGTGGTGGAGGGCCAGAACTCGGTGTTCGTCGGCGACGCCGTCCAGGTGCACGGAGCGGCCAACGGATTCCCCGGCTACGAGGATCCCGACGGCTACCGGTCGAGCCTGCGGTACCTGCGTGACGAGATCCGCCCCCAGCACCTGTATCTCGGGCACCCGTACCGGCGCACCGACGGTGTCGCCTACGGCGTCGAACTCGACGCCGCCCAGGCCGCCGAGGCGCTCGCCGAGAGCGTCGACGTCGAAACGAGGGTCGCCGCCGCGGCGCACCACTGCCTGTGCAGCGGACTGCCCGACACCGACTCGCCGTACTCGCCGTTCGCCTCGGTCGCCGACGACCTCGGCTACGAGAACGATCCGACGCTCGAACCGTCCCCGTTCTTCACGACGCTGCACGGCTACCGAACCCAGCACGACCCTTCGACACGACAGGAGCCGCACACCCATGGCTGAGGTCGACACCTTCGATGCGGGTGGACAGACCATCCACATCCGCAAGAACCTCCGGATTCCGATGCGGGACGGCGTCGAACTCGCCGCCGACACCTACGCCCGCGAGGGCGACGCACCGCGGCCCGCCCTGGTTGCGCTGAGCCCCTACGGCAAGGAACTGCAGGCACTCGCGCTCACGACGCCGCCGCAGCGACGGCCGAGCCCGATGTGGGACGGTTGCATCGAGGCCGGCGACATCGCCCGGGTGGTGGAGGAGGGGTACGTTCACGTCATCGGTGACCTCCGTGGCTCCGGAGCCTCCGAGGGCGAGCACATCGGCAACTACAACGCCGGTGGTGTTTCGCTCGGGCAGGACGCGTACGACTTCATCGAATGGGTTGCGGCGCAGCCGTGGTGCGACGGCAACGTCGGCATGATCGGCATCTCCTACTTCGGGTCGATGCAGATCCTCGCCGCCGCCGAACGTCCGCCGCATCTCAAGGCGATCTTCGTCTCCGGCGGGCACTACGACTTCTACGAGACCACCTATCACGGCGGCATCATGTGGTTCATGCCGCGCGCGGCCCGCGAAGGCCGTGGCGGTGACTCGGGGTGGGCGTTCACCGATCGGGTCAAGTCCCGCATGCTCGAGACCTACTCGGAAGACGAGATCGCCAAGCGCGTCGCCGAGCGCCTCGCCGACCCCGACGTCGCGGCCTGGCCGAACCTCGCGCACGTCCTGAACTACCCGAAGAACCACGAGGCCTGGTTCGACATCGTTACCAACGAGGTCGACGGCGAGTGGTACGAGGAACGCAACCCCGTCAATCTCGCGCGGAACATCGACATCCCCGTCTACCTGCAGATCGACCAGGGGCGTGGCTGGACGATGGACGGCACCATCGAGCTGTTCCACACCCTGAAGGGGCCCAAGAAGCTCGACATCGGTCCGTACCCGCCAATGCAGTCACGCCCCTTCATCGAGGAGCACGACAAGATGTTCCGGTGGTACGACCACTGGCTCAAGGGCATCGACAACGGGATCATGGACGAGCCCGCGGTGAGCGTGTTCGTCGAGGGCTCCCGCGAGAAGATCGCCGCCGACCAGTGGCCGCCGAAGGACGTCGAACACCGGTCGCTGTACCTGCGCCCACGGGGCAAGCTCTCCACGGATCCGGAACCGATGGGCGCGCAGTACGCCGCTCCGGACGGGTTCTACCAGGCCCCGCTGACCGTCACCGACAAGGTCGAGATCCTCGAGTGGGAGACACCCGTCTTCGAGGAACCCACCGAGATGATCGGCACCGGTGCGGCCCACATCTTCGCCGAGATCGACCAGCCCGACACGAATTTCATTCTGCGCCTGTGGGACTACGCGCCGAATGGCAAGCGCCAGCTCATCACCACCGGCTACCTGAAGGCCTCGCACCGTGAGCTCGACGAGCGCACCACCGAGGGCGACCCGTACCACCCGCACACCCGCGCGGTGCCGGTCGAGCCGGGTGTGATCGAGGAGTACGTGCTGCGTCTGTACCCGTTCGCGAACGCCTTCCGGCCCGGCCACAAACTGGTGGCGGAGCTGTCCAACAACGAACCCCTCGCCGACGAACACAACGCGCTGCTGCCGCCGGACGCCTTCCACCTGCCGGTCGGTCGCCCCGTCACCCACAAGATCTACCGGGACGCCGCCCACCCGTCGCGGCTCGTCCTGCCGTTCACGACGGGCGCGGCGGGGAAGTAGTCACCCGTTCGTGCGCAGCGGCCCGGGTCGATTCCCGCACGGAGTCGACCCGGGCCGCTGGGTTTCCGGGCCCTGTGTGTCAGCGCTTGAGCGGGCTGTAGAACACCAGCCCGTTGCCCTTGTTGTCGTAGACCACCGCGCGGCGCTCGTGCGCGTCGTCGTACGGGCCCTTCACGATGCCGCCACCGGCCTCCTCGATCGCCTTCGCGGCGGCGTCGACGTCCGCGGTCTTGATGCCGACGACCACCTGGCCGTGGATCGGATGATCGACCGCGGTCGCGAGCGCGAGGGTCACACCGCCGCCGTCGAGTGCGGCGAAATGGGCACCGTCGCGGAACTTCAACGCCATGCCCAGGGTGTCGCTGTAGAACCCGATGGACTCGTCGAGATCGTCGGTGGACAGCACGATCATCTTCACTTCGTAGTCGCTCAAGACTTCTCTCCTTCGTTGAAAGTTCGTACAGACTAGAGCGATCCGCCGAGAATGGCGCGCAGTCGCCGGCGCATGGCCGTGCCGTGCGCCACCCGGCGGCCGGCCGCGGCGACTCCGGATCCGATGAACGGCCTAGTCGACGTCGAGCCGGGCGAATGCCGCGAGGGTCGCGAGGAGCGTCAGCGCCGCGAGCCCGAGGAGCACGCCGGCCCACGCGAGGGGCAGACCGTCCTCGAGTTGGTTGTCGCCGATCGCGTAGAAGAACGGTGACGCGAACCGGGCAGGGTGCAGCCAGTGCACCACGGGAGCAAGAGAATTGAGCAGGTAGGCGGCGGCCGCCACCGCTGATGTGATTCCCACGGCGGCTCCCCGGCTGCCGGTCGCGGCGCCCAGGGCCATCGCCAGCCCGCCGAACACCACGCCGAGCAGGATCACCCCCATGGTGGTCCCGGCGAGTGCGCCGTAGTCGACGGTCAGCTCGAAACCCTGACCGATCACGACACACAGCGCGGTGACCACGCACACCGGGATCGCCAGGAGCGTCATCGCGAGGAACTTCGCGGCGGCGATGTCGCGCCGGGCCAGCGGTGCTGCCACGACCAGGCCAAGGGTGCCGTCCTCGTCCTGTCCGGCCAGGCTGGAGGCGCCGTAGCCGATGGTCACCAGCAGCACGACCAGCGGCAGGAAGTTGCCGTAGATGTTCGCGTTCAACCACCCGACCGGCGAGGTGAGGGAGCCACTGATCCCGAACAGTGCGGCCATGGTCTCGCTGCTCGAGGCGAAGTCGTCGAGCCCGGTGTCGTCCTTGAACGTCGGGTACAGCGCAATGACGACGAGGGCGTAGATGCCCATCCCGACCGCGAACCAGATCATCGATCGACGGCGAAGCAGCAGGTCGATACCCGCCACCTGCAGTGCGCCGGTCGCCGGGGTCTCAGTGCGCATCGGGGACTCCCGTCTGCTCCCCCTGCGACTCGTCGCGGTAGAAGCGCAGGAACAGCTCGTCGAGATCGGCGCGGCGGGCCGAGACGTCCACCGCGCCCAGGCTCCCGGCGCGGGACAACAGGCCGGCGACAGGCCCGGTCACAGACAGCGTCACCCGGCCGTCCGCGCATGTGCGCACCTCGACCCCGTCGAGGTGGGCGAAGTCGGCGGCGGTGACGGCGCGGTCGAACCGGAACTCGACGGTGCGCGGGGCGCTGCGGCGCAGGCCGTCGACGCTGTCGGTGACGACGATCCGGCCCTCCTTGATGATCGAGAGCCGGTGCGCCAGCCGCTGCACCTCCTCGAGGTCGTGCGAGGACAGCAGCACCGTGCGGCCGTCGTCGACGGTTTCGCGGATCAGCCGCGCGAACTCGTCCTGCATCAACGGATCCAGCCCCGACGTCGGCTCGTCGAGCACGAGCAGCTCGGGGCGGTGCATGAAGGCGAGCACCAGCCCGATCTTCTGACGGTTGCCCTTGGACAGCGTGCGGATCGGCTGGTCGAGTTCGGCGCCGAACCGTCGCACGAGTTCGTCGAGATAGGTGCGGTCGGTGAGGCCCCGGATGCGTGCGTGCCGATCCAGGTGCTGTGCCCCGGTCAGCTTGGGGTACAGCGCGAGTTCACCGGGTAGGTATCCGACGCGGCGGTTGATCCGGACGCCCTCGCGGGTCGGGTCCAGGCCGAACAGCCGCATCCGGCCGGACGTCGGGCGGTACAGACCGAGCAGGAGCCGGATGGTGGTGGACTTGCCCGCGCCGTTGGGTCCGAGGAAGCCGAACACCTCGCCGGGCGCGATGGTGAAGCAGACATCGGTGATGCCCCGCCGCGGACCGAATCGGCGGGTCAGCTTGTCGACGTCGACGATCGGCGCCCGCGCTGAGAACACTCGTCGAATATAGGACGGTCGCCCGCCGGGCGCAGTCCGGCCGCCCGGTCGCGGAGTCGCTGTGGACCCCGGGGACCGGGCGGCCGCGGCCGTCAGTGGGTCGCGAGGGCGATCCGACGGCGTTCGCTCTCGCTCACCCCGTGCTCCGCCTGCGGAAGGTCGACCCGCACGTGGTGGAGCCGGCCCGTGAACGCGAACCGGCCGCGATCGGCGAACTCCTCGGACACCGGGCTGCCACGGTTGACCCCGACATCGAGTTGCTCGTTCATGCTGAACATCGCGCGCGTGGTCTGTTCGATCCGTTCCCGCGCCACCTCGATGCCGTTCACGGACAGAATCGCGGTGCCGCCCTTGCCGGTGCCGCCGCCGTCGTAGACGAACTCGACGGACACCTCCTGGGCGGATGAGGTGAGCGGATCGGTGCCACGAACGTAGGTCCGTCCACCGCCGCTGAAGTTGTAGCAGAAGACCGGACGTGAATCGAGTACGTACAGGGCGAAACCACCGAATCTGCCGCCGATTCCGATCAGCATTCCCTCACAAGGCTGCCCGGCCGTGCCGAGCGAGGCAGTGACCGTGTACGAACGGTTGAAGAACGACGGCGCAGCCTTCTCCACCAGCCCGTTCATGTGCGGGTACAGCGTGATGCCGTGCCTGCCCCGCAAAGGGTGTGGAGGCCGGGACTCCGGGGTGGTGTTCCGGCCGACCGTGCGGTTGTCGAGTGGAAGCACCTGGTATCTGGCGGCTTCCACGAGGAACTTCCGCTTGAGCTGTTCGAGCTTCTCCGGATACTCCTGCGCGAGATCTCGCGCCTGGGACCAGTCGGTGGTGGTGTCGTACAGCTCCCAGCGATCGTCGTCCATGCTCGGGAGTTCCAGTCCGTGGGTCGCCATCAGCCAGGGTGCCCGATGCACGGTCACCGCGGTCCAGCCGTGATCGTAGATTCCGCGGTTGCCGAAGATCTCGAAATACTGTGTGGTGTGCCGCTCTTCGGCGCTGGGGTCGTTGAACGAGTAGTTCATCGCGACCCCCTCCAACGGCTTCTGCGCGACGCCGTCGACCGTGTGCGGGGCCGGGACGCCCACCGCCTCCAGGATGGTGGGGGTGATGTCGACGCAGTGGTGCCACTGGTTGCGGACACCGCCGGTCTCGGTGATGCCGGCCGGCCAGTGCACGACCAGGCCGTTGCGGGTGCCGCCGTAGTGCGAGGCCACCTGTTTGGCCCACTGGTAGGGGGTGTCGAGGGCCTGCGCCCACGCGGCGGGGTAGTGCGGGTAGCTCGTCGGGGTGCCGAGCTCGTCGAACCGCTCGAGTACCTCTTCGGTGGTGGTGCGGTAACCGTTGAGGTTGGCGAGGTAGTTGAACGACCCTTCGATTCCGCCCTCGGCCGATGCCCCGTTGTCGCCGAGCATGTAGATGACGAGGGTGTTCTCCAGCATGCCGAGTTCGCGCAGGTGATCGGTCAGGCGACCGACCTCGTCGTCGGTGTGCTCGAGGAACGCCGCGTACAGCTCCATCAGGCGCGCGGAGACCTTCTTCTGGTCGTCGCTCAGCGAATCCCAGTGCGGCAGATCGCCCGTCCAGGGCGCCAGCACAGTGTCGGGAGCCACCACGCCCAGCGCCTTCTGGCGTTCGAGGGTGATCTCGCGCTGACGATCCCAGCCGTGGTCGAACTCGCCGCGGTATTTGTCGAGGTAGCGCTCGGGCACCTGGAGCGGGGCGTGGCAGGCCCCGAACGGCAGGTAGCAGAACCACGGCTTGTCCGGATCCATCGTGTGCACCCCCTCGATCCACTGCAGCGCGTGGTCGACGAGGTCCTCGCTGAGGTGGTACCCCTCCTCGGGGGTCCGGGGCAGGTCCACGACCTTGAAGTCCTCGTACAGGACGGGGGTGAACTGGTCGGCCTCGGCACCGAGGAAGCCGTAGAACTTGTCGAAGCCCTCACGGCCCGGCCAGCGGTCGAACGGCCCGGCCTCGGTGACCTCCCACGCGGGGGTCTGGTGCATCTTGCCGAACGCGCCGGTCGCGTAGCCGTTGCCCTGCAGCACCCGAGCGACCGTGGCGGCGGAGTCCGGACGGGTTCCGTTGTATCCCGTTGCAGCACCGGCCATTTCCGAAATGACGCCCATCCCGACACTGTGGTGGTTGCGCCCGGTCAGCGTCGCGGCGCGGGTCGGGGAGCACAGTGCGGTGGTGTGGAAACGGGTGTACTTGACGCCGTCCTCGGCGAGCCGCTCCGCGGTTGGGGTGCGGCACGGTCCGCCGAACGCGGACGACGCGCCGAATCCGACGTCGTCGAGCATGATCAGCAGGACGTTCGGTGCCCCGGCGGGCGGGCGGATCGGTGTCGGCCGCGCGAACGGGGTCTGCTGGTCGCAGAGGTTGACCGCGGGAGCGATCTGCGGCTCGGTGCGGACGATCGGGATCGAATATCGGTTCATTGAGGTGAAACTCCTGTGGGGCAGACGGATAGCGGAGCGTCAGTGTGCGGCGATCGCGGCGTCGGCTGTCGCCGAGTCTCGTTCGGATGCCTCGACCATGCCGCCGGTCGCGGGGGCCCGTCCGTGCCGCATCACTGCCGAGATGACGATTCCCACGAGGCCGACCGCACCGGCGGCGAGGAAGCCGTTCGTCAGTGCGGTGTCCGAGTAGAGGACCGCATGGGTCTTCGGGTTCACCGAGGCAACGTGGTGTGACATCACCACGCCGGTGAGGGTGACCGCGATCGCGGAGGTGAGCTGCATGCTCACGCCGGCGATGGCGGTGCCGACCCCGCTGTTCTCGGCGGGAAGCGAGTCCTGGACGAGGTTGGCGTTGGACGAGTGCAGGAACCCGACCGCGAATCCGGCGATCGCGCTGAGAATGGCGACCTGCCACTGCAGCGTGAAGAGCTGCGCACCGAGCACCATCACCCCGACGAACAGGGTGGCGGACGCAAGCAGGACGTGCCGGGCGCCGAATCGTTTGGCCAGCCAGCCTCCGAAGGGGCCGGCGGCCATCGCCATGATGCCGAGGGGGCACGTCCACAGCGCGTACTGGGTGGCCGAGAGCCCGGCGCCGTAGGTGATTCCCGGAAGGCCCGCCGGGGTCTGCAGCAGCGTCGGCATCAGCATGGAGTGCGCGTTCATCATGTAGCCGACGCACGCCACCGCGAGGATGGTCAGGCCGAACCGGCGGCCGAACAGGATGCGAAGGTCGATCAGCGGGTGCGGCGCGACGCGCTGCCAGGCCACGAAGCCGGCCAGCATCAGTGCGCCGACCGCGAACAGCGTGATCGTCCGTGTCGACCCCCATCCCCAGCCTGCTCCCTTGGTGATCGTGAGCAGCAGGATGGCGACGCCGGGCCCGAGCAGGGCGGTGCCGAGGTAGTCGACGGGGCGATCGGCGCGGGTGGGGCTCTCGGGAACGACGAGCCAGTAGACGGGAATCAGGATGCCGAGGTAGATCGCCATGAACCAGAAGATGCCCGCGAATCCGAAGCCGTCGATCAGCCAGCCCGCGATGAACGGTCCGGCGACCGCGGACATGCCGATCCCGGTCGCCACCATGCCCAGTGCGATCGGCACGAAATCGCGCGGCATGATCTCCCGCACCAGGCTGTAGGACAGGGCGACGATTCCGACGAGCACCCCCTGCATGGCCCGGCCGGCCAGGAGCACGGTGAACGAGGTCGACAGCGCACAGACCACACTGCCGAGGACGAAGACGGCTCCGAGGCACAGGATGATCCGCTTCTTGCCCCACTTGTCGGAGGCCTTGCCGATCAACGGCATCAGGGTTGCTCCGGTGAGGGTCACGATGGAGACCACCCAGGCGATGTTCAGTGTCTGGTACGCCGGCGCCATGTGCGGCATGGCGGGATAGACCATCAGGATCTCGAAGGTGGCGATCTCCGAGAAGAG
Source organism: Rhodococcus sp. NPDC004095 (assembly GCF_053604015.1). Classification (NCBI taxonomy): domain Bacteria; kingdom Bacillati; phylum Actinomycetota; class Actinomycetes; order Mycobacteriales; family Nocardiaceae; genus Rhodococcus; species Rhodococcus sp. NPDC004095. The sequence continues at coordinate 193,977 of NZ_JBSGGS010000007.1, forward strand.
AATGATCACCGCGAGCACGGCGAACAGCCGGCTTCTCGGCACGGGGCCGTGTGCTGGATTCAGATCGAGCGCCATCGTGGTCCTTTGCTTGAGGGATACGAATCAATGGGTGGCCGGCCCCTGCGCGGGAGGTGCGTCGGGGGAGGGGCGGAGGTCCGTGAACGAGGCGGCGAGTGGGCGCCGAGCCCGGAGAAGTGACGGTAGTCACCTTGTTGCGGGGTGCAATGTCGGTCCCACTCACCGGGAGTTGCGCCCGGCTCGTGTGAGGGTTGTCCTCGGTTGTGGTTCGAATAGTGCAGTCGCGGAAAGGGATAGAACAATTAAGGCAGTGTCTTGACTGATAAGTCAATGACTTATATCGTCTCCGGCATGGCTGCTTCCGATGATGCGAAGTCCGCGATGATCGAGGTGGCGGAGCGAATGTTCGCCGACCGTGGCATCGACGGGGTGTCCATGCGCGACGTGGCGGCAGCAGCCGGTCAGCGCAACAACTCCGCCGTGCAGTACCACTTCGGCGGCCGGGACGGGCTGTTGATCGAGGTCTTCCGGTACCGGATGACCGAGATCAATCAGGCTCGCCACGAATATCTCGCGGAAATCGACGGGCAGGGCCGGGGGGAGGACCTTCGCTCGCTGGTGGAGGCCGGAATCCGGCCGCTCACAGACTTTCTCGGCGCAGCACCCGACGGCAGCCACTATGCACGATTCATCGCCAGGGTGTCGCCGTCCGTGGACTTCGCGGGCGGCGCCCTGAACGAGATCAGGGACGCCAACAGCGAGGTTGTGGTCCGGCTCGTGCGCGCGCTCGGGCACCTGTCGCGGCGCACGGCCCACGAGCGGGTCGACCTGATGTACAACATGGTCGTCTCCGCCCTCGCCGTCTACGAACAGCGGCGCACCGAGGGGCTTCCGGTCGTACAGGCCACCTTCGACGAAACGGTCGACCATCTGATCGACATGGCAGTCGGATCCCTCGAAGCCGCGGACTCCAAGGCCGGCCGCCGACGGCGGTCCCCGGCCGCACGATGACCATCGACCTGAAAGGCCAGATATGAGTACGTCGACGTCTTCGCGGACAGTTGAGATTGGTGATCACACCATCGAATTCGGCCCTCGGGGTATGCGCCGGAATCCCGACGGCTTCGACCCGGCGCCTTATCGCGCGATAGATCTGCGACCGGTGACTCCGTTCATCGGAGCCGAGGTTCGCGGGGTGGATCTGAGAGATCCCGGCGACGAGGTGATCGCGGAACTGCGGACCGCGCTGCTGGAGTGGAAGGTGCTGTTCTTCCGTGGGCAGGACATCACCGGCGAGCAGCACCGAGACTTCGCCCAGCACTGGGGCGAGCTCGAGGTGCATCCGCTGCTGCCGCAGGGCGAGGTCCCGTCGGTGGTCCGGTTCGAGCGCGGTGAGGACAGCCCCGGCACCGAGAACATCTGGCACGTCGACGTGACGTGGCAGCAGCGTCCGCCTCTCGGGTCGGTGTTGCGTGCGATCGACGTGCCCGCCGCCGGCGGCGACACGCTCTGGGCCGACATGGGCAATGCCTACGACTGCCTGTCCGACGAGGTGAAAGCCGCGATCGACGGGCTCGACGCGGTCCACGACTTCATGCCGTCGTTCGGCCGGTCGATGTCGCCGGAGCAGCAGGAACGCATGCAGGAGCAGTATCCGCCGGTGCGGCATCCGATCGTGCGGACGCATCCCGAGACCGGACGCAAGACGCTGTTCGTCAACAGCTTGTTCACCACTCACATCCCGGACCTGGATCCGGTCGAGGGCTTGCAGTTGCTGCAGCGCCTGTTCGACCAGGCCAAGGTCCCCGATTTCCAGTGCCGGTTCCATTGGGAGCCGAATTCGATTGCATTCTGGGACAATCGGGCGACCCAGCACTACGCCGCCAGCGACTACTTCCCGCACCGTCGGGTGATGGAACGCGTCGCCATCCTCGGCGATGTCCCTCGCTGACGCCGTGCCCGCAGGGGTCGACACCCGCGGCGACGGTCCGGTCGCGCTGCATCGATGGCGGCCGCAGGCGCTGAGGGGTGGGGTCGATCCCGATCCTCGGTTCACTCTCGCGAACGAGCGCACCTTTCTCGCCTGGATGCGTACGGCGATGGGGCTGATCGCCGGTGCGGTCGGCTTCGAGGCATTCGGGCCGGAAACGGTAAGCAGTACAGTGCATCTCGTTCTCGTTCTGGGGATGCTTGCTGGCGCTGCGACGCTGTCGGTGTTCGCGTTCGCGCGCTGGCTCGGCGTCGAGAATGCACTGCGGCACGGTCGTGGCCTACCGGTGCCTGCACTCGGTGCGTTGCTGGTGGTGCTGGTCGGCGGGATCGCGCTCGTATTGCTCGTGGTGCTGGCGGTTCGATGAGCGTCGCCCCTGGGGTGCGGGCCGACCCCGGTTTGCAGCCCGAGCGAACCGCGCTGTCCTGGGTGCGGACGGCGGCCGCCCTTGCGGCTCTGGCCGTGCTCGTCGTCAGGTGCTTGCCGGGGCCCGGTTGGGCGACGGCGGCCGTCGGCGGGGTGGCGCTGTTCGGCGCCCTGGTGCTGCTCGGCACCGCGCGCAGACGGCACCGACGGTCGTGTGAGGACTTCGAGACGGACTGCGCACCTCCGCAGTGGGGGTGGAATGTACTGCTGCTCGGCGCCGTGCTGGTCCCGGCGGCCGCGGGTGCCGTGATCGTCGCGGCGGCCGCGGCGTGAGTGGCGCAGTCCAGCGGCGCGTGGCCTGTCCGGTCACCGCTGCGGTTCGGGATCCCGCTCGGCGGCGGTGCTCGGGTCGGTGTCGACGCGCCGGTCGAGTCCGCGCAGGAAGGTCAGGATTCCCGCGGTGAGTACGGACACGCTCTCGGGAGTGCCGGGCCTCGGCCCGATGAACGCGCCTGCGCCGACGACCCGGTCGAGCACGAACCCCTCGAGGAGTGCGATGAAGTTGGCGCTGTCCACCTCGGGCCGGGCGGAGCCGAGTTCGGCGACCATGCCTGCGGCCAGGGTCTTCGAGAAGATGCTCGACGTCAGCGCGATCTGGATTTCCCTGTCGTGCACCATTTCCAGGGTGAGTGCGTAGCGGGCTCGCAGATCCCGGGCGCGGGTGGCCAGCATGTGGTCGATCGCCGCCGCGATGTCGGAGGCGAGGACAGGAAGGTCCGGCAGGGTGTCCGTCCTCGTGGCGAGGAATCGGGCGAACTCGTGTCGAGATATCTCGTGGAGGTGCCCGACCGTGGCATAGAGCAGCTCCCGCTTGGTGCGAAAGTAGTACGACGTCGATCCGAGCGAGAGGTGCAGCCGCCGGTCCACCGCGCGGTGGGTCAGGGCACGGATGCCGTCGGACGCGACGATGTCCAGCGCGGCGTCCGCGATCAACTTCCGGCGGTCCTCCGTCGAGGTCATGTGTCTCCCTGCTCACGTCGGCTCTTCCGGCCTTGTCTTCGTCGACTCTACATTTGTAGAGTCCGGGCATGTCGCTCGCACCGCAGGAAGTGTTCGACGCCGCCGCTCGACGAGGCGGGTTCGCCCTCGACCCGCACCAGCGGGCCGTCGCGGCGGTCCTGTCCGACCTGGACCCGCGCGGCGGGCGAGGGATCTATCTGTGGGGCCCGGTGGGACGGGGCAAGACCTGGATGATCGATGTGCTGCGGGCGACGCTGTCGGGTGCGCGGACGCTGCGGGTGCACTTCCACGACTTCTTCACCCGACTGCACGAGCTCGTCCACACGGAAGGCATCGCGCAGGCTCTGGACCGGATGATGGGCGGCTGCGAGGTGCTGTTCTTCGACGAGTTCCACGTCCACGACGTCGCGGACGGGGTCCTGCTCACGCGACTGCTCGACACCCTCGACGCGCGGGGAGTGACGCTGGTGCTCACGTCCAACTACCCGCCGGACGGACTGATGCCGAACCCGCTGTACCACGATGCGTTCCTGCCGACGATCGATCGTCTGCGCCGCAGGCTCACCGTGGTGAGCCTGGACGGGGGCCGGGATTATCGGAACGGATCCCGCACCGATGGAAGTGGATTCGCGTCCGGCGCGTATCAGGCGCGGTTGGCGGCCGGTGAGCTGCCTCGGGAAGGCGAGCGGGTCACCCTCGTTCCCTGTGGCCGACCCGTGACGGCGATGGCGTGTCGTGACGGACTGGTCTGGTTCGATTTCGCGGATCTGTGTGAAGCGCCCACGGGCGCCGCGGACTACCTGAAACTCGTGGCCGATCATCGCCGCTGGGTCGTCAGCGGCGTTCCGGAGATCGGTGAGGCGACCGAATTCGGGGCGGCGAGGTTCTGCACGCTGGTCGACGTCCTGTACGACGCCGACGTCGCGCTCACCGTCATCGGCGCGGATTGGCGATCGGGGCCGGCGGCGGGCCGGCCGGACCTGGACCGTGCCCGCAGTCGCCTCTCGTTGCTGTGTCAGCGGGAGTCGGCGGTGACCTCGTCCGGTCCCGTGGACGGTTCGCCTGCGGGAGTGCGCCGGCGGGTGATCGCCCACCCGAACAGTGCTGCGACGGGGAACATCACCACGCCGTAGACCGCCGCGGGCACCGCGATCCGGGTGCTGTCGAGCAAGCTGATCGCGATCGTGATCGCGAGCGTGCTGTTGTGGATACCGATCTCCATCGAACAGGCAACGGACTGGCGGTCGGTGACACCCGCCGCGCGGGGCACGAAGTAGCCGATCGTGAGGCTGAGCAGGCAGAAGATCAGCACCACGACACCCACGTCGGCGAGGTAGCCGCCGACGTTCTCGCGTTCGGCGATCACGGTGCCGACGATGACCAGTGCGAGCACCACGGCCGAACCGATCCGAACCGGGCGATCCATTCGGTCCGCGAACACGGGCCGGACCCGGCGAACCCACACCCCGGCCGCGACCGGCACCAGCACGATCGCGAAGATCTGCACCACCTTGGCGAACTGCAGTCCCAGCGCGCCACCTTCCGGCGGGTCGAAGTGGTCGATCGCGAGATTGGTGATCAGCGGCAGCGTCACCACCGCGATCACCGAATTCACCGCCGTGAGAGTCACATTGAGTGCGACGTCACCGCGGAACAGGTGGGAGAACAGATTCGCGGTGGTTCCGCCGGGAGAGGCTGCAAGCAGCATCATGCCCACCGCGAGCAGTGGCGGCAGGTCGAACAGCAGAACCAGGCCGAACGCGATCGCCGGCAGCACGACGAGCTGACACACGAGGGCGATCGCGACCGCCTTCGGGTGCCGCGCGACCCGGGCGAAGTCGGCGACGGTCAGTGACAGACCCAGTCCGAACATGATGATCGCCAATGCGATCGGCAGGGCGGTGGTCGACAGTGCGGAGTCCATGGCAGCCCCATCGTGGTCGGCGGTCGGTCGGCCGGGCCCAACATATCGACAGTGGTGGCCGTCGTGCGGAGAAACCAGACAATTCGGGGCAAGGTGGGCGGAGGAGTACCGCTGGTCGAGATTGTCGCGCGCCGACGGTCGTCGACGGGGTACTGATGGATCGAACCCGACTAGGAGGAGGACGACATGGGTGACTTCGACGGCAAGGTTGCACTGGTCACGGGCGGTGCCCGGGGACAGGGGCGCTCGCACGCGGTGGCCTTCGCGGAGCAGGGCGCGGACGTCGTGATCTGCGACCGCTGCGAGAACAGCGAGGCGGTCTTCTACCCGCTCGCCACCGAGGAGGACCTTGCCGAGACGGCCCGGCTGGTCGAGGCGGCCGGACGGCGCTGCATCGCGGTCAAGGCGGACACCGCCGACCGCGCGGCCATGGACGCCCTGGTGGCGCGCGCCGAGGCCGAATTCGGTCGCGTCGACATCGCCGTCGCCAACGCCGGTGTGTCCGTTGCCGCGCCGGTCCAGTCCATGACCTCGGCGCAGTGGAACGAGACCATCTCGAGCAATCTCACCGGTGTCTTCAACACCGTCGGCGCCGTGGCGCCCGGAATGATCGCGCGCGGGTACGGCCGGATCGTCACGATCTCGTCGATGCTCGGGCGTGCGGGCAACACGAACATGGCGGCCTACGCCGCATCGAAGTGGGGCGTGATCGGTCTGACCAAGAGCGCGGCGCTCGACCTCGCCCAGAACGGCATCACCGTCAACGCGATCGCCCCCGGCAACATCTCGACGCCGATGATCCACAACGCCGCGCTCTACTCGATGATGCGTCCCGACCTGGAGACCCCGACGCGCGACGACGTCGCGCCGGTGTTCCAGTCCCTGCACGCGCAGCCGGTGCCGTGGCTCGAACCGGCGGAGATCACCCGCGCCGTCCTCTTCTTCGCCGCCGAGGCCAGCGCGCACATCAGCGGCACCGTGCTTCCGATCGACGCAGGCAACGCCGCTCGCGTCACCGGGTGAGCGTCACCCGGAACCACACCGCCGGACCGGCCGCCGTATCGGCGGCCCCCGGCAGCGGCGTGCGACAGCGACTGATCGTCGCGGTCCTGAGCTTCACCGGCGTGGTCGTCGCGCTCCAGCAGACGCTGGTCGTGCCGATCCTGCCGGCCTTCAGCGTGGCACTGGGGGTTTCCCACACGACGGCATCCTGGTTGGTGACCGCCACCCTGCTCACCGGCGCGGTCGCCACACCGTTGATCGGACGACTGGCGGACCTGACCGGCAAGCGCGCGATGATGCTGCTGTGCCTGGCGGTCATGGTCTGCGGTTCGGTGATCGCGGCCCTCGGGCAGGTGTTCGCCGTCGTGGTGGTCGGCCGGGTGATGCAGGGGTTCGCGATCGCCCTGCTCCCGGTGGGGGTCGGGTTGATGCGCGACATCCTCGAGCCGGAGCGGCTGGGCGCGGCGGTCGGGTTGATGAGCGGCACCATGGGCATCGGCAGCATGCTCGGCATGCCGATGGCCGGGGTGATCTACGCCCATCTCGGTCTGCCCGCCCTGTTCTGGGTGACCGGCGCCGTCGGCCTGCTGATGGTGGTGCTGCTGATCGTCGTGGTCCCCGAGTCGCCGGTGCGGGCACGCGGCCGCTTCGACCTGGTCGGCGCGGTGGTCCTCACGGGCGCGCTCACCGCGGTGTTGCTCGCGATCTCCAAGGGGGGTCAGTGGGGGTGGGGTAGTCGGGCCACCGTCGGATGCGCGGTGGGCGGAGTGCTGTTGATGGCGCTGTGGGTGCGGCTGCAGTTGCGCAGCAGTGACCCGCTCGTCGACCTGCGGACCGCAATGCTGCGACCGGTGCTGATCGCCAACGTGTGCGGGGTGCTGCTCGGCTTCGCGATGTTCCTCAGCGCTTACACCGCGACGCAGGAACTGCAGGCGCCGGTCGAGAGCGGCTACGGGCCCGGGCTGTCCGAGGCGGCCGCCGGCCTGGCGATGGTCCCCGGCGGTCTGCTGATGGTGGTGCTCGCGCCGCTGTCCTCGCGGTTGACCCGCAGCCGCGGCGCACGGGTGACCCTCTCGACCGGTGCGGCGATCATCGCCGTCGGCTACGTGCTTCGCGCGGTCGGTGGATCCGGGGTTCCGGTCGTGGTGACCAGTGCCGCGTTGATCTCCAGCGGCGTCGCGATGGCGCTGGCCGCGATGCCCGTGATGATCACGACCGCGGTGTCGGTCGACCAGACGGCCACTGCCAATGCGGTCAATGCACTGATGCGGTCGATCGGGACGTCCTCGGCGGCCGCGGTCGGCGCGGCGGTCCTGGCCGCATCGACGATCACCGTGGCCGGTGTGACGGTGCCGACGCTGTCGGCGTTCACCACGATGTACTGGATCGGCGCCGCGGTGGCGGTTGCGGCCGTTGTTGTCGCGCTGCTGCCGCCGAGCGGTGAACGCGAAGGACCGTGAACGCGATGAAGGTCCGGTGCCGACGGCACCGGACCTTCATCGCGTTGGGTCACCGCGGCGGGGCGGGCACTGACGACCCCGCCGCGGGAGATCTCACGGCAGCAGCTGATCCATGAAGGTGTTGCTGTAGACCTTGTGCGGATCGAACTCGTTGAACACCGCGACAGCGGTGTCCCAGTTGTCGCCCGCGGGCAGGCCGTCGCGGTAGCTCTGCGGCAGTGCGCCACTGATGATGCCGCCGTCGGTGTACGGCTTCTCCGGTCCGAACGCCCAGCCCTTCGACCACTCCGGGCGGAAGGTGTAGTCGTCACCGGAGTAGTGCGAGCGCATCCACTGCTCCATCTCGCGGTAGAACGCGAACATGCCGGGGGTGCCGGGAACGCCGAGCACGTTCAGCCAGATCGCGGTGTCCCACTCCGGGTGGTCCGGCCGCGGACGCATCGCCGAGATGGTGGGCGCACCCGCCGACTGCACCACGACGTCGTCCGGCTGGTCGAGGCCGCAGCAGCGGATCTCGACGGGCCCGTTGAGCGGGTACTGGCCCTTCGCCTTGTAGAACTCGATGCGCCCGTTGAACCATTCGGCGAAGTCGTGGATGACCTGGCCGATCTTGTCGCGGCTCGTGATGACGGCGCCACCGCCCTCGGTCAGCCGCAGCGTGGTGGCCTTGATGTAGAACTGGATGTCCTTCGACCAGCCCCAGATGTCCGACGAGTTGGTCGCGGCGAGGCCGGCGACGGTGGTCGCGTACATGGTCTGGCCGAACAGGGGAGCGATACCCGGCGCGCCGCTGTTCATCTTGCCGAGCAGGTCGGTGATCGTCTCGGGCAGGTTGTCCGAGAACGGGTAGTTGTACGGGGCGTTGACCTCCTTCGCGCCGGAGGGCTTGTTCGGCGACACGGACCACACCTTGAGCCACGGCTTCTCGGTGAAGGGGTACCAGATCGCCTCGACGCCACCGTTGGACTCGACGTAGCTCTGGAACGTGCGGCCCGACGCGCCCTTGGCGCCGAACAGTTCCTGCCACTTGATGTCGGTGATGCTCTGGCAACGCATCCGGAAGTTCGGGCCGGCCTGCATGGTGACCGAGGTGATGAAGGTGCGGCCGAGGGCGGTCAGCAGCGGCCGGATCTTCGGGTCGTTGCGCGAGAAGGAACGCTCGGCGTACTCGGTGCCGTTCCACACCACGGCGGTCAGTGAGGTGACGAGGTTCGACAGGGAGCCGTAGGTGTGACCGGGCTGCGCGCTCTGACCGGCGGCGGGCAGCGCAGCGCCGTGCGCGTCGACCGCGAGGCAGCCCGCGATGGTCAGGACGCCGGGTGCGGGCAGGTTCGCCCAGCCGAGTCCCTTGTCCTGCAGCGCCGAGGTGATGGCGTCGAGGGTGGCGCCGGGGCCGGCGGTCACGGTCGCGGGGGAACCGGCCGCGTTGACGACGACACCGTTGAGGTGCTTGGTGGTGTCGACGAGGATGACCTTGTCGACGGACGCGCCGTCGACGACGGTCAGCGGCGTCCAGCCGTGCATGGCGCCCCGGGGTCGCAGCGTGTAACCGTTCGCGTGTGCCCAGTTGGTCAGGCGGACAACGTCACCGGAGTTCTTCGGGCTCGCGGTCCAGACCGAGTCCAGCATGATCTCCTTGGACCAGTTCTGGTAGGCCTGCTGCGCGAGATCGATGTCGGTGGGGAAGTTCGGGGGTGCGGGCAGGGTGGCGCCGCCACCGGCCGACCCCGAACCGGAACCGGAGCCGAGGGACCCGGTGTCGAGCGGGAGGGCGTAGACGGGCGTCCACCCGCCCATTGCGGTCACCGCGAGGGCGCCGGCCCCCGCGGTGAGGAAGCCGCGCCGGGAAAACCCGGTGTTGCTGTCCGATTTCGACATGCGTAACTCCAGACGTGTTGCAAAGGGGGGAGGGGGAAATCTGGGTGTCGAGCTGACTTGGTCGAGTGTCCAGGATCTTAGGCGAGGGTGAGGACCACGTCAGCCAATGCGGGAGAATTCTCGCGCTCGGGGACGGAGGCGGAGATCAGCAGCCGTCCCGGTTCCTCCCAGATCCGGACGAGAAGCGTCTCGCCGGGGTAGACGACACCCGCGAACCGGGCCTTGTAGCCCTTCACCCGGGTCGTGTCGGCGTCCAGTGCGGTGTCGACCGCAGCCTTGCAGACGATGCCGTAGGTGCACAGACCGTGCAGGATCGGCGCGGGAAAGCCTGCACCGCTGGCAAATTCGGGATCGGAGTGCAGTGGATTCCGGTCGCCGCACATCCGGTACAGCAGGGCCTGCTGCGGCAGGGTGGGCACCTCGACCTCGTGCTCCGGGGTGCGGTCCGGCAACTCGACGGACTCGGAGGGGCCCCGTTCCCCGCCGAATCCGCCCTCGCCGCGGGCGAAGATGGACGACCGCGCCGTCCACAGCGGATTGCCCTCGGTGTCGGTGGTGATCGACTCCTGCACGACCACCGCTGCCTTGCCCTTGTCCCACACCTCGGCGATCCGCGTGGTGGTGCGGCCGCTGCCGTGCGCCGGAATCGGCTGGTGCACTGTCACTTCCTGGCTGCCGTGGACGACCTTCGCCAGGTCGATCTCGACGCCGGGGAACGAGACCCGCGGGGCCTCGGTGGCGTGGATGCTCGCGACCACGGTGGCGAAGGTGGGCAACACCTGCGGCTTCGCGTCGTCGAGGTAGCGCAACTCCCGCTGGTCGAGCGGGTGTGCGCCGGCGCCGACGCCGAGGTGATAGAGCTGGACGTCCGAGGCGGTCCAGGTGAAGTCGACTGCCGGCAGTTCGGCGCCGATCGCGATCGAGGGATCGATGGGCAACGTCGGTTCCTTGTCAGTTCGAAGTGGCTGCGGCGGAATCGGGTTCGGCGGTCTTCGCGCGCTTGGCGATGTCGAGCGCGGCGAGGTATCCGAAGGTGATCGCGGGTCCGATGGTGGCGCCGGGGCCGGCGTAGGTGTGACCCATCACGGGCGCGCTGGTGTTGCCCGCCGCGTAGAGGTTCTCGATCGTCGACCCGTCCTCGCGCTGGACGCGACCGTTGACGTCGGTGACGAGGCCACCCTTGGTGCCGAGGTCGCCGGGAACGATCTTGGCCGCGTAGAACGGGCCCTGCACCAGCGCGGCCAGGCACGGGTTCGGCTTGACGGTCGGGTCGCCGTAGTACTTGTCGTAGGCGCTGTCACCGCGGTGGAAGTCCTCGTCCACGCCGGTCGCGGCGAACCCGTTGAAGCGCTCCACGGTCGCGGCGAGATTCGCTTCGGGCACACCGAGTTTCGCGGCGAGATCGGCCAGCGTCGGCGCGCTGACGATGTTGTCGTTCTCCATCCAGCGGGACGGGATCTTCTGTCCCGGCTGGAGTGCGGCGAACATGTAGTTGTTGCGGTAGCGCTGGTCGAAGACGAGCCATGCCGGGATGTTCTCGCCCGGACCCTCGCCCTCGCCGTAGGTGCCGCCGTACATGGTGTGCACCGCCTCGACGTAGGGGGCGGACTCGTTGCCGAACCGCTTGCCCTCGGCGTTGACGATGATGCAGCCGGGAAGATTGCGCTCGGCGAGGCAGAACCACGGCTTGCCGCTCTTGAAGATCGTCGGGCCCCACCACGCGTCGGCCATCACGTCCAGGGCGCCGCCGAGGTCGCGGCCGGCGCGGATGCCGTCGCCGGTGTTCGCCGGGGCGCCGGTGGTCCACTCGGTGGTGATCGGCTGACGCTGGTACTGCGCGCGCATCTCCGCGTTGTGCTCGAAGCCTCCCGTGCCCAGGACGACGCCGTGGCGAGCGATGTACTCGACCTCCTCGCCCTTGTGTGTCGCGCGCACGCCGATCACGCGGTCGTTCTCGACGATCAGGCCGGTGAGCGGCGTCTCCAGGAGAACGGGGACCTTCGCGTCCTGCAGGCCCTTGCGGATGGCGGCGGCGAGAGCCTGGCCCATGCCGAGCAGGTGCTTGCCGGTGACGCGGGCCCAGGTGGCGCGGATGCCGACACGCATCGCGCGGGTCATGCCGACGCGGGGCTGGCGCTTCATCATGTTCAGCTTGACGAAGTCCGCCTGGGTGACGACGAAGTTGAGCGGAGCCTTGCTGTAGGGCGGCTCGAGGTTGAAACGTTCGGCGCCGAGTACCTTCGCGTTGAAAGGCGCCGGCTCACAGGAGCGTCCGGAGGACAGGCCGCCGGGGGCCTCGGGGTAGTAGTCCGAGTAGCCGGGAACCCACTTCATCTTCAGCGGGCTGTGGTCGAGGACGAAGTCGAACGCCTCGGCACCGCGATCGATGTAGGTGTCGATCTTCTCCTTCGGCGCCGCGGTGCCGATGATCGAGTGCAGGTACTTGCGCGCCTCCTCGCGGTCGTCCGGCCGGCCGGCGGCGAGAAGCGCCTTGTTGCCGGGGATCCAGACGCCACCGCCGGAGCGGGCCGTCGAACCGCCCCAGTGGGCGGCCTTCTCGAGAAGGACCACGCTCAGCCCTTGGTGGGCGGCGGTCAGGGCGGCGGTCATGCCGGCAGCGCCGCTGCCGACGACGACGATGTCGTATTCCTGCTTGCTCATGTAGAACACGTTATAGAATGATGTGGCGCTAGGTCCATGCTTTCTGCCAGGAAGTATCCCCGGACGGCGGCGAACTGCTTGGACGCAAATGGCAACACGTTCAGTTTCAGCGGAGGGCGGTGCTCGTGTCCTGGGATCTTTCAGCCGACGTGGTGGTGGTCGGCACCGGTGTGGCGGGTGCGTCGGCCGCTGTCGAGGCACTGGACGCGGGCGCCGAGGTCGTCGCGGTGGACCGGTTCGCCGGCGGCGGGACGAGCACCATCTCCGGTGGCATCTTCTATGCCGGTGGCGGGACGTCGGTGCAGCGCCAGGCGGGGGTGGAGGACACCGTCGAGGCCATGTTCGCGTACCTGACGCGAGAGGTCGGTGACGCCGTCCGGCCCGAGACGCTGCGCCGGTTCTGCGCGGACAGCCCCGCGACGATCGAATGGCTGATGAGCAACGGGGTCCCCTTCGAGGGGTCGCTGTGCCCGTACAAGACGTCGTACCCCACGGATCGGCACTACCTGTACTACTCCGGGAGCGAGGCCGCCGGCGGATTCCGAGACGTCGCGCCGCCCGCTCCGCGCGGACACCGGGCAAAGGGCCGCGGCACCTCCGGGAAGATGCTCTACCGGCCGCTGATCGAGTCCGCACTGACCAAGGGACTACGTCTTCAGCAGCAAACGCGTGCGGTTCGGCTGCTCACGGACGACAATGGCGCCGTGGTCGGCGTGGAGTGTCTGAGCCTGCGCGACGCACCCGCGAGGGTGCGAGCCCGGCACGCGCGGCTGTCCTCGCTGTCGGCCAAGCCGGGGATCTACTACCCGCCGATGCGGCGGCGGCTGGACAAGCTCGTCGAACGCATCGAGGCCCGCTACGCGCGCCCGATCCGCATCGAGGCCCGGTCGGGCGTCATCCTCAGCGCCGGCGGATTCATCGGCAACCGCGCGATGGTCGCCGAGCACGCACCCCGCTACCTCGGTGGGCTCCCGCTCGGCACCTCCGCCGACGACGGCAGCGGCATCGCGTTGGGCGTCTCGGCCGGTGGCGCCACCGACAAGCTCTCCCACATCTCGGCGTGGCGGTTCATCGTGCCGCCCCCGGCCTTCCTGGGGTCGATCCTGGTCGACCGGCAGGGCAACCGGATGGTCGACGAGTCCCGTTACGGCGCGGCCCTCGGGCACGCGATGATCGCCGAGCGGGAGGGCCACGGCTGGCTGGTCGCCGACGCGGACCTGGTCGCCGAGGCGCGGTCGCAGCTGGGCACGCACACGAACTGGTTCCAGCGGGTCCAGGCCGAGACGATGATGCGGCTGGACGGAACCACGGCCGCCACCCTCGACGAGGTCGCCGCCAGCGTCGGCATCGACCCGGCCGGGCTGGCGGCGACCGTCGCGGCGCACAACGACGCCATCGACAGCGGCGGACTCGACCCGATGGGCAAGCCCGACGACTTCCGCCGCCCGGTGCGCACCGGTCCCTTCTCGCTGTTCGACGTCTCGCTGAAGAAGAGCCTGACCAACCCGCTGCCGATGATCACGCTGGGGGGTCTGGTCGTCGACGAGGACTCCGGCGAGGTCCTGGGGGAGGGCGGGGCCCCGATCGAGGGTCTGTATGCGGCCGGTCGGACCGCAGTCGGAATCTGCTCGAACTCCTACGTCAGCGGCCTGTCGCTCGCCGACGCCGTGTTTTCCGGCCGGCGTGCGGCAGTCCATGCCACCCAGCGGACCCAGGCGGGTCCCGACCCCGTCCCGCTGGTGAGTTAGCCAGCGCCCGAGGCCGCACCGAGTCCGACTCCGCAGCCGAAAGGAACCGCACATGCTCTGCACCGAGTTGCGTGACGAACTCGCGGGCGGTGCGGACCCGAGGGTTCGTGCACCCGCGCCGCCGACGTCCGGGCCGGGAGATCGGTGCCATGCCGGTTTCTCCGGGCTCGGGTCCGTATCCCCGCGGTTCGAGTAGGAGGAATCCATGGCTCACGCACGACGGTCGGAGAACAGGGCAAGTGTGGCAATCGTCGGGTCGGGCAACATCGGCACCGACCTGCTGTACAAACTGCGGCGGTCCGAGTGGCTCGAGCCGCGCTGGATGGTCGGCATCGACCCGGCCAGCGAGGGTCTGGCCCGGGCCGCCGCGATGGGCCTCGAGGCCTCCGCGGAGGGGATCGACTGGCTGCTCGCCCGGCCCGAGAAACCGGACCTGGTGTTCGAGGCGACCTCCGCCCACGTGCACCGCGACGCGGCCCCGAGATACCGGGCCGCCGGCATCCGCGCCATCGACCTCACTCCGGCCGCGGTCGGACCGGCGGTGGTGCCGCCCGCGAATCTGCACGAGCACCTCGACGCGCCGAACGTCAACCTGATCACCTGCGGCGGGCAGGCGACCATCCCGATCGTCCACGCGGTGTCGCGGGTCGTCGACGTGCCGTACGCCGAGATCGTCGCGTCGGTCGCGTCCGTCTCGGCGGGCCCGGGCACCCGCGCCAACATCGACGAGTTCACCAAGACAACCAGCCGCGGCGTGGAGGTGATCGGAGGGGCGCGCAGGGGCAAGGCGATCATCATCCTGAACCCGGCCGAGCCGCCGATGATCATGCGCGACACCATCTTCTGCGCGATCCCGGAGGAGGCGGACCGCGACGCGATCGCCGACTCGATCCATCGGATGGTCGCCGACATCGCGCAGTACGTGCCCGGCTATCGGCTGCTCAACGATCCGCAGTTCGACGAGCCGAGCGTGATGTCCGGTGGGCACGCGAAGGTGACCACCTTCGTGGAGGTCGAGGGCGCCGGGGACTTCCTGCCGCCGTATGCGGGCAACCTCGACATCATGACCGCGGCGGCGACCAGGGTGGGCGAGGAGATCGCCCGGAAGCTTCTCAGCGTGAAGGCGTGAGCGAGATGACTCTCATCGACAGCGCAGTACATTTCGACCCCTCGTGGGACGTCCGGGTCACGGACACCTCACTGCGGGACGGCTCGCACCACAAGCGGCACCAGTTCACCGGCGAGGAGGTGCGCGCGATCGTCGGCGCCCTCGACCACGCCGGTGTCCCGGTCATCGAGGTGACGCACGGCGACGGGCTCGGTGGCTCGTCGTTCAACTACGGCTTCTCGAGGACCCCGGAGCAGGAACTGATCAAGATCGCGGTGGACACCGCGACTCAGGCGAAGATCGCGTTCCTGATGCTGCCCGGTGTCGGCGTCAAGGAGGACATCGTCGAGGCCCAGGACAACGGCGCCTCGATCTGCCGGATCGCCACCCACTGCACCGAGGCGGACGTGGCCGTCCAACACTTCGGTCTCGCGAGGGAGCGGGGGCTCGAGACCGTCGGATTCCTGATGATGGCGCACACGATTGCGCCGGAGAAGCTGGCGGAACAGGCCCGGATCATGGCCGACGCCGGCTGCCAGTGCGTGTACGTCGTCGACTCCGCGGGCGCACTGGTGCTCGAACAGGTCGCCGAGCGGGTCGAGGCCCTCGTCGCGGAGCTCGGACCCGACGCGCAGGTGGGCTTTCACGGGCACGAGAACCTCGGCCTCGGTGTCGCGAATTCCGTTGCGGCGGTGCGGGCGGGGGCGCGGCAGATCGACGGCAGCACCCGCCGGTTCGGCGCCGGTGCCGGCAACGCGCCGGTCGAGGCGTTCGTCGGGGTGTGCGACAAGATCGGCGTCAAGACCGGCATCGACTTCTTCGCGATCGCGGACGCCGCCGAGGACGTCGTCCGACCGGTGATGCCGGCCGAGTGCCTGCTGGACAGGCAGGCCCTGATGATGGGCTATGCGGGCGTGTACTCGAGCTTCCTCAAGCACGCGGAGCGGCAGGCCGAGCGGTACGGGGTCTCCGCCGCGGAGATGCTCGTCCGCGCAGGCAAGCGCAAACTCGTCGGCGGCCAGGAGGACCAGCTGATCGACATCGCGCTGGAACTGCAGCGCGAGCAGGCCGGGGTCTGATCTTCGACCCCGGATCACGTCCGCTCGAGGAGGTACTTCGTGACGGCCGCCCAGTCGCCGAAGTCGGCCGAATCGAACAGGACCAACTCGCCCACGAAATCGCGGGCGCCGTTGGCGCACCGGTCGTAGACCAGGAAGTCGCCGCGGTTGAGGTTCTTGTGGTGTGAGAGGACCGTATGGCACCGGCCACCGACAGCAGCCGCCGGGACGAGGAAGGGGCGTGCATCCATCCGGATGCACGCCCCTTCCTGCTCGTCGACTACTCCGACTGCGTGTCGCGGACCTCGACGATGCCCTCCATGACGGCGTGATTGATGCTTGCCATCAGGCGTGGGCACGTCTGCCGCGCGCCGGGGCGGGCGCCCGCGCCGGCGAACTCGGGACAGACCGTCGCCGGGTCGGCCTGCCACTGGATGCTGGTGTGGTTGTAGCTGTTCTTACGGACCAGCACGCAGGTGTGGCAGGTCCGGCACTCCACCTCCTGCAGGCCGTCGTCGAGGTAGGTCTGCAGGTCGACGGCGGTCTGTGCGCGGACGGCCTCGACCCGGGCCGGGCTGTCGGCGAAGTCCGGGGCCTTGGACCAGGTCGAGGTCATCGTCAGACGCCTGTCTTGCTGTCGGCTTCGGCGGCGGCCTTCTCCGCGGCCTGGCGGGCGAGGTTCTCGTCCACCTCGCGCTGCCACGCCTCCACCGCCTTGGTGGTGTCGATCTCGAACTCGAAGCGCTGCGTCGCCTTCTCGTCGATGTCGGCGACGTCGACGTAGAACTGCTCGTACCAGCGGCGCAGCTGGTAGACCGGGCCGTCCTCCTCGCACAGCAGCGGATTCTCGATCTTGGTCTTGTTCTTCCAGATCTCGACGTCCTGCTCGAAGCCCATCGTCACGCCCTCGGTGAACTTGCGCGCGAGCTTGTTGGTCGTCGCTTCGTCCAGGCCCTTCGGCTTCTCCACACTGACGCCGTACATCAGCATGAACGAGTCCTGCGTGATCGGGTAGTGGCAGTTGATCAGGACGCTTTCGACCTTGTAGCCGCTGTAGTCGTTGTGCAGCCAGTTGATCATGTACGAGGGGCCGAAGTACGACGCCTCGGAGTCGAGGACGGACTCGCCGTACTGCGTGCCCATGTTCCCGACGTCGGGGCGTCCGTGGTTCTGCAGGTACTGGGACGCGACGTGGCCCTCGAAGACGTTCTTGAAGTACTTCGGGAACCCGAAGTGGACGTAGAAGAAGTGCGCCATGTCCACGACGTTGTCGACGATCTCGCGGCAGTTGGAGCCCTTGACCTCGAGGCGGTGCCACTCCCAGTCGGTCCAGTCATCGGTCAGAACCTGCGGCAGTTCCGGAATCGTGACCTCGTCCGGCGGCGGGTTGCCCTCGGGGTCGTGCCAGACGAACAGCTGCTTGTTCCGCTGCAGTGTGGTCCACGAGCGGGTGCGCGCGAGCGGCGGAACCCGTCGCGCGTAGGGGATGTCGGTGCACTTGCCGTTGCCGCCCCAGCGCCAGTCGTGGAACGGGCAGGCGACCGAGTCGCCCTTGACGGTGCCCTGGCTCAGGTCGCCGCCCATGTGCCGGCAATACGCGTCGAGCACGTTGAGCTTGCCCTCGCTGTCGGCGAAGACGACGAGCTTGGTGCCGAACGCCTCCACCGCGTGCGGCTTGCCGTCCAGGAACTCGCGCTCGAGGCCGATGCAGTGCCAGCCACGGGCGAACCGCGTCGGCGTGGTTCCGACGTCGATTTCACGAACCTTGCGGTTGGCGGGCGCGCCGCTCGTTTGCGTCATCTGTGCCCTCACATCCCTTCGTCTCCGTTACTAGAACACGTTATAGAAGTCGGGAGAGTTTCGCCAGATTTCGAGCCGAGTTGTTCCTGTCGTAGCGGCCTGACCTGCTGTGCTCGCCGCCCCTCGACACAAATGGGAACGTGTTCTAGTCTCAGGGGCGAGCGCACCACCGAACACGCAAGAGCGCAAGAAGCCGGATCGACAGACCGTCAGATCGACAGACATAGGGAGCGACCAGTGAGTGAGCACGACAGCCACGTGGTGATGGAGAAGCTGAACGAGCTACTGCCGACCTTCCGCGAGCGTGCCCAGGAGACCGAGGACCTGCGTCGCATCCCGGACGACTCGATCAAGGCCCTGCAGGAGGTCGGCTTCTTCAAGCTTCTCCAGCCGAAGCAGTGGGGCGGGTTCGAGGCGGATCCGGTCACCTTCTACACGGCGGTCCGCAACATCGCGAGCGCCTGCGGCTCCACCGGGTGGGTCGCCGGCATCATCGGGGTTCACAACTGGCATCTCGCGCTGTTCGATCAGCAGGCGCAGGAGGACGTCTGGGGCAAGGACACCGACGTCCGGATCTCCTCGTCCTACGCGCCGATGGGCGCGGGTGAGGTCGTCGACGGTGGCTACAAGGTCAACGGCGCGTGGGCGTGGTCGTCGGGTTCCGACCACGCGACCTGGGTCGTCGTCGGTGGTCCCGTGATCAAGGACGGCCGCCCCGTCGACTTCGGCAGCTTCCTCATCCCGCGCGAGGACTACGAGATCGACGACGTGTGGAATGTCGTCGGCCTGCGTGGCACCGGCTCGAACACGGTCGTCGTCAAGGACGTCTTCGTGCCGCGGCACCGGTTCCTGAGCTTCAAGGCGATGAGTGACCTCGCCGCGCCGGGACTGCAGCAGAACACCGCTCCGGTCTACAAGATGCCTTGGGGCACAATCCATCCCACCACCATCTCCACTCCGATCGTCGGCATGGCGTACGGCGCCTACGACGCGCACGTCGAGCACCAGGGCAAGCGGGTGCGTGCGGCCTACGCGGGGGAGAAGGCCAAGGACGATCCGTTCGCCAAGATCCGGATCGCCCAGGCGTCCAGCGACATCGACGCCGCCTGGCGCCAGCTGTCCGGCAACGTGGCCGACGAGTACGCGCATCTCGTTGCGGGCGAAGAGGTGCCGATGGAGCTGCGGCTGCGGGCGCGCCGTGACCAGGTGCGTGCCACCGGCCGCGCGATCGCCTCGATCGACCTGCTCTTCGAGAACTCGGGTGCCACCGCGCTCGCGAACGGTACTCCGATCCAGCGCTTCTGGCGCGACGCCCATGCGGGCCGGGTGCATGCGGCCAACGACGCCGAGCGCGCGTACGTGATGTTCGGTGGCGCCGAGTTCGGCCTGCCGCTGACCGACACGATGGTCTAGGGGGAGACACACATGACGGCAACCGAAGAACTCACGTACGAATCGACCTCCCGCTTCGCGCAGGTCCGACCGGACCTGAAGCTGCACTACCACGAGGCCGGCGTCGGCAACGGCCCGACGATCGTGCTGCTGCACGGTGGCGGCCCGGGCGCCTCCTCCTGGTCGAACTTCTCCAAGAACATCCCCGTCCTCGCCGAGCGCTTCCACGTGCTCGCCGTCGACCAGCCGGGCTACGGCAAGTCCGACAAGCCCACCGAACACCCGCAGTACTTCGTGCACAGTTCCTCGGCACTGAAGGACCTGCTCGACACCATCGGCATCACCGATCGCGTTCACCTGCTCGGCAATTCGCTCGGCGGCGGTGCGGCGGTGCGGTTCGCGCTCGACTACCCGGACCGGGCCGGCCGGCTCGTGCTCATGGGCCCGGGTGGCCTGAGCGTCAACCTGTTCGCACCCGACCCGACCGAAGGTGTGAAGAACCTCGGCAAGTTCAGCTACCAGCCGACCCGCGAGAACCTCGAGGCGTTCCTCCGGATCATGGTGTTCGACCAGTCGCTGGTCACCCCGGAACTGGTCGAGGAGCGGTTCGCCGCGGCGAGCACCCCGGAGTCCCTGGCCGCGGCGAAGGCGATGGGCAAGTCCTTCTCCAGCGGCGAGTTCGAAAAGGGCATGCTCTGGCGCGAGGCGTACAAGCTGCGCCAGCGCGTGCTGCTGATCTGGGGCCGCGAGGATCGGGTCAACCCGCTCGACGGCGCCCTCGTGGCGCTGAAGATGATCCCCCGCGCGCAGCTGCACGTGTTCGGCGGCTGCGGGCACTGGGCGCAGCTCGAGAAGTTCGACGAATTCAACCGTCTTGCAACCGACTTCCTTCTCGATGGAGGCAACTGATGAGCATCCGTTCCCTCGCGTACCTGCGCATCGAGGCGACCGACATGGCCGCCTGGCGTGATTACGGGCTCAAGGTGCTCGGGATGGTCGAGGGCAAGGGTTCCGACCCCGAGGCCCTGTACCTGCGCATGGACGACTACCCGGCCCGCCTGGTCATCGTCCCCGGCGAGCGCGACGGCCTCTACGCGACAGGCTGGGAGTGCGCGAACGCAGAAGGGCTGCAGGAGATCCGCGAACGTCTGGCCAAGGCCGACTGGGAGTTCGAGGAGGGCACCAAGGAGGAGGCGGCCGAACGCAACGTCGTCGAGTTCATCAAGTGCAAGGACGCCTCGGGGTCGCGGCTGGAGATCTTCCACACCGTCGCACTGCAGCACCGGCGCATCGTGAGCCCGTACGGTCACAAGTTCGTGACCGGTGAGCAGGGACTCGGGCACGTGGTGCTCGCGACCAAGGACGACGAGGCGGACCTGCAGTTCTACCGTGACGTGCTCGGGTTCAAACTGCGCGACTCGATGCGCCTGCCCCCGCAGGTGGTCGGGCGCCCGGCGGACGGTGACCCGGCATGGCTGCGCTTCCTCGGCTGCAACCCGCGGCACCACAGCCTGGCGTTCGCTCCGCTGCCGAACCCCAGCGGCATCGTGCACCTGATGGTCGAAGTGGAGAACTCCGACGACGTCGGCCTGTGCCTCGACCGCGCGCTGCGCAAGAAGGTCAAGATGTCCGCCAGCCTCGGCCGGCACGTCAACGACCTGATGCTCAGCTTCTACATGAAGACGCCCGGCGGCTTCGACGTCGAATTCGGTTGCGAAGGACTCGAGGTCGAGGACGACACCTGGATCGCGCGCGAGTCCACCGCGGTGAGCCTGTGGGGGCACGACTTCACGGTGGGATTCAAGTAATGAGCCCCGAGAAGGCGACGGTGCCCGACAGCGGCATCGACCCGCGCCAGTTCCGGACCGTCCTCGGTCAGTTCTGCACCGGCGTCACGATCATCACCACTGCAGACGGCGGCGCGCCGGTCGGGTTCGCGTGCCAGTCCTTCGCGGCACTGTCGCTGGACCCGCCGCTGGTGCTGTTCTGCCCGACGAAGGAGTCGCGGTCCTGGGCGGCGATCGAGCGGACCGGAAAGTTCTGCGTGAACGTCCTCGCCGAGGAGCAGCAGGAGGTGTGCGCCCGCTTCGGTTCCCGTGAACCGGACAAGTTCGCGGGCATCGGCTGGACGGCCTCGCCGCTCGGGTCGCCGATCATCGACAACTCGCTCGCCCACATCGACTGCACCGTCGAGACCGTGCACGACGGCGGCGACCACTACGTCGTGTTCGGTCGGGTCTCGTCGATGAGCGAGGTCAAAACCGAACGGCCGCTGCTGTTCTACCGTGGTCAGTACACCGCCATCGAACCGGACAAGACCGTGCCGGCGCCCTGGCGCGACGACCTCGAGGCGTTCCTCACCACGACAACAGAGGACACCTGGCTCTAGGGCCACCGCATACCCGGAGGGGCGACAAGGGGCCCGTCCGCGCGACCTTCGCGCGGGCGGGCCCTTTTGGTGTTCACCGGTCACCCGTCGTACTCGACCTCGAGGGACTCGGTGCGGGGGAGTGCCTGGCAGGCGAGGATGTAGCCGTCGGCGAGGTCGTCCTCCTCGAGTACCCGGTTGTCGACCATCTCGACCCGGCCCGCGGTGAGCCGGCACTCGCACGCCGCACAGACCCCTTCCGTGCAGGAGGATGGGACCACGATCCCGTTGGCGTCGAGCACCTGGAGCAGACGCTGATCGGCAGGCCAGGACAGGGTGTGCGTCTGGGCGCCCTTGCGCACCACCACGGTGGAGACGGGTCCGTCCCCTGTGGCGGCCTGTGGCGGGGTGTCGTCGACGGCGAACGGGTCGGCTGCGAGGGAGGTGAACCGCTCGATGTGCAGCTTCTCCCGAGGAAACTCCATTTCCGTCAGGGCTTTTCGGGTGCAGTCCATGAACGGTTGCGGCCCGCACACGAAGACCTCGTCGAAAGCCCATGGACGGAAGCGCTGAACCAATTGGTCGGTGGTGGGCAGCCCGTCGTCGGTCTCGATCCAGTGCTCGACCGTCAACCGCTCGGGATGACGTGCACACAGCTCGCGCAGTTCGGCGTCGAAGATCACCGAGTCCTCGTCGCGGTTGGCGTAGAACAGCACGATCTCACCCGTGCCGCGGCCGAGCACCGACTTGAGGATCGACATGATCGGGGTGACGCCGCTGCCGCCGGCGACGAGCAGGTAGCGAGCGTCGAGGCCGTGCGGGGTGAACACGCCCGACGGTTCGAGGACCTCGATCTCGGTACCCCGTCGGACGTTGTCGCACAACCAGTTCGACCCGAGGCCCCGGTCGACTCGTTTGACCGTGATCTTCAGGTCCTCGTCGAGGTCGGGTGCGCTGGCGAGCGAATAGCAGCGGGCCTGCGCCGTGCCGGGAATGCGCAGCGTCAGGAACTGCCCGGGCCGGTAGGCGAACCGCTCGCGCAGCGTGGCGTCGACCTCGAAGACCACGGATCGGGCGTCGTGGGTCTCCTCGATCACGTCGCTGACGCGGAGGCGGTGGATCGTCGGTGCGGGCATGGTCTCGGTGCTCCCCGTGCGTTTCGGCGGGCTTCCGGGTGAATGTCCCGTTCACCCGTGCTGGACAGGTGTCTGGACTGTAGTCTGGCACGCGTTGGGAAGCAATGGTGCCGTGGGAGCGGACGCTGTGGGCCGACGGCCCGGACACGAGGAGAGGTGGGAGATGACGACCGAAGTGGGTCGGCACCTGGCCGGACGCGGCGCGGTGGTGACGGGGTCGAGCAGGGGAATCGGACGGGCCGTCGCGCACGCCCTCGCGGCGCAGGGAGCCGGGGTGGTGGTCAACGGTCGGGATGCCGCGGTCGCGCAGCAGGTCGCCGACGAGATCCGGGCCGCGGGCGGCATCGCGGTCGCGGTCGCCGGGGCGGCGTCGTCCCGCGCGGTCGCGCAGGAGCTGGTCGACACCGCTCTGGGCGAGTTCGGAGACATCGACATCCTCGTCAACTGTGCCGGCGTCGCCGAGCCTCCCGGGTCGTCGATTCTCACCGTCACCGACGACGAGTGGGATGCCCTGCTCGATGCGCACCTGACGACCGCGTTCCGGACGTGCAGGCTGATCGCCCCGCTGATGGCCGAGCGCGGTTCCGGCGCCATCGTCAACACGAGTTCGTTCGCCTACCTGGGCGACTACGGCGGCACCGGCTATCCGGCGGGCAAGGGGGCGGTCAACAGCCTGACCATGGCGATCGCCGCCGAACTCGCCGGCTCCGGGGTACGTGCGAACGTGGTCTGCCCGGGTGCGCGGACGCGCCTGTCGGAGGGCGCGGAGTACGAGCAGCACATCGAGGAGCTGCACCGGCGGGGGATGCTCGACGACGCGTCACGGTACGGTTCGCTCAACCCGGCACCGCCCGAGTACGTGGCCCAGCTGTACGCGTTCCTCGCCAGCGACCTCGCCAAGGGTGTCAGTGGTCGGATCTTCGTCGGTTCGGGCGGATTCGTCGGTCGCTTCGACCGCCCGACACCGACGGTGCTGGCCTACCGCGACCACAACACCGAACCGCCGTGGGGGTTGGAGGAACTCGCGGGAATGCTCTAGGTCCGCTCCGGAGCGCGTGCGCGGTGTGCGAGTCCGGAGGCTCGCACACCAAGCACGAGTACCGAAGGCCTCAGACGTCGAATTCGGCGGAGGTGCCGGTGAACGGGGTGATCGCGCCGCCGCCGTCCCTGCTGTCGCCGAAGTGCTGGATCCGGTACCGCCCGCTCGGCGTGCCGTCCGGAACGTCCCACGTGATGCGCGCGACGGAGGCGTTCGAACCCTCACGGCGCCAACGGTATTTGGTGGACCAGTCGCCGTCGTCGGCGTGCCGGACCCATCGGCCGCCGTCGAGCCGCTGCACCTCGAGGAAGGTGCCCCCGCGGTGCAGGTCGTTCTTCGGGTGCCCGGTGACGAACTCGGCGACCACCTGGGCGCCCGCCTCCGCCCGCGGAGCCGGCTGCACGAGAACGTCGCCGAACTGCCGTCCCGCGGGCGGGGCGTCCGCCGGGACGCCCGGGCCGAAGCTGGGCTGGAAGCCGGACAGGTCACGGGGCGCGGGACCGCGCGGGACCTCGGCGCCGGTGCGCATGGCTGTCGCGAGCTGGGCGTAGCCCTGCTGATAGGCGGGAAGTGTGTTGCGGCCGAAGAGGGTCGAGCCGCCCTCGTACTGCTGCGCCTCGTACTCCTCCGGGGTGGTGCAGTAACTCGAGTAGGAGTTGGCGTACCCCTGGAAGACGACGTTCTCGAGCGGAACGCCTAGTTCCTCCGCGACCGTGCGACGGATCCGCAGCCCCGACACGATGGTGAACTCGGCCGGTCCGCCGACCACGTAAATGTCGCCGATCCGGATGATCTGGATCTTGAGCACGTGCGGAACCCAGCCGTCCGGCGGCAGCAACCCCACCGCCACCAGCACGAGCTTGGGGGCCTGCGCGTCGGCGAGCCAGTCGGGCACCGGTGCGTTCATGCCGCCGAGAGCGTCGACGACCGGGTTGCGGGTGCCCTCCGGGAAGATCGGGATGGCCGGACCGTCCTCGGTGCTGCCCGCGCTCATCGCCGCGCCGACGCAGGCCGGAGCGGTGCGGCGCTGCTTGCCGTCCGGGGTGAACCGGCCGTCGACTACCTGGTTCGCCATGTCCAGGTACATGATCCGGCTGTCGACGGTGGCAGCTTCCATCGGTTCGGCGGCGGCGAAGGCGGTGCGGGCGGCCGCCACCTGACGCTCGCCGATGATGCGGGTGTTCTCGAACTCGTCGTCGGTCGGCCCCTTGCCGGGCTCGAGACGCAGGTTCGGGGACATGTCGCCGGAGTTGGTCTGCGGGAAGGCCGCCACGAATCCCGGTGCGCCGTCCAGGTACCGGACGCCCTCGACGTCGTGTTCCCAGAAGTACGCGGCGGCGCCCTTGTTGTCGCCCGAGATCAGGTAGTTCTCGTTGGTCAGCGACGCGCAGTGGGTGGCGAACCAGTTGATCGCACCGACATCCGTGCCGCCGCGGCTGATCCGGATCGTCCGCATCGAGGTGTCGATGCCGAGCGGGTAGTAGTCCCTGTCCCGCTGCGGGTTTCGATCGAAGGCGACTCGCGAGCGGTTGACGCTGGCATCGGTGAGTTCGCTGCGGCCGTACGCGACGGTGCCCGGCGCGAGGTTCGCGTGCGCCGCGGTGATCGCGTCGACGATGCCGTCCACCTCGGCATGGAAGGTCAGGGGCTGGAAGCCGAGAATCGCGAGGTTGTACGCGTAGTCGTGGGACGCGCCGCCGCATGCGGCATGAGAGTGGACCGCGGTGAGCATGACGTTGCGCTCGGTGTAGATCCCGCCGAACGCGGTGTGCAGGCGGCGCAGGACCTCGTCGTGCACGGACTGGAACACCATGCAGGTGTCGACACACACGTAGACGACGCGCCCGTCGGCGGCGTCGGCGAAGACATAGGCCCGGGCCCTCGTGCGCTGGTGCAGGCCCTGTGCGACCTGCTCGAAGCTGGAGTAGCCCATCATGCCGTTCTCGGCGACCGGCCCGGTGACGTCCGCGATGCCGACCCCGACCCGGAGGCCGGACCCGCCGGGGGCGGTGCGAACGGGCGCGCCGGCGGCAGGCCCCGCGGACAGGGCCGCGATGACGGGCGTGGCGGCGGCTCCGGCGAGCACGCTGCGTCGACTGATCTTCACTACGGAAATCCTTTGCGAGGGCGTCGAAATGAAACTTGGTCAATCGTCCAACTTGGAGTTCACACGATCGCGCCGCAATTGGCAAGACCCGCGCAGGGCCTTCTGTACCGATTCCTGTGGGGCTACCATGAGAACGCCAGGAAGATCGCAGTCGGGGAACCAATTGGTGCACGCTCCCGGCGACGTGATGTCGCGCTGAGAACGGGGCTGTGCGGGCGACTTCTGGAATTCCGCCGCCGGGTTCCCGGCTGAAGGTCGCTCACAATCGTGCTCGCTCGCGGGCACGATGCACGCAACCACGAGGCAGGAATTGTCATGGCCAAGACGTTGAAGACCGACGAATCGATTGACATAAAGCGCCCGCTCCCGGAGGTGTTCGAATTCCTGTCGAACCCCGAGAACGTGCTGGTGTGGAACAGCAATCTGGGCAACTACGAGCTGGTCTCGGGCGCCCCCGACGAGGTCGGGGCCGTGTCGTCCTTCTCGGTCAAGGTCGCCGGGGTCCGGCTGGAGATCACCGAGGAGCTGAGCGCGTACGAGGCGAACAAGAGGATCGCGTTCCGGTCGAAGGAGTCGAAGATCGGCTACACGCGGGAGTTGGACTTCGCCGCCGCCGACGGCGGGACCCGGGTGTCGTTCCACATGGAGGCCGAGGGCGGCACCGGACTGTTCAAGTTCGCGGACCCGATCGTCCAGAAGCTCTACGGCCACGACGTCCGTGGCAGCCTGCAGAACGCCAAGACCATCCTGGAATCTTAGCTATTGCAAGGATATTGAGTCGCCGAACTCCATCTTCAGGTCGGGAATGGAGGTGGTCATCAGCGCCCGCCGCGGCAGTTCGAGCGAGCGCAGTTCGTCGGCGATCGGATGCGAACCCAGCGTCAGTTCGGCCCCGCCGAGGCGGGTGCGGACTCCGCTCGGGTTCCACTCCCAGTCGGTGCGGCGCGTGACACCGTCGAGATGTGAGTACGCCTGCATCGTGGTGCTCGACGCCCGGTCGGGTGTTCTGAAACCGGGCTTGACCGTCAGGTCCGCGATCAGCCGGCCGTCCTGGCTGACCGACGCGTGTTTGACGTCCGAGGAGTGATCGGCGCGGAAGTCGGCCAGCACCTTGGGGAATCCCCAGATCCCGCGGCCGGCGGCGAGTGTGAAGTCGCCGTCGACGGGCAGTTGGTGGATCAGGGCGCCGGAACGGCCCTTCGCGAGTGCAGTCAGATCGGTGAGGGTGGATCCTCCGCTCGTGCGGTGGTCGCGGACCATGAAGACCACGCCGAATTCGTTGTACGGACCGAGATCTCCGTCGACGTAGTCGACGAAGACCAGTGCGCACAGTCCGCGGCCGGGCCGGAACTGCAGGATCTGCAGGCCGGTCGGGTCGATCAGTCGCTGTGCCGCCGCGGTCGGCACCGAGTACATCGCCATGAACGCGGTCGCCTGCCGCACCCGCACCGGCATCTCGACCTGCTGTCCGAGCACGTCGTGGGCGGTCACGGCGCCACCACCCCGCGCAGGCCGTCGGCGCCGAAGACCTGTTCGAGCATGGAACTGAAATCCGGTCCGCGGCGCAGCATCTGGCCTCCGTCGACGTTGATGATCTGCCCGGTGATCCAGGTGGACTCGTCGCCGAGCAGGAAACGGGCGAGTCGGGCGATGTCCTCGGGCTCCCCGATTCGGGGCAGGGGGGTGCACGACTGGTAGTCCTCGAGCAGTGGTCCGCCCTCGGTGATCAGGGCGACCAGATCGGTTCGGGTCAGACCGGGGCGGATGCAGTTGACGCGGACGTTGCTCGCGCCGAGTTCGTCGGCGCCGAGTTGGACGAGGTGATCGACGCCCGACTTCGAGACGCCGTAGGCGCCGAACCAGCGGTGGGTGTTGCTGCTCGCGATCGACGAGATCGCCACGAAGGAACCGCCCCCGCCGCGGACGAGTTCGCGGGCCGCGTGCTTGAGGGTGAGCATGGTGCCGGTGACGTTGAGTTCGACGGTGCGACGCCACGCGTCGACGTCGATCTGGGTGACCGGGGCGATCGTCTCGTTGCCGCCCGCGCAGGCGACCGCGCCGTCGAGTCGGCCGGTGACCGCGGTGGCCGCCGCGACGGCCCGCGCGATCTGGTCCTCGACGGTGACGTCGGCGGCGTGGTGGGTGATCGAGCCGCCACGCTCCGGGGTGATCGTCGCCGCGGCCGCGGCGAGTTTGTCCTCGGTGCGTCCGACGATGGTCACGTGGGCGCCGGAGCGGGCGAGCAGGTCCGCGACCCCGAGGCCGATCCCACTGCCGCCGCCGGTCACCAGGATCGACTTGCCCTGCAGGTCGCCCGAGCCGTTCGTGTCCACGCGCACTCCCCTCGCATCGGTGGAACTTGTTCTACCACCGTGGCCCGTTTCCGGACATGGTTTGCATCGGAAAGGCATACGCTTCGGACCGAAGCGTGTCGAGAGCGGACCGAGGGGACGGGCAACGATGCGACGACCCGACATCGAACTGGTCGACGGGCGGTTCTACGCCGGGGAGTTCGGCGATCCGAGGCGGGCGTACGCCTGGATGCGCGCACACGAGCCGGTGTTCCGGGACCGCAACGGGGTGCCCGCCGCGGCCGGCTACGCCGCGCTCATCGCCGCCGAGCGTGATCCGGGGCTGTTCTCCAACGCCGGCGGCATCCGTCCGGAGACCGGCCCCTTGCCACAGATGATCGACATGGACGACCCCGAGCACCTGCAACGCCGCCGGCTGGTCAACACCGGTTTCACCCGTAAGAAGGTCGAGGCGAAGATCGAGCGGATCCGCGAGATCTGCGATCAGCTGATCGATGGGGTCTGCGAGCGGGGGGAGTGCGACTTCGTCGCCGACCTCGCGGCGCCACTGCCGATGGCGGTGATCGGAGACATGCTCGGCGTCCGCCCCGAGGACCGCGAGACCTTCCTGCGCTGGTCGGACGATCTGGTGAAGGCGTTGGGAAGCAACGCGACCGAGGACCAGCTGAAGGCGATGATGGACGCGTACGTCGCATTCAACGAATTCACGTTCCGCACCATCGCCGAACGGCGCAAGGAACCGTCCGACGACCTGATCAGCGTCCTCGTGCAGGCCGAGATCGACGGGCAGCGCCTCGACGACCAGGAGATCGTGAACGAGGCGCTGCTGATCCTCATCGGCGGCGACGAGACCACCCGCCACGTCCTGAGCGGCGGCATGGAGCAGTTGATGCGGCACTCGGATCAACGAGATCGGCTGGTCGCGGATCCCTCCGGCCTGCCGCTCGCGATCGAGGAGATGCTGCGGTGGGTGTCGCCGATCAAGAACATGGCCCGCACTGTCACCCGGGACACCACCTTCTTCGGCGCCGACCTGAAACAGGGCGAGAAGATGCTGCTGCTGTTCGAGTCCGCGAACTTCGACGAGTCGGTGTTCGACGACCCCGACGTCTTCGACACCCGACGAGACCCGAACCCGCACGTGGCCTTCGGATTCGGCACCCACTTCTGCCTCGGAAACCAGCTCGCCCGTCTCGAGGGCAAGCTGATGTTCGAGCGCCTGCTCGAGCGCCTGCCCGACATGGCCCTCGCAGGGAGCGACCCGCTGCCGCTGAGGCCGGCGAACTTCGTCTCGGGACTCGAGGAGCTGCCGGTGAAGTTCACCGCGGCGGCGCCGACCGGATAGGCACCCTGCCGCTACGCCGGGGCGCCGAGGTTCATCTCGTCGGGGTGGAAGCCGACCCTGGCACCGTTGTCGAGAGTCGCGATCTCGGCCAGGTCCTGCTCGGTGAGAGCGAAGTCGAACACGTCGATGTTCTGCGCGATCCGGTTGTCGTGCACCGATTTCGGGATGACGATCAGCCCGTTGTCCAGATGCCAGCGAATGAGGACCTGTGCGGGCGACTTGCCGTGGCGCTCACCGACGGCGGTGAGGACGGGATTGCCGAGCAGCGTGTTGGGCTTGGATGCATCGCCCCACCCGGAGTTGCTGGTGCCGCCGAGGGGGCTCCACGACTCGACCGCGATGCCGTGCTGCGACGCGAACGTGCGGATCGCGTGCTGGGGGAGATGCGGGTGTAGTTCGACCTGGTCGACCGCGGGCAGCACGCCGCCGCGGTCGACGAGCTCCTGCAGGTGGTGCGGTTCGAAGTTGCACACCCCGATCGCCTTGGCGCGCCCGGACTCGGCGATCTTCTCGAGTGCGTCCCAGGTGCGCAGCCGGGTGTCCCTGTTCCGCAGCGGCCAGTGGATCAGGTAGAGGTCCACGTAGTCGAGACCGAGGCGGGACAGGCTCGCGTCGAACGCGGCCAGCGCGGGTTCGTGGCCCTGGTCGGAGTTCCACAGCTTGGTGGTGACGAAGAGGTCCTCGCGGGGCACCGAGGAGCTCGCGATGCCGCGGCCGACACCCTCCTCGTTGCCGTAGGCGGCGGCGGTGTCGACGTGCCGGTAGCCGGCCTCGTCGAGTGCGAAGCGGACGGCGCGCTCGGTCTCGTCGTTCGCTGCCTGCCAGACGCCCAGGCCGAGTTGGGGGATGACGGTTCCGGAATTCAGGGTGATCTCGGGAGTGGTCATGGATCCAGGCTAGGTGTGCCGGCGGCATGTGGCGTCGCGGCCCGAACGGCAGGGCCGCCTCGCCGGGCTGGGATCATCGAGGGGTGACGCGAATCAGACTGGTGGCCTCCGACCTCGACGGGACCCTGCTGCGGTCCGATCGGACGGTCTCGCCGCGCACGGCGCGGGCGATGGCCGCCGCGCGTGACGCCGGCGTCGAGGTGGTGTGGGCGACGGCCCGCGCCAGGCACTCGGTCGACGCGCTGGCCCGGTCCTGCGGGTTCCGTGGGGAGGCGATCTGCGCGAACGGCGCGGTCACCCTCGACCTGGCCGACGGCAGCCCCGAGATCACCGGCACCGTCTCGATCGAGGTCACCGCGGCCCTCGCGGCGATGGACCGCGTGCGCACCCTCGTCCCGGGCGCGGTGTTCGCCAACGTCGGGCCGACGACCTTCGTGGCCGAACCCGAGTACGCGGCGCTGTGCGACTACACCGACCACCATCGGACCCCGGACGAGATGATCCTCGAGGAGCGGTTGCCGCGGATGGCCGAGCCGATGGTCAAGATCGTCGCCCGGCATCCCGAGGTGCCCGGCCACGAGCTGTACCGGCTCGCGGCCGCGGCCGGGGTCGACGGTGTCGAACTGACCCACTCGGGTGCCCCGTACATCGAGATGGCGGCGACCGGGGTGTCGAAGGCCAGCGCCCTCGCCCGGCTGTGCGACGCGCGAGGTGTCTCGGCAGCGGAGGTTGCCGTCATCGGGGACGCGGTCAACGACGTGCCGATGCTGAGCTGGGCCGGTACCGCGCTGGCGCCTGCGAACGCACTGTCCGAGATCCTCGAACTCGCCGATCGGGTGCTGCCCTCCAACGACGACGACGGGGTCGCGCAGTTCCTCGAGGAGATCGTGGATCTGCAGGGCTGACGGTCAGGCGGCGATCGGCGCGAGCACCGCCGCGGCGACCGCCACGAGCATCAGGACACCTGCGGGCGCGATGGTCCTGTCGTTTGCGCGCACGTGCATGACGATCGCGCCGAGGAAGTAGGCGACGACGCCGATCGCGGCCGCGAGGCCGAGCGGCCACCAGAACAGGCCGGCGATCAGACCTGCCGCGCCGGCGAGTTCGGCGACGGCGAGCATCCACATCTTGTCGACGGGGAAGCGCACGTTGGTCATGGACTCGACCTGTTGGGGGTTCTTGCCGAGCTTGCCCACGGCGGACATGGTGAGGACGAGGGCCAGCAACACGGACAAGATCATGACGGCGATGAACACGGGTGACTCCTGGGGGCAGTGCCGCACTCGTCGCGGACATCTTCGAAAAAGCTAGTGACATCGAGAAAGCTAGCTCACTTCGAAAAAGCTAGCAACTCTCGGCGTTGGAGTCGATTGGTAGGGTGGGGGAATGCAGAGGGACGCCGAGCACCACGAGCCCCGGGCATGTGACGCCGGGCTGAGTCAGGCGTTCAAGTTCCTCGGGAAGCGCTGGAACGGGGTGCTGATCGGCACCCTCGTGCAGGGCCCGGCAGGATTCTCCGAGCTCAAACGGGCCGTTGCCGGGATCAGTGACTCGGTGCTCTCCGAGCGACTGGCCGAGCTCACGGCCGCGGGCCTGGTGCAGCGCACCGTCGACGACGGGCCACCGGTGACCGTGGTGTATCGCGCGACCGAGGCCAGCGAGGCGCTGATACCGGCACTCGACGCCATCGCAACCTGGGCGCGAGACAACCTGAAGGGCGCGTGACTTCTCAGTCGGACGTCGGGCGATCCGACCACATGTGGGACAGCAAGCGGTGACTGGGGATGTCGTCGAGCGACACGAGTGATTCGTAGATTCGCGCGTACGAGGTGCGGGTGATTCGCCAGCGGCCGTCCCGGTCCCGCCGGTAGTAGTCCCGGTAGTACCCGGCACCACGGATCAGGCTCCTGGCGTCGGGGACGATTACGGTGTCCTCGAAGCACCAGGACCCGGAAGCAGAGTTGCCCGTCACGGTGATCTCCGGGTGGCTGGCGACGTGAACCGTCGTGATCGACGGGCCGAGGGTCCGACGCATGAACCCGGCCAGCTCCTCGCGTCCCTCGAACACCAGCGGATCGGCGAGCGCGTGCGTGCCGTACTCGCCGACGACGTCGTCGGCGAGGGTGTCCGCGAACTCGTCCCAGAGCTTCAGGTCCAGGGTCCGGAAGTACCGGTACTTGAGCTGGCGGATGTCTTCGAGAGCGCCCATGTCCATGCGCGGAGCATGACACCGGCCGTTCCTGTGATGTGCGTTTTTCGCCGATTCCGGGAATACGAGAGCCGTCGTCCCGGTCCGGAAACGCGGGCGGGGGAGCAGATTCCGGGCTCGCGGGGTGTGAGACCCCGCGAGCCCGTCGACCTGTGCGGTCAGGCCCGCCGTCGACTTATGCGGGCAGGCCCGCGAGCGACTCCATCTCCTTGATGAACTCCTCCGGCTGCCCGAACAGCTGCGAGCTGCCGTGCGCGCGCTTGAAGAACAGGTGCGCGTCGTGCTCCCAGGTGATCGCGATGCCGCCGTGCAGCTGGATCGCGTCACCGGTGATCGCGTTGAACGCCTCCGAGCAGTACGCCTTCGCGACCGCGGCGTCCGCGGCTGCCGACGGCAGGCCCTCGCTCAGCGAGTACACCGCCGCGTACGACGCCGACCGCGCCGTCTCGACCAGGAAGTACAGGTCCGCCATGCGGTGCTTGAGCGCCTGGAAGCTGCCGATCGCGCGACCGAACTGGACGCGGTCCTTGCTGTAGTCGACCGTCATCTGCATGCAGCGCTCGGCGGCGCCGACCTGCTCGGCAGACAGCGCGACGATCGCGATGGTGCGCACGCGCTCGAGCGCCGCCGTCGCGTCACCGGCGGTGAGCCGGACGGCCGAGACGGAAGCGAACTCCACCAACGACATCGGACGGGTCAGGTCCATCGTCGGCAGCCGGCGGCGGGCGACGCCATCGGCGGACGGGTCGACCTCGAACAGCGCGATCGCGCCGTCGACCGACGCCGCAACGATGAGCACGTCGGCGTGTGCGCCGTCGAGCACGTAGTGGGCAGCACCGGAAACGGTGTAACCGTCGGCGTCGTTGCCTGCAGCCGTGCACGCGACATCGTCACTGCGCCAGTGGCCCTCGGGGCCCACCCAGCAGAGGGCGGCGATGGACGATCCCTCGGCGATGCCGGGCAGCAGGCGCTCGCACGCCTCCGTGTTGCCGGTCGCGAGGATCGCCTGCGCGGCCAGGACCGCGGAGCCGAACATCGGCGACGGCGTCAGAGCAGCGCCGAGCTCCTCGAGCACCAGGTGCTGCTCGACGAGGGTGGCACCGAAGCCGCCGAACTCCTCCGGGATCGCGAGCGCCGCGACACCGACCTGCTGGCACAGCACGTCCCACAGGCCGCGGTCGAACGCCTCGCCCGACTCGAGCGTCTTGCGCAGCGCGGCCGCGTCGGCGCGCTTGGCCAGCAACTGGGCAACCGTCTTGCGGAGTTCGATCTGCTCCTCCGCGAACACTCCGACCCCACTCACAGCGCGCTCGCAATCCGTGCGCGGTGTGCGGAGGCGGTGCCCCACGCGGACTGCAGGGCCCGCGTCTTCGTCAGCCACAGCGACAGGTCGCACTCGAGGGTGTACCCGATGGCGCCGTGGACCTGCAGCGCCTTGCGGGACGCCAGGTAGGCGGCGTTCGCGGCGGCGACCTTCGCGGCCGAGACGTCGCGGGCGATCGTGTCCGCACCCTCGGCGATGGAGATCGCCGCGCCGTACACCAGCGGGGTCGCCATCTCGACGGCCACGAGGGCGTCGGAGAGGTGGTGCTTGACGGCCTGGAAGCTGCCGATCACGCGGCCGAATTGGGACCGGTTCTTCGCGTACTCGGTGGCGGTCTCGATCATCGCGTGGCCGGCGCCGATCAGCTGCGCGGAGGCGGCGAGGACCGCGAGGTCGTACGCCTTCTCCGCAGCCGCGACGACGTCCGCACCCTGCGCGAGTGTCTCGACCGACTCGACCTCGAACAGGCGACGGGCCGGGTCGACCGACTCGAGCTGCGTGGTCGCGCGGACCAGCTCGAGGGTGTCGCCGGAGACCCGCAGAACCGGGTCGGCCAGGTCGGCGTCGAGGGCCCGCGGGGTGGACGGCTCGAGCACCAGCGACGCCAGCGAGGTGCCCTCGGCGATGCCGGGCAGGAAGCGCTTGGCGAGCTGCTGGTCACCCAGCGCCGACAGCAGGGCAGGGACGGCGGCGGCGGTCTCGAGGATGGGGCCCGGCACGGCGGCGCGGCCCAGCTCGATGAACGCGACGGCCAGATCGGAGGGGTGCGCGGCGATGCCGTCGAACTCCTCGGGCACGGCCAGCGCGGTCACGCCGGTCTCGGCCAGCTGCTGCAGCAGCTCGAGACCCGCGGCGGTGTCGTTCTCACCCCACGACCGGATGACGGCCGGGGTGTTGGCGTTGGCGAGCAGTCCGCGGAGGCTGTCCGCGAAGTCGCGCTGCTCGGTGGACAGGGAGAATTTCATCGATCCGCCTTCGGGAGTCCGAGCAGACGCTCGGCAACGATGTTGCGCTGAATTTCGTTGGTGCCGGCGTAGATCGGGCCGGACAGCGAGAACAGGTACCCGTCCTGCCACTTGCCGGCGAGCTCGCCGTCGGCGCCGAGCAGGTCGAGGGCCGTCTCGTGGATCCGGACATCGAGCTCGGACCAGAAGATCTTGTTGATCGAGCCCTCGACGCCCAGCGGGACGCCCTCGAGCATGCGGGTGACGGTGCCCCAGGTGTGCAGGCGGTACGCCTCGGCGCCGATCCACGCGTCGACCACGCGGTCGCGGGCGGCGGTGTCGGTGTCCTCGGCGTTCGCCTTCCACACCTCGATCAGCCGATCCACCGCGGACATGAAGCGGCCCGGGCTGCGCAGCGACAGGCCGCGCTCGTTGCTGGCGGTGCTCATCGCGACCCGCCACCCGTTGTTGACCTCGCCGACGACGTCGGTGTCCGGGACGAAGACGTCCTCGAAGAAGATCTCCGCGAAGCCGGGCTCGCCGTCGAGCTGCGGGATCGGGCGCACGGTGACGCCGTCCTGGTTCAGCGGGAACATGAAGTACGTCAGGCCCTTGTGGCGCTGCGCCTCCGGGTCGGTGCGGAACATGCCGAAGCCCCAGTCGGCGTACGTGGCGCGCGAGCTCCACGTCTTCTGCCCGTTGAGGATCCAGCCGCCCTCGGTGCGGCGGGCCGTCGAGCGGATGCCCGCGAGGTCACTGCCGGCCTCCGGCTCGGACCACGCCTGCGCCCAGATGTCGTCGGCGCGGGACATGCGCGGCATGATTCGCGCGAGCTGCTCCTCGGTGCCGTGCTCGAACAACGTCGGCGCGAACAGGAAGATGCCGTTCTGGCTGACGCGGCCGGGGGCGCCGGCCTTGTAGTACTCCTCCTCGAAGATGATCCACTCGATCATCGACGCGTCGCGGCCGCCGAACTCCGTCGGCCATGCGACGGTCGACAGGCGGGCGTCGGCAAGCTTGTGCTCCCACTCGCGGTGGGCCTCGAAACCCTCCGCGGTGTCCATCGACGGCAGCGGCTCCGCCGGGACGTTGGCAGCGAGCCATTCGCGCACTTCCAGCTGGAAGGCGCGGGCCTTTTCATCCAGTTCGAGATCCACTATTCCGCCTTCGCTTTCATACTGTTGACGTCCATTCCGCCCAGGGAGTCCCTACCCACCTCGGCGTTGTGCGCATGGGCAAAGTGGTGCAGGCCGAACACCGAGTCCATACCGGCACGCTGACCCATCAGGTCCTCGCACTGGTTGACGGCCTTCTTGGTCAGTGCCAGACCGAACCGCGGCATCTGCGCGACGCGAGCGGCCAGCTCACGGGTCTCGGCCTCCAGGTCGTCGCGCGAGACGACCCGGTTGACCATGCCCACCTCGTACGCGCGCTGCGCGGTGAAGCGGTCGCCCGTGAAGAGGATCTCCTTCGCGAACCGCGACCCCAGCACCCAAGGGTGGGCGAAGTACTCGACACCCGGGATGCCCATCCGGACAACCGGATCCGAGAAGAACGCGTCCTCCGAGGCGACGATCAGGTCGCAGCACCAGGCGAGCATCAAACCACCGGCGATGCACGCGCCGTGGATCTGCGCGATCATCGGCTTCGGCATCTCCCGCCAGCGGCGGCACATGCCCAGGTACACCTCGGTCTCGCGGGCGAAACGCTGGTCGCCACCCGGCTTGCCGAGGTGGTCCCACCACAGGGCGGCCTTGTTCTCGTAGTGCACGTGATGGTCGCGGCCCTGCGTCCCGATGTCGTGGCCGGCGCTGAAGTGCTCGCCGTTGCCGGCCAGCACGATCACCTTCACGTCGTCGTCCTCGACGGCCCGCTCGAATGCGGCGTCGAGGGCGTACGTCATCACCGAGTTCTGCGCGTTGCGGTAGTCGGGACGGTTCATCGTCACGTACGCGACGTGGTCGCGGACCTCGTAGGTGACGACGTCGCCCTCGTCGGGGAGGGCCCCGGCCTCCGTGTCGCTGACGGTCATGGTCATGCCTTCCCCTCACGGAGGTCGTTCTTGAGCACCTTGCCGGACGGGTTGCGCGGCAGACCGTCGACGATCCGAACCTCGCGCGGAATCTTGAAGCCCGCCAGGCGCTCCTTGCAGAACGCGACGACCTCGTCGGCGGTCAGTGTGGCGCCGGGCTTGACGACCACGTAGGCGCGCCCGACCTCGCCGGCCCGCTCGTCGGGAATGCCGATGACGGCGGCCTCGGCGACGGCGTCGATGCGTGCCAGGGTGTTCTCGACCTCGGCCGGATACACGTTGAAGCCGTTCGTGATGTACATGTCCTTGAGCCGGTCGGTGATGTCGAGGTAGCCGCGCTCGTCCAGGACTCCGACGTCCCCGGTGTGCAGCCAGCCGTCCTCGTCGATCGTCTTCCGCGTCGAGTCGGGGTCGTCGAGGTAGCCGAGCATGATGTTCTCGCCGCGGACCAGGATCTCGCCCTGCTCGCCGATCCTGACCTCCATGCCGGGGATCGCGCGGCCGGACGACGTCGACACGGTGACCGGATCGTCGTCGGTGCGGCACATCGTCACCACGACCGCCTCGGTCTGGCCGTAGGCGGTGATGACGGCGTCGTAGCCCAGTTCGGCCTGCATGCGCTCGACGAGCACCACCGGAACTGCCGCTGCGCCGGTGATCGCGACGCGCAGGCTCGACAGGTCGTAGTCGCCGCGGGTCGGGAAGTCGAGGATCGTCTGGTGGATCGTCGGGGCGCCCGGAAGCACGCTGATCTTCTCGTCGGCGATCATCTTCATGATCGTGGGGACGTCGAACACCGCGGCGGGCACGATCGTCGCGCCGCGCAGGATGCACACCATGAGTCCGGCCTTGTAGCCGAAGGTGTGGAAGAACGGGTTGATGACCAGGTAGCGGTCCTTGTCGTCGACCTCGGCGCAGTCGGCCCACGCGTCGGCGATCCCGACGGTCTGGCGGTGCGCGGTCATGACGCCCTTGCTCTTGCCGGTGGTGCCGGACGTGAACAGGATGTCGGCGACGTCGTCGGGGGAGACGGCGCGAGCGCGGGCGTCGGCCTCTTCCGCCGAGACGGGCTCGGCGGCCGCGGTGATCTGATCCCACTCGAGGATCTCGCCACCCGGGAACTCCGTCGTCGGGGCGCCGGAGGCCGGATCGTCCGACGGGGTGCGCACCACGAGCTCGAGTGTCGGGATTCCGCCCTCGCCCGCGGCCTTGAGGACGTCCGCGAGGCGATCGGCCTTGAGGAAGCGATCCGGCACGACCAGGACCTTCGCCTTGGTGCGCTCGAGGATGTCGAGGGCCTCGTGGCCGGTGTAGCGGGTGCTGATCGGCACCAGCGTCGCACCGGCGTACTGGGCGGCCAGGAAGGCCTCGACCCAGTGGTAGGTGTTGGGCGCCCAGACCGCGACGCGGTCGCCGGCCTGGACACCCTTGGCCATCAGCGCCCGCGCGGCGGTGCGCACGCGGTCGAGCAGTTCGGTGTAGGTGATGCGCTCGGATCCGTCTGCAACGGCCTCGTTCGACCCGAATTGTTCAGCGGCGCGCCACAGCGTGGCCGGGGTCGTCCGGGGCCCGGTGGTCACATTCGTGCTCACAATCTCTCCTCAACGAGGCGGAACCTCTATACAAAGCAAGTGCTTGGTAGGGTACCGTATCGCTGTGGACGTTAGCCAGGGTGAGAGCGAGGCCGCCGACGCGGCATTCGCCAAAGAAGTACGCGAATGGCTCGAAGAGAACCTCTCCGGGAAGTTTGCCGAGCTGAAGGGCCTGGGTGGGCCGGGGCGTGAGCACGAGGCGTTCGAGGAACGCCTCGAGTGGGATCGCCACCTGGCCGCCGCCGGCTGGACCTGCCTCGGATGGCCGAAGGAGTACGGCGGACGCGAGGCGACGCTGAGCCAGCAGATCATCTTCCATCAGGAGTACGCGCGTGCGAACGCACCCGCACGCGTGAGCCATATCGGTGAGGAGTTGCTCGGCCCGACGCTCATCGCGTTCGGCACCGAGGAGCAGAAGCAGCGCTTCCTGCCGGGCATCAAGACCGTCACCGAACTGTGGTGCCAGGGCTACTCCGAGCCGGGCGCCGGCTCCGACCTCGCGAACGTGTCGACCACCGCGCGCCTCGAGGGCGACCAGTGGGTCGTCAACGGCCAGAAGGTCTGGACGTCGCTCGCGCACCTGGCCGACTGGTGCTTCGTCGTCGCGCGCACCGAGCCGGGTTCGTCCCGCCACAAGGGCCTGTCGTACCTGCTGGTTCCCATGAACCAGGAGGGCATCGAGGTCCGCCCGATCATCCAGCTGACCGGCACCTCCGAGTTCAACGAGGTGTTCTTCGACAACGCCCGCACCGACGCGGACCTCGTCGTCGGCGGCGAGGGCAACGGCTGGGCCACCGCGATGGGCACGCTCACCTTCGAGCGCGGCGTCTCGACCCTCGGCCAGCAGATCGGCTTCGCCCGTGAACTCGAGTCGATCGTCGAACTGGCCGAGCGCAACGGCGCGGCCAAGGATCCCGCCATCCGCAACAAGATCTCCCGCGCCTGGATGAGCCTGCAGGTCATCCGCGCCCACGCGCTGCGCACGCTCGCCAGCGTCGACGCGAGCGCCAACGGCGGCGAGGCGTCGGTCGCCAAACTGCTGTGGGCCAACTGGCACCGCGGCCTCGGCGAACTCGCCATGGAGGTCCAGGGTGCGGCCTCGCTCGTGGGTGTCGAGAACACCGAGCCCGGCGAGGAACTGAACGACCTGCAGCGCCTGTGGCTGTTCGCTCGCGCCGACACCATCTACGGCGGATCCAACGAGATCCAGCGCAACATCATCGCCGAGCGGGTGCTCGGCCTTCCCCGAGAGGCACGCCCGTGACCGCCACCATCAAGTCCCCGCTGTCCGTCGCCCCCGAGGAGATCGAGGGCCACAACCTGCTCAAGGGCAAGAAGGTCGTCGTGACCGCCGCCGCAGGCACCGGCATCGGCTTCGCCACCGCCCGCCGCGCGCTGCTCGAGGGTGCCGACGTCCTGGTCTCTGACTTCCACGAGCGCCGCCTCGGCGAGACCGTCGAGAAGCTGGCCGCCGAGTTCGGCGGCCAGCAGATCGAATCGTTCGTGTGCGACGTCTCCAGCACCGAGCAGGTCGACGCCCTGATCGCCGGTGCCGCCGAGAAGCTCGGCCGCATCGACGTGCTGGTGAACAACGCCGGTCTCGGCGGCGAGACCCCGATCGTCGACATGACCGACGAGCAGTGGGACCGCGTCGTCGACATCACGCTGACCAGCACCTTCCGCGCGACCCGCGCCGCGCTGCGGTACTTCAAGAGCGTCGAGCACAACGGCGTCCTGGTGAACAACGCGTCGGTCCTGGGCTGGCGCGCGCAGCACTCGCAGTCGCACTACGCCGCCGCCAAGGCCGGCGTCATGGCGCTGACCCGCTGCTCGGCGATCGAGGCCGCCGAGTACGGCGTCCGGATCAACGCCGTCGCCCCGTCCATCGCCAAGCACCCGTTCCTGGCGAAGGTCACCAGCGACGAACTGCTCGACACCCTCGCGTCCCGCGAGGCGTACGGCCGGGCCGCCGAGGTGTGGGAGATCGCCGCGACCATCGCGATGCTCGCCAGCGACTACACCACCTACCTGACCGGCGAGATCGTCTCCATCTCCAGCCAGCGCGCCTGACGCAACGGGGGGTCCGCGCCACGCCGCGCCATCCTCTGCACCCACCCCGGGTTGACCGAATGTGGGATTCAGTCACTTCAAGTGACCGGATCCCACATTCGGTCGTTGGTGGGTGGGGTAGGAGGGAAGTCCGGGGGAACGGTCAGACGGAGTAGCCGCCGTCGACGTTGATCTTCTGGCCGCTGATGAAGCCGGCCTTCTCGCTCGCGAGGAAGCCGACCGCCTCGGCGATGTCCACGGCCGAGCCGAATCGGCCCAACGGGATCCGGCTCGTTGCCACGGCCAGCGCGCGCTCGTCCAGGTCGTCGCTGCCGATCAGGCGCTCCGCCATGCCGTCGGTGAGCATGCCCGGTCCGACCGCGTTGAACCGCACCCCGAACCGTCCCTCCTCGACCGCGAACGCCCGCACCAGCGCCTCGACGGCACCCTTGGTCCCGGACGACAGGCCGTCCCGGACCGGGTAGCGATCGGTGGCGGCGGTGGTCACCGCGACCACCGACCCGCCGGTCGCGCGCAGCGCGGGCAGGAATGCGTGGACGACGGCGAAGAACGCGGTGGCCTCGGCGTTCAGGTGCTCGGCGTAGGTCGCGGGGGAGACCTTCGACAGGTGCACCATCGGGATGTGCGGCCCGGCCGCGTGCACCAGCACCGCCGGATCGCCGAACTCGGCGCGCACGCCCTCCGCCCACTCGGCGACCGCGTCCGGATCGGTGAGGTCGACCCGGTCGGCGCGGGCGCGGCCGCCGGACGCGACCACGTCGGCGACGACTGCCTCGGCCCGGCTCGCGTTGGACCGGTAGGTCAGTGCCACGGGATGTCCCGCGGCGGCGAGGTTTTTGACGATCTCGATTCCGATTCCGCCGGACCCTCCGGTCACGACGGCACTGCGCGCTGACTCAACCATCCATTGACCCTAGCAATCGCTTGGTTGGTATGCTGTTGGGGTGACACCACCGTCCCGCACCGAAGAGTCCGCCAACAAATCCGGTCGCCGCGCCGAGCTGCTCGACCTCGCGGCCGGACTGTTCGCGGAACGAGGCACCCGCGCCACCACGGTCCGCGACATCGCCGACGCCGCCGGAATCCTGTCCGGCAGCCTCTACCACCACTTCGACTCCAAGGAGTCCATGGTCGACGAGATCCTGCGCGGATTCCTCGACGACCTGTTCGGCCGCTACCAGGTCATTACCAGCGCGGGTCTGGGCACCCGCGCGACCCTCGAGGCGCTGGTGGTCGCCTCGTTCGAGGCCATCGACAGTTCGCATGCGGCCGTCGCGATCTACCAGGACGAGGCCAAGCACCTCGTCGGCAACGAGCGGTTCGCGTACATCGCCCAGCGCAACCGGGAGTTCCGGACGCTGTGGGTGTCCGTCCTCGAATCCGGCGTCGCGGACGGCAGTTTCCGCCCCGACATCGACATCGAGCTCGCCTTCCGCTTCCTGCGGGACACCGTGTGGGTCGCGGTCCGGTGGTACCGGCCCGGTGGACCGAAGACCGCAGAATCCGTCGCCAAGCAGTACCTCGCCATCGTTCTCGACGGGCTGTCCAGCCCCGAGTCACGGTCCTAACCCGGAGGAGTTCCAATGCCCGAGGCATACATCGTCGATGCCATCCGCACCCCGATCGGAAAGAAGAACGGCGCCCTCGCCGGCGTCCACCCGATCGACCTCGGCGCCCACATCGTCAAGGCCCTCGTCGAGCGCACCGGCATCGACCCGTCCGAGGTCGACGACGTCGTGTTCGGTTGCGTCGACGCCATCGGCGGCCAGGCCGGCAACATCGCCCGGATGTCGTGGCTCGCGGCCGGGCTGCCGCAGCACGTGCCCGGCGTGACCGTCGACCGGCAGTGCGGGTCGAGCCAGCAGGCCATCCAGTTCGGCGCGCAGGCGATCCTGTCCGGCACCGCGGACCTGATCGTCGCCGGCGGCGTGCAGAACATGAGCCAGATTCCGATCTCGGCGGCGATGATCGTCGGCGAGCAGTACGGCTTCAGCACCCCGACCGCGGAGTCGAAGGGCTGGGCCGAGCGTTACGGCGACCAGGAGGTGTCCCAGTTCAAGGGCGCCGAGATGATCGCCGACAAGTGGGACATCAGCCGCGAAGAGCTGGAGAAGTGGGCGCTGCAGAGCCACGAGCGGGCCAAGGCGGCGATCGCCGCGGGCCGCTTCGACAACGAGATCGTCCCGCTCGGTGACGCCACCGTCGACGAGGGTCCGCGGGAGACCAGCCTCGAGAAGATGGCCGGGCTGAACGTGCTCGTCGAGGGCGGCAAGATGACCGCCGCCGTCGCCAGCCAGATCTCCGACGGCGCCAGCGCGCTGCTGCTCGCGTCGGAGGAGGCCGTCGCCAAGCACGGCCTCAAGCCCCGTGCCCGGATCCACCACATGAGCGCGCGCGGTGACGACCCGATCTTCATGCTGTCCGCTCCGATCCCGGCGACCCAGCACGCGCTGGCCAAGACCGGCCTGAGCATCGACGACATCGACCTGATCGAGATCAACGAGGCATTCGCCCCGGTCGTGCTGGCGTGGATCAAGGAGATCGGCGCCGACCCGGCGAAGGTCAACGTCAACGGCGGCGCGATCGCGCTCGGCCACCCGCTCGGCGCGACGGGCACCAAGCTGATGGCGACGCTGCTCAACGAGCTCGAGCGCACCGGCGGCCGCTACGGCCTGCTGACCATCTGCGAGGGTGGCGGCACCGCGAACGTCACCATCATCGAGCGCCTGGCGCAGTAACCGCGTTCGACCGACCCCGGAGGGCATTCCCGCGTAGCGGGGGTGCCCTCCGGTCGTTTCGGTGCGAGAACCGCCTGCAGCGCGGCGAAGGGTCCGCGTGGTGGTGGGATCGCTACCGCAGGGCGGCGATGACGGAGTGGAGGGCGTCGGCGAGGTGCTCGCACCACTCGTCGGCACCCTCGTAGCCGTGCGCGACGCCCCGAATCATCGTGGCGGACACCAGCATGTCGAACACGATGCCCGCGGTGGTCTCGGCGCGCGCGCCGGCATCGGGGACCGCCTCGAGGATGCGTTCGACGAGTGCGGCGCGCGTCGGCGCCTCGGCGCGTTGCACGAGGCGCTCGTG
Source organism: Rhodococcus sp. NPDC004095 (assembly GCF_053604015.1). Taxonomy (NCBI): domain Bacteria; kingdom Bacillati; phylum Actinomycetota; class Actinomycetes; order Mycobacteriales; family Nocardiaceae; genus Rhodococcus; species Rhodococcus sp. NPDC004095. The sequence goes on from NZ_JBSGGS010000007.1 coordinate 237,851, forward strand.
TACGCCGTCGTGGTGGTGGTACGCCGACAGCAGTCCGGGGATCGCCGAGCGGGCGGCGGGGTGGGCGGTGCGGTCGAGGAACTTGCGGGTCCACGCCAGCAGATCGGCGCGCAGGTTGTCGGTGACCGGCGGGAGGGGATGGTCGTTGTCCTCCTGCAGCCCGAAAACGGCGTCCTCGATGATCATTTCCCGAGTCGCCCACCTCCGGTAGATCGCCGGTGCGCTGACCCGGGCGCGGCGGGCGATCGCCTGGATGGTGGTCTTCTGGTATCCGGCCTCGACCAACAGTGCGACGGTGGCATCGAGCACCGCGAGGTCGACCTGCGGATCGCGCGGACGACCCGGCCCACCGGTCTCCTCACGATCACGCGTCAGCTTCACAGTGGCGGACATTACCGGAGACGGGGCCGCGGGCCGCCGAGATCGACACGGGTGCGGTCGTTGGCATGCCGGCCCGCACGGCTCGGTCGCGGATCCCGGGCAGGCTCGGGCGTCGGCGGGACCGGCGGGCCGGGACTAGGGTCGGGGCATGTGCCGAAACATCACCGAGTTGCGTGGGCTGGAGCCTGCTGCGACCGCGGAGGAGATCGAGGCCGCCGCGGTCCAGTACGTCCGGAAGGTCAGCGGAATCCACAAACTGTCCGATCACACCCGGGATCCGTTCGAGCGGGCGGTCGCCGAGGTCACCGCGGCCACCGAACGCCTGCTCGACGCCCTGCCGGAGCGTCGTCAGCCCCCGTCGACCGTGCCGCCGCTGCGCCGCCCGGAGGTGCGGGCGCGGATCGAAGCGGCGGTCCGAAACGGCTGAGCCCCTGAAGCGGCGGGCCCCCGAAACGGCGGAAGGGCACCTTCGTCCGGTTCAACCGGACGAAGGTGCCCTTCGGTCAGGAGCGGTGGGGTGGTGCCCCGATCACGCCTTCAGCGCGCCGAGGGCGTCGATGCGCTTGACCGCGTCGGTGACGATGCGGTCGATCAGTTCCTGGCAGCTGGGCAGGTCGTCGATCATGCCGACCACCTGACCGGATGCCAGCACGCCCGCCTCGGTGTTGCCCTCGACCAGGCCGGCCTTGAGCAGCATCGGGGTATTGGCGGCCATGATGATCTGTTGCCAGGTGCGGTCGCCGGACTTCTTCATCGCCAGGCCGTCCTTGACGAGCGTCGACCACTTCATGCCGGTCATCGACTTGAACTTCATCGCGTTCTTGCCGGCGGCGACGAGTCCCTTTGCGTAGCTGGACTTCTCGAGTGCGTTCACCAGGTCGGTGTTGAGCACGCGGTGCGGCATGCCGTCGACCTTGACGGACACGGTGGTGTCGGTCAGGCCGCGCTGGAGGTACTGCTGTTTGACCGAGTCCGGCACCGCCGAGTCGCTGGTGAGCAGGAAGCGGGTGCCCATCGCGACACCGGCCGCGCCGTACGACAGCGCCGCCGCGAGGCCGCGGCCGTCGAAGAAGCCGCCGCCGGCGATCACCGGGATGTCGACGGCGTCGAGGACGGACGGCAGCAGCAGCGTCGTCGCGACACCGCCGGTGTGCCCGCCGCCCTCGCCGCCCTGCACGACCACCGCGTCGGCGCCCCACGAGGCGACCTTGACGGCGTGCTTGGCGGCACCGATCGAGGGGACCACGACGATGCCGTTGTCCTTGAGCTTGGCGATCAGGTCCTTCTTCGGCGCCAGCGCGAACGAGGCGACCTTGACGCCCTCGCGGATCAGCAGGTCGCACCGCTGGCCGGCGTCCGACGCGTCGGCGCGCATGTTGACGCCGAACGGCTTGTCGGTGAGCTGCTTGGTCTTCTTGATCGCCGCCTCGAGCTCGTCGTAGGTCATCGTCGCCGAGGCGAGGATGCCCAGTCCGCCGGCATTGCAGGTGGCCGCGGTCAGGCGCGGGCCGGACACCCAGCCCATGCCGGTCTGCACGATCGGGTGCTCGATGCCGACCAGCTCGGTGAGCGGGGTGCGGAGAACCTGCGGGCTCACGCCGACACCTCGCGGTCGCGGAAGTTCTTCGGGTCGATCACCTCTCGGATGATGCGCAGCTCCTCGGCGGTCGGCTCGCGGGTGACACCCGCCTCGGCGAGCCCGGCCACCTCGAAGGAGGTGTTCTCGGCGACCTCTTCGGCGGTGACGCCGGGGTGCAGGGTGACGGCACGGAAGGTGCGGCCGGGACCCTGGAAGTCGAACACGCCGAGGTTGGTGATCACCTGGTAGTTGTTCAGGAAGCGGAACGCCGGGTTCTCCGGGTCCACCTTGTCGTAGCCGACACCGCACACCACGTCGACCTGATCGGCGAACACTCGCGTGGAGTGCTTTCCGACCCAGTAGCTGGTGGCGTGGTTGATGGAGTTGCCGGGGGCGCCGCGCAGGCCGAACATCTGGCGGGTCGGCTTGTCGAGCGGGCCGAACGCGGAGAGGTTCTGGTTGCCGAACTTGTCGATCTGGTTGGCGCCCATCACCACGTGACGACGACCCGACGCGACCACGTCGAAGACCTTCGAGAACGGGATGTAGCCCTCGATCGGCGCGGAGGCGCCGATCGCCGGGGCCTCGGCGAGGATCAGGGCCTCACCGTCGGTGATGATCAGGTCCGGCTCGAAGGTGAGCTTCGCCAGGCGGGCACCGATGAGCGACATGGTCGACATGGGCGAGGCGAAGATCTCGCCGGCATCGGCGAACAGGTCGGCGCACGCGACTGCGCAGTACTCGGCGCGGGTTACCTCGGTCATGCGTTCTGCTCCTCTGCGAACTTGCGCACGGCGGCCTGGTAGTCGTCCTCGCTGCCGGACAGGTAGGTGTCGGCGAAGGCCTGCCATGCCTCAGGGGTCTTGGCGGCCTCGGCGTAGTGGCGCTGGAACTTCTCGTCGCGCTTGTACCCGCCGGCGAAGGTGAAGTGGGCTCCGTTCGGGGCCTCGGTGACGGTGTCGACCATCGCGCGGTTCAGGATCAGGGCCTGGTTAGGGACGGACTTGACGAGTTCCTCGGTCGAGACGATCTTGTCGACGCTGAGGATGCGCTGCTCGGCCGCGAGGCAGAACAGGTCGTCGAAGTACGGGTCGACGCCGGTGTAGGCGGCGTTGCCGCGCTCGTCGGCCAGATCCAGGTGAACCAGGGCGGCGTCGAGCTTGAACGCGGGCATCGCGATCAGGGTCTCGGTGCGTCCGTCGGCGTCCGGGTACGGGGACGCGACGGTCTTGAGCTCGTCGCCCCAGACGGTCTGCGCATCCGAACCGAGGCCGGCGCGGATCGGCATGAACGGCAGGCGCGCGGCGGCGGCCTGCAGGCCGGCCTTGACCATGCCCTCGTCCATCTCGCGGGACTCGATGGTCCCGGCGACGCGGGCCTGGGCGAACCAGGGGTCGTAGAAGGGCGCCGAGTCCAGGGACACGAAGCCGTAGTAGGCACGCTTGACCTTGCCGGCGGAGATCAGCAGACCGAGGTCCGGGCCCAGGTAGCCGACGACGGTCAGGTCCTTGACGTCGCTGCGCAGGAGGGCGCGCACGAGGGCCATGGGCTTGCGCCGGGAGCCCCAGCCGCCGATGCCGATGGTCATCCCGCTCTGGATGCCGGCGACGGCCTCGTCCAGTGAGCGGCGCTTGTCGCGCTTCTCGGCCATTAGTTGCCCTCTCCCTTGGGTGCGGTGGTGTTCGACTTCGGCTTGCCGGTGGCGACGAACTCGTCCCGGTGCTCGTCGGCGACGCCGGCCAGGTTCAGCTCGAAGGTGAAGCCCTGCTCGATCCGGTAGCTGGTGTGCACGTCCATCACGTCGATGCGGTTGATCGCTTCCTTGGCGCGCCGGATGACCCGGGTGTCCTTGGCGGCGATCTCACCGGCGATCTTCAGCGCGCAGGCGTCGAGTTCGGCACGCGGGACCACGTCGTACACGGAACCGAAGTGCTTGAGGGTCTGGGCGTCGACGTTCTTGGCCGTGTAGTACAGCGTGCGCATCATGTGCTGGGGGACCAGGCGGGCGAGGTGCGTGGCCGCGCCGAGCGCACCGCGGTCCACCTCGGGCAGGCCGAAGATGGCGTCGTCGGAGGCGACGATGACGTCTGCGTTGCCGACCAGGCCGATGCCGCCGCCGACGCAGAACCCGTTGACCGCCACCACGACCGGAACCTCGCAGTCGTAGACGGCGGAGAACGCTGCCGCGCAGCCGTGATTTGCCGCGATCAGGGCGCCGTGACCCTCGGTGGCCTGCATTTCCTTGATGTCGACGCCGGCGTTGAAGCCGCGTCCCTCGGCTCGCAGGATCACCACATGGGTGCTCATGTCCTTGCCGGCCTCGCGGATCGCGTCTGCCAGTTCGAACCATCCCGTCGAGGGGATGGCGTTCACGGGCGGGTAGTCGACGGTGACCGTGGTGATGCCGGCCCCGTCGGAAGTTGAGGTGATTCCCATCGTGTTTCCTTAGGTAGGTCGCCAAACCAAGCGATTGCTTGGTAAGTTAGCACACCTGCGGGCCGGGCTGGAGTCCGTTACCGGTGGAACGGAGGGCACCCCCGGCTCGCAGGCGAATCATCGGGCGACCGTGAGGGGGTCGCTGACAGCGGAGGTACGTGGTGGATCTGGGTCTGAGTGGCAGCGTCGTGCTCGTCACGGGTGGCGTGCGGGGTGTGGGGGCGGGTATCAGCCGCACGTTCCTGCGGGCGGGTGCGACGGTGGTGACGTGTGCCCGGCGCCCCGCGGACGAGCCGATCGAGGTGGACGGGCGTGCCGTCGACTTCATCGCCTGCGACGTCCGCAACCCCGAACAGGTGCAGGCGATGGTGGACACCATCGTCGAGCGGTACGGCCGTCTCGACGCCGTGGTCAACAACGCAGGCGGGTCGCCGTCCGCGCTGGCCTCCGAGGCGAGCCCCCGGTTCCACTCGAAGATCGTCGAGCTGAACCTGTTGTCGCCGTTGCTCGTCGCGCAGGCCGCGAACGCCGTGATGCAGGCTCAGGACGGTGGCGGCTCGATCGTGAACATCTCGAGCGTGAGTGGTTCGCGGCCGTCGCCGGGGACCGCCGCCTACGGCGCGGCCAAGGCCGGCATCGACAGCCTGTCGCAGTCCCTGGCGGTGGAGTGGGCGCCGAAGGTGCGGGTCAACTCGGTCGTCGTCGGGATGGTGGAGACGGAGCAGTCGCACCTGTTCTACGGCGACGACGCGGGTGTGGCGGCGGTCGGCGAGACCGTCCCGCTGGGCAGGCTCGCCCGCCCCGACGACATCGGGAACTGTGCAGCATTCCTGGCATCGCCGCTGGCGTCCTACGTCAGCGGCTCGACCCTGACCGTCCACGGTGGCGGTGAGCGCCCCGCCTTCCTGGCGGCGGCGGCAACAACGGAGGAGAACAAGTGAGCGGACTGGTAGACGGTCGCGTCGTCATCGTGACGGGCGCGGGCCGCGGCATCGGGCGGGCGCACGCACTGGCGTTCGCGGCTGAGGGTGCGAAGGTCGTCGTCAACGACATCGGCGTCGGCAGTGACGGCACCGCCACCGGCGAGAGCCCCGGTGAGCAGGTCGTCGCCGAGATCATCGCGGCCGGCGGCCAGGCGGTCGTCAACGGCGACGACGTCGCGGACTGGGAGGGTGCCCAGAACCTGATCAAGACGGCGCTCGACACCTTCGGCGGCCTGGACGTGCTGGTCAACAACGCGGGCTTCCTGCGCGACCGGATGCTCGTCGGTATGAGCGAGGAGGAGTGGGACTCGGTGATCCGGGTGCACCTCAAGGGCCACTTCGCGCCGCTGCGTCACGCCGCCGCCTACTGGCGCGCCGAGTCCAAGGCCGGACGTCCGGTCGACGCCAGGATCATCAACACCAGCTCGGGCGCGGGCCTGCAGGGCTCCATCGGCCAGGGCAACTACGCCGCGGCCAAGGCCGGCATCGCCGAGATGACGATCCAGGCGGCCGCCGAGCTGAAGAACTACGGCGTTTCGGTCAACGCGATCGCCCCGTCCGCGCGTACCCGCATGACCGTCGGTGCCGGTGGCGCGATGGCCGAGGCGATGGCCGCTCCGGAGGAGGGCTTCGACGCGATGGCGCCGGAGAACGTCTCCCCGCTGGTCGTGTGGCTCGGCTCCGCCGAGTCGAAGGACGTCACCGGCCGCGTCTTCGAGGTCGAGGGCGGCAAGGTCACCGTCGCCGAGGGCTGGCGCCACGGACCCGCCCAGGACAAGGGCGAGCGTTGGGATCCGAAGGAACTGGGCCCGGTCGTCGCGGACCTGCTGGCGAAGGCCGAGGTGCCGACGCCCGTCTACGGCGCGTAGGCGGCTCCGCCGTCCGTGAGTCCTTTGGCCCGCTGAAGGGCCAAAGGACTCACGGGTGCGTAGCGCCTATCCGGCGGGAGTGCGAACGACGACGACGGTGCCGGGGAAGTAGGCGGCCAACTCGGTGCGCGACTGCTTGAGGGCGGCGGTGCCGTAGCCGTGCTTGCGGGACTGCGGCGCGACCCACACCGCGATGTCGACCTCCTGGCCCGTCAGTTCGCCGAACACCAGGCCGACACCGCGCGGGGCGTCGCCGCTGACGTCCTCGCACACGAACCATGCCGCCGTCTCGTCGTCGACCCGGCGCAGGCCGTCCGCGCGTTCGGCCGCCACCCGGTCCGCAGACCAGGGCTTGCCGTCGTCTCCGAACTGTTCCTCGGAGCGCAGCCGGAACAACTCGGCATCGGTGTCGCTGGCGCTGAACGGTCGCAGCCGGACCCCGCCGCCGGTCGCGGCGGGCCGCTGCTCCGGCAGCCACTTCAGCGTCGCGTCCAGGTTCTGGACCTCGTCGCGCAGCCGGTCCCGCTCGAGCCTCGTCAGGCGTCCCAGCTGAAGCCCGAGCACGATCTCCGCGTTCGCGGAGGTGGAGCCGAGCAACCCGCTGACGGCCCGTACCGCGCCCTCGTGGTCGTCACTGTCGACGATCGCGTCGAGGACCTCGTGCCGCATCTCGAGCGCCTTGAGAAGCGCCTTCGCGAGCTCGCGTCGGTCCAGGATCTGATCTTGGGGGCCGGCCGTCATGCGAATCTCTCCCTCATCCGGTTGGGCAAACAGTGCGCGATTCATCTCGCATTGTCTGCCACCGGGCGCGGAATTTCTACGAGCACACGACGACGGGGATCTTCCGATCGGTCCACGCCTGGTAGTCGTCGAACTCCGGGTACATCGCCACCAGCTTCGGCCACAGGTCGGCGTGTTCGTCGTCGTCGGCCACGTGGGCCACGAGATTGTGTACCTGCGAACGGATCTGGATCGTCACGTTCGGGTCGGCCTTCAGGTTCAGGTACCACAGCGGGTTCTTCGGCTGGCCGCCCTGCGACGCGACGAGAACGATCTTCCCGCCGTCCTCGAGGAACAGCAGCGGGCTCACGCGCGGCTCACCGGACTTGCGTCCGGTCGTCGTGAGCAGGCAGATCGGCAGCCCGGTCTTCGCGGCGCTGCCGACCCGCCACTTGCCGCCGATGCGCCCACCGGTCACCCGATACGCGACCACGTTCGACTTCGACATCCACTTGATCATCGAGCGGGTGAACTTCGTGTCGAGCAACGGTGGGCGGTTCATCGCGGCGTCAGATCCTCTCGATGATGGTGCCCGTCGCGAGCGCGCCACCGGCGCACATCGTGATCAGGGCGGTCGAGGCGTCACGACGCTCGAGTTCGTGCAGGGCGGTGGTGATCAGCCGGGAACCGGTGCTGCCGACGGGGTGGCCGAGGGCGATCGCGCCGCCGTTGACGTTGACCTTGTCCATGTCGGGACCGTGCACCTGCGCCCAGGACAGGACGACCGATGCGAAGGCCTCGTTGATCTCGAACAGGTCGAGATCGCCGATCTGCATGCCGGCCTTCTCGAGGACCTTCGTGGTGGCCTGGACGGGGCCGTCGAGGTGGTACTCGGGCTCGGCGCCGACGAGCACCTGGGAAACGATGCGGGCGCGGGGCTTGAGGCCGAGGGCGAGGGCGCGGTCGGAGTCCATCAGCAGCACCGCGGCGGCGCCGTCGGAGATCTGCGAGGAGGTGCCGGCGGTGTGGATGGCGCCCTCCATCACGGGTTTGAGTCCGGCGAGGCCCTCGGCAGTGGTCTCACGCAGGCCCTGGTCGCGGGTGACGGTCTGCCACTCGCCGGTCGGGCCGGTCTCCTTGTCGACGACCGGTGCCTTGACCGCGAGGACCTCGCGGTCGAACCGGCCCTCGTCCCAGGCCTGCTTCGCTCGGGCCTGGGACTGCACGCCCAGGACCTCGAGATCCGCGCGGGTCAGTCCGCGGCGGCGGGCGATCCGCTCGGCCGCCTCGAACTGCGCGGGCATGTCGATGTCCCACGACTCGGGGCGGCGCGGACCCGCGTGGTCGCCTGCGACGTTCGCGCCGAGCGGGACCTGGCTCATCTGCTCGACACCGCACGCGACGCCGACCTCGATGGCGCCGGTGGCGATGAGGCCGGCGATGAGGTGGTTGGCCTGCTGCGCGGAACCGCACTGGCAGTCGATGGTGGTCGCGCCGACCTGCCAGGGCAGTCCGGCGGCGAGCCATGCGGTGCGGGTGATGTTGTTGGACTGTGCGCCGACCTGGGTGACGCAGCCGCCGATGGCCTGCTCGACGAGGAGGGGGTCGATTCCGGCGCGCTCGAGCAGACCGGTCTGCACGGCACCGAGGGTGTCGGCTGCGTGCAGGCCGGACAGCCAGCCGCCGCGCCTTCCGATCGGGGTCCGGACGGCCTCGACGATTACTGGTGTGCCCACTGCGGGCTCCTTTCCATCTGTACTTCAAAAAGTAGAACAGGTTCCCCAGCGCGGCAAGGACTCTGGTGTGAGATCTTCCCTAGATCGAGGGGGTGTGCTTCAATATTATTAGAACGTGTTACAGATCACTTTGCGACATGGTTCGCGAGGGCAGGAGACAGCAGTGGCACAGCCCAACATTCCCGCGGGATTCGACTTTACGGATCCCGACATCTACGCACACCGGCTCCCGGTCGAGGAGCTCGCCGAGGTCCGCAAGACCGAGCCGGTGTACTGGGTCGAGCAGCCCGACGGTGTCGGTGGCTTCAACGACGGTGGCTACTGGTTGGTCACCCGCCATGAGGACATCCGGGACGTCTCGATGCGCAGCGACGTGTTCTCCACCTGGGAGAACACGGCGATCCCGCGCTTCGCCGACGACATTCCTCGTGAGGCAATCGAACTGCAGCGGTTCGTGCTGCTGAACAAGGACGCGCCGGAGCACACCAAGCTGCGCAAGCTGGTCTCCCGCGGCTTCACCCCCCGCGCCATCAACGGACTCAAGGACGAGCTGCAGGATCGCGCCGAGTCCATCGTGAAGGCCGCCGCCGCGGAGGGCAGCGGTGACTTCGTCACCCAGGTCGCGGCGGAGCTGCCGCTGCAGGCCATCGCCGAGCTGATCGGTGTGCCGCAGGAGGATCGCGGAAAGCTGTTCGACTGGTCCAACCAGATGACCTCCTATGACGACCCGGACAACGACATGGACCCGGCGGCCGCGTCCATGGAGGTCCTCGGTTACGCCTACCAGCTCGCCGAGGCCCGCAAGGCCAACCCCGGCGACGACATCGTCACCACGCTGATCGAGGCGGACGTCGACGGCGAGGCGCTCACCGCCGAGGAGTTCGGCTTCTTCGTGATCGTGCTCGCGGTGGCCGGCAACGAGACCACGCGCAATGCAACCACGCACGGCATGAAGGCGTTCATGGACAATCCCGAACAGTGGGAGCTGTACAAGAAGGAGCGCCCGAAGACCACCGCCGACGAGATCATCCGCTGGGCCACCCCGGTTGCCGCCTTCCAGCGCACCGCGCTCGAGGACACCGAGGTCGGCGGCGTCGCGATCAAGAAGGGTCAGCGCGTGGTGATGAACTACGTGTCGGCCAACTTCGACGAGGAGGTGTTCGAGAACCCGCACACGTTCGACATCCTCCGCGACCCGAACCCGCACCTGTCGTTCGGCGGCACCGGCGCCCACTACTGCCTCGGCGCCAACCTCGCCCGCATGGAGATCGACCTGATCTTCAACGCCATCGCGGACTTCCTGCCGGACATCGTCGAGGTCGCCAACCCGCGGCGCCTGCGTTCCGGTTGGCTCAACGGCCTCAAGGAATACCAGGTGGATTACAAGACCCAGGGCACCGGTGGGGGTTGCCCGGTCGCGCACTAGCAGCTCGATGAGGGCGAGCTGACAGGAGCGCGAAGCAGCGCCGGTGGAACCGCACGGTTCCGCCGGCGCTGCTGGCTTTCCACGGTCCGACCTCCATGGCCTGACAGGCCGTCGGACCGCGGAGACATGACGAAGGGCCGCAACCCGTTCCGGGTTGCGGCCCTTCGTGCGTCCTGCTGTGGTCTACAGCTTCTTCAGGGTCTTCATCGCCCGCTCGACTTCCCAGAAGGCCCGCAGCGACTGCAGCCTTCCCTCGTCGTTGACGCGGTAGACGAACACGCCCTCCGCGTCGACCTGGGCGCCGGCCATCACCGTGCGGATCCGGCCGATGTTCACCACCTCGTTCCCGCAGAGCAACTGATCATCGATGATGAACTCCAGCGAGTCCGTGTTCGCGATGGTCATGTCGTAGAACTTCGAGATCGCCTCGCGGCCGTGGTGTCCCTTGCCCTCGGGGTCGAAACCCGAAGGGCCGACCGGGTCCTCGACCCAGCCGTCCTCGGCGAACAGGTCCAGCCACTCCTGCTTGCGCTTGCCACTGGCAGCGGACTGCGATGCGCGCGAGGCGATCAGGGCCGGATGCTCGCCGCCGCCGGCGGCGGCGGCCCGGGTTTCGGTGGTCTCGGTCATCTCGCTCCTAGTGGATGTTCTCGGCGGCGAACTTGCGCAGCGAGTCCTGTTTGGCCTCGAGCGGACCGTCGAAGGGGACCCCGTCGAACAGCCACGGAACGACGATGGCGTCGGTGATGCCCGCCTCGGCCATCTCGGCGTAGCCGTCCTTGCCGAACCGGTCGATGCACACCGCCTGGATCTCGAACGGCTCGTTCTCCCGGCCGTATTCGGCCCGCAGGTCGTCGAGCTTGCGCTTCGTCTCGACCAGATCTCGGAACTTCATCATCGCGGACGTCCAGCCGTCGCCGACCCGGGCCGCGCGCTTGAGCGCCACCCCGGTGTGGCCGCCGACGTAGAACGGCACCGGCTTGCTCGGTGCCGGGCTCATCTGCAGCCGATCGAAGTCGAAGAACTCGCCGTGGTACTCGACCATGCCCCCGGCGAGGACCAACTTGATGACCTCGATCATCTCGTCGACGCGGGCGCCGCGCTTCGCGTACGGCACCCCGCACCACTCGAACTCTTCCGGCGCCCAACCGATCCCGACGCCGAATCCGAAGCGGTTGTTCGTCAGGTTCGCCACCGAGCCGACCTGCCGGGCCAACAGCAGCGGATTGCGGGAGCCCAGTTTGAGGACGTTGGTGTAGAAGCCGATCGTCGAGGTGGCGGTGCCCATCGCCGCGGCGGCGACCAGCGGGTCCACCCACGGGGTCTCGGCGTTCCACATCCGGGAGCCGTCCGGGGTGTACGGGTAGTCCGCTGCCGCGGTCTCCATGTAGAACAGCGAGTCCGGCAGACCGATGTTCGCGAACCCGCACTCCTCCGCGGTCTGCGCGAGCGGCACCAACTGCTCGAGCGGACTCATCGCGATTCCGACGGTGAACTTCACGAGCGGCTTCCTCTCCTAGTTGGTGGGACGGTCGGAGCCGACCACCCACATCGCGAAGTACTGCGAGCCACCGCCGTACGCGTGACCGAACGCCTTGCGGGCACCGTCGACCTGGTGGTCGCCGGCCCGCTCCATCACCTGCATCGCGGACTCGGCGTACCGGATCATGCCGGACGCGCCGATCGGGTTGGACGAGAGCACGCCGCCCGACGCGTTCACCGGCATCCGGCCGCCGATCGCGGTCTCGCCGGCCTCGGTGAACTTCCAGCCCTCACCCTCCGGCACGAACCCGAGGTTCTCGAGCCACATCGGCTCGAACCAGGAGAACGGCACGTAGATCTCGGCCTCGTCGATCTCGGTGAGCGGATCGGTGATGCCCGCGGCCTTCCACAGGGCGGCGGAGGCGTCGCGGCCGGCCTGCGGGTTGGCGACGTTGCGGCCGGCGTACGACAGCGGCTCGGTGCGCATCGCGGTGGCGTGGATCCACGCGACCTTGCGGCCTTCGGACAGGATCTCCTGCGCGGCATCCTCGTTGCCGATGACGATCGCGCAGGCGCCGTCCGACGACGGGCAGGTCTCGTCGTATCGGATGGGGTCCCACAGCATCTGGGACGCCTGCACCGATTCGACCGTGATGTCGGACTGCTTGAGGTGCGCGTACGGGTTCAGCGCACCGTTGCGGCGATCCTTGACCGCGACGATGGCGCCGATGTGATCGGGCGCGCCGGAGCGGCGGATGTACGAGCGCACGTGCGGGGCGAAGAACCCGCCCGCGCCCGCGCCGACGGGCATCGTGAACGGCACCGGCGTGGACAGCGCCCACATGGCGTTCGACTCGGACTGCTTCTCCCAGGACACCGCGAGCACTCGCTTGTGCACGCCGGACTGCACCAGGCTGGCCGCGACGTTGCCGGTCGAGGCGCCCACCGAGCCGGCGGTGTGGACGCGCAGCAGCGGCTTGCCGTTGGCGCCCAGTGCGTCCGACATCGCGAGCTCCGGCATCATCGAGCCCTCGAACAGGTCGGGGGCCTTACCGATGACGATGGCGTCGATGTCGTCCCAGCCGACGTGGGCGTCGGCCATCGCGCGGTCCACGGCCTCGCGGATCATGCCCGCCATCGTCACGTCGTGCCGCTTGGCGACGTAATAGGTCTGGCCGGTGCCGAGGACGGCTGCCAGTTGCTTCGCCATTAGTTGCGTCCTTCCATGACTGCGACCAGGTTCTGCTGCAGCACAGGGCCACTGGTGGCGTGGGCGAGGGTGCGCTGGGCGTCACCGCTCATGATCTGACGGGCCGCGTAGCCGATCCGCTCGAGGCCACCCGCGAACATCGGGTTGCCGGTGAGCGGGCCACCCGAGGGGTTGATGGTGGTGGCGTCGGTCAGGCCGATCGCCTCACGCAGGATGATCTCCTGGTGTGTGAACGGGGCGTGCAACTCGGCGACGTCGATGTTCGAGACGTCACCACCGGTCGCGGCACGAGCGGCCGCGGCGGTGGACGGGGACACCGTCAGGTCGCGCGACCCGATGTTGGGGGAGTCGATGCGGTGCTCGATACCGGTGATCCACGCCGGACGCTCGCAGAGTTCGCGGGCACGGTCGCCACGGGCCAGGATGATCGCGGCAGCACCGTCGGTGATCGGGGCACAGTCGTGCGCCCGCAGGGGATCCGCGACGTACTCGGACGCCAGCAGCGCCTCGACGTCGACGTCCCCGGAGAGCTGGGCGTTCGGGTTGTTCTTGGCGGCCGCGCGGTTGCGCTTGGCGATCTCCGCCATGTCCTCGGCGGTCCACTTGCCCGCATCGAGACCGAGCCGCGCCTGCAGGCCCGCGACCGAGACCGAGTCCGGCCACAGCGGCGCCACGACGTACGGATCCATCTGCATCGCGAGGATCTGGCGGAGGTTGCCCGCGGAGGACTTGCCGAACCCGTACACGAGTGCGGTGTCGACCTCGCCGGTCATGATCTTGACCCAGGCCTCGTACAGCGCCCAGGCGGCGTCCATCTCGACGTGCGATTCGTTGATCGGCGGCACGGCGCCGATCGAGTCGATCGCGGAGATGAACGAGAAGGACCGGCCGGCCAGGTAGTCGGACGAGCCGGAGCACCAGAAACCGATGTCCGACTTGGTGATTCCCAGCTCCGCGTACAACTGCTGGAAGCAGGGGACGAGCATCTCGACGCCGTTGGTGGTGCCGGTGGTCTCGCGCACATGAGGGGCCTGTGCGAAGCCGACGACTGCAATGTCTGTCATGGTCTTACCGGCTCCTAGAGATGGTGCTTGTAGGTGTCGTAGTCCGCGTCCGGCTCACCGCTCGGGCGGAAATGGGAGATGTTGCGGAGTGAGTACACCCACTCGTCCTTCGGCCGCCAGACGGCCTCGACGCGCATGCCCATCCGGACCTCGGCGGCGTCGACATCGAGGATCAAGTGCAGGAACGGGATGTCGGCGCCGTCGAGCAGCACGTAGGCGGCCACGTACGGAGGCTTGATCTGCTGGCCCATGAACGGGACGTTGACGATGCAGAACGTGGTGATGGTGCCCTTGTCGGAGACCTCGACCTGCTCCTTGGTGGGGACACCGTCGGTCGGGTTGGCGCCGCGCGGTGGGACGTACACCTTGCCGTTCGCGTCGGTGCGGCCGCCGATGACCTTGCCCTCCATCAGGCCACGCAGGTAGTACGACTCCTCGAACGACGCGGTGTGCGTGTAGTGCAGGTCGATCGGGGTGACGATGTCGGTGACCGGGTCGCCGCCGGCGGGAGCCGGCGTGGACTCGCTCTCGCCGGGTTCGAAGCACGCGATGTCGCGGATGTGCCCGGTTCGCTCGTCGGCCCAGCGGACCCGCACCCGCATTCCGGTACTCATCGCGTCCGCCGATCCGGCGTCGACGGCGTGCAGGATCGACGTGTCCGCGCCGTCCAGCTTGACCAGTGCCCACGCGAACGGGTGGCCCAGCGGCTGGCCCTCGATCGGATCGGGCATCCAGGTCCAGCTGACGACCGTGCCTGTGTCCGAGACGTCGACGAAGTCGGTCATCGGCTCGAGGGTGGCCGGGTCGAACTCGGGTGGCGGCACGTGGACGCGACCGTCGGAACCGCGGGCGCCGACGACCTTCCGGTCCCGGAGACCGGTCACGAACGCACCGATGGTCGGTCCCACCGATCGGGTGTAGTCGAATTTGAGATTAAGCGGTGCTCTCAGCGGCTGGTCGGCCGGTTGGGTCTTTTCAGGGGTCACGGATTCGAGTAGAACAGGTTCTTATTACTGTGGCAAGAGTCACTGAAGAAGTGCGGCGGATATGGGAAAACACGGAGGCACGCAAATGAAGCTGGGGTTGCAACTCGGATACTGGGGTGCGCAGCCGCCCGCGAACGCGCAGGAACTCGTTACAGAAGCCGACCGCTGTGGTTTCGATGCCGTGTTCTCCGCGGAATCGTGGGGCAACGACGCGTTCACGCCGCTCGCGTGGTGGGGTTCGAGCACCGAGCGGGTCCGCCTCGGCACCTCCGTCGCACAGCTTTCCGGCCGGACGCCGACCAATGCCGCGATGCACGCGCTGACCCTCGACCACCTGTCGGGTGGTCGCGCGATCCTCGGCCTCGGCGTGTCCGGACCGCAGGTCGTCGAGGGCTGGTACGGGCAGCCGTTCCCGAAGCCGTTGGCGCGCACCCGTGAGTACGTCTCCGTCATCCGAAAGGTGTTGGCGCGCGAGGCAGCGGTGACCAACGACGGGCCGCACTACCCGCTGCCGTACCGCGGCGAGGACGGGATGGGTCTGGGCAAGCCGCTCAAGCCGATCACCCACCCGCTGCGCGCCGACCTGCCCATCTGGCTCGGTGCCGAGGGGCCGAAGAACGTGGCGCTCACCGCGGAGATCGCGGACGGCTGGCTGGCGATCTACTACACGCCGCGGCTCGCGCCGATGTACAACGAGTGGCTCGACGAGGGCTTCGCGCGACCGGGTGCCCGCCGCAGCCGCGAGGACTTCGAGATCGCCGCGACGTGCCAGGTCGTCGTCACCGAGGACCGCGCCGCCGAGATCGCCCGGCTCAAGCCGATCACCGCGCTGTACGTCGGCGGCATGGGCGCCGCGGAACTGAACTTCCACGCCCAGGTGTACACCCGGATGGGGTACGGCGAGGAGGTCAAGGAGATCCAGAAGCTGTTCCTGTCCGGCCGCAAGGAGGAAGCGGTCGCGATGGTGCCGGACGACATGGTCACCGACACGATGATCATCGGAAACCTCGACGAGGTCCGTCAGCAGGTGAAGGTGTGGGAGGACGCCGGCGTCACCATGCTCCTGGTCACCTGCCGTGACGTCGAGCAGATGCACCAGCTCGTCGAGGTCGTCACGCCGGCCTGACCGTCGCCCATAGCCCCCGCATGAACGGAAGCGTTCAGTCGAGTAGATCGACTGAATGTTCCGTTCATGCTGGGCCGGTGAGGTTGTCCACAGGCACGGAGACTTGTTCACAAGTGCACGGTGGGGAGCGCGGGACGCTGTCGGTCCGGTCAAGATCGACGGTATGAGACGTGGGGGATGGGCCGGCGAACGGCAGTTGCTCGGCGAGGTCGCCGACAGTGGGATCATCCGGGTGTCGACGCTCGTGTCGTTCGGGGTGTCGTCGTCGACGATCACGTCCAGGTGTGGGCCGGACGGTTCGTGGCGCAGGATTCTCCCTGGTGTCATCCAGTTGACCAACGGCCACCCGACTCACCGGCAGCGGTTGGTCGCCGGTCTGGCCTACTGCGGTGATGGTGCAGTCCTGACCGGCCGAACCGCATTGCGCGAGTATGGTTTCGGGACCGAGGCCGGAGACGTTCATGTCTTGCTCCCCGACCGGCGGAGAGTGCAGTCGACCGCCTTCGTCCGGGTCGAGCGGACAACCCGACTGCCGCAGCCGGTGATCCGGGGGGGACTGCCGTGCGCGCCGTTGCCGCGGGCGCTACTCGACGCCGCGCGGCGTTGCACGACGCTGAACTCGACGCGGGCGCTGATCGCGGCGGTGGTCCAGCGCAAAGCCGTCACTGCGGTGGAGTTGGCCGTGGAACTCGCCGAGGGAAGCATCCGCGGGTCCGCGTTCGCCCGGGTCGTCCTCGAGGAGATGAACGCGAACGTGCACTCGGTTCCCGAGGCGCTCGCGCGGCAGATCTGGCAGTCGACGGGCCTGCCGGAGATGGTCTTCAACCGCACGATCCGGTCCGAGGACGGAACTTTCCTTGCACAACCGGACGGATGGATCGACTGTGTGGGGCTTGCGTGGGAGATCGACTCGATCGACTGGCACACCGCACCCGAGTCGTACGCGGCCACGACGGCGCGGCGGACACGAATGCAGAATGCCGGGATCGTGGTCCTGTCGACGCTTCCACGGACTGTTCGGGACGATCCGGAAACCGTGCGCGATGCGTTGCGCGCGCATCACGCGTTGGCAGCGAGTCGGCCACGCCCACCGGTGGTCCTCGATTCGGTGGCTCCTGGTCGACCGTGATTTGGGCGCGGTCGACCAGGTCTCAGGTGTTCACAGGGGAATTCCGCCGCCGTGTCATCGCATGAACGGAACGTTCAGCCGATCTGATCGACTGAACGCTTCCGTTCATGCCATCAGGGGAGTGCGTCAGGAGGAGGGGGTCGGGAGTTCGGCCATGCCGTACACGCGGCGGGTGTGGATGCGCAGCACCCGACGGCGTTCGGCGACCATCGCGCGGCGGAACTCCTCCCAGTCCGGGTGTTCGGTGCCCGTGGCCCGGCGGTAGACGTCGACGAGTTCGTCCGTGGCGGCGTCGTGCGGGTCGGTGGCGACGGCGGTCAGCTCGGCGTCGCCCTCGACCACCGCGTACGACCAGAAGTCGCCCGCGCTCACATGTAGCGAGACGCGTGGGTCGCGGGCGGCGTTGCGGGTCTTGGCCCGGTCGGCGGTGACCGAGACCCGCGCCGTGCGAGTCTCCGGATCCCAGGCGTAGACGACGTTGGACAGCTGCGGCCTGCCGTCGCGCTTGATCGTCGTCAGCACACCCCGGGTGTGGGCGGCAACGAGGTCGAGCAGTCGGGAATCGGCGTCGGTGCTCATGTCGGCCACAACCCGGGTGCCGCCGGGATTGTTCCGCGATGTCAACCGATCCGACGGTCACGGCCCGCCGTCGCGAGTGCGACGGCGGGCCGTGTCGGTACCCGGTGGTGCGGGCTACTTGCCCTGGAACTTCGGGGCACGCTTCTCGACGAACGAGCGCGGGCCCTCCTTGGCGTCGTCGCTCGCGAACACACCTGCGCCGATCTCGGCCTCGAGCTTGAAGGCATCCTCCTCGTGCATGCCCTCGGTGACCCGGATGGTCTTGAGGATCGCCTGCACCGCGACCGGTCCGTTGGCTGCGATCCGGTCGGCGATCTCGAGCGCCTTGGTCAGCGCCTCGCCGTCCGGGACGAGGTACCCGATCAGGCCGAGGTCCTTCGCCTCGGCGGCCGGGACGGTGCGGCCGGTGAGCAGGATGTCGGCGGCGACGGTGTACGGAATCTGCCGGACCAGGCGCACCGCGGACCCGCCGAGCGGGAACAGGCCCAGCTTGGCCTCGGACACTCCGAACCGGGCGCTCTCGCCGGCGACCCGGATGTCGGTGCCCTGCAGGATCTCGGTGCCGCCGGCGATGGCCGCACCCTCGACCGCGGCGATCAGCGGCTTGGTCAGGCGCCGACCCTTGAGCAGGGCGGGGAGCTTGGTCAGGTCCCAGCCGCCGCCGGCGAACTTGTCGCCGGGGGCGTTCTTGTTCATGTCCTTGAGGTCCATGCCCGCGCAGAACGTGCCGCCGGCTCCGGTCAGGATCGCGACGCGGATCTCGGGATCGTTGTCGACCTGGTCCCAGGCCTGCGTCATGATCGCCATCATCTCCTGGGAGAGCGCGTTGCGCGCCTCGGGACGGTTCATCGTGACGATCAGGACGTGACCACGCTTCTCCACGAGGCAGGGTGCGGACTTGTCCGAAACGTCGGAAATTTCGGCTGTGGTGGAGGACACTTGTAGCTCCCGAATGCGTGTGAGTTGGGTCTCAAATTGACTCTTGCATGAAACGGTAACACGTTCTACTTTGTTGGGCGTGGCCCTTCATATCGCAGACTTTGTCGAGCACTCCATCGACCTGAACCCCGAGCGTGTGGCGCTGCTGGACAGCGACCGCGAGATCACCTACGCGCAGTTGGAGGAGCGGACCAACCGTCTGGCTCACTACCTGCAGGATCACGGCGTGAAGCCGGGCGACAAGGTGGGTATCTACAGCCGCAACACCATCGAGGCCATCGAGGCCATGGTTGCCGTGTTCAAGGCCCGCGCGGTGATGGTCAACGTGAACTACCGCTACGTCGAGAACGAGTTGCAGTACATCTTCGAGAACTCCGACATGGCCGCGCTCGTCGTCGAGCGCAGGTACGTGGACAAGGTCGCGAACGTGCTGCCGAACACGCCACTGGTCAAGTCCGTGCTCGTGGTCGAGGACGGCACCGACCTGGACTACTCGTCCTTCGGCGGCGTCGAGTACGAGCAGGCCCTGTCCGAGGGGTCGCCCGAGCGCGACTTCGGTGAGCGCAGCCCCGACGACATCTTCATGCTGTACACCGGCGGCACCACCGGCATGCCGAAGGGCGTCATGTGGCGTCACGAGGACTGGTGGCGGGTGCTCGGCGGCGGAGTCAACTTCGTCACCGGCGAACGCGTCGAGGACGAGTGGGAGCTGGCCAAGGTCGGTGCCGCGAGCCCGGCGATGGTGCGCTTCCCGATCCCGCCGATGATCCACGGCGGCTCGCAGTCCGCTGTGTTCCACAGTCTGTTCGGCGGCGGCACCCTGGTGATGCACCCCGAGTTCGACGGGCACGAGGTGTGGCAGGTCATCGACCGCCACAAGGTCAACCTCATCTTCATCACCGGTGACGCGATGGCCCGGCCGATGCTGGACGCGCTGAAGGCGGGCAACCCGGAGACCGGCGAGCCGTACGACCTCTCCAGCCTGTACGTGATGGCCTCCAGCGCGGCGCTGTTCTCGCCTGCGCTCAAGGACGAGTTCCTCGACCTGCTGCCCAACCGCTACATCACCGACTCCATCGGCTCCTCCGAGACCGGCTTCGGCGGTCTGAGCACTGTGACCAAGGGTGCCACCCACACCGGCGGCCCGCGGGTGAAGATCGACGCCGCGACCGTCGTCCTCGACGATGAGGGCAACGAGATCCAGCCCGGCTCGGGCAAGGTCGGCCTGCTCGCCCGGCACGGCCACATCCCGCTCGGCTACTACAAGGACGAGGCCAAGACCGCCGCGACCTTCAAGGTGTACAACGGCGTCCGGTACTCGATCCCCGGCGACTACGCCACCGTCGAGGAGGACGGCTCGGTCACGATGCTCGGCCGCGGCTCCGTCTCGATCAACAGTGGCGGCGAGAAGATCTACCCGGAGGAGGTCGAGGGCGCGATCAAGACGCATCCCGACGTCTTCGACTGCCTCGTCGTCGGTGTCCCGGACGAGCGTTTCGGCAACCGGGTCGCCGCGGTCGTGGCCACGCGTGACGGCGCCCGCCCGAGCCTGAACGACATCGTGGCCGCGGCCCGCAAGGAGATCGCCGGCTACAAGGTGCCGCGCAGCCTGTGGTTCGTCGACGAGATCAAGCGCTCGCCGGCAGGCAAGCCGGACTACAAGTGGGCCACCGCGCAGACCGAGTCCCGCGACGCGGACGATCACTACACGAACGGCAACGGAAACTCCTGATGCACAACGATCTTGCCGAGAAGTTCGGCATCAAGTACCCGATCTTCGCGTTCACCCCGTCCGAGCACGTGGCGGCGGCGGTGTCGCGGGCCGGCGGCCTCGGCGTGCTCGGCTGCGTCCGGTTCAACGATCCGGAGGAGCTCGAGGCCACCCTGAACTGGATGGACGAGAACACCGACGGCAAGCCGTACGGCGTCGACGTCGTGATGCCGGCCAAGGTGCCCACCGAGGGCACCGCCGTGGACCTGGACAAGCTGATCCCGGCCGAGCACCGCGCGTTCGTCAACCGCACCCTCGAGGAGCTGGGGGTGCCGCCCCTGTCCGACGACGTCGAGCACGCCACCGGGGTCCTCGGCTGGCTGCACTCGGTGGCCCGCGCGCAGCTCGACGTGGCGTTCAAGCACCGCCCCGCGTTGATCGCGAATGCGCTCGGTTCCCCGCCGAAGGACATCATCGACGAGGCGCACGAGCACGGGGTGCCGGTCGCCGCGCTGGCCGGCGCGGTCGGTCACGCCCGCAGCCACGTCGAGAACGGTGTCGACATCGTCATCGCGCAGGGCTACGAGGCCGGTGGGCACACGGGCGAGATCGCCTCGATGGTGCTGGTTCCCGAAATCGTCGACGCGGTGGGCGATTCCGCCACCGTCCTCGCGGCAGGCGGCATCGGCAGCGGCCGTCAGGTCGCCGCGGCGATGGCGCTCGGTGCACAGGGCGTGTGGATGGGCTCGTACTGGCTCACCGCCGCCGAGTACCGGCTCGGCAGCGCGGCGGACGGCACGTCCGCCACGCAGCGGGCGCTGCTGGCGGCGACGTCGAGCGACACCGTCCGGTCGCGGATCTACTCCGGCAAGCCGGCCCGGCTGCTCAAGACCAAGTGGACCGACGCCTGGTCGGCACCGGGTGCGCCCGACGCGCTGCCGATGCCGCTGCAGAACATCCTGGTCGCGGAGGCGCACCAGCGCATCGCCGCCGCCGAGAACCCGGACGTCGTCGCGATGCCCGCCGGTCAGATCGTCGGCCGGATGAACGAGATCCGCCCGGTCGCGGACACGATGGCCGATCTGGTCGCCGAGTTCGAGGCCACCGTCGCACGGCTGGACAAGCTGGGCGGCTGAACACCCGTAGGGCCACACACCGAGGGCCGGGCACGAGTATTCGTGCCCGGCCCTCGTCGTGGACACATCCGGGCGCGGCTGGGATGGTGGTTGGGGAGGCGAGCACATGGCGACGCACACTCTCGACACCGACTACCTCGTCATCGGAGCAGGCGCGGCGGGCATGGCGTTCACGGATGCGCTCACGGCGGACAGTTCCGCCCACGTCATCGTGGTGGACCGGCGGCACGCGCCGGGCGGGCACTGGCTCGACGCCTACCCGTTCGTGCGACTGCACCAGCCGTCTTCCTTCTACGGTGTGAACTCACTGCCGCTCGGTGGCGACGCCATCGACGTCACCGGCCTGAACGCGGGCATGTACGAGCGGGCGACCGGCCCCGAGATCTGCGGCTACTACGACCGGGTGATGCACTCGCACCTGGTGCCGTCCGGCGCGGTCCGCTACCACCCGCTGTGCGAGTACGACGGCGACCACGGATTCGTCTCGCGCGCGACGGGGGATCGGTACGAGGTCACCGTCCGCGCAGCGGTGGTCGACGCCAGGTACCTGTCGCCGTCCGTACCGGCAACGACTCCGCCGCCCTTCGACGTCGCACCCGGTGTTCGCTGCATCCCGGTGGGCGAGCTCGTGTCGGTGCAGGCACCACCCGGCCGGTACGTGATCGTCGGCGCGGGAAAGACCGCGATCGACGCGTGCGTGTGGCTGCTCGGAGTCGGCGTCGCGCCGGAGCTGATCCGGTGGGTCAAGCCACGCGAATCCTGGTTCGTGAACCGGTATTTCGTGCAGAACGGCGATCTGGTCGGGCGCATCGTCGACGGAGGGGCACGGCAGATGCAGGCCGCGGCGAACGCGACGTCGCTGGGGGAGTTGTTCACCGGGCTCGAGGAGCATGGGTTCCTCCTGCGCGTCGACCGGACGGTGACGCCGACGATGCTCAAGATGGCGACGACCAGCACCGCCGAGGTCGACGAGCTTCGCCGGATCGAGGAGGTCGTTCGGCTCGGTCACGTGCGCCGCGTCGACTCGCACGCCATCGAACTCGACGAGGGCACCGTCCCCGCCGATCCCGACGACCTGTACGTGCACTGCGCTGCCGCGGGCCTGAATCGGGCTCCGGCCCTACCGATCTTCGAGCCGGGCCGGATAACGTTGCAGCCGGTCCGTCCCGGACTGATCCCGTTCAATGCGGCGCTCGTCGGCTACGTCGAGGCGTCGGGTCGAGAGGTCGCGGAGAAGAACCGCCTCTGCCCGACGAACCGACTGCCCGACGTCCCGCTCGACTGGGTGCGAGGCAAGCTCACCGAGATGGCGGCCGAGCGGTCCTGGTCGAAGGAGCCGGATGTCGTGGACTGGCTGGAACGGTCCCGCCTCAACCATCAACGCGGCGTGCGAGGGCGCCGCGACGAACCCGAGATTCGGGATGCCCTGGCGCGCTACACCGACTGCGTGCGACCGGGGGTGGCGAGGCTGATGGAGCTGCTGTCCGGCGCGGTCGGCGACGGTGACGACACGGAACGTCCGCTCACAGCTCCGTGAGGTGCCCAGCGTCCCGGGCGGCCTGCCGGACCTCTTCGTCTGGCTTGGAAATTCCGTTCGTGGCGGTGACCGGGTTCCTCGAGACGTCGGGCATCACCCACAGCGACGACCCTCGGTCCCGATCAGCGGTCGAGTTCGGCGTCCAGTGCGGCCGCGAGGTCGGGGGTGACGGGGACGAAGGTGGTCGTGCCGGCTGCCCGGAACCAGGTGGGGTCGGACGAGTTCCAACGCTGTGCACTCAGGGACCGGCCCAGCACCTTGTACGTCGCGGTCTTCGGCAGGTCGTCGGTGACCCGCACGAAGCTCGGCAGCTGCTTCGGTCCGAGATCGCCTTGCTTGGCGAGGAATTCGGCGAACTCGTCGATGTCGAACCCGTCCGAGGCGACGACGGCCACCGCCACCCGGTCACCGACCTGCGGGTCGGGCACCGCGTACGCCGCGACCTCGACCACCCGCGGGTGCCGGGCGAGGATGTTCTCGATCGGTGCGGTGCCGAGGTTCTCGCCGTCCACCCGCATCCAGCCGGAGCTGCGGCCGGCGAAGTACACGTAGCCGTCGCCGTCGACGTACGCGAGGTCACCACTCCAGTACTGGCCGTCGCGGACCCGCTCGGCCTCGGCTTCGGGATTCTTGTAGTACCCGGCGAAGCTGCCGGTGCCGGTGGTGTTGACCAGCTCACCGGTGGCCTTGTCGGCGTTGGTGATGTGCCCTGCCGAATCGAATTCGGCTACCGGGCAGGGGGTTCCGGTTTCCGGATCGAGCACGGCGATACCCTCCGGCAGTGGGCCGAGGGCGCCGGGCGGGGTGCCGGGCAGCCGGGAGATCAGGACGCCGCCCTCGGTCGACCCGAACCCGTCGACGACCCGGACGTCGAACCGGCGGCCGAACTCGGCGATCGCCGACGGCGAGCCCTCGTTGCCATACACGATCTTCAGTGGATTGTCGGCGTCGTCGGACCGTTCGGGGGTGGCCAGCACATAGGCGAGCGGCTTGCCGACGTAGTGCGCGAACGTGGCTCCGAACCGGCGCACGTCGGGGAGGAATCCTGACGCCGAGAACTTGCGCCGCAGTGCGAAGTTCCCGCCCGCGGCGAGGGCGATCGCCCAGCACGCCATGACGGCGCCGGAGTGGAACAGCGGCATCGACGCATAGGTGGTGTCGGCGGAGGTCAGGCCGAAGCGCTGCGAGAGCATCACGCCCGGTCCGGCAACCATCTTGTGCGTCACGCGGACGGCCTTCGGGTTACCGCTCGTGCCGGAGGTGAAGATCAGCATGAACAGGTCGTCCAGTCCCGGCGTCACGTCCGGCACCGGGCTGCCGCGGTGTGCGGCGAGCAGGGCGTCCCACTCGGGGGTGTCCACGAGGAGCAGCCGGACATCCCCGAGGTCGAGGCCGTCGAGCAGCCGGGCCTTCTCGGAGTCCGTCACCACGACCTGACAGTCCGACCGGGCGATGTCCCCGGCCAGCGCGGCGCCGCGACGGGTCGGGTTCAGCCCGGCCAGCACGGTGCCACCGATCGCGGTGGCCCCGAGCAGGAGCGGAAACTCGGGGACGTTGTCCAGCAGCACCCCCACGTGCGGGGGTGCCGCGGGATCCAACAGCGATGCCAGGGCCGCGGCCGTGTCGACGCACTCGCCGACGTGCTTCGACCAGGGAATCACTGTGTCCTCGAACAGGATTCCGTTCTCCTGGTCGTCCCGGAGGCGCTGCAGCAGATCGGACACCGTGGGCGCGGGGTTGCTCATGTCCGCAGTGTAGGCAGCGGGAGGGCGGGCGACCAGGTGCCTGTCGCAGCCAGTGGGATCGCAACTCACGTGCTGCAGGTGCTCCCGGTCGGCCCGCCGGCGAACTGCTGGTCGAGCCACTGCAGGCCCTGCGCGGCGGAGGGGAGGAGCCCGACGGCGTGGCCGGTGGCGGTCTTCGGGAACAGCGGCGGCAGGTCGTAGCGCTGGTAGTCCACGTCAGCGCCTCCGGCGCACCACTTGGCAACCATTGTGTCGACGCCCGACCTGAGAACCAGGTCGTCGCTCACGTTCGAGCTGACGAAAACCGGAATCGTGGGTGTGATGTTGCCGAGTTCCTGTTGCTTCACGATCGAGGCCCAGGGCTCCTCCGACAGGTGCTCGGCGATGGGCCGGTCGTCACGGGTGTACCGGTTCGTGGGAAGGAACGGATTCAACATCGGGAAGTCGAACACGCACGAGCTCGCGGCACGGGCGAGGACGGCGCGGCCTTCGTCATCGAACACGGCCAGCATCGCGTCGGCGTGCTCGGGATGGGCGGCGGCGAAGCCGTTGACCACCCAGCCGATTCCGCCCGACAGCGTCGACCCGTCCCCGGCGACCGCGAGATCGGCCAGCGACGCCGGTGGGGCGCCGGCGACCGCGCCGACCACAGGGAGTTCCGGCGCGTAGCCGTCCTTCAGCTCCGCGGCGGCGGCGGAACTCATGCCGCCCTGGGAGTACCCCCAGAACCCGAAGCGGGTGCCCTCGTCGATGCCGTGGTCGGTCAACTGCTGTGCGGCACGGGCCAGATCGAGCATGGCACGGCCCTGCGATTCCCTGTTGAGGTACGTGTGCACGCCGGGCGTGCCGAGACCCTCGTAGTCGGTGACCGCCACGGCATAGCCACGAGTGAGCAGCGGGACGATGTGGAGGTACTCGTACTCCTGTCCGAAGGTCATCAGTTTCGACGGAGCGCACTGATCGCCTTGGCCCTGGGTGCCGGGGCCGAGCACGACCGTCGGCCGCGGGCCGTCACCGGACCAGGGGGCGGTCGGAACCAGCACGGTCCCGACGACGGCGACGGGTGTCCCCGCCGCCCCCACGCTGCGGTACATCACGCGGGTGACGGTCGC
Source organism: Rhodococcus sp. NPDC004095 (assembly GCF_053604015.1). Taxonomy (NCBI): domain Bacteria; kingdom Bacillati; phylum Actinomycetota; class Actinomycetes; order Mycobacteriales; family Nocardiaceae; genus Rhodococcus; species Rhodococcus sp. NPDC004095. Next base: position 263,737 of record NZ_JBSGGS010000007.1, read on the forward strand.
GTCGATCACGGCCGGCGTACCGGGAACGACGGCCGCCACGGACGGTTCGACGCGCAGGACGTCTCCCGGCTCGCCTGCCGGCAGTGGGTTCGGCGGGTCATAGAGGTCGGTGTGGGTTCCGGGGTCTTCACGGGGTGCGGCGGCGGCCGGAGGTCCGAACGTCAGGGCGGCCGCGGCGACGGCAGCCACCGCCGCGGTGATCCTGCGGCCGTTCACCGTTCGTCCGCGCGGGTGTCGAGGCATTCGACTGCTCCTGTCCTCATCGCCCGAGCGCGGCTTCGAGGGCCGCAGGATCGTCGGGTAGTGCGAAGTGCGAGATGCAGTGGTCCAGAACGATCAGCGTGACGCCCTCCACGGCGACGGGCGGCGCCAGCTCGTCGCAGTGCGTGGCGATGTCCGTGTAGTGCACGCCCGGGGTCGGGACGCCGATGCGATGGAGGTCCCGGAGCAGATCGGAACCGCGGATCAGCTCGCGGCAGCCGGCGCAGAGCGGGTCGACGACGGGCTTCTCCAGCCCGAGCACGAGGTCGTACGTGCCGAGCGCGCGACTCGCATCCTCGGCGGCGGCCAGCCCGCCCATCTCGGTACCGTTCCAGAGCGGCCCGAGAGTGGTGAGTGACCGGATCGCGGCCGCCCCGTACTTCTGCAGATAGCGCTGCACCACAAGAGAACCCGCGCCGTGGGCGATCACGTCGTACGGTCCGTCTCCGGTGCGGGTGACGGTCCGGGCCAGGTCGTCGGCGCCCGCGTCGGCTCCGCGCAACCCCGCGACGGGCAGCGGCACGTCCGTGTCCTCCGGTGCGCCCCACGTCACGGGAACCGCGCACCTGCCGTGATCACGGAGCCGATCCGCGGCGGTGTGCCAGGACGCGGCGTCCCGGCCGATGTCGTGAACGAGCAGCACGCATGGCGCGGCGCCCGCCGGGGTGGCTGCCGCCGGGACGCCGGACATCGCCGCCCCGAGTGTCACCGTCGCCAACAGTGCATGCATTGCACGGATCGACCCGATCACGGCACTCCTCCCGACGCCTCCATACCGAACCGAATGGTATGGGCGCGCGGTCGAATCGACCGGCGAATCGACGAGAACGCCCGCGCTGCTCCGAGCGGCGCGGGCGTTCTCGTCGATGTGGCTCAGGCCGGAACGTCCGCCAGGGCCTGTCCCAGTCGACGGAGCTGCTCGGTCGCGGAGCCGAGCGCGAACTCGTTGTGCTTGGCGGCCAGGAAGTAACGGTGCACCGGGTGATCCCGGTCGAGGCCGACTCCGCCGTGCACGTGGATCACCGTGTGCGAGACGCGGTGACCGGCGTCCGCGGCCCAGAACTTCGCGGTCCGGATCTCCGCCTCGGCCGGCAGGTTCTCGCTGAGCCTCCACGCCGCCTGCCACAGCGTCGATCGCACGCCCTTGACGTCGATGAACGCATCGGCGAGGCGCTGCGCGACGGCCTGGAAGCTGCCGATCGGCCGGTCGAACTGCACCCGCTCGCGGGCGTACTCGGCGACCAGTTCGAGCGCGCGCTCGAGGGTGCCGAGCTGCTGGGCGGCCAGCCCGACCGCGGCGCGGTCGAGGATCCAGCCCACGACCTCGGAGCCGCGCTCGACGCCGCCGAGCACCTGGCTGGTGACGACACCGGACAGGTCGACGATCGACTCGGCGCTGTAGTCGGTGGTGGACTGCCGGTCGATCTGCACGCCCGCCGCGGACGGGTCGACGACGAACACCGCGACCCCCTCGGGGGTTGTGGCGGGCACGAGGATCGCGTCCGCGAACGCGGCCGCGGGGACGGTGATCTTGGTGCCGGTGATCGCCCAGCCGTCGCCACTGCGATCGGCACGGGTGACCGGCTGTGCCGGGTCGTAGTTCAGTTCCTCGGCGAGCGCGACGGTCAGCAACGCGGTGCCCTCGCCGGCCCGCCGGGCCAGATCCCGCTGGCCCTCGTCGCCGAACTCGGCGAGCGCGGAGGCGGCGAGCACGATCGAGCTGAGGTAGGGCACGGGGGAGAGGGGGCGACCGATCTCACGCAGCACTGTGCACTGCTCGAGGATGCCGAATCCGCCGCCGCCCACCGACTCCGGAAGGGCCGCCGCGAGCACGCCGGCGTCGGCGAGGGCCTGCCAGAGCTTGTCGTCGAAGCGGTCCTCGGCGGCGTCAAGCTCGCGCAGGCGGTCGTTGGTGGTGAGCTTCTCGGCGATGCTCCGGGTGAGTTTTTCGAGGTCGTGCTGGGCCTCGGTAGGTGTGAAGTCCACGATGATTCCTTCGGGTGCTGTCGTGGGGATGGGGGCGGGTCAGCGCTTGGCCGGTGGCTGTCCCAGCGCGGTCATGGCGAGGATGTCGCGCTGCACCTCGTTGGTGCCGCCGCCGAAGGTGAGGATCAGCGAGGAGCGGTGCATTCGCTCGACCCGGCCCCGCAGGACCGAGCCCTTCGAGTCCTGGCGCAGGTACGCCAGCGGCCCGAGGACCTCCATCAGCATCCGGTACGCCTCGGTGGCGAACTCGGTGCCGAAGACCTTGCACGCGGACGCATCGCCCTTGCTCGGGGCATCCACGGAGGACACCTCCCAGTTCAGGAGCTTGAGGTACTCGACCTTGGCGTGCACCCGGGCGAGGTTGATCTGCACCCACTCCTGGTCGATGACGCGACGGCCGTCGGCCAGCTTGGTGTTCTGCGCCCACTCGATGGTGTCGCGCAGCGCGCCCTGGATCGGGGCGGCCGAGACCAGCGCGACCCGCTCGTGGTTGAGCTGGTTGGTCATCAGACCCCAGCCGCCGTTCTCCTCGCCGACCAGTGCGGACGAGGGGACCCGGACGTCCTGGTAGTAGGTGGCGCTGGTGTCCGGGCCCGCCATCGTGTGCACCGGGGTGTAGGAGAAGCCCTCGGCGGTGGTCGGGACGATCAGCATGCTGATGCCCTTGTGCTTCTTGGCGTTCGGGTCGGTCCGGACGGCGAGCCACACGTAGTCGGCGTAGGCGATCAGCGAGGTCCACATCTTCTGGCCGTTGATGATGTAGTCGTCGCCGTCCTTGACCGCCGTGGTGCGCAGGCTGGCGAGGTCGGTACCCGCGCCGGGCTCGGAGTAGCCGATCGAGAAGTGCAGCTCGCCCGACGAGATCTTGGGCAGGAAGAACTTTTTCTGCTCCTCGGAGCCGTAGTGCATGATCGTCGGCGCGACGGAGTTGATCGTGAGGAACGGCACCGGGGCGCCGGCGATGGATGCCTCGTCGGTGAAGATCAGCTGGTCGATCGGCGACCGCTCCTGTCCGCCGTACTCCTTCGGCCATCCCAGGGTGAGCCACCCGTCGCGGCCCATCTCGCGGACGACGTCCCGGTAGACGGTGCCGGAGCCGTACTCGCCGGTCTGGGCGGCCAGTGCTTCGCGGCGTTCGGGAGTGATCAGCTTCGCGAAGTACGCACGCAGCTCCTCCCGCAGCTTCTGCTGCTCCGCGGTGTAGGTGATGTGCATCTATCCCTCTCCGGTCTGACACAGGTTCTAGTGGTTGATATCCGAGGCCGGCGCGTTCTGATGACGCGGTCGGCGCCGGCGGGTCTTTTGGCCCGTCACGGCGGGTTTTCCGCATCATTGCACAGGAGTGGAACGGGTTCTAGTCTAATGGTGGATATGACCGGGGACACAGCCCGCGGTTCACGGTTGCAGGCATTCGAATCCCATCAGAGAAGAGGTTCATCAATGGAGGTCAAGGTTGATTTCGACCGGTGTGAGGCCAACGGGGTGTGCGTCGGTATCGCGCCCGACGTCTTCGATCTGGACGACGACGAGAACCTGATCGTCACGCAGCCCGTCGGCGACGATCCGGAGACTGTCGCGCTGATGGAGGAAGCGGTCTCCCAGTGCCCGCGAGCGGCTCTCAAGCTCGAGCTCTGATCATCGAACCTTGCCGCAAACGAGAACACGTTCTAAGGTGACTGCCGTCACGTATGGGGCGGGTGCTCGAGGACGGCCTCGCCGCCGGTTCCGCATCGATTCACGAAGGCAGTGGTGAGATTGGCTAGTCGCGAGGTAGCTCTGGACGGCAAGGTTGCGATCGTCACCGGTGGGGCCTCGGGTCTCGGCAAGGCCGAGGCCCTCGGCCTCGTCCGGGCCGGCGCGAATGTCGTCGTGAACGACCTCGCCGCCGGCGAGCAGGCGGACGCGCTGCTCGACGAGATCCAGGCCCTCGGGGGCAAGGGGGTGTTCGTCCCCGGCGACATCGGCGAGCGCGCCACCGCAGACGCCCTGATGGCGGCCGCCCAGGAACTGGGTGGCGTCGACATCGTCGTCAACAACGCGGGCATCGTCCGCGACAAGATGCTGTTCTCCATGTCCGACGAGGAATGGGACCTGGTGCTCAAGGTCCACCTGCGCGGACACTTCCTGCTGTGCCGCAACGCGGCGGTGCACTGGCGCGCCGCGTCCAAGGCCGCAGGCGCCCCGGTCTACGGCCGGCTCATCAACACCTCGTCCGAGGCGGGGTTGCTCGGCCCGGCCGGGCAGCCCAACTACGGGGCGGCGAAGGCCGGAATCACCGCGCTGACGCTGTCCGCTGCACGCGGACTCGAGCGGTACGGCGTCCGCGCCAACGCCATCTGCCCCCGCGCCCGGACCGCGATGACCGAGAACGTCTTCGGTGACGCCCCGGAAGGTGATGTCGACCCGCTCTCGCCCGAGCACGTCGTCAACCTCGTCTCCTACCTGGCCTCGCCTGCCGCCGAGGCGATCAACGGCCAGGTGTTCATCGTGTACGGCCCGATGGTCGCCCTGATGGCCGCTCCCGTCGTGGAGCAGAAGTTCGATGCGCCGGGTGCCGAGTGGAGCCCGGAGGGCCTGGCCGAGTCGCTCGGAGACTACTTCGACGGCCGTGACCCGGGCCGGATGTTTGCTGCGACCGAGGCCGTCAAGTCGCTCGGCTGACGTATCGCGTCGCGCCGGACCACTGGTACGGCCATTTCGTTCGCGGTTAAAAGTACTCTGAGGGTTTCCGCATTGTGCGGTGTGACCGGCGCTGATATGTCGCAATTGACGCAGTCTCGACCCCGGTGTGCGCACGTGTCCGACGGACGCATGCGCGGCCGGGGTCGAGGGAGCTGCTGTCCGGCGGCGTGAGCTCAGAGTTTGCGGCGGGTGGGGCGGTGCCGTCAGGCGCTCGCCCGCCGTTGTTGTTCTGGGTCGGCGTGTCGGACGCCGGCCGTCCCACCCGGTGAAAGGTGAAGGCAGGCAACGTGAGTCGTTCGAGGATGCGTCGGAGAGTGGCCAATGCGGCCGCCGTGCTCGGTCTCGTGAATGTCGACGACCGACCCTTCGCGGGTGTGGAGGATTCGATGAACACGCATTCGTCCGCGAACCGGTCCCGCCTGGCTGGATCTGCTCTGACCAGCGGTAATGGTCTGGGCGGAGGGCAACTTTGACACGTGAACGTGTTCTATTTAGTATGACCTGGATCACAGACTCCGGGGGGAATCTACACGTCTCTCCGAACCTCGCGTGCGCGAACCGCGGCACGCGTCCGACTTCTGACGAGGAGGAGCGATGAACGACCTCCTTGCCGTGCCGTTGCGGGCCGTCGGCGGCTTCTTCCAGATGTCCGCGCAGGTGTTTCGCGCCATGGTCCAGCGCCCGTTCCAAGGGCGCGAGTTCGTCGACCAGGCCTGGTTCGTCGCGCGGGTATCGATGGTGCCGACCGTGCTCGTCGCAATTCCCTTCACCGTTCTGGTGAGCTTCACCCTCAACATCCTGCTGCGCGAGATCGGCGCCGCCGACCTGTCGGGCGCCGGCGCTGCCCTGGGCGCGGTCACGCAGGTCGGGCCGATGGTGACGGTGCTGATCGTCGCGGGCGCAGGCGCGACCGCGATCTGCGCGGACCTCGCGGCGAGAACGATCCGCGAGGAGATCGACGCGATGCGGGTACTCGGCATCGACCCGATCCAGCGGCTGGTGGTGCCGCGCGTGCTCGCGTCGACCGTGATCGCGCTCCTGCTCAACGGACTGGTCAGCACCATCGGCATCGTCGGCGGCTTCGCGTTCTCGGTGCTGCTGCAGGACGTCAATCCCGGCGCCTTCGTCAACGGCATCACGCTGCTCACCGGTTTCGGGGAGCTGATGATCTCGCAGCTCAAGGCCGGACTTTTCGGCATGATCGCCGGCCTGGTGGCGTGCTACCTCGGCCTCAACGTGAAGGGTGGTGCCAAGAGCGTGGGTGACGCCGTGAACCAGACCGTCGTCTTCGCCTTCATGGCCCTGTTCGTCGTCAACGTCCTGGTGACCGCCGTCGGCATCAAGATGACGGCGGGGTGAGGGCATGGCATTCGCACTGACCGGAAAGTTCCGGGGCACGAGGCGGCGCATCCACAAGCTGGGTCTTGGCGTCGACAGCATCGGTGAGCAGGCGCTGTTCTTCTGGCGGGCGCTGGTGTGGGCGCCGCGCGCGCTCATCCACTACCGCAAGGAGACGATCCGGCTGATCGCCGAGATCAGCATGGGCACCGGCGCGCTCGCCGTCATCGGCGGCACCGTCGTCATCGTCGCATTCCTGACACTGTTCTCCGGTGCCGTGATCGCCGTGCAGGGCTACAGCTCGCTCGGCAACATCGGTGTCGAGGCGCTGACGGGCTTCTTCGCCGCGTTCATCAACGTCCGCATCGCCGCACCGGTGATCGCAGGCATCGGCCTGGCCGCCACCATCGGCGCCGGTTCCACTGCCCAGCTGGGTGCGATGCGGGTGTCCGAGGAGATCGACGCGCTCGAGGTGATGGCGATCCCGTCCATCCCGTACCTCGTCAGCACCCGGGTCATGGCCGGGATGATCGCGATCATCCCGCTGTACTCGCTGGCCGTCGTCGCGTCGTTCATGGCCAGCCGCTTTGCCACCGTCGTGATGAACGGGCAGTCGCCCGGCGTCTACGACCATTACTTCTCGACGTTCCTGATGCCGACGGACATTCTGTGGTCGTTCGCGCAGGCCATCGTCATGGGAGTCGCGGTCATGCTGATCCACACCTACTACGGCTACAACGCCGGTGGTGGCCCGGTCGGCGTCGGTGTGGCCGTCGGTAACGCGGTGCGTACTTCGCTGATCGCGGTCGTGACCGTGACCCTGCTCATCTCGCTCGCCGTCTACGGCGGGTCCGGCAACTTCAACCTCTCGGGATAGCGCGCATGACCGATTCCACGTGGAAGAAGAAGCTCGCCGCGCTGATCCTGGTTGGCAGCCTTGTCGCAATTGTGGCCGTGGCCCTGACTATGTTCGCCGGCGGTTTCAAGGAAACCGAGCCGGTGACGGTGACCGCAGAACGTTCCGGTCTGGTGATGGACCCCCAGGCCAAGGTGAAGCTGCGCGGCGTCGAGGTGGGCCGGGTCGGTTCCATCGACGAGGTGGACGGCCAGGCCGTCCTGCACCTGGACATGGATCCCTCTCAGCTGCACCTGATTCCGTCGAACTCGACGGTGGAGATCAAGTCCACCACCGTGTTCGGTGCGAAATACGTCAACTTCGTGGTGCCCGAGAACCCGTCGTCGCAGTCGTTGTCGCCAGGAACCAACATTGAGGCGACCTCGGTGACCGTCGAGTTCAACACCCTGTTCCAGCACCTGTCGACGCTGCTGCAGCAGATCGAACCGGAGAAGCTCAACGCCACCCTCGGGGCGATCTCGTCGGCGCTCAACGGTCGCGGTGACGAACTCGGTCAGCTGCTCGAGGAGACCGATTCGTACCTCAAGACGATGAATCCTGTTCTGCCGCAGCTGCAGAAGGACCTCGAGTCGGCGGCGACCGTGACCAACACGTTCGCGGACGTCACCCCGAACCTGATGACGCTGCTCGGCAACGCGACCGCCACCAGCGGCAGCATCGTCGAGGAACAGGCCAACCTGAACCTGCTGCTGATGAACGTCACCGGACTGGCGAACACCGGCAACCAGGTGCTCACCGAGAACGAGGCGAACCTGACGAAGTCCCTGTCGCTGCTCGTACCGACAACATCACTGCTTGCCGAATACTCGCCGAGCCTGGCCTGCGTGATCGTCGGACTGAACAACGTCCGGCCGATCGCCGAAGAACTCGAGGGCGGTAACCAGCCGGGCGTCGCCCTGAGCGCGAGCTTCCTCCCGGGCGCCGCGCCGTACACCTACCCGAACGATCTGCCGAAGGTGAACGCCTCGGGCGGACCGAACTGCTGGGGTCTGCCGGACTTCGATCCGAAGCGGGACGGCAACGCCCCGTTCGTCGTCACCGACACCGGGACCGTCCCGTACGTCCCGTCGACGAAGGCATCGCTCAACGTGCCCAAGATGTTCCAGTGGCTGTATGCGGGCGTCGCGCCGCAGGGAGGGCAGAACTGATGCGGCCCACCACGATCAAGCTGCTCGCCTTCACCACGGTGATGGTGCTGATCTTCGCCGGCCTGGCGGTCGTCTTCAGCCAGTTCCGATTCAGCAGTGCCGACGGATACAACGCCGAGTTCACCAGCGCCTCCGGGCTCAAGTCGGGTGACAAGGTTCGCATCGCGGGTGTTCCTGTGGGCACTGTCAAGGGCGTCGAGGTAGGCGACGACAACCTCGCCGAGGTGAGCTTCGACGTCGACACCAAGTACCCGCTGCTCCAGAGCACCCGGGCCACGGTGCGCTACGAGAACCTGGTCGGCGACCGCTATCTGGAACTGCTCGAGGGGGCCGGGTCGTCCGACACCCTCTCCGACGGCGGCACCATCCCGGAGTCGCAGACCTCTCCGGCGCTCGATCTGGACCTGCTGCTCGGCGGATTCAAGCCGCTGCTGCGCGGCCTGAACGCGGACCAGGTCAACGACCTCACGGGCGCGCTGCTGCAGGTCCTGCAGGGGCAGGGCGGGACCCTGGTGTCGTTGCTCGGCAGCACCAGCTCGTTCACGTCCACCCTCGCGGACCGCGACCAGCTGATCGGTGACGTGATCACCAACCTCAACACCACGCTGAACACGATCAACGACCGGGGCGACCAGTTCTCGTCCACGCTGGACCATCTGCAGCAACTGGTCAGCGGGCTGGCACAGGACCGCGATCCGATCGGTGCGGCGATCCCGAAGATCGCCACCGCCACGGGCGATCTCGCGCAGCTGCTGGAGGGCACCCGGCCCGATCTGCAGGCCACGATCACCGAGGCGAACCGGGTGGCCACACAGCTCGTCGCCGGTCAGGACCAGGTCGACTGGGTGCTCGAGCGACTGCCCGAGGCATACCGCAAGCTGATCCGCACCGGCACCTACGGCAGCATGTTCCAGTTCTACACGTGTTCGGTCAAGTTCAAGTTCTCCGGGCCGGACGGCCAGGAGTTGCACGTGGAGAACCCGTTGACCCCGACTCAGACGACAGGGAGGTGCGCGTTCCGATGAGCAAGCGTGAACGAAACCCCGTGCAGATCGGCGTCATCGGGCTCGTCGTCGCGGCCTCCCTCGTGGTGGCCGGCCTGCAGTACGATCGGCTGCCGTTCATCGCCGGTGGTGTCCGCTACCAGGCGTACTTCGAGGACGCCGGTGGCCTGCTCACGGGCGACTACGTGACCGTCGCCGGGGTGAACGTCGGCAAGGTGGAGAAGGTCGAACTCGACGGCACCGACGTGCGGGTCGGCTTCTCGATGGACGAGGGCATCCGGCTCGGCGACAGCACGCGAGCCGACATCAAGACCAACACCATCCTCGGGCGCAAGTCGCTGCAGGTGACGCCGGAAGGCTCCGATGTCATGCCGGTCGGCAGCTCGATCCCGTTGGACCGCACCAATTCGCCGTATTCGCTCAACGATGCGCTCGGCGACCTGACGACGTCGGTGTCGGAGCTGAACACCGAGCAGCTCAACGATTCGCTCAACGCGGCATCCGACGCGCTGGCCGACACACCGCCGGAGCTGCGGACCGCGCTGACCGGCATCAGCCGGCTCTCGGAAAGCCTCAACTCGCGTGACGAGTCCCTCAAGGACCTGCTCGCCCGGGCCGAAAGCGTGACGGGCATCCTGTCCCAGCGCAGCGACCAGATCAACTCGCTCGTCGTGGACGGCAACCAGCTGCTCGGCGAACTGGACCGGCGCCGCAACGCGATCAGCGAGCTGATCACCAACATCTCGTACGTCTCGCGCCAGCTCACCGGCGTGGTGCAGGACAACGAGCAGCAGATGAAGCCGACCCTCGACAAGCTCAACGAGACGGTCGAGATCCTGCAACGCAACAAGGACAACATCGGCCGCGGGCTCGACGGACTCGCCCCGTACGCGACCGCGCTCGGCGAAGCCGTCAGCAGCGGGCCGTTCTTCATGGCGTACGTCGCGAACTTCCAAGTCAGTCCGATGGTGCAGACACTGGTCGACCAACTGGTCTGGCCGGAGCACGTGCCACAGGACCTCCAACAGTTCCCGCCGCTCAAGACCGAGCTCAAGGACCCGAACCGATGAGCGCCCAGATGAACTCGAAGAAGAAGTGGCTGATCGGCGGTGGGGCCGCCGTCGTGGTCGCGGCTCTGGTCGCCGGAGTGCTGTATTTCTTCCCCGGAATCGGCAAGACCACGATCACCGCCGAGTTCCCGTCCACCACGGGCCTCTACGCGGGCGACGACGTGCGCGTTCTCGGCGTGAAGGTCGGCACGATCGGTAGCATCGATCCGAACGGCACCGGTGCGACCGTGGTGATGAATGTCGATCGCTCCGTGGATATTCCGGCGGACGCGAAGGCGATCATCGTCGCCCCGAGCCTCGTCGCGGCGCGTTTCGTCCAGCTCACCCCCGTGTACGACGGCGGTGACACGATGTCGGACGGCGCCGAGATTCCGGTGGAGCGCACCGCCGTTCCGGTCGAGTGGGACGAGATCAAGACCGAGCTGACCAGGCTGTCCGATGCACTCGGGCCGCAGGGGGCCGCGGACCAGGGTTCGCTGGGGCGATTCATCGACACCGCCGCCGCGAACCTCGACGGCAACGGGGATTCGCTGCGTGCCACCCTGCGCGAGCTGTCCGACACGATGAAGCTGCTCTCGGACGGTCGCACCGACCTGTTCGGGACCATCCGGAACCTGCAGGCGTTCGTGTCGACGCTGTCGGCCAGCAACGAGCAGATCGTGCAGTTCGGTGGTCGTCTGGCGTCGGTGTCCTCGCTGCTCGCCGACACGAGTGACGAACTCGGTGTGGCTCTCACCGACCTGGACGTCGCGATGAATGACGTGCAGCGCTTCGTCTCCGAGAACCGGGATTCACTGAGCGAGCAGGTGGGTCGTCTCGCCGATGCCACCACCGTGCTGGTGGAGAAGCGGCCGCAGCTCGAACAGGTGCTGCACGTGGCGCCGAACGCGCTGGCCAACTTCAACAACATCTACAGTCCGGCGACGGGTTCGATCAACGGTGCCATCGCGCTGAGCAACGCCAACAACCCGATCAACGCGGTGTGCGGCCTGATCGAGGGTCTCGGCACCAATGATTCGGACCGCAGTGGCGAGCTGTGCGCGCAATACCTCGGACCGGTGCTGAACTCGGTCGCGATGAACTACCCGGGTTTCCTGACCAACCCGGCGATCGCCGCTGTCGCCCGGCCGGACCAGATCGCGTTCTCCCCGCCGAGCCTGGCGGGTGAGGTTCCGGCCCGCACGGCCATGACTCCGGCCTCAGGTCCGCTCGCGAACATGCCCACGATCAACGTGCCCAAGGATCTTGGCGCACTGCTCAACCCGGGAGGCGGACGATGACCGCGCGTTGGCCACGCCGTCGCCGGGCGGCGCTTGCCGCGGTGGCGATGGGGCTGACCCTCACCCTCACCGGGTGCGAGTGGAACGGACTCAACTCGATTCCGCTGCCCGGCACCGAGGGCGGCGAGGAGGGCTCCTACACCGTCACGATCGAGATGCCGAACGTGACGACGTTGTCGCAGAACTCGCCGGTCCGGGTGAACGACGTGACGGTGGGGACCGTCAGCGGTATCGAGGTACAGGACTGGCACGCCCTCGTCACCGTGTCGATCAATCCCGGCGTGGAGCTGCCGGCCAACGCGACCGCGAAGATCGGCCAGACCAGCCTGCTCGGTTCTCAGCACCTGGAGCTCGCACCGCCGTCCGGTGTCGCGCCGAAGGGCACGCTGCAGGACGGAGACGTGATCCCGCTCGATCGGGCCGGGGCGTACCCGACCACCGAGCAGACGCTGTCCTCGTTGTCGGTGGTGCTCAACGGAGGCGGGCTCGCGCAGATCAACGACATCACCCGTGAACTGAACGCGGCGCTCGGCGGCCGCGAGGAATCGATCCGGGATCTGCTGCCGCAGCTCGACCAGCTCGTCGGCAGCCTCGACGCGCAGCGCGGCGAGATCATCTCCGCGATGGAAGGGATCGACCGGCTGGCAGGCACGGTGAACCAGCAGAGTGAGATCCTCACCGCCGCCCTGGACGGGATCCCGCCGGCGCTGGAGGTGCTGGTGGGTCAGCGGCAGAACCTCACCAATGCTCTTGTCGCACTGGGCAACTTCAGTGATACCGCCACCCGCGTGATCAACGAGAGCGGCGACGACCTGAAGGCGAACCTGCAGTCACTCGTCCCGTTGCTGAACCAGTTGGCCGGCACCGGCAACGCGCTGACCGAGGTGCTCTCGCTGATGCTCACGTTCCCGTTCGCGATGAAGAACCTGGACCAGGTGTTCCGCGGCGACTACGCCAACCTGATGATGATGATCGACTTGACCAACCAGCGGCTGGACACGAACTTCCTCGGCGGGACGAGCACGGGTACCCGGCTCGCCGGTGTGGAAGGTGCGCTGGGAGCGTTCGCCGGCGTCGCCGGTGAGGCGGCCAACCCGCTGCAGACTCCCGCGCCGAAGGCCCCGAATCCCGTCCAGGCGGAGCCGAAGCCCGCACCCGCACCGTTGATTCCGGGGCTGCCGCAGATTCAGATTCCCGGCCTGCCGCAGCTAGGAGCGCCGACACCATGATGCTCACGAAGTTCGTCCGCACCCAGCTGGTGATCTTCTCGATCCTCACCGTGATCGGGCTGGCCGTGATGGCCACGCAGTACGTGCGCCTGCCCGCGCTGTTCGGGATCGGGCAGTTCGGGGTGACGGTGCAGCTGCCGTCCACCGGTGGTTTGTACCCGAACGCCAACGTCGCGTTCCGCGGCACCAACATCGGCAAGGTCGAGGACGTGGTGCTCACCGAGGACGGTGTCGACGCGAAGCTCTCGATCGGCAGCGGCTACGACATCCCCGCCGACGTCGATGCCGCGGTCAAGAGCGTGTCCGCGATCGGTGAGCAGTACGTGGACCTGATCCCGCGCTCCGACTCCGAGCCGTACCTGTCCGACGGTGATGTGATTCCGATGGACCGGACCTCGACGCCGCAGGACGTCGGTGCGATGCTCGACCAGGCCGACACCCTGGTCAAGAGCATTTCGAACACCCAGTTGCGCACCGTGGTCGACGAGTCGTTCAAGGCGTTCAACGGCGCCGGGCCGGACCTGCAGCGGCTGATCGACTCCGCGCGACTGTTCGTGCAGGAGGCCAACGCCAACGTCGACGCCACCAAGACCCTGATCGACCAGGCCGGCGCACTGCTCGACACCCAGGTGGTCACGAGCGATGCGATCCGCTCCTGGACAGCCGATCTGGTGACCTTCAGCAACCAGTTGCGGGCCAGCGACCCGCAGATCCGGGACCTGCTCGAGAAGGGGCCGGAGGCCGCGGCGGAGGCCACCGAACTGTTCCAGGAGTTGCAGCCCACCCTCCCGGTGCTGCTGGCGAACCTCGTCAGCGTGGGTGAGGTCGGCGTGATCTACAACAAGAGCATCGAGCAGGTCATGGTGATCTACCCGCCGCTGGTCACCGGGCTGATGACCGCTGCGCTCAGTGGACCGCGCGAGGACGGCGCGATCGCGAACTTCTACCTGCAGGCCAACGATCCGCCGCCGTGCACCACCGGCTTCCTCCCGCCCGACCAGTGGCGTTCCGGCGACGAAGTATCTGTCCCCGACACGCCGCCCGACCTGTTCTGCAAGGTGGCACCGGACGACCCCACCGCGGTCCGCGGTGCGCGCAACTACCCGTGCCAGGAGTTCCCCGGCCGCCGCGCAGGCACGGTCGAGGAGTGCCGCACGGGATACGTTCCGCAGGGCAACAACCCGCCGAGCGGTCCGGTCCAGGATCCGTCTGTACCCTCGTACACGACGGCTCCGGCGTCGTACGACGGAGCCTCGGGAGTGCCCGCCACGGCGCGCCCGTACGACCCGACAACCGGTAAATACGTCGGGCCCGACGGCCGCCTGTACGCCCAGCCCGCGCTGGCGTCGGGTGGAAAAGCAAGAGAGGACACGACGTGGCAGACGATGATGACACGTCAGCAGGGCTGACGCCCGAGAGCAATCCGGCTCCACGCCGGCGGGCCAGCCGCAGCGCCGGTCCTCCGAAGGAGGCTCCGGCGCCCGCGGTCACCGAGCCCGAGGGCAAGGAGGCGCTCGCTCCGGCCGCGACTGCGTTGCGGGACACCGGCGCTGCCGCGACCGGAGGGGAGGCACCCGAGGCCGCTGCGCCGCAGGCCTCGGCCGCCGCACAGGAGCAGACCGCGCACGAGCAGACGGTGGCCGACGTGCCGGCCGTGGGCGAGGACGTCGCCGACGAGGCCGAGCCCGAGGCGGCCCGGTCGCGCCGCGGCCGTCTCGGGTGGGTGCTCGCGGGCCTGCTCGTGGTGGCCCTGGTTGGGTCCGCGGTGTGGCTGTTGATTGAGCGAAACGCCGCGAACGACCGGGACGCACAACGAAATGCGTTCGTGCAGACAGCCCGTCAGACCGTGCTCAACCTGACCACGATCAAGCCGGACACCGCCAAGGAGGACGTGGAGCGCATCCTGGCCGGCGCCAGCGGCGAATTCCGGTCCGAGTTCGACGGACGCGAGGATCCCTTCGTCAGCGTCGTGCAGGAGGCCGGCGTGACCACCGTCGGCAAGATCCTCGAGGCCGGGTTCGAGAGCCAGGACGGCAACACCGGCAAGGTGCTGGTCGCCGCCCGCGCCGACGTCAGCACCCCGGACGGCACGCAGAACGGCCCGCGGGACTTCCGCATGCGGGTCACCGTCACCGATGACGGTGGCACCATGACGGCCTCGAAGGTGGAGTTCGTGCCATGAACGAAGACGAGAAGAAGACGAACGGGTCGACGGTGACGGAGCCCACGGCGACCGGCACGACCGGTGCGGAGCAGTCGGTTACCGAGACTGCGGTTGGTGAGTCGGCGGAAACCGTTGTCGGGAAGTCGGGCTCGACCGCCAAGGCACTCGCTGCCGTGGCCGCCGTGCTGGTGCTCGCGCTCGCGGTCGGCGTCGGCATCCTGTTTACGGGATACCTGAAGGACCGGGCCACCGAGCAGGCCCGCATCGACGCGGTGGCGGCGGCGAGTGACCAGGCCGCGAAGATGCTGTCCTACAACTACAACGAGGTCGATCAGCAGCTGGCCGCCGCGGCCGACGGCCTGACCGGTGACTTCCGGGACGAGTACAACACCCTGGTGCAGGAGACCATCGCGCCGGGTGCGAAGGACAAGAAGCTGACCGTGCAGGCCACCGTGCAGGCCGGGTCCGTCGTCTCCGCTACCCCCGACGACGCGGTGGTGCTGCTGTTCGTCAACCAGATCACCACCAGCTCCGACGCTCCCGATGCGGCCACCACCGGCAGCCGGGTTCGCATGGAGATGCACAAGGACGGTGATCGCTGGCTGACCGGGCGGCTCACCCCGGTGTAGATCCCAGGGACACGAAAGTGGGGCGCCGCAGGAAATATCCTGCGGCGCCCCATTTTTCGTACCCGGGTCAGTCGGTCGGGTCGGTCGACATCAGGGCCTGGCCGGCGACCGAGTCGCGGGACAGAGCGGTGAGGAACGCCTTCGCCCAGCGGTCGACGTCGTGGGCGAGGACCTGGCGACGCAGGGCGCGCATGTGCCGGCGACCGTCCTCGCGCGGCTGGGTGAGCGCCGCCTCCATCTTGTCCTTCACGTCTTCGAGATCGTGCGGGTTGCACAGGAACGCCTGGCGCAGTTCGGCGGCGGCACCGGTGAACTCGCTGAGCACCAGCGCGCCACCGAGGTCGCTGCGGCAGGCCACGTACTCCTTGGCCACCAGGTTCATGCCGTCGCGCAGCGGCGTCACCAGCATCACGTCAGCGGCGACGAAGAACGCGATCAGCTCGTCGCGGGCGATCGGACGGTGGATGTAGTGGACGACCGGCCGGCCGACCTCCGCGTACTCGCCGTTGATCCGGCTGACCGTCATCTCGATCTCGCCGCGCATCTGCACGTACGACTCGACGCGTTCCCGGCTCGGGGTCGCCAGCTGGACCATCACGGTCTCCGCGGGATCGACCCGGCCTTCGGCAATGAGCTCGTGCAGGGCGTCGAGCCTGACGTCGATGCCTTTCGTGTAGTCGAGACGGTCGACGCCGAGCATGATCTTCTTCGGGTTGCCGAGTTCCTTGCGGATCTGCCGGGCGCGGTCGCGGATCGCCTTGGTGCGGGACTGCACGTCGAGCGCGCCGGAGTCGATGGAGATCGGGAAGGCGCCGACCCGGACGGTGCGGAAACCGACCTGCACGACACCGAGTTTCGACCGCACCCCGACGGTGCCGCGGGAGGTCTGGTGACCCAGCAGGCGACGGGCGAGGAACAGGAAGTTCTCCGCCCCGCCGGGCAGGTGGAAGCCGATCAGGTCGGCGCCGAGCAGACCTTCGACGATCTCCGTTCGCCACGGCATCTGCATGAACAGTTCAACCGGGGGGAACGGGATGTGCAGGAAGAACCCGATGGTCAGATCGGGCCGGAGCATCCGCAGCATCTTCGGGACCAGCTGCAGCTGGTAGTCCTGGATCCAGACGGTCGCGCCCTCGGCGGCCGCCTCGGCCGTCTGCTCCGCGAAACGGCGGTTGACCTCGACATAGGCGTTCCACCATTCGCGCCGGTACTCCGGGCGGACGATCACGTCGTGGTAGAGCGGCCACAGGGTGGCGTTCGAGAAGCCCTCGTAGTAGTCCGCGACCTCCTGGGAGCTCAGCGCGACCGGGTGCATCTCGATGCCGTCCTCGACGATCGGCTCGAGGTCGGTGTCGGGGACGCCGGGCCAGCCCACCCATGCTCCGCTGTTGCCGCGGAGGATGGGTTCGAGGGCGGTGACCAGTCCGCCGGGGCTGCGCTTCCAGCGGGTGCTGCCGTCCGGCAGCTTCTCCAGATCGACGGGCAGCCGGTTGGCGACGACGACGAATTCCGAAGCGGCTGAGCCCACTGTGATCCTGTTCCATAAGCCGCGCTGCCGGACCGGCAGCGTCGGCGACCTAGTCGATCTTGGCCGAGGGGCCGATGCCGAGCATAGACAGCAACATGCGGCATTCGTCGGCGTCTGCGGCATATGCGGCGACGACGCGCTGCGCCTGTCGCGCGGTTTCGTCGGTGACGGGTTCGAGTTCCTCGTCGGGGATGTCGTTCTCGGTGGTCGTCTTGGTGGCCATGATGCCGGTTCCTCCAGGGGGAAGCTGCGGGACGCGCAGCCGGGGATTTCTGCCCGCGACTCTAAGAGAACGGGGCCCCTCGGCGCCAGTTCCGTCTGGTTTAGGGTTCACTCACTTCTCGGGCCCGGGCGGGCGATGACCACCGTGTCCGGGCGCGGTCAGACGAGCAGCTTGGCGCGCAGTGTGTCGATCGTCGCCTGGTCGATGTCCAGTCCCTCGCGAATGTAGGCGTCCATGCTGCCGTAGATCCGCTCGGCCTGGTCGTAGGCGGCGTTCAGCCAGGACAGTTCGACGGCGTCGTCGCGGCCGAGATAGGCGTTCGATGCCATGAAGTCGGCGCTGATCACGTCGCGGGGCACGCCGAGGATGCTCAGCAGGATCGCGGTGCTCCAGCCGGTGCGGTCCTTGCCCGCGCTGCAGTGGTAGACGGTGGCGCCGTCGGGGTTGTTCGCGATCGCCGTGATCAGGTCGTGGAACGCGACGTCCGATCCGCGGTAGTTGACCATGAACGGATAGCCGATGGTTTGTCCGATGTCCGACGAGCCGCTGGTTGCGGCGTCGATCAGGGCGCGCCCGAGGGTCAGTGGCACGGCCTCGTGGAAGCCGATGCCGTTCTCGAGGCTGACGACGTCCGCGACCTGGTAGCGGATGCCGGCGGGGATCCGGTCCGGGGCCTCCTTGCGTTCGGACGCATTGCGCAGGTCGACGTCGAGGGTGACGTTCGCGGCGGTCAGCTTGGCCTGGTCGGAGTCGCTGAGGGAACTGAGCTTGTTCGATCGGAACACCAGGCCGGTGCGGACGGTCTGGCCGTCGGAGGTGCGGTAGCCACCGATGTCGCGGAAGTTCCTGGCCTCGTCCAGCCGGATCGCGGCCGCGGAGGGCGGCGGGATCTCGGGAAGTGTCGGCTGTTCGCCGGATGATCCGAAGTTGCTCGATCCCGACTTCAGGTCGCCCCAGTCCACCGAGGCCGCGGAGGCGGTGCCGACCAGCGTTGCGGAGGCGGTGCCGGCGAGCGCGGGGATCGCTGCGATCGCGGCGGCGAGGGTGAAGCCCATCGCGCGTGAGTACCTACGGGTCGAGCGTGCTGAACTCATCGTGCTCCTCGTGGACCGGGAAACTCGGTGCGAGGCTACAAGGGCGCGGGTCCGCCCGAAGGCGTTTCTGGTCGATCGTTCAGCATGCCTTCGCGTGCACCATGCACTGGGTTCGGGCGGGCCGCCGCAGGGTACGGTGACCAGCGTCGTTGCCGTCCTCGGAAAGGTCTGTTCATGCCGCTCGCCACGATCAACGGGATTCAGCTGAATTACCAGGTCAAGGGCTCCGGTGATCTGGTCGTGCTGATCATGGGCACGGGCAGCCCCGGCCGGGTGTGGGACCTGCACCAGGTGCCTGCGCTGGTCGCCGCGGGCTACCGGGTGTGCACGTTCGACAATCGCGGCATCGCGCCGACCGACGAATGCGCGGACGGTTTCACGATCGAGGATCTGGTGGCGGACACCGCCGCGCTGATCGAGCACCTCGGCGGCCCGGCCTACGTCGTCGGCACCTCTCTCGGCGCCCGGATCGCCCAGGAACTGGCACTTTCCCGACCGGAACTGGTTCGCAAGGCCGTCTTCCTCGCCGCGCACGGCCGCCGGGACACGCTGCAGAAGGCGTTGTCCGAGGGTGAGCGGGAACTGGATCGGCAGGGCATCGTCCTGCCCGATTCGTACCGGGCGGCGATCACGGCCGTGCTGAACCTGTCGCCGGCCTCGCTGGTCGACCCGATGGCCGCGCAGGACTGGCTCGACATCTTCGCGTTCTCGAAGGGCGAGTCCTCGCCCGGTGTCCGGGCGCAGAAGAACCTCGACGACTTCGGGGACCGGCTGTCCGCGTACGGCAGGATCACGGTGCCGTGCCTGGCGATCGGATTCGCCGACGACCGCCTGCTGGCGCCGACCCTGGCCGCGGAGGTCGCGAAGGCCATCCCGGGTGCCCAGTACGTCGAGTTGGAAGACTGCGGTCACTACGGCTACCTCGAGCGCCCGGACGCGGTGAACTCCGCGATCCTCGACTTCCTCAAGGGCTAGGTCCGGTTCCGCACGGGCTGGTTCCGGTTCCTCGAGGGCTGGTTCCGGCCCTCGCCTCGCACACGGAACCCGTTGAGTATTAGGGTAGGCTGCGCTACTAATACGGGGGCCTCGGATCGACCGCGGGGCGCTGGGAACAACGGGACCGCCGCGCACCACGGCGAGGATGGACTGCTGCCATGACTTCGACTCGGACGGCCGGGGATTCCCGGTCCGAAGTGTTGGACATCGTCGGGGTCGGGTTCGGGCCCTCGAACCTCGCACTCGCCATCGCGATCGAGGAACACAACGCGACCTGCGCACCCGAGGACCGGGTGCGGGCGCGCTTCGTCGAGCGGCAGGACCGGTTCGTCTGGCATCCGGGCATGCTCCTCGACGGAGCCACCATGCAGATCGCGTTCCCGAAGGATCTGGTGACCTTCCGCAACCCGGCGAGCACCTACAGCTTCTTCTCCTACCTCTTCGATCGGGGTCGGCTGGTCGACTTCGTCAACCACCAGACGTTCTTCCCGACCCGGCACGAGTTCAACGACTACCTGCAGTGGGCGGCCGAGCGCGTCGACGCCGACGTCCGGTACGGGGTGGCGGTCACCGGGATCGGCGGGGTCCGCTCCGGTGATGGCACCGTCGACGAATTCGCCATTGACACCGCCGACGGCCAGACCCTGTACGCCCGAAACATTGCGGTCGGCGCAGGCCTGCGCGAGCGGCTGCCGGAATGGGCAACGCCGTCGCCGCGCTGCTTCCACAATCACAAGTTCCTGTTCCACCTCGAGCAGATGCCCGAGGTCCGGCACCAGAGGTTCGCGGTGCTCGGCGCCGGACAGAGCGCCGCCGAGGTGGTGCAGTACCTGCATCGGAACTACCCGCAGGCCGAGGTGCACAGCGTGTTCTCGCGGTACGGGTACAGCCCCGCCGACGACAGCCCGTACGCCAACCGGATCTTCGATCCGTCCACCGTCGACGAGTTCCACGGCGCCAGCCCCCTCGAACGGGAGCGGCTGCTCGGCCTGCACAAGGGCACCAACTACTCCGTCGTCGACATCGACCTGATCAACGAGCTGTACACCGCCGAGTACCAGGAACTGGTCAGCGGGAAGCGGC
Source organism: Rhodococcus sp. NPDC004095 (assembly GCF_053604015.1). Taxonomy (NCBI): domain Bacteria; kingdom Bacillati; phylum Actinomycetota; class Actinomycetes; order Mycobacteriales; family Nocardiaceae; genus Rhodococcus; species Rhodococcus sp. NPDC004095. The sequence goes on from NZ_JBSGGS010000007.1 coordinate 284,368, forward strand.
GGCTGTTCATGCATCGGGCGTCGGACGTCGTGTCCGTGCAGGACGGTGAGGACGCCATCGAGGTGGGGATCCGGAGCAACCTCGACGGACTCACCGACACGCTGACCTGCGACGCGCTCGTTCTGGCCACCGGCTTCGCGCCTGCGCCGCTCCGCGAGCTGCTCGGGGAATTCGCACCGGCCGGTGACGTGGTCACCGGGGTCGCCCGCGACTACCGTCTCGACACCCCGGCCGACGTGCGCGCCGGCATCTACCTTCAGGGCGGGACCGAGAAGACCCACGGCTTGACGGCCTCGCTGCTGTCGAACGTGGCGGTCCGCGCGGGAGAGATCTTGAATTCCATCGTGATAAATCGATCAGCGGACTTCGACCTTGATAGGGTCGAGACTTCCACAGGGGTGGAGAGCACCACGAACGAGTTTGCGACAAGCGAGGCCAAATGAGCACGAATCCCTTTGACGACGAAGACGGCCGCTTCTATGTGCTCGTCAACGACGAGGACCAGCACTCGTTGTGGCCCACCTTCTCCGACGTGCCGCAGGGCTGGCGCGTGGTTTTCGGTGAGGACACCCGTCAGGCCTGCGTCGAGTACGTAGAGAAGAACTGGACCGACATGCGGCCGAAGAGCCTGCGTGAGGCGATGGAGAAGGACAAGGCCGCCGGAAACGGCTAGTCACCGCGCCGGTGGTGCCGGCAGATCAACACGCCGGCGGTGCCGGCGGATCAACACGCCGGCGGTGCCGGCGGATCAACACGCCGGCGGTGCCGGCAGATCAACGCCGAAACCAGAGGTTCCGCGCTCCGGGCCCGTTCTGCATTCTCTGCAGGATCGGGTGCCGGAGCGCTTCCGTTCCGCGCATCATGCGCGGCCGCCGCAGGGTGCGGGCCATCCACTCACCGAGCGTGACCCCGGCCGCGAGGGCGACGCCGATGCCGAACGCCGACAGCAGGGCACTGATTCCGAGTAGCAACTCGTCGCTCAGCAGTGCGTAGAGAGCCCTGTACAGGGCGAGTCCCGGCAGCAGCGGGGTGATGCCCGCGACCGCGATCACCTGCGGCGGCGTCAGTGCCCGCCGGGCGAGCAGGCCGCCGACGAACCCGACCACCGTCGCCGCAATGGCCGTGCCGACCACCGGTCCGATCGACAGGATCAGCCGCACGGAGTAGTAGACGAGGATGCCCGCGGCGCCGCTGAGCCCTGCCACCAGGAGCGCCCGGCGCTCGGCATAGCAGGCGAGGGCGAAGAACAACGCCGTGAACGCACCCGCGGCGACCTGCACGGGCGTTTCGCTGAAACTGGGTGAGATCGGTGCCGGGGTGGTGTCCGGCAGCGGAGTCCCCAGTGCCGCTGCGATCCGCAGCGAGATCGCCACGCCGGCGATGATCCCGCCGGTCATCATCAGCACCTCGAAGAACCGTGCCACCGCCGTGACCGGGGAGCCGGTGATCGCGTCCTGCACCGATCCGACCAGCGCCAGGCCGGACAGCAGCACGGTCACACCTGCCGCGATGACCAGCGACGGTTTGACGTCGAGATCGAGTGGATCGCGCAGCGCGTACAGCACTCCGGCCGGGGCGGCCGCCACGAAACCGCCCGCCACCTGCTGGAAGAAGAACGGCAGCCCGATCCGGTTCAGTCCCAGGTTCATCAGGTAGATGACCGCGGTCGTCAGGAAGCTGATCAGTGCGACGAGCGCGCCGCCGCCCAGCAGCACGGACACCGAGGCGGCCATGGCGGACCAGCCGAATGTCGCGACCCAGCGGTTGTAGGGGTGGGGTGCCCGGTTGATCGCGCTGATCTCCGCCAGCGCGATCGCCGGGTCGATCGCCTCGGTGCGCAGCTGACGGGTCAGTTTGTCGACCGCGGCGAGGCGGGTGAAGTCGTGCGATCGGTAGTGCACGATCCGCATGCTGGTGGCAGGGGGCATCGTCGGACCCCGGTGCGCGCTGACGCGGATCGAGTTGTATGTGACGTCGACGTCGCAGCGGGCCAGCCCGTAGGTCGCGGCGACGAACTGGATCTGGGTGGTGGTGTCGGCGACGGACGTCCCGGCCGCGAGTAGCACCTCGCCCGAGCGCACCGCCAGATCGAGCACCTCGGCGACCCGTGCATCGTCGGTGAGGTCGATCGGCCGCAGGGGAGTGGGCGCGGCGACCGGTTCGTCGACGACAGCGCGTTCTCCGACGAGGTTGCTCAGTGTGTCGAGGACACTGCGCCACCTCGACACGTCAGGACACCAGGTCCGCTTCCGTCAGGTCGGTCGCTTCGAACGCGGCGGCCAGGTCGTCGTGCCGGAAGACCGAGGTGACCTGGTCGTGCACGACCCGGAAGGCCATGGCCATGGTGGTCGTCTCGTCGGGGCGGGCCGCGACCTTGGTCGCCTCCTCGACGACCACCACTCCCTCGTGCACGAACATGCGGCCGGGATCGAGCGTCAGCCCGGCGGTCGATGCCCATTCCCGCAGCGCGCCGAGGCCCTGGCCCGCCCCCTCCGCGTCGGCGATCTCGATGTCATCGCTGGAGAGCGCCAGCAGGGTGTCGAGGTCGGAGGCGTTCAGCGCGTCGTGCCACGCGAGGACCGTGGCGATCTCGGAGGTACTCATGGCCTTCACGCTATCGGTTCCCGGGCGACGGGGCGTGGACGCGCGGGGCGCGGCGTCGCCCGCCTTACGGTGCGGTGCCCTAGGCATACCGCCCGGCCAGTTCGGTGCCGATCCGCGCCAGCTCGTCTCGTACGGTCTGCGGTTCGAGCACCTCGACCGCCGCGCCCCAGCCGGCGAGGTTGCGGGCGATGTCCAGCGGGGTCGGGGCGGCCAGGCGGACACGGGCGCGGCCGTCGTCGGTGTCGCCGTCGGCGTGGCAGTGGCGGCCGAAGTGGTCACGCAGGATCGGGACGAATCGCGGTTCGATCAGCACGGTCGCCCAGGTGGTCGATCGCCGCTCCTCCATCTTCCCGACCACCTCCTCCCAGGTCGCGGCGAGTTCGAAGTCGTCGGGTCGCCCGGCGGGATGGTCGGTGGTCTGCGCCTCGGCGATCCGATCCACCCGGAACGTGCGTCGGCCACGGTCGGTCCCCGCGATCAGGTACCAGGTGTCGTCCTTGGTGACCAGGCCCCACGGCTCGACGAGCCGCTCGCTGCGCGATCTCGCGCCGTTGACGTAGGCGAGCCGGACCTTGCGCCGGCGGACCACGGCGTCCTGTAGCAGTGCGACCACCTCCGGCCGGTCGCGTTCGCGTTCGCCCCAGCGGGTCGGGTCGATCATCACGGCCTCTGCGGCGGCCTCGGCGTCGGCCCGGAACGTCTGGGGCAGCGCACGGACGAGCTTGCGCAGCGCGGCCTTCGCCTCGGACGACACGGCCGCCGCCGGGCCGACGAGCAGGAACAGGGCCTGCGCTTCGGTCGCGGACAGACCGGACAGGTCCGTGCGGGCACCGCCGACGAGGGACCAGCCGCCGCCTCGCCCAGCCTGCGGGTACACCGGGATGCCCGCCGCGGACAGGGCCTCCAGGTCGCGGCGGGCCGTCGCGACGGACACCTCGAGTTCGTCGGCGACCTCGGCCGCGGTGACCCGTCCGCGGGACTGCATCAGCAGGAGGGTGGCGACGAGACGGTCTGCGCGCATGTCGTCGAGTTTCCCAAACAAAGTGCTCAGTTGATGAGCGCTTTGACCGTGAGGATGGATCTCGTCATCAACCGAAAAGCCACTGCAGGCAGAACCGAAGGGAATCACCGATGTTGCGAGGACTCACCACCGTCAGCTTCTTCGCCGACGACGTCGCGGCCGCCAGGGACTGGTACACCGAGGTGCTCGGAATCGAGCCCTACTTCGCCCGCGACGTCGACGGGCGCACCGCGTACGTCGAGTTCCGTATCGGCGACCTCCAGCACGAACTCGGCATCGTCGACGCCCGGTTCGCGCCGCACGCCCGCACCGAGCAGCCCGCAGGCCAGATCGTCTACTGGCACGTGGATGACGCCACGGCCGCCTTCGAGCGACTGCTCTCGCTGGGGGCCAGCGTCCACGACAAGCCCCTGGAACGCGGACCGGGATTCGTCACCGCCTCGGTCGTCGACCCCTTCGGCAACGTCCTCGGTGTCATGTACAACCAGCACTACCTCGACGTCCTCGCTTCGAAGGTTGGGTGAGGTGCGCGGCGAGGAGGACGTTTGCCGCGCCGGTTTTCAGTGTCCGTGAGGCGGATGGATATGATGGGCGCGCTTTGTCCGCCTCCTTAGCTCAGTGGTAGAGCACTCGCCTTGTAAGCGAAAGGTCGTCGGTTCAATCCCGACAGGGGGCTCCATCAAGGCCCTGAATTGCGAACCGCAGTTCAGGGCCTTTTTCATGCCGCCGAGTTGGGGCTGTGGCCCACCGGCCGAATTGGGGGCTCGGTCCGGTGGGCCTGCGTCGTTCGCCGGGGAGGGCAAGAACGACGTGAAGGAACGGTAGCGCGAATCGGGGTTGCTGATGCGTAGCCGCCGCGCGGATTCGGGGGTGAACCTGGGGTGAATTTCGTGGCTGCACCGACGCCCTCGCCTGTCGTCACGGCTCGATTCCGGTCAGCAACTCGATGGCGCGCCACATGCGCCCGTCGAGATCGGTCGACGAGCGCGAACGGGGAGCGACGATGGTGTCCGTGGTGGGAGACCAGATCACGGCGCTGTCCGCCACCGCGGTCATCACCTCCGACAGTTGGCCGGCCCATCCGGTGAGCTCCGTGCGATCGAGCAGCGGATCCCATGCGAGCGCCCATCGGGACAGCGCCTCCCACCGCAGGGCGGGGTTGTTCACTGTCCGCGCTTCCATTTTGCCAATTGTATGCTCGCGGTTTGGTCGGTCTTTTCCTCGAGCGGGGATGACCGCGGTCCCTGCCTCCGACGCAGCGCGCCCCCCGCGACCGGAGTCGTCGGGGGCGCGTGGGCCGGTGGACGCTCAGCAGCTACCGGCGACCGCGGCCTTCACTCCACGTTCGAAGTCCGCCTTGTCCTGCTCGGACTTGCCCGCCCAGTCCGGCTCTGCCTTCGCCAGCGTGATGAACTCCTCGCCGATCGCCTCCGGCGAGTTCTCCTCGGCGGTGAGCCCGGATTCCTTGAGTGTCTGGATGTAGGCGGACACGCCGTTGCAGGTGTCGACGTAGACGTCGCCGGTGGCAGCGGTTTCCGCGAAATCGTCCGACGACGATGCGGCCGTCGTGGCGTCCGCCGACGTGTCGGTCGAGTCGGTGTCCGACCCGCAGCCGACGGCGAGCAGGGACACGGAGGCGGCCGCGATTGCGGCGAAAACGATGCGCTTCATGACCGGTATCTGTATCAGACCGTCCGGGGAAACCTGACATCGGTCGGACTGTTGCAATCGGTCCGCGGGAGGACGAGCGTGGAATTGTTCATTCGTGGGGGCCGCCCCACGCGAGGCCGCCCCGACGATCGACTCGACGAGAGCCTTGGAGGAATCATGCTTGGACTCGCGATCGGCCTCGGCGCGGCAGCGGTGAGTATCGGAATCAGCCTGCTCGGAGCCGGCATCGGGATTCTGCTCAGCGACGTCAGAGCAAAGCATCACATCCGCCCGCTGCGGCCCTGACCGTCCGGTGAGTGACCGGGACGGCCGCCAATCGACGGTGGTTGTCCACCATCCCCTCGCGTGGCTGCGGTCCCACGCGGCCCGGCGCCGTGGCGTCGCGGCCGAATCCGGAGTTCCGGAGGGGGCGAACGAGGTGCTCGAACGCCTGGCCGGCCTCCCGCTCAGTGTGTGGACCTACCGGTTCGACCACGAATCGGTCCGGCACCTCGGGCCGATGGCGCAGGATTTCGCCCAGACCTTCGGGCTGGGGTCCTCGGACCGCAGCATCGCCCAGGTCGACGCGAACGGCGTCTGCATGGCCGCCGTCCAGGCGCTGTACCGGCGACTGGTCGCGGTGGAGGCGGAGCTCGACCGACTGCGGGACGCGAATGAGGCCGAGGCGCCAACCGATCCGCGGTGAGGCGGCTATCCTGACCCGACGCCCTATCCGGCCCGGAGGTCAGCGATGCCAGCACTCACCATCGACACTCCGGACGGCGCGATCGACGCGGTACTCGAACGGCCGGACGGCGACGGCCCGCACCCGGGCGTCGTGGTGGTGCACGACGCGCTCGGCCTCGGCGCCGATATCCGCGGCATCGCACGGGACATCGCCGACCACGGCTACCTGGCGCTGGCTCCGGACCTCTACTCGCGCGGCGGCGTCGCGCGCTGCATGACGGGCGTGTTCCGCGACCTGATCCGCCGGCGGGGGCGGGCGTTCACGGACCTGCTCGCCGCCCGCGATCACCTGCGGGCGAGCTCGGACTGCACGGGCGCGGTCGCGGTGGTCGGATTCTGTATGGGCGGTGGATTCGCGTTGGCGTTGTCGCCCATGGGTTTCGATGCGTCCGCTCCCTTCTACGGCCCGTTGCCGCGGCACCTGGACGAGGCGCTCGGCGGGGCCTGCCCGATCGTCGCCAGCTACGGTTCCCGCGACCCGATCCTGCCGCGGGCAGGCGCGAAACTGTCCGCCGCCCTCGACCGGCAGCGAATTCCGCACGACGTCAAGACGTATTCCGGGGTCGGGCACAGTTTCGCCAACCACCTGCCCGCCGGTCCCGCGGCACCGCTGTTGCGGGTCGTCGGGTTCGCGTACGGCGAGGAGCAGACCCGGGACGCCTGGCGCCGGGTCTACGGATTCCTCGACGAGCACCTGACGACGACGAGCACCTGACGACGGGGCCGTTGGGGGCTAGTGCAATTCGGTCGCGTTCGGCCGGCCGCTCTTGAGCCAGCGTCCGGGCAGTCTGCCCGCGAGTTCACCGAGCGGCCCCACGGCGGCGCTGAGGACACCGACGGTCTCCCGGAGCATTTCGATGCTGTCGCCCATCTGTTCCAGGTTCGGGGCGAGGGAGGTGAGGGTCTCCGACAGCGACACGATCTGGTCGAGTGGACCGCCCTCGGCGATGATCCGTTCCAGCGGGCCGTCCTTGGCGAGCAGGGACTCGAGCACGCCGCCCTCCTCGAGGGCACGGTCGATGATGCCGCCCTCCTTGGTGAGGGTTTCGAGTGGTCCGGCGGTCGCGGTGAGTCGTTCGAGCGGGCCGTCCTCGGCCGTGAGCCGATCCAGCAGGCCGCCGGGGGCGAGGAGCCGCTCGACGGGGCCGTCCTCGTCGAGCAGGCGCTCCACCGGCCCGCCCGGGGCGAGGAGGCGTTCGAGGGGGCCGCCCGGTTCGATGATCCGTTCCAGGGTGCCCCCGGGCGCGGTGAGCCGGTCGACGACGCCGCCCGGTTCGAGGAGCCGGTCGACAGGACCGCCCGGGCGCATCGCCTGCCCGAGCGGACGCTGATCGGAGGCGAGTTCGGCGACCTGCTGCAGCAGCTTGAGCGGGCCGGACGGGTTCGCGGCGGCAAGGCCGCCGAGGCCCGCCACGTCGCCGGTCACCGACGCGGACACCACCACGCGCGCCGCACCCAGGGCCGACTCGGCCACGCCCAGCGCGGTGTCGGTGAGCAGGAGGCCCACCCTCGCCGGCAGTGTGACCATCGCCACCAGGTTCATGCGATCACTGTAACCGCCGATTACGGACGCCGACCGGATCCGTCGCGGGTCAGTGCAGGGCCTTGAGGCCGACCACACAGCCGACGATGCCGAGCATGAGCAGCACCTTCATCACCGACGCGGATTCGCTGCCGGTGACCATCGCATATCCAACGGTCAGTGCGGCACCGATGCCGACCCACACCGCGTAGGCCGTGCCCACAGGCAGCGTCCGCATCGCGTACGCCAGGCCCGCCATGCTCGCGACGATCGCGACGCCGAACACGACGGAGGGGGCCAGCCGGGTGAAGCCGTCGGACTTGCCGAGGGCGGTCGCCCACACGGCTTCGAGGACACCTGAGATGACGAGAACAATCCAGGCCATGACGAAATCCCTCCCAGGCACCGTCTTTTCGCTGGCCGGGTACGGTGCGCTCGTCCGGATGTCGTCGTTGACGCTTCCACCGTAGCAACGGCTCACACGGGGGGAGTAGCGGATGTGAGCGATCTGACCAGAGGCTCACAGGAAACTCCCAGATGGCGATCAGCGACCGGACAGGGATCGGGGTGATGATGGCGTAGTGACTGTCACCAAACCCGATGCAAAGATCCTGATCGTCGACGACGAGCCGAACATCGTCGAGTTGCTGTCGGTGAGTCTGCGCTTCCAGGGTTTCGAGGTGGAGACCGCGTCCGCGGGGGCCGAGGGACTCGACAAGGCGAAGGCGTTCCGGCCCGACGCGATGATCCTCGACGTGATGATGCCCGGCATGGACGGCTTCGGCCTGCTGCGCCGGCTGCGTGCCGACGGCATCGACGCCCCGGTCCTGTTCCTCACCGCGAAGGACGCCGTCGAGGACAAGGTGACAGGGCTGACCCTCGGCGCCGACGACTACGTCACCAAGCCGTTCAGCCTCGAGGAGGTCGTGGCCCGGCTGCGGGTGATCCTGCGCCGCGTGACCCGGGACCCGAACGTCGTCGAATCGTCCCGGATCACGTTCGCGGACATCGAGCTCGACGACGACACCCACGAGGTGTGGAAGGCGGGGGAGCAGGTGTCGCTGTCGCCGACCGAGTTCACCCTGCTGCGCTACTTCATGGTCAACGCCGGTGTGGTGCTGAGCAAACCCCGCATCCTCGACCACGTCTGGCACTACGACTTCGGCGGCGAGGTCGGTGTCGTCGAGTCCTACGTGTCGTACCTGCGCCGCAAGGTGGACACCACCGAGCCGCGCCTGATCCACACCCTGCGTGGCGTCGGGTACGTCATGCGTGAGCCGAGGTAGCGCGGATGCGCGGAGTGCGCCGGCCGCCTCTGCGGGTGACGCTGGTGGCGGCGCTGCTGGTGCTGGCTGCGCTGGGCCTGCTCGCGTCCGGGGTGGCGGTGACCTCGGCGATGAAGAACTCGCTGATCTCCCGGATCGACACCTCGCTGCGGGACGCGTCGCACACCTGGGCGAAACCCCGCCTGCACCCGCTGCCGCCACCGGACTCGGAGCCGGGGCCGTCACGCCCTCCGAGCCAGTTCTACGTGCGCAGCGAAACCCCGGACGGGGCCACCCGTGAGATCAACGACCTGCCGGTCGATCCGGATCTCACCGAGTACACCGGGTCGGGACCGGCGACGGTCGGCTCGATCGGCGACCCGGACAAGCACTGGCGGGTGCTGACGTCGACGACGCCGGACGGCGCCGTCACGGTCGCGGTGCGACTCGGCGACGTCGACGCGACCGTGGAACGGCTGATCGGTCTGCAGATCGGAATCGGTGTCGTGGTCCTCGTCGCGCTGGGGGTGATCGGGTACTTCGTGGTCCGCCGCAGCCTGCGACCACTCGTGGAGGTCGAGGAAACCGCGGCCGCGATCGCGGAAGGGCGTCTGCACCAACGGATCCCGATCCGTGAGGACCGCACGGAGGTCGGTCGGCTGACGGTCGCGCTGAACGGGATGCTCGAGCAGATCCAGACGGCGTTCGCCGCGACCGAGGCGTCCGAGGAGTCGGCCCGCCGCTCCGAGGAGAAGATGCGGCGGTTCGTCGCCGACGCCAGCCACGAACTGCGCACCCCGCTCACCACGATCCGCGGATTCGCGGAACTCTATCGGCAGGGTGCGATTCCCGATGCCGGTCAGGCGATGTCGCGGATCGAGTCCGAGGCGTCCCGGATGGGCCTGCTCGTCGAGGACCTGCTGATGCTGGCCCGGCTCGACGCGCAGCGTCCACTCGAACAGGTCCCGGTCGATCTGCTGACGGTCGCGGCCGACGGCGTTCACGCGGCCCGGGCCATCGCCCCCGAGCGGTCCATCGCGCTGGAGGTCGTCGACGGCCCGGGGCGGCCGGAGGTGCTCGGCGACGACGCCCGGATCCGTCAGGTGCTGACGAACCTCGTGGGCAACGCTCTCGGCCACACGCCCGCCGACGCCGCGATAACGGTGCGGGTCGGCACCGTCGGCGAGCACGCGTTGCTCGAGGTCGCCGACACCGGGCCGGGCCTCGACGCCGAAGCGCGCGACCGCGTGTTCGAGCGGTTCTACCGGGCCGACTCGTCCCGCACCCGGCAGTCCGGTGGCAGCGGGCTGGGCCTGTCCATCGTCGCTGCCCTCGTCGCCGCGCACGGTGGCACCGTGACCGTGGAGTCCCCCGACAGTGGGGGAGCGGTGTTCCGGGTGTTGCTTCCGCGTGTCAGCGGGGACGAGTAGCCGGTTCTGCGAACCGGTTCCACGCCGGCGCTCGACACCGACTTCTCTTCCGACCGCGCTGGGTAGGGTGGGTCCGTGACGTTACGGCGACCTCTGCTGCCCTCCACCCGATGTGCCCGGACACTGATCGTCAGCGCGATGATCGCGATGCCGATGGCGTCCGGATTCTCGGCGCCGGCGCTCGCATCGGCTCCCGCGGCACCGGTGGCTCCCGCTACTCCCGAACGGCAACCCGTCAGCGAGCGCTACGCGGCCACCGGCATGCACGCCGTCACATCGGTTGCGGTGCCCGGATATCAGGTGTTCCATCCCGCCGACATCGCCACCGGTCCCGACCGCCATCCGGTGGTCACCTTCGGTAACGGAAGCTACGCGACGTACAGGCAGTACGAGGAGTTGCTACGCCACCTGGCGTCTTGGGGCTTCGTCGTCGTGGTCGCCGACAGCAGCGTCACCGGCGACGGGACCGAGATCCTGGCGGCAGCGCGCTACATCCTGGCGGAGAACGACAACCCGGCGAGCGTCTTTCACGATCGCATCGACATCGCTCACGTCGCCGCGGTCGGACATTCGCAGGGCGCCGGGGGTTCGATCAACGCCAGCACCGACTCCGACGGGCTCATCACCTCCACCGCCGTGCTCGACCTACCCGACCCCTGGTGGGCCACTCGGCCCGTCGACGTGATCGACGTGACTCGCCTGACCGGTCCGGTGTTCTATCTGACCGGGGCCGAGGATCCGGTCTCGACGGCCATTCCGCAGGCCGCCTACCAGGGCCTGAGCCCGGGTCCCGCGGCCCGCGGCCGCCTGCTGGGGGTGGGGCACAACTGGCCGACCGACGGAGGTGGATTCCGCGGGTACCTCACCGCGTGGTTGCGCTTCACCCTCGCTGGTGACAACGACGCCGCGCGCGCCTTCGTCGGTCCGGCACCGGAGCTGTTGGCGGATCCGGGGTGGGACGGGACCGCGGTCAAGGGTTGGTGAATCGACGGACCCGAGGGGGGCGTCGAAGAATCGCCAGGACTCGAAGAACCGGAGGACCCGAAATCGGGTACCCGTGAGGGTGCGGCGGTCCTCCGGGCGCACCGAGAACGGGGCGGGTGGAGCGGTGGCGGAAGACGGTGCCGGGCGGAATGAGGGGCCGCCCGGCACCGTCGACTAGGTGAGGACGGCCTCGTGGACGCGGCGGTCGAACTCGGGCAGCGGACCGCCTGCGCGCAGCGTCTCCGCGATGCGCGGGTCGGCGAGGTGCAGGCGCCCGATCGCGGCGAGGTCGAATTCGTCTGCGGCCAGGCGTCGTTCGAGCTCGTCGAGATTGTCGACGGACTCCACCGTCGGCCCGGCCAGGCGGCCGTCGCGCAGCGACTTGCCGAGTCCGACGCAACCGACGGCCATCGTGATCGCACCGGTGGTGCGCTTGGCCCAGCCGGCCAGCGACAGGTCGCTACCCTCGAACGCCGGGGCGTCGAATCGGCGGGAGCTGGCGTCGAGAACATCCGCCCCGGCATCGACGAGGGCACCGAGGATGGCGCCCAGCTCTTCGGGCGTCTCGGCGAGGCGCGCGGCGAAGTCCTGCTGCTTGTGCTGCGAGAAACGGTAGATGATCGGCAGGTCCTCGCCGATCGCCTCGCGGATCGCCCGCAGCACGGCGACGGGGAACGCGGTGCGCCGCTGCAGGTCTCCGCCCCACGCGTCGTCCCGCAGGTTCGTCGAGGCCCACAGGAACGAGTCCAGCAGGTAGCCGTGGCCGCCGTGGATTGCGATCGCGTCGAAGCCGATCTCGGCGGCCGTCCGCGCCGCGTCGGCGTACGCGGCGATCACGGCCTCGATGTCCGACTCGGTCATCGCGGCGGTCGGCACGACGGCGCGCTCGACGTAGTCCTGCGAGTAGGAGGTCACGCCCGGCTCGCCCCACACGCCCGACGGGCGCATCGGCGTCACGTCGTCGATGCGGCGCATCGCACCGAACAGCGGGCCGACGTGCCACAGCTGCGGCGCGATCCGGCCGCCCGCCTCGTGCACCTGGTCGACCACTCGCCGCCACCCGTCGACGGCCGCAGGCTCGTAGATGTTCGGCACGTCCGGGTGATCCACCGCGCTCGGATGACCGATCGCGACACCCTCGGTCACGATCAGTCCGGTGCCGCCCTCGGCACGCCGCCGGTAGTACTGCGCGACGTCCTCGGTCGGCACACCGCCCGGGGAGTGGGTGCGCGTCATCGGGGACATCACGATGCGGTTCGGCAGCTCGAGCCCGCGAACGCGCAACGGACGGTACAGCGGGGAATCGGTGGCGGTCACGATGGCGGTCACAACTCCTGAAGGGGACGGGCAGGGAACCCCAATCAACCCCGTCGACCCGTTGCCGTGCACGTCATGTCCCGCTCGCCGGGACCTTCCCGGCCGGCCCCGCCAAAGCCCCGCCACAGCCCGCCCCCCCGCTCGGCATGAACGGAAGCATTCAGTCGAGTAGATCGACTGAATGGTTCCGTTCATGCCGGGGACCGGCGGGATCTGCGGGCCGGACGAGGGGCACGGGCGGGGATCGGACGCTTCGGTCAGGCGGGGACGTTCGCGTCGTGGCCGAGGTCGCGCAGGGCCGCCTTGATCGTGGCCTGCGCCTCGTCGAGGGACTCGGGCGACGGGTTCGGGTCGGCACCGGAGATGTTGAAGTCGCCCAGGCTGTACGCCGGGAACACGTGCAGGTGCAGGTGCGGCACCTCCAGGCCGGCGATCAGCAGGCCGGCGCGGGGCGCATCGAAGCCCTTCCGCACGGCCTGGCCGATGATCTGCGCGACGCGCGAGCACTTCGCGAACACCTCGCCGTCGAGGTCCTGCCACTGGTCGATCTCGGCGCGCGGAACCACCAGGGTGTGCCCCTGGGTGATCGGGTTGATGGTCAGGAAGGCGACGACGTCCTCGTCCTCCCAGACGAACCGGCCCGGCAGGTCGCCGGCGATGATCATGCTGAACACGGATGCCATGGCTGCGATTATGCGCCCCGCCCCGTGGCGGGGAGATCCTCAGGCCCGAACGCCCGGGGTGCGTCCGGTTCCGGCCGGGACCCCGGCGGAACACTGCACCGCCGACAACTGCGCGAGCCTGGCCCGGGCATCCGCCGGGAACGGCGCCACCCGACGAGACCGCAGGTCGAAGTGCAGGTCCAACTGCTCGCCCGTGGCGACGCGTCGACCGGAGGCCAGCGACCGAAGTTCGTGGAAGAAGTGCGCTCGCTTGTCGTCGACCCCGAGCAACCAGGAGTCCACGCCGACCGATTCGCCGAGCCGCAGTTCGTGCTCGTAGGTGATGTGGCTTTCGACAACCACCTTGCCGAACCGCGTCCGCTCGACGTAGTCGTCCCCGAGACCGATGAGATCCGTGAACCGGGCGTGCGCGTCGTAGATCAGCAGCCCGAAGAACTGGGCGTTCATGTGGCCGTTGACGTCGATCCAGTCGTCGCGAACGGTGGCCTCGAAACTCCGGCACGGGCCCGCGCTGGTGGGGACGGACGAGGCCTCGGTCATGACGCGAATGCTAGGAATTCGACCGGTCCGCATCGTGGCCGATTCCCGCCGAGCGGGACAGCGCGGCCGCGATGGCAGTCCCGTGCCGTCAGCCCGCCCGGCCGGGCGCACTCGGGCGCGGGGTCGTCGACCGCTGCCGCACCGCGTCCTCGACCTCGTCGAGCGCGCGACGCAACACGGCGCCGTACTCGTCGTCGGCGAGCGCGTGCGCGCTCCCGCGTCCGGCGTCGACGTGCTCGCGGGCCGCGTCGAACGATCCGAGCCTGCGGAGATTGTCCGCGATGTTCAGGTGCAGCGACGGGTAGAAGCCGGCCACCCGCAGTCCCGGATGGTGGCGCTGCGTGCGCTCGTCGGTGAGCGCCGCCGCCGCATCGAGTGCCCGGACGTCCCAGATCAGGGCCTGTGCCGGGTCCGGGTACAGATCGGCGAGGTAGTGGGCCAGCGTGCAGCGGTGCAGCGCGTCCCCGGTCGGCGTGATCCGCTCCCACAGCGCCAGCAGTTGGCTGCGGGCGGTGTCGGGATCGCCGCCCCGGCCGACGGTCGTCGCCGCGGCGATCGCATCCATGGTGCTGTCGTCGGTCGGATTCGGTGCGCTCATGTGTCGTCTCCTTCGTCAGGGGTCGGGCGGACGGGCATCGCCACGGTGGTCAGATCCCCGTCGTCGGCCGAGCGGACGAGGACGGGCTGGTCGGCTGCCGCGATGTCGAGCATCAGGTCGGGTCCGACCGCGGTCGCGACCGCCGGATGAAGCGTGGTGATCTCGAAGGTGATCTCCGCGTCGGGTCCGTGGACACCGGCGGCGACGACGACCGGGCTCCCGGCCGCGTCGGGTGTCGACACCGCCACCGCCGATCCCGACACCCGCAGCAGCACACGATGGCCGCGTTGCCGTTCGAGGGCGTGCACCAGCGCGTTCCGGGGCACGACGGCCCGCGTGACGACCGGGGCGAGCGCGTCGAGCATCGCGCGGTGGTCGGGGAAGGGGTCGGCCAGCAGGCGGCAGTGCCGGGTGTCGCCGTCGGCGCGCAGGTGCAGGCCGTGGCGGTCGGCGGCCAACTCCACGACGGTCCGGCGCCGCGTCCACGGCAGGGCCAGGCGCAGGTCGTCGCCGTCGAGGGTGCCCGCCCAGTCCATCCGGCAGGGCGGATCGAGCGCCACCGTCCGCGTCGAGAGCCGGTAGCGGTCGGTCGCGGTCAGCACCAGGCACGCGGCGGACGCCTCGAGCCGGACTCCGCCCAGCACCGGATGGTCCGGCTCGTGTGCGGTGGCCGCGAGGACCTGCTCGACGGCCGTCGCGAGCACCGGGCCGGGCACCGTCGCCACCGGCAGCGGCCCGCCGGTGCGGCCGAGACCCCCGCGCACCTCGGCGGCCGTCCGCCGGGCCCGATGCACCTGCTCGGCGAGGTCGTCCACGTGTCGGTCGATCAGGACGGCGGCCTCCTCGGGGCCGGCATCGAGGACCTCCACGATCTTCTCGAGCGGCATGTCGATCTCGCGCAGCCGGCGGATCGTCACGGCACGGTCGAGTTGGTCGCGGGTGTAGTAGCGGTAGCCCGACGCCGCATCGACCTCGGCGGGCTGCAACAGACCCGAATCCGCGTAGAAGCGCAGCGCGCTCGGGGTCAGCCCGCTCGACCGGGCGAAGACCCCGATGGTGATCAGTTCGGCATGTGACACCCGGTCATCATCGGGCTTCAGGTAACCCGAAGGTCAAGGCGCACAGGAAACTGCCAGTCACGGTCCAGCGAGGGCGCAGGTTCGGCCGTCACCGTTGCTGCCATGACGAAGTCTCTCTTTCGCCGCGACCCGCAGCTGCCGATGCCGGCCGCAGGCACGGTGACGCTCGACGTGGTCGTCCCGGTCTACAACGAGGAACGCGACCTCGACCGCTGTGTTCGTAGACTGCACCGGCACCTGGCCGACGCGATGCCCTACCCCAGCCGGATCACGGTCGCGGACAACGCGAGCACCGACACCACCCTCGCCGTCGCGAACCGGCTCGCCGCCGAATTCGACAACGTGCGGGTGGTGCACCTCGACGAGAAGGGCCGCGGCCGCGCCCTGCGGACCGTGTGGAGCGCGTCCGACGCGCAGGTCGTCGCCTACATGGATGTCGACCTGTCGACCGACCTCAACGCGCTGCTGCCGCTGGTGGCGCCGCTGGTGTCGGGGCACTCCGATCTCGCGATCGGCTCCCGGCTCTCGCGCTCGTCGCGGGTGGTGCGCGGACCGAAGCGGGAGGTGATCTCCCGCTGCTACAACCTGATCCTCCGTGGCGCGTTGCGCGCCAGGTTCTCCGACGCCCAGTGCGGTTTCAAGGCGATGCGCACCGATGTCGCGCGCCAGCTGCTGCCGCTCGTGGAGGACACCGGCTGGTTCTTCGACACCGAACTGCTGGTCCTCGCCGAACGCGTCGGGCTGCGGATCCACGAGGTTCCCGTCGACTGGGTGGACGACCCCGACAGCACCGTCGACATCGTCGCGACCGCCGTCGCCGATCTCAAGGGTGTGGTCCGGGTCGGGCGGGCGCTGGCCACCGGCAAACTGCCCGTGGCCGCGCTGCGCACCAGCCTCGGCCGCGAGCCCCTCGTCGCGGGGGTCCCGCACGGGATGGTCGGGCAGCTGGTGCGGTTCGGCGTCGTCGGCATCGGGTCGACACTCGCGTACATGGTGCTGTACCTGATGCTGCACTCGGCGCTCGGCGCGCAGGCCGCGAACTTCACGGCGCTGCTGATCACGGCCGTCCTCAACACCGCGGCCAATCGCGCGTTCACGTTCGGCATCCGCGGATCCGAAGGCGCGGCCCGGCATCAATTGCAGGGTCTCGCCGTGTTCGCGTTCGGACTGCTGCTCACCAGCGGCTCCCTGTTCGTCCTGCACCACTGGGCGCCCGGCGCGTCCCGACACGTGGAGCTCGCGGTCCTCGTGGTCGCGAATCTCGTTGCCACCGTGTCTCGTTTCGTTGCACTCCGGTGGGTGTTCCGGCACCCCACCCCGTTCCGCAGTCAGCCCCAGGGAGTCGACCAGTGACCACAACCTCCGTACTCGACCACGAACCGGTGGTCCCCGACGCCCCCGCACCGCGACCCCGGTCGCGCTGGGAGCCGTGGGCGCTCGCGGCCCTGCTGATCGGCACCGCCGTCGCCTACCTGTGGAACCTCGGTGCCTCCGGCTGGGCCAACTCCTTCTACTCCGCGGCCGTGCAGGCGGGTTCGGTGTCGTGGAAGGCGTTCTTCTTCGGCTCGTCGGACGCCGCGAACTCCATCACCGTCGACAAGCCGCCCGCGTCCCTGTGGATCATGGAACTGTCGGTGCGGGCGTTCGGCCTGAACTCGTGGTCGATCCTGGTGCCGCAGGTGCTGATGGGGGTCGCGTCGGTCGCGCTGCTCTGGGCGATCGTCCGCCGCCGCTTCGGCGCGGGTGCGGGTCTGCTCGCCGGGCTGGTGCTCGCGGTGACTCCCGTCGCCGCGCTGATGTTCCGGTTCAACAACCCCGACGCGCTTCTCGTGCTGCTGACGCTCGCCGCCGCGTGGGCCCTGCTGCGCGCGATCGAGGACGGACGCACCCGCTGGCTCGTGCTCACCGGCGTCTTCGTCGGGTTCGGTTTCCTGACCAAGCAACTGCAGGTGATGCTGGTGGTGCCCCCGCTGGCGTTGACCTACCTGCTGTTCGGCCCGCCGAAGCTCGGCAAGCGGATCGCGCAGCTGTTCGCGGCGCTGGCCGCGATGGTGGTCTCCGCCGGCTGGTGGCTGCTCACCGTCGAACTGTGGCCCGCCGACTCGCGGCCGTGGATCGGTGGCTCGCAGGAGAACTCGATCCTCGAACTGACCCTCGGCTACAACGGGCTCGGCCGCCTCAACGGCAACGAGCGCGGCAGCGTCACCCCCGGCCGCGACGGCGGTGCCGTCCAGGGGCTGGGCGCCGGCCAGGGTGCCGGCGGCGCGGTGGCCGAGACGGCGGTGGGTGCGGTGCCCGGCGGGATGCCGCCCGGAGGCCCCGGCGGAGGCGGTGGCGGCATGTGGGGGAGCACCGGCATCACCCGCATGTTCGACTCCGCTCAGGGCGGGCAGATCGCGTGGCTGATCCCGGCCGCGCTGATCCTGGGCGTCCTCGGAATCGTGTTGCGGGGCAGGCTCGCCCGCACGGACAGCAAACGCGCCACGTTCGTGCTGTTCGGGTCCTGGCTGCTGACCACGGGTCTGGTGTTCAGCTTCATGGCCGGCATCTTCCACGCCTACTACACCGTGGCGCTGGCGCCGATGATCGGCGCGCTCGTCGGTGCCGGCGCGGTCACCGCCTGGCGCCACCGCGACCTGTTGTGGGTGCGCGTGACCTCCGCCGTCACGATGCTCGTCACCGCGGTGTGGTCGTGGGAGCTGCTCGGCCGCAGCGCAACCTTCGTGCCCTGGCTGCGCTGGGTGGTGCTCGTCGTCGGTGTGGTCGCCGCAGCCGGGTTGCTGCTGCCCCGGTTGACCGGCCGACTCGCCGCCGGGGTCGCGGTCGCCGTCCTGCTCGCGGGACTGGCCGGGCCCACCGCGTACGCCGTCCACACCATCGCGACCCCGCACACGGGCTCGATCGTCTCCGCCGGCCCGAACACCGGGGGCATGGGCTTCGGTGGCCGCGGCGGTCCGGGCGGTGCAGACGGCCGCGCCGCCGGACAGCGGATGGGCGGGCAGATGCCCGGTGCGATGGGCCAGTCGCCCGGCGGGACGGGGCAGATGCCCGGCGGGATGGGGCAGACGCCCGGCGGGATGGGGCAGACGCCCGGCGGGATGGGGCAGATGCCCGGCGGGATGGGGCAGGCGCCCGGCGTCGGTCGGGACGGCTTCGCGCAGGCGCCCGGCGGCCTGCCGACGGGAGAGCTGCCCGGCGGCATGGGTGGCGGCGCGGTCGGTGGGCTGCTCAACGGCAGCCGGCCGAGCGACGAACTGACCGCGCTGCTGACCGACGGCGCCGACCGCTACACCTGGGTCGCCGCCGCGATCGGCTCCAACAGCGCATCGGGCTACCAGCTGGCCACCCAGCGGCCGGTGATGCCGATCGGCGGGTTCAACGGCAGTGACCCGTCACCGACCCTGCAGCAGTTCCAGCAGTACGTCGACGAGGGGAAGGTCCACTACTTCATCGCCGGCGGCGGCATGGGCGGCGGCATGGGCGGCAGCGGTACGGCGTCGGAAATCACGCAATGGGTGACGCAGAACTTCACCTCCAGCACCGTCGACGGGGTCACGCTGTACGACCTGACCGCGCCGACCGGGCAGACCGGAACGTAGTCTGAGGTCCGTGCGCGTACTCGTTATCGGCTCCGGAGCCCGTGAACATGCCCTTCTGCTCGCCCTGTCCCGTGATCCGGGCGTGACGGCGCTCTTCGCGGCTCCCGGCAACGCCGGCACCGCGAAGATCGCCGAGCAGCACCCGGTGGACGCGGCCTCCGGTGAGGCCGTCGTCGCCCTCGCCAGGCAGGTCGAGGCCGATCTGGTGGTGATCGGACCGGAGGTGCCGCTGGTCGCCGGTGTCGCCGACGCCGTGCGGGCGGCGGGCATCGCCTGCTTCGGGCCGTCCGCCGACGCAGCCCGGATCGAAGGCTCCAAGGCGTTCGCCAAGGACGTCATGGCCGCCGCCGGGGTGAAGACCGCGCACAGCGAGGTCGTCGACAACCCGGCCACGCTGGACGAGGCACTCGACCGGTTCGGCCCGAACTGGGTCGTCAAGGACGACGGGCTCGCCGCGGGCAAGGGCGTCGTCGTCACCACGGACCGGGCCGCCGCCCGCGCGCATGCCGCCGACATCCTCGAGCACGGGCACCCGGTGCTGCTCGAGTCGTTCCTCGACGGCCCCGAGGTGTCCCTGTTCTGCCTCGTCGACGGCGAGACCGTGGTGCCGCTGCTGCCCGCGCAGGACCACAAGCGCGTCGGCGACGGCGACACCGGCCCGAACACCGGCGGCATGGGTGCCTACACCCCGCTGCCGTGGCTGCCTGCCGAGACCGTCACCGCGATCGTCGAGGACGTCGTCAAGCCGGTCGCGGCCGAACTGGTCGCACGGGGCAGCGGTTTCTCCGGCCTGCTGTACGCCGGCCTGGCCATCGGCAAGGAGGGCCCGGCCGTCGTCGAGTTCAACTGCCGCTTCGGTGATCCCGAGACGCAGGCCGTGCTGGCGCTGCTCGAGTCGCCGCTCGGCGAGGCGCTGAACGCGACCGCGACCGGCACCCTCGCGTCGCTGCCGCCGCTGCACTGGCGGGACGGCGCCGCCGTCACCGTCGTGCTGGCCGCCGAGAACTACCCGGGCACCCCGCGCACCGGTGACAAGATCGTCGGCGCCGAGGGCGAAGGTGTCCTGCACGCCGGGACCAAGGTCGCGGACGGTGCGGTCGTGTCGGCCGGCGGCCGGGTGCTCAGCGTCGTCGGAACCGGCGCGGACCTCGAGGGCGCCCGCGCCGACGCCTACGCCAGGCTCGACGCGATCAAGCTGCCCGGCGGGCACTTCCGCACCGACATCGGCCTCGCCGCCGTCGAGGGTCGCATCAGCATCTGATCCCGCCCGTCGTCCGACCCCGCCCGGTCCCAGGGGCGTCCGGAGCCCGACTGCCCCGGCGAGTGAACGGAACATTCAGTCGATCTGATCGAGTGAACGCTTCCGTTCAGTCGCCGGGTGGGGGTACGGGGAGGTGGTCAGCGGAGGATGCGCTCGAGGAAGGCGCCCGCTTCGGGGATCGACTGTTCGAGGCCGTCGACGTGCCCGGCGGACGGCAGTTCGAGCTGGTACTGCTGGCCGGCCACCGTGAGTTCGGCCGCGAACAACAGGCCCAACGCAGGCGGAACGACCCGATCGCTGAGCCCCTGCACCAGCATGACCGGACGGTCGAAGCCGTACGGGGAAACCCCGAGATAGTCCGTCAGCGCCTGCGGGACGGGCGTGCCGGCCAGTGACCGCACGAACATGCTGCCGACCGACATCGCGTTCGCGCGCGGTTTGAACTGTGCGAGTGGGGTGGTGTCGGCGGCGTCGACCAGGTCCCGGCCGAGTGGCGTCAGGTACTGATTCAGGTCGAGGTCGGGCCGGGATTCGCGCAGTCCGGCAGCGATGTACGCGAGGTACAGGGTCAGTCCGTCGAGCCGCAGGTTCGGGAAGTCGGGTCCGGCGAGGGCGGCCAGGCGGTCCAGGTTGGTCGGCGCCCCGCTGGCGAAGGTGCCGCGGAAATCCAGTTCGGGAGCCAGGGATTCGGCGCGCGTTGCGGTCGCGAGGGCCGCATGCCCGCCCTGCGACTGGCCCGCGACGGCCCACCGCGACGCCGCCGCCGGGTACAGCTCCCGGGCGGCTCGCACCGAGTCGACGACGTTGCGTGCAGCCACGTCGGCGTCCAGGTACGGGTGCAGGCCAGGGGTTCCGAGACCCGCGTAGTCGGTCGCCACCACCAGGAATCCGCGGTCGAGCCAGTCCCCGAACAGCGTGCGATAGATGGGGTAGTTCACCCCGTTGCGCGACGGCGCGTCCCCGTCGGCCATCCCGACGGTGCCGTGCGCCCATGCGACGATCGGCCAACCGCCCTGCGGCGGGGTGCCTTCGGGTTCGAACACCATGCCTCCGGACAGGCCGCCGGCCCCCGCGGTCCGGTACGTGAAGGTGCGGGCCTCGGCCGCGCCCGGCACTTCCGACGCAGGACCGGCCGGAGCGCTCTCGACAACGATGCCTGCCGGGTCGGCCGCGGCGGGCCCGGCGCCGGTGGCGGCGCCGAACGTGGTCACGAGTGCGGCGGCGACCGCGGCCGCGGTGCGTCGGGTGGCTCTGGGCATGGTGGCCTTTCGGTCGGGGACGGTACTCGTTGCCCGACCTTAGTGACGCCGCTCCCGGCCGTGGGGTGCGTCGTTTCCCGAGATTCATGCCTCGAACGCGACGCGGGCAAGGAGGTTACCGTCGAACCTGCCTGTCTCGCAGGGAATTTCGATGGGTTCGGATGATTCTTACCAAGTGCACAAATTACCTGCCGGTAATGGAGGTTCGGCCGAGAACTCGACTGTATAACGGGTCAGTCCATATTCGATTGTGACCGAAAGAGGCTTCGTTGAGCGAGTTCCGGACGTCCCGCAATGCCATCACCTCCGCCCGGCTGAACCGTCGAAGGTTCCTGGCGGCATCGGGTTTCGCGGTCGGTGCCGCAGCACTGTCCTCGTCGTGGGTGTCCGCCGCCGCCGCGCCGCGACGCGCGCTGAACACCGGCGACCGGGTGCCCGCCCTGATCATCGGCAGTGGCTACGGTGGCTCGGTCACCGCCCTGCGCCTGGCCCAGGCCGGCATCGACGCGCACATCGTCGAGATGGGCCGGGAGTGGACCACCCCCGGTTCCGACGGCAAGATCTTCTCCGGCATGCTCAGCCCCGACAAGCGCTCCACGTGGCTGTCCACCACGACGGATCAGCCGGTCAGCAACTTCATGGGCTTCGGCATCAACAAGAGCATCGACAAATACGTCGGCGTGCTCGACTCCGAGAAGTTCGGGGGCATCAAGGTCTACCAGGGCCGCGGCGTCGGCGGCGGCTCCCTCGTCAACGGCGGTATGGCCGTCACCCCGAAGCGGTCCTGGTTCGAGGAGATCCTGCCCTCGGTCGACGCGAACGAGATGTACAACACCTTCTTCCCGCGCGCGAACTCGACGCTGGGTGTGAACAACATCGATCAGTCGTGGTTCGAGTCGACCCCGTGGTACGGGTTCGCCCGGACCGGCCGCAAGACCGCCGAGCGGTCCGGCTTCGCAACGGCTTTCGTTCCGAACGTGTACGACTTCGACTACATGAAGAAGGAGGCCGCCGGCCAGGCCGCCGCCTCGGCCCTCGGCGGCGAGGTCATCTACGGCAACAACGCAGGCAAGAAGTCCCTCGACAAGACCTATCTCGCACAGGCCGCGGCGACCGGCAAGGTCACCATCTCCAGCCTGCACCGCGTCACCAAGGTCGCTCCCGCGTCCGGCGCCGGATACGACGTCACGATGGAGCAGATCGACGAGCAGGGCAACGTCGTCGCAACCAAGACGGTGACCGCGGACAAGGTCTTCTTCGCCGCAGGCAGCGTCGGCACCAGCAAGCTGCTCGTCTCGATGAAGGCGCAGGGGCACCTGCCCAACCTGTCGTCGGAGGTCGGCGAGGGCTGGGGCAACAACGGCAACATCATGGTCGGCCGCGCGAACCACATGTGGGACGCCACCGGCAGCAAGCAGGCCACCATCCCCACCATGGGCATCGACAACTGGTCGGACGCGGCGGCGCCGATCTTCGCCGAGATCGCCCCGCTCCCGGCGGGCCTCGAGACCTACGTCAGCCTCTACCTGGCGATCACGAAGAACCCGGAACGCGCTCGGTTCCAGTTCAACTCGGGCACCGGCAAGGTCGACCTCACCTGGACTGCGGCGCAGAACCAGAAGGGCATCGACATGACCAAGGCGGTCTTCGACAAGATCAACAAGAAGGAAGGGACGATCTACCGGACCGACCTGTTCGGCGTCACCAAGACGTGGGGCGACCACTTCACGTACCACCCGCTCGGCGGCGCCGTGCTGAACAAGGCCACCGACAACCACGGACGGCTCAACGGCTACTCCGGGCTGTACGTGATGGACGGGGCGCTGGTCCCCGGCAACACCGGCGTGAACCCGTTCGTGACGATCACCGCGCTCGCCGAGCGGAACATCGAGAACATCATCGCGAGTGACATGTAGCGCACACGGGCCCCGCTACTCCTGAGGGTCGATCCGGTCGGCCAGCGCGGCCACCGCGCCGGCCACGACGTCGCCGAACATGACGGCGTCGTTGTGGCCGGCGCCGTCCAGCGCGACCACGTCGACCGGTCCACGGGCGGCCGCCGCCACGGCCCTGCTCTGCTCGGGTGGCACGATGTCGTCCGCGGTGCCGTACACGACGGTCGTCGGGACGTCGACGCGCGACACCGCGTCCGCGACCGCGAACCTGTCCCGCAGCAGGAACCCGACGGGTAACCCGAAGAACATGCGGCGCGCGAGGGACTCCAGGTCGGTGAACGGCGACCGGAGCAGCAGTCCAGCCGGCGGATGCTCGAGCGCCAGGTCCGTCGCCACCGCGGTGCCCAGGCTCTCGCCGAAGTGCAACAGCCGCGACGGTCGTACGCCCTTGTCCCGTGTCAGGAACCGGTGTGCGGCCCGGGCGTCGAGTCCGAGTCCCGTGGACGTCGGCGTCCCCGGATTGCCGCCGTACCCGCGGTAGTCGAAGAGCAGCACCGCGAAGCCGTCGCGGGCGAGCGCGGCCGCGAGGGAGGCCCGGCCCGCGCGGTTGCCGCCGTTGCCGTTGGTGACGAGCACGGTGAGGTCGCGACCGGGCGCCGCGGTCGGAGGGACGTACCATCCGCGCAGTTCGAGGCCGTCGGCCGTCGTCAACCGGACGTCCTCGGCGCCGGGCAACACGCTCGATGCGGGCGGCACGGGGGAGTTGTCGGGGAAGTAGATCAGCCGGCGTTGGAACCACCAGGCGACGAGCGCGAGGACGCACAGCAGGGCGAGCACGGTCACCAGGACACGCAGCAGGATCGACGCCGACGGCACCACCGCTCCAGTGTGTGCCGGTCGGCGCCGATCGGCGGCCTCACCGTGCCGTCCAACCACCGTCCATGGTGTAGGACGCACCGGTGACCATCGCTGCGCCGGGGGCGGCCAGCCAGGTGACGAGATCGGCCACCTCCGCGGGCTCGACCAGGCGCTTGATCGCGCTCTCGGTGAGCATGACCTTCTCGACAACCTCCGACTCGCTGATGCCGTGCACCTGTGCCTGATCGGCGATCTGCTTCTGCACCAACGGTGTCGAGACGTACCCGGGATTCACGCAGTTGCTCGTAACGCCGTGCGGACCGCCCTCGAGGGCCGTCACCTTCGACAGTCCTTCGAGTCCGTGCTTCGCGGTGACGTACGCGGACTTGTAGGCCGACGCGCGCAGCCCGTGAACCGAGGACACATTGACGACCCGGCCGAATCCGTTCGCGTACATGTGCGGTAGCGCCGCGCGGATCAACAGGAACGGCGCCTCGACCATGAGGGTCTGGATCCGCCGGAAGTCGGCCGGGAGGAAATCCTCGATCGCGCTGACCGTCTGGATGCCGGCGTTGTTGACGAGGATGTCGGTCTCCAGCACCAGGTTCTCGAGTGCCCCGGTGTCGAGGAGGTCGACGCGCCAGGCGGAGCCGTCGATCTCCTCGGCCAGGGACTCGGCGGCCACGTCGTCGAGATCGGCGACGGTGACGTGCGCTCCGCGGGCGGCGAGGGCGCGGGCGGACGCCGCCCCGATGCCGCTGGCGCCGCCGGTGACCAGTGCCCGCCTGCCTGTCAGGGTCTGTTCCGGTCGGGTGTGCTCGGTCACGCGGGGACACCGGCCTTCTCGCTCGCGAGGATCCGGGCGTCCGCGGCGTCGACCGACTCGAGCGAGATGCCCTTGGTCTCCCGGGCCACGAGCACCGCGACCGCAGTGATCAGGCAGGACGCTGCCAGGTAGATCGCGATCGGCCACGCGGAGTCGTAGCGGCTGAGGAGGCCGGTCGCGATGATCGGGGCTAGTGAGCCGGCCACGATGGACGTCACCTGATAGCCGAGCGAGACACCCGAGTACCGCATGCGCGTCGGGAACATCTCCGCCATGATCGCCGGCTGCCCCGCGTACATGAATGCGTGGAACACGAGGCCGATGATGATCGCGCCGAGGATGACCACGCTGTGGCCGCTGTTCATCATCGGGAATGCGAAGAAGCCCCAGGTGCCCGCCGTGACCGCGCCGATCATGTAGACCGGCCGGCGGCCGATGGTGTCGGACAGGCGGCCCACCAACGGGATCACCGCGAAGTGGACGGCGTGCGCGATCAGCATCCACCACAGGATCTGCGCGGTGTCGGTCTTCACCACCACCTTCAGGTAGGTGATCGAGAAGGTGACGACCAGGTAGTACATGACGTTCTCGCCGAAGCGGAGCCCCATCGCGGTCAGGACGCCACGGGGGTAACGCCTGAGCACCTCGACCACGCTGAACGAGGTGGCCTTGATCTCCTCGGCCTCCTTCTGGGCCTGGACGAAGATCGGCGCGTCGGTCACCTTGGTGCGGATGTAGTAGCCGACGAGGACGATCACGGCGGACAACCAGAACGCCACGCGCCAGCCCCAGCTCAGGAAGGCGGCATCGGTCAGCGTCGTCGTGAGGATCAGCAGGACGACGGTCGCGACCAGGTTGCCCGCCGGCACACCGGCCTGCGGCCACGACGCCCAGAATCCGCGCGAGCGGTTCGGGCTGTGCTCGGCGACGAGCAGCACGGCCCCACCCCATTCGCCGCCGACCGCGAAGCCCTGGACGAACCGCAACGTCACCAACAGCGCCGGAGCCCAGTAGCCGATCTGTCCGAATGTGGGAAGGCAGCCCATCAGGAAGGTCGCGACGCCGACGAGGAGGAGGCTGAACTGCAGGAGTTGCTTGCGGCCGAACTTGTCGCCGAAGTGACCGAACACGATGCCGCCGAGCGGTCGGGCGACGAAGCCGACGGCGTAGGTCACGAAGGCGGCGATGACGGCGTCGAGTTCGTTGCCGCCGGCGGGAAAGAACACCTTGCTGAACACGAGGGTGGCCGCGGTTCCGTACAGGAAGAACTCGTACCACTCGACGACGGTGCCCGCCATCGAGGCGCCGACCACCTTCTTCAATCCCGAAGGCGGGTTGTCCTGCGCCCTCGTCGACTCGCCGACACTCATGCGTAACTCCTCGTCCGGGTGATGTGACCGGTGCCACAGCTGCTTGTTCCTGCCGAGTATCGATGCATATTTCTGCGCTCACAATGACGCAAGCTGCACGCACGATGTGCGAATATGCAGTTATGGTGACCGGGCCCAGCGCAGACGATCTGCTGATAATGCTGGCGGTCGCGAGGACCGGTCGCTTCAACGCGGCAGCCGACGATCTCGGCGTCAACCACACGACCATCTCCCGGCGGATCGCTTCACTCGAACGGAGCCTCGGTGGCCGGGTGCTCGCCAGGGCCGCGGGCGGGTGGGAGCTCACGGATCTGGGCAGACAGGCGCTTGCCGCCGCCGAACGGGTCGAAGCGGCCGTGCGCGGACTCGTCGCCGACCCGGCCGGCGACAACCACCTCAAGGGCGTCGTCCGACTCTCGGCCACCGACGGGTTCAGCGCCTACATCGCGGCGCCGGCCGGGTCGCTACTGCGCCGACGACACCCCGGTGTGTCCGTCGAGATCGTCGCGGTGACCCGACGGGCGTCGCAGCAGCGGTCCGGCCTCGACATCGAGGTCGTCGTCGGCAAGCCCCAGGTCCACCGTGCCGAAGCGATGTGGCTGGCGGACTACACCCTGGGCCTGTACGGGTCGCGGGCGTACCTCGCGCAGCACGGCTCGCCACGGACGGTCGCCGAACTGGCCGACCACTCCCTCGTCTACTTCATCGACTCCATGCTGCAGGTCGACGAACTCGACCTGGCGCGGCGGCTGACCGTCTCGATGCGGGAATCGGTGACGTCCACCAACGTCTTCGTGCACGTCGAGGCGACCCGGGCCGCTGCGGGCATCGGACTGCTGCCCTGTTTCATGGCCGATCGCCACGACGACCTGGTACGCGTGCTGCCGACGAAGGTGGAGGCGCGGCTCGCCTACTGGCTCGTGACCCGACCCGAGGGTCTGCGTCGTCCCGAGGTCGCCGCGGTGATCGGGGCGCTCCGGGAGACCGTCGACGCGCAGCGGGGCGCCCTCCTGGGGGGAGTGGGTCCGTCCACGCCGCCGCCGCGCTAGCGTCGAGGTGTGCGTGCAGAATCCCAGCGGTCCCAGGTTCCCACCTTCCACGTCATGGACGTGTGGAAGGCGGCGACCGAACGGGCCCGCACCCACGGCGACGTCCTGACCCTCGCCGCCGGACAGCCTTCGACGCCGGCGCCTGCGCCCGTGCTGCGGGCGGCCAGGGAGGCGATCGACACCCAGGTGCTCGGCTACACCGAAACCCTCGGAATCGCGGCGTTGCGGGAGGCGATCGCCGGCTACCACTCGCGCGAGTCGGGAATCGACGTCGACCCGGAGAACGTCGTCGTCACCACCGGGTCCTCCGGTGCGTTCACCCTGCTGTTCCTCGCCGCGTTCGACGCCGGCGACACCGTCGTCGTGGCCCGGCCCGGCTATCCCGCGTACCGCAACACCCTCGCCGCGCTCGGCTGCCGCGTCGTCGAACTCGACTGCGGACCGCAGACCCGCTACCAGCCGACCGTCGCGATGCTCGACGCGCTCGACGCACCGCCCGCGGGCTTGATCGTCGCCAGCCCGGCCAACCCGACCGGCACCGTCATCGACCCCGTGGAACTCGCTGCCCTCGCCCGCTGGTGCGAGGACCACGGCACCCTGCTGATCTCCGACGAGATCTACCACGGCATCGAGTTCGGGACGTCGACCGAGCCGAGCGGTGTGCCGGTGGCCGTCTCGAGCGCATGGGAGACCTCCCGCGAGTCCATCGTCATCGGGTCGGTGTCGAAGTACTTCTCGATGACCGGCTGGCGGCTCGGCTGGGCGCTGGTGCCCGACGCCATGCTGCGGCCACTGCAGCGGTTGGCGTCGAACATGACCGTGTGTCCGCCTGCGATCTCGCAGTATGCGGCCGTCGCCGCCTTCACCGAGGAGTCGCGCGCCGAACTGGACGGTCACGTGCGGCGGTATGCGGTCAACCGCGACCTGCTGCTCGCCGAACTGCCGCGGCTCGGCATCACCGAACTCGCCCCCGCGGACGGCGCCTTCTACGTGTACGCCGGGATCGGCCACCTCACCGACGACTCCACGGCGTGGTGTGCGGAACTGTTGCGCGAGACCGGGGTTGCGGTTGCGCCGGGCATCGACTTCGACACCGTTCACGGCGACCGGACACTGCGCATGTCGTTCGCCGGCGAGACCCACGAGGTCGCCGAGGCCCTCGCCCGGCTCGAACGCAGCGCGGCACTGCGCGGCTGACGCCGAGCGTTCGTCTCGGTGTCCGGCCGCGACCTGTGCGCTCTCACCTGACGGGAAGTGTCAAACGCGAATTCGCCATTTCGGCACCGGCTTTCGACTCCGCTGCCAAAATGACCCGGTGACTGCTGCGGCGACTCCGAAGGGCGAGCGTCGACGGCTCGCGCTCGTCGACGCGGCCGCCGACCTCCTCGTCGAGGGCGGCTTCGATGCCGTCCGGCACCGCGCGGTCGCGGCCCGGGCGGGGGTGCCGTTGGCGTCGACCACCTACTACTTCGCCTCCCTGCACGACCTGACGGCCGCCGCCGTCGAACGGTGCGGCGCGCGCGAGCTCGATGTCATGCAGGCGCGGATCGACGAGGTGTCGTCGTGCTCCCGTGGCGTCGAGGCGACGGTGGAACTGATCGTCGACATGCTCGTCGGCGTGTTCGAGGAGGGGAAGGGCGGTCACGCCCAACTGGTCAACCGGTACGAACGGTTCGTCGCGTTCGCGCGGCATCCGGAACTGAGGGAGGTCCAGCGGAGGCTGCGATCCGACCTCGACGCGCTGATCGTGCTGGTGCTGCACCGCTCCGGCCGCGAGGTGCACCGGGAAGGGTTGCGGCGGCTCGTGTACGTGGTCGACGGTGCCGTCGTCGGTGCACTGAGCGAGGGCGACCCCGACCCGAAGGCACTCGCCCGCGAGATGTTGTCGCAGGTGATCGACATCGTCGCGCCGTCCGTCGCGGTGTAATCGTCCGCGGCGGCCCCCAGTCCCGGCCGTGCACTCGGAGTCCGGGGCGGGGCCGTAAACTGGGTGTCCGTGAGCCGCATCCCGAACGTCCTTGCCACCCGCTACGCCAGCCCGGAGCTGAAGGCGCTGTGGTCGCCCGAGCACAAGATCGTCCTCGAGCGTCAGCTGTGGCTGGCCGTCCTGCGGGCGCAGGCCGAACTCGGCATCGAGGTGCCCGCCGAGGCGCTCGCCGACTACGAGCGGGTGATCGAGAAGGTCGACCTGGACTCCATCGCCGCCCGCGAGCGCATCACCCGGCACGACGTGAAGGCCCGCATCGAGGAGTTCAACGCCCTGGCCGGCCACGAGCACGTGCACAAGGGCATGACCAGCCGCGACCTCACCGAGAACGTCGAGCAGCTGCAGGTCCTGCGGTCGCTGGAGCACGTCCACGCGCATGGTGTCGCGGTCGCGGCGCGGCTCGGCGAGAAGGCCGCCGAGTACTCGGCTCGGGTGATGGCCGGTCGCAGCCACAACGTCGCCGCGCAGGCGACGACCCTCGGCAAGCGGTTCGCGTCCGCCGCCGACGAGCTGCTCGTCGCGCTGACCCGGCTGCGGGAACTGATCGACCGGTACCCGCTGCGCGGGATCAAGGGCCCGATGGGCACCGCGCAGGACATGCTCGACCTGCTCGACGGCGACACCGAGAAGCTCGAGTTCCTCGAGGCGAAGGTCGCCGAACACCTCGGCTTCGCGCACGTGCTGACCAGCGTCGGCCAGGTGTACCCGCGGTCGCTCGACCACGACGTGCTGTCCGCGCTCGTGCAGGTCGGCGCCGGGCCGTCGTCGTTCGCGCACACGATCCGGCTGATGGCCGGGCACGAGCTGGTCACCGAGGGCTTCCAGCCCGGCCAGGTCGGCAGCTCCGCGATGCCGCACAAGATGAACACCCGTTCCTGCGAGCGCGTCAACGGCCTGCAGGTCGTGCTGCGCGGCTACGCCTCGATGGCCGCCGAGCTGGCGGGCGCGCAGTGGAACGAGGGCGATGTGTTCTGCTCCGTCGTCCGCCGTGTCGCGCTGCCGGACGCGTTCTTCGCGATCGACGGGCAGATCGAGACCTTCCTGACCGTGCTCGACGAGTTCGGCGCCTACCCGGCGGTGATCGAGAAGGAGCTCACCCGCTACCTGCCGTTCCTGGCGACCACCAAGGTGCTGATGGCGGCGGTTCGCGCCGGTGTCGGCCGCGAGACCGCGCACGAGGTCATCAAGGAGCACGCGGTCGCGGTCGCGCTGGCGATGCGCGAGGAGGGCCGCGAGCCCGACCTGCTCGACCGGCTCGCCGCCGACGACCGGCTGCCGCTGGACCGCGCCGCCCTCGACGCGGCGCTCGCCGACAAGTCGGCGTTCATCGGTGCCGCCGAGGCGCAGGTCGCCTCGGTCGTGCGCCGGGTCGAGCTGCTCGTCGAGCAGTACCCGGACGCGGCCGGCTACAAGCCGTCCCCGATCCTGTAGCGGCTTCGCCGCCTGCGCGCGAGTTCGGTAGCCAGAGTCACCGAACTCGCGCACAGGCGCGTCAGCGCAATTTGCCGAGGATGCGGCGCAGCTCGGCGCGGTCGTGGTCGTCGAGGGCGGCGAAGTAGTCGTCGGCGTCGGCGTCGCGGGCCTGCTGCAGGTCGCGCACGGTCCGCCGCCCGTCCTCGGTCAGCTGCACGCACGTCGCCCGGCGGTCGAGTGCGTCGGGGATCCGCTCGACGAGGCCGCGGTCCTGGAGCCGGTCGACGACCTCCGTCGCGGACCGCGGCGCGATGCGCAGCGCCTTCGCGACGTCGCCGAGCCGGGGTGCCGGGTCGGTACCGTGGCCGATCGCGTGCAGCGCGCGGTACTCGTGCGGGGAGAGCTGCCACGGTTCGAGGGCGGCCACCCAGCGCCGGCGCAGGCCCCGCGCGGTCGACATCACGAGGTCCCGCAGCGTGTCGGGACGGTCGGTGATCATGGTGATTCACCCTACAGCCACTTGACGGTTGCCTCATAGTGAGGCAACCTCAGTATGTCTTACCCCGACACTTCGAGAGGGGTGGTTGTATTGACAAGCCCCCACTTTGGCGGACCCGGACCGGGCCGCCAGATGAAGATCGACCCCGCCGATCGCGCCCAACTGGCCGAGAAGCCGGTGAGCCTGCGCCGGATCGGCGCCCTCTTCACCCCCTACCGCACCCAGATCGCCGTCGTCGTCGCGCTCATCGTCGCGTCCTCGGTGATCACCCTCGCCAACCCGTTCCTCGTGCGCGCCGTCATCGACCGCGCCATCCCGCAACAGGACGTGCCGCTGTTGGTCTGGGCCGTGATCGCGATGCTCGCCGTCACCGTCGCAGGCTCGGTGCTCGGCGTCGTCCAGACCTGGCTCTCCACCACCGTCGGCCAGCGCATCATGCACGGCCTGCGCACCGACGTCTTCACCCACCTGCAGCGCCAGTCCCTGGGCTTCTTCACCCGCACCCGCGGCGGCGAGATCCAGTCCCGCCTCACCAACGACATCGGCGGCATGCAGACCGTCGTCACCTCCACCGCCACCTCCATCGCCTCGAACGTGACCACCGTCGTCGGCACCGCGGTCGCGATGGCGGTGCTCAGCTGGCGGCTGTCGCTGCTGTCGCTGATCGTGCTGCCGCCCGCGATCTGGCTCACCCGCCGCGTCGCCCGGATGCGCCGCGAGATCACCACGCAGCGCCAGCGCACCCTCGCCGACATGCAGACGCAGATCGAGGAGTCGCTGTCCATCAGCGGCGTCCAGCTCGGCAAGACCCTCGGCAACGGCCCCGCCATGTCGCAGCGATTCGCCGACACCTCCGCGCACCTGTCCGACCTCGAGGTCCGCTCCCAGCTTTCCGGCCGCTGGCGGATGGCCACGATGAACATCGTCTTCGCCGCCATCCCCGCGCTGCTGTACCTCGTCGCCGGCCTGCCCGCGACCTCCGGTGGCATGTCGATCGGCACCCTGGTCGCGTTCACCGGCCTGCAGGGGGCGCTGTTCCGGCCGTTGATGAGCCTGCTCGACGTCGGCGTCTCGGTGACCAGCTCGCTGGCCCTGTTCAGCCGGATCTTCGAGTACCTGGACCTGCCCGTCGAGATCGACGATCCCGAGCGGCCCGTCCCGATGCCCCGCGACGCGGTGGCGGGCACCGTCCGCTTCGAGGATGTCGTCCTGCGCTACCCGGGCGCCGACCGCGACGCCGTCGATCACGTCTCGATCACCGCCGCGGCCGGCAGCTCGCTGGCGCTGGTCGGTGAGACCGGTTCCGGCAAGACGACTCTCGCGTCGATGGTGGCCCGGCTGCACGACCCGACGTCGGGCCGGGTGACCGTCGACGGCGTCGACCTGCGCGACATCACGCTCGCCGAACTGTCCGAACTGGTCGGCGTCGTCTCCCAGGAGACCTACCTGCTGCACGCAACCATCCGCGACAACCTGCGGCACGCCCGCCCGGACGCCACGGACGCGCAGATCGAGGACGCGGCCCGCGCCGCCCAGGTGCACGACCTGATCGTCTCCCTGCCCGACGGCTACGACACCATGGTCGGCGCCCGCGGTCACCGGTTCTCCGGTGGCGAGAAGCAGCGCCTGGCGATCGCCCGCACCCTGCTGCGGGACCCGAAGATCCTGGTCCTCGACGAGGCGACCAGTGCCCTGGACAACGAGACCGAGGCCGCCGTCCAGCGCGCCCTCGACACCGTCAGCCGGGGTCGCACCACGATCACCATCGCGCACCGGCTCTCCACGGTCCGGGGCGCCGACCAGATCGTCGTCCTCGACCACGGCCGGGTGGCCGAGAGCGGCAGTCACGACGACCTGGTCGCCCGCGGTGGTTCGTACGCGGCGCTACTCGCTCGCGGCGACACCCGCGCGGCGGCCGAAGAACGTGCCGTCGCCCAGCGAGGTGCCGCTGATGTAGCCCCACGAGTGCAGGCCCGACGTCGCGCGGCCGGCCGCGAAGAGTCCCGGGATCGGGTCGCCGTCGAGGTCTAGGACGCGCCCGTCGACGGTGGTGCGCAGGCCGCCGATCGTGAACACCTCGGCGCCGCCGCCCCCGGTGCCGCCGTCGCCGTACTCCGGGGGCGCCATGCCGCGGCGGACGTCGATCGCGGCGAACGGCGACTGCAGCGGGCGCAGCCAGCGCGAGGACTTGCGGAAGTAGGGGTCCTCGCCGTGCTCGGCGTACCGGTTGTACTCGCCGACGGTGGTCTGCAGCGCGCCCTCGGGCATCCCGATCTCGCGCTCGAGCTCCTCGAGGGTCTCGGCGACGAAATGCGGTTGCACGCCCCAGCGTTCGTCGACCGGGATCTCCTCGTACGCCTGCTCGTCGAGGATCACCCACACCTGCAGGTTGTGCTTGAACAGGGCCGCCTGCCCCACCAGGCCGGGGTAGACGTCCTCGTTGATGAACCGCTGACCGACGCTGTTGACGATCATGCCGCGCACCATCATTCCCGGCACCAGCGAGATGCCGACCTGACCGGCGGACATGTGCTTGACCGCCGCGCCGACGCCCTGCGCCATCACGATGCCGCGGCCGTCGTCGCCGCCGTCGGAGTTGACGCCCAGCCCCACCAGCTGCGGGGCGTGCTGGGCGAGCATCTCCTTGTTGTCGGCGAATCCGCCGGTCGTGACGATCACGCCGCGGCGGGCGCGGTAGGTGACGGTGTCGTTGAAGTGCCGGGCCACGACGCCGACCACGCGGCCGTCCTCGACGATCAGCCGCAGCGCGGTGGTGTCGGTGTGGACCGCGACGTCGGTCTTGGCGACGGCCTCGCCGAGCACCGCCATCAGCACCTTGCCGCCGAAGCCGTCGGACGTGACGCGGTGCCCGCGCGGTGCGGGCTCGGCGATCTCGTGGAACGGGTAGGCGTTCTCGCCCATCCACATCAGGCCGTCGTCGGTCGGCGGCACCCACGTCGGCGAATCCCACAGCGACGGCTTGAACGGCACGCCGTTGTCGACGAGCCACTGGAAGTGGGCGACGCTCTCGCGGCTGTAGAGGCCCACCTTCTCCTGGTCGGCGTCCGGGCCGAGCGCGGCGAGCAGGAACTTCTCCATGTCCTCGGCGGTGTCGGTGAATCCGCACGCCTCCTGGATCGGGGTGCCGCCGCCGAGGTACATCTCGCCACCGGACAGCGCCGACGAACCGCCACCACCGCTCTGTCGTTCCAGCAGCACGACGTCGGCTCCCGCGGCGTTCGCCTCGAGCGCGGCGGAGGCGCCGGCGCAGCCGTAACCGATGATCAGGACGTCGGTTTCGTGGTCGTAGGTGTCGATCTCGGCAGCGTCGATCGGTGTGACAGGTACGCGTGCGCTCATCGGGTTCTCCTGTGGTCGACACCGGACATCGGTGTGGTGCCGGTCACGCTAGGTCCGCCGGGTCGGGTCGGGAAGGCGGTTGCCCGTTGGACGGGACGGGTGCCCAATTCTCTTGGGTCGACGGAACTTCGGCTTTCGCGTCGATAACATCGACGAGCATGACCCCCTGCGTCTTCTGTGCCATCGTCGCCCGCACGGCCGAGGCCAGCATCGTCCACGAGGACGAGCACACCGTCGCGTTCATGGACATCCGGCCCTTCACCCCGGGGCACCTGCTGGTGGTCCCGAAGGCGCACGCGTCCGGGCTGGCCGAGCTGGACCCGGAGGACGGACGCCGGGTGTTCGCGGTCGGGCAGCGGATCGCCACGGCCCTGCGGGACGGCGGAACCCGGATCCCCGGCGAACCCGAGGACGGCCCGCGCGCCGACGGCGTCAACCTCTTCCTCGCCGACGGCGTCGCCGCGGGGCAGGAGGTGTTCCACGTGCACCTGCACGTCATCCCGCGCAGCGGCGGTGACGGCTTCGGGCTACGGGGTCGCCCGACGATGCCGCGCCGCGACGACCTCGACTATCTCGCCGGCACCATCCGGCGACGCCTCGCGGACGGTTGACCATCCGTACGTATGTAGCATGCACATTGCGTGTAGTGCGGAACCAGAGCGAGGCAACGTGACCGAATCGATTCCCGACCAGCGACTTCTCTACGTCAGCGACAACCTGTCCGACGAGGAGATCCAGCGCCAGGTCGACCTCTACGGTCCGTTGACCGACAGCGTCCGCGCCCTGATCGCGGCCACCGTGCAAACCGAGGTCGAGGACCCGGACGTCCGGCGCGCCCGCGAACTCGTCGAGGAGGCCACGGCGCTGCTGCGGCGCAAGGCGATCCCCGGCCCCTACGGCGTCCGCTGGGGCGCCTCGGGCTGGAAGCGGGGCTGGGGCAACGCCGCCGACGGCCTGCGGAACCCCGTCGCGCCGCCGCTCGAACTCCACTACGACGCGGACGGCCGCGTCTGGGCCGACTTCCGCCTCGGACCGCAGTACGAGGGCCCGGCCGGGCTCACCCACGGCGGCGTCAGCGCGCTGATCCTCGACCAGCTCCTCGGGGACACCGCGGTCGCCGCAGGCCGCCCCGGCATGACCGGGACACTCACGCTGCGTTACCGGCGCCCGACACCACTGGGCGACCTGCACGCCGAGGCCCGCTTCGATCGGATCGACGGCGTCAAGGCGTTCGTGAGGGGACACATCGCCGACGCCGAGGGCGTCACCGTCGAGGCCGAGGGCATCTTCATCCTGCCGCGCTGGGCGCGCGAGGCGGTTACGGATCAGACCGCGTCGACCGCAGGCTGAACCGCCGACGTCGGCGCGGCGGGTTGCGTAATCTGCGCGGATGCACGGACCGCGAATGCTCGGACCTCGAATGCACGGACGACGAGAAGCGCGCCGACGTCATGGGTGACGCTCGCCCCGAACTGCATCGCCGCTACCCGGAGCTCGCCGCGACGCTGCCGCACCTGCGGCTCGGATCGCGGCCGACACCGCTGACCCGGCTGGACGGTCTCGGTGACCGAAACCGCTTGTGGTGCAAGGACGACAGTGGGTTCGGCGACGGCGGCTGGGGCGGCAACAAGATACGCAAGCTGGAATGGATCCTGCCCGACGTCGCGGCCCGGGGTTCGCGCCGGATCCTCACCGTCGGGGCGCTGGGCACCAACTGGGGGCTCGCGACGGCGCTGTACGCGCGCGAGCAGGGCGTCGACACCGCGCTGGCCCTCGTCGACCAGCCGGTGGACGAGCACGTTCGGGCACAGCTCGCGCGTCTGCACGCCTCCGGGGCGACGGTGCACCGGACCCACACAAAGGCCCGCACGATCGCGGCCGCCCCCTGGCTGTTCGCCCGGAACGGGCTCCCGTACTACCTGCCCGCCGGCGGATCGACCCCGATCGGGACCCTGGGCTACGTCGACGCCGCGCTGGAACTGGTCGCGCAGGTCGACCGCGGCGAGATGCCGGAGCCCGCGGCCGTGGTCACCGCGGTCGGGTCCGGTGGCACCGCGGCCGGGTTGCTGCTCGGCCTGCGGCTCGCCGGCCTGCACACCCGGGTGGTCGCGGTCGTGGTCAATGACACCCTGCCGCTGGCGGAGGGCAATCTGATCGGGCTCGCGCGCCGCACCGAGCGGCTGCTGCGCAGCCGCGGCGCCCGGCTCGGTGCGGTCGACTTCGCGCCCGGATCGTTGGTCGTCACCCGGCGTTGGCTCGGGCCGGGATACGGCCACCCGACGGTCGAGGCTGCCGCCGCCGAGCGGGTCGCGGCCGCGGCCGGGCTCACACTCGATCCGGTGTACACCGCCAAGGCCTTCGCCGCCGCGATCGCCCTCGACCGGCACCCGATGTTCGGGGACGCGCCGATCGTGTTCGTCGACACGTACGGACCGCGCTGAGCGTCGTCGCTCAG
The DNA here is from genome assembly GCF_053604015.1 of Rhodococcus sp. NPDC004095. Classification (NCBI taxonomy): domain Bacteria; kingdom Bacillati; phylum Actinomycetota; class Actinomycetes; order Mycobacteriales; family Nocardiaceae; genus Rhodococcus; species Rhodococcus sp. NPDC004095. Next base: position 321,639 of record NZ_JBSGGS010000007.1, read on the forward strand.
CCCTGCGGGTCCGGCAGTCCCGTCGCGGCGCGACCCGTGCGCGGGTCCCGCGGGCGGTCGGCGTGGCCGAGGTCCCGGCCCGGATCGATGACGTCACGGACCCGCTGCTTGAGGACCTTCGCCTCCGGGAAGCCGCCGTCGCGGGACCGGTCCCACACGACGGCGCCGTCGACCTCGACCAGGAAGACGCCGCCCGTGCCGGGGACCAGGGCCACCTCGCCGAGGTCGGTGCCGAACGTGCTCAGCAGTTCCTGCGCCATCCACGCCGCCCGCAGCAGCCACTGGCACTGCGTGCAGTACGTGATGCGCACCCTCGCCCGATGTGCCTCCGGGGATCCCATGACCCTCAGCCTGCCAAATCGGGGGAGCGCACACGACTCGGCATGAACGCCGCCGCCACCAGAATCACCGCCGCGGTCGCGGTCACGGCCAGGAACACCAGGTGCAGTGCGCCCGACAACTGTTCCGGTGCCGGGGTGTCGGTTCCGTCCAGCCGGGCGTTGACGATCGCGCCGAACGCCGCCACCCCGACCGCGCTGCCGATCGACCGGGCGAACATGTTCGTCGAGGTGACGACACCGCGCTGCGACCAGTCCACGCTGGACTGCGCGGCGATCAGCGTCGGGCTCGACACCAGGCCCATGCCCGCGCCGATCACGAAGCAGATCACCGCCACCTCCCATACCCGCGACCCGGCGTCCAGGCCGGTCGTCAGCGCCATACCCGCGACTGCCGCGGCCGCGCCGATCAGCGCGGTGACGCGGAAACCGACGCGCAGATACAGCCGGCCTGCGAGTGAGGCGGAGATGGGCCAGCCGATCGTCAGGGTGGCGAGCGCGAATCCGGCGACCAGCGCGCCGGTACCGAGCACACCCTGCACGAACGTCGGCACGTACGACGTCAGGCCCATGATGATCGCGCCGACCGCGGCCGAGATCGTGCTGCTGACCACCAGCACCCGGCGGGTGAGCACCCACGGCGGCAGGATCGGGTCCGCGGCGCGCCGCTCGACCACCGCGAACGCCACCAGCAGCGCCGCACCGCTCCCGAACACCGCGATCGACGCCGGCGCCCCCCACGCCCACGCCTGCCCGCCCTCGAGCAGGCCGAGGATCACCAGGGCCGCGCCGCCGGTCAGCAGCACCGCGCCGAGATAGTCGATCCGGGGCCGGTCGCGGCGCGGCTGCTCGGAGAAGTGCCGCTGCAGCGCCCACGCGGCGACCGCGCACAGCGGCACGTTGACCAGGAAAATCCACCGCCACGACAGGTACTCGGAGAACACCCCGCCGAGCGTCGGCCCGACCACCGCGGAGATGCCCCACACACTGGCGAGGTAGCCCTGGGCCTTCGCGCGTTCGGCGAGGGTGTAGATGTCGCCGGCGATGGTCAGGCTCATCGGCTGCACCGCGCCGGCGCCGAGACCCTGGATCGCCCGGAACGCGATCAGCGCCGGCATCGACCACGCCAGGCCGCACAGCACCGAACCCAGGCAGAACGACGCGATGCCGAACAGCATCACCGGCTTGCGGCCGAACAGGTCGGCGAGCTTGCCGTAGATCGGCACCGAGACCGCCTGCGCGAGCAGATAGATCGAGAACAGCCACGGGAACTGGCCGAAGCCGCCGAGGTCGCGGACGATGGTCAGCACCGCGGTCGCGATGACCGTGGAGTCCAGCGCGACCAGCGCGGTGGTCAGCATCAGCGACGCCAGGACGGGGCCGCGTTCCGAACGCAGCCCGATGTCGCGTCTGTCGATCTCGATTGCCATCTGATCGAGTATCGGGCAGACCCGATAGGGTTGGCCCGTGCGCCCCTCACTCTCCGACTACACCCACCTGGCCGGCGGCAAGGTCCGCGACCTCTACACCATCGACGACGAGCACCTGCTGCTCGTCGCCAGCGACCGGATCTCCGCCTACGACCACATCCTGAGCACCCCGATCCCCGACAAGGGCCGGGTGCTCACCGCGATGAGCGTGTTCTTCTTCAACCGGCTGACCGCGCACAACCACCTGGCCGGGCCGCCGGACGACGAGCGCATCCCGGAGGAGGTGCTCGGCCGCGCGCTGGTGGTCAAGAAGCTGAACATGGTGCCCGTCGAGTGCGTGGCCCGCGGCTACCTCACCGGGTCGGGGCTGGCGGACTACCAGCGCACCGGCGCGGTGTGCGGCGTCGAGCTGCCCGAGGGTCTCGTCGAGGCGTCGCAGCTGCCTGAGCCGATCTTCACCCCCGCGACCAAGGCCGCGCTCGGTGACCACGACGAGAACGTCGACTTCGCCACCATCGTCGATCAGCTCGGTCAGAACCTCGCGTTCAAGCTGCGCGAGGACACCCTCGACATCTACTCCCGCGCCGCGATCTTCGCCGGTGAGCGGGGAATCATCCTGGCGGACACCAAGTTCGAGTTCGGCATCGACGCCGACGGCAACCTGGTGCTCGCCGACGAGGTGCTCACCCCCGACTCCTCGCGGTATTGGCCCGCGGAGGGCTACGAGGCGGGCAAGGTGCAGCCCAGCTTCGACAAGCAGTTCGTCCGGGACTGGCTCACCGGGCCGGACTCCGGCTGGGACCGCGCCTCCGACACGCCCCCGCCGCCGCTGCCGCAGGACATCATCGACGCCACCCGCTCCCGCTACATCGAGGCATACGAGCGGATCTCCGGACTGTCCTTCGCCGACTGGCTCTAAAGGACAGTCCCGGCCGCACTCGGGGCGCGCCCGGGGCGCGCCCACGGCGACCGGGGGACAGCGCATAGGGTGGGCGGCATGAGTTCGCCCGTCGCTGCGCCTCCGGTCGCGAAGAAGGTTCCCCAGCCGCGCACCCACCACGGCGACACGTTCGTCGACAACTACGAGTGGTTGCGGGACAAGAGCGACCCCGAGGTCGTCGCATATCTCGAGGCCGAGAACGCCCACACCGAGGCGCAGACCGAGCACCTGGCGCCGCTGCGGGAGTCGATCTTCGGGGAGATCAAGTCCCGCACCCAGGAGACCGACCTGTCGGTGCCGTCCCGGATGGGGCAGTGGTGGTACTACGCCCGTTCGTTCGAGGGCAAGCAGTACGGGGTGCACTGCCGCTGCCCGATCGCCGGGCCCGACGACTGGACGCCGCCGGTCCTCGCCGCGGACACCGACATCGAGGGCGAGCAGGTGCTGCTCGACGGCAACGAGCTCGCCGAGGGTCACGACTTCTTCGCGCTCGGCGCGATGTCGGTGACCCTGGACGGCACCCTGCTCGCGTACTCCGTCGACACCGCAGGCGACGAGCGCTACCTGCTGAGGTTCAAGAACCTCGACACCGGCGAGCTGCTCGCCGACGAGATCCCCGGCACCGCGCCCGGTGCGACCTGGTCGATGGACAACCGGCACGTCTTCTACCTGACCGTGGACGACGCGTGGCGGCCGGACACCGTCTGGCGGCACGAGCTGGGCACGCCGCAGTCCGCGGACGTGCGCGTCTTCCACGAGCCCGACGAGCGGTACTGGGTCGGCTTCGGATCCACCCGGAGCGAGAAGTACCTGACCGTGTGGCTCGGCTCGAAGATCACCTCCGAGATCTGGTACCTCGAATCCGCGAACCCCGAGGGCGAATTCACCGTCGTACTGCCCCGCGAGGAGGGCGTCGAGTACGCCGTCGAGCACGCCGTGGTCGGCGGTGAGGACCGGTTCCTGATCCTGCACAACGGGATCGTGGACGGGGTCAAGGCGGAGAACTTCACCCTCGTCGACGCCCCGGTCGCCGATCCGACCGAGCAGCGAACCCTGATCGCCCACCGCGCCGACGTCCGCCTCGAGGACGTCGACGCGTTCGCCGGTCACCTGGTGGTCAGCTATCGGCGGGAGGCGCTGACCCGACTCGCGGTGTGGCCGCTCACCGACTCCGGGTACGGCGATCTGCGTGAGCTCGAGTTCGGCGAGGAGCTGTACTCGGTCGGCGCCGGGTCCAACCCGGAGTGGGAAAGCCCGCTGCTGCGAATGGGATACACGTCCTTCATCACGCCGAGCCGGGTCTACGACTACGAGATCGCGACCGGGACGCTGCTGCTGCGGAAGGAGCAGCCGGTGCTGGGCGGGTACGACCCCGCCGACTACGAGCAGCACCGCGACTGGGCCACCGCGGAGGACGGCACCCGGGTCCCGATCTCGCTGGTGCGGCGCCGCGGCGGCGATGACCCCGCGCCGCTGCTGCTGTACGGGTACGGCTCCTACGAGGCCAGCACCGACCCCGGATTCTCGGTGGCCCGGCTGTCGCTGCTCGACCGCGGCGTGGTGTTCGCGGTGGCGCACGTGCGCGGAGGCGGCGAGATGGGCCGGCACTGGTACGACAACGGCAAGATGCTGTCGAAGAAGAACACCTTCACCGACTTCGTCGCCTGCGCACGGCATCTCGTCGACACCGGGCGCACGACGCCGCAGCAGATGGTGGCCGACGGCGGCAGCGCGGGCGGGTTGCTGGTGGGCGCGGTGGCGAACCTGGCGCCCGAGCTGTTCGCCGGGATCCTGGCGAACGTGCCGTTCGTGGACCCGCTCACCTCGATCCTCGATCCGTCCCTGCCGCTGACCGTCATCGAATGGGACGAGTGGGGAAACCCCCTCGCGGACAAGGACGTCTACGACTACATGCGCTCGTACAGCCCGTACGAGAACGTCGGCGCCCACGACTACCCGGCGATCCTCGCGATCACCAGCATCAACGACACGCGGGTGCTGTACGTGGAGCCGGCCAAGTGGGTGGCGCAGCTGCGCGCCACCAAGACCGGCGACTCGCCGCTCCTGCTCAAGACGGAGATGAGCGCCGGCCACGGCGGCGTCAGCGGCCGGTACGAGAAGTGGCGGGAGGTCGCGTTCGAGTACGCCTGGGTGCTCGACACCGTCGGCGCGAGCTGACCGCCGGGCCGACCGGGTCCCTCGACGTCCCCCGGCCACCCCGTCGGGGGACAATGGGGACGTGGCCGCAGGCGCGGGTCGCGCGCACGCGATCGACTGGACCCGGCCGCCCGACCCCACGGACGTGCGGGTGTGGGACCGGCTGACCGGCAACTTCTGGCTGCCCGAACGGGTGGCGCTGTCGAACGACGTGCCCTCGTGGCGGGCCCTCACCGAGACCGAACGCCGGCTGACCATCCGGGTCTTCACCGGCCTGACCCTGCTCGACACCGCACAGGCCACCGTCGGCGCGGTCGCGATGATCGCCGACGCCGGTACCGCACAGGAGGCGGCGGTGCTGACCAACATGGCGTTCATGGAGTCGGTACACGCCAAGAGCTACAGCGCGGTCTTCTCCACCCTGTGCTCGAGCCGGGAGATCGACGAGGCGTTCGACTGGTCCGAACGCAACCTCCACCTGCAGCGCAAGGCGGGCATCGTGCTGGACCACTACCGCGGCGACGACCCGCTGGCCAGGAAGGCCGCCTCCGTCCTGCTGGAGTCGTTCCTGTTCTACTCGGGCTTCTACCTGCCGCTGCGTTTCGTCTCCCGCGGCGTGCTCACCAACACCGGCGATCTGATCCGGCTGATCATGCGAGACGAGGCCGTGCACGGGTTCTACATCGGCCACACCTGCAGGCGGGCGCTGGACCGGGCCGACGGCCGCGTGCGCGCCCGGCACCGCACCTACACCCACGAGCTGCTGCAGGCGCTGTACGACAACGAGGTCGGGTACGCGCACGACCTGTACGACGGAGTCGGCTGGACCGGCGAGGTGCTCCCGTTCATGCGCTTCAACGCGAACCGGGCCCTGGCCAACCTCGGTTACGGCCCGCGGTTCGCGGCGGCCGAGTGCATCGTCCGCCCGGAGATCCTGGCGGCTCTCGACCCGGGGGCGGGAGAGACTCACGACTTCTTCTCCGGCGCGGGCAGTGCGTACGCCCTGCCCACCCCCGAGCCCACGGAGGACTCCGACTGGGAGCGGTGATTCGTCCGGGCCTGCTCGGTCGCGCCGTACGAAGCCCGGGCAAGGTCGTCGCGGTGAAGTTCGGCAACGCCGCCACCCATCGCGCCGCACTGGCCTCCCTCGACTCCATCGACGCGGGCCTGGCGGCACTGCCCGCCGCCCGGGGCTGAGCGCACGTACGGTGGTCGCCATGACGAATCTCCTCGACATCGACATCGACACCCTTGCCGGCGAGGCGACCTCGCTGCGCGCCCTCGGCGGCAAGGCGATCCTGCTGGTCAACGTCGCCTCCAAGTGCGGTCTCACCCCGCAGTACACCGCCCTCGAGCAGCTGGCGAAGGACTACGCCGACCGCGGTCTGACCGTCGTGGGGGTGCCGTGCAACCAGTTCATGGGCCAGGAGCCGGGCACCGCCGAGGAGATCCAGGAGTTCTGCTCGACCACCTACGGCGTCACCTTCCCGCTGCTGGAGAAGATCGACGTCAACGGCGACGACCGGCACCCGCTGTACACGCAGTTGACTCAGGCCGTCGACGCCGAGGGCGCTGCCGGTGACATCCAGTGGAACTTCGAGAAGTTCCTGATCACCGCCGACGGCACCGTCGCGAACCGCTTCCGCCCGCGCACCGAGCCGGACGCCCCCGAGGTCGTGTCGGCCATCGACGCCCTGTTGTAGGCGGCTCCGCCGCTCGTGCGCGGTTCACGGGTCCAGGGACCCACAAACCGCTCACGAGCGCGTCAGCGCCTGTTCATCTTCGGCTGCCAGGCTGACCGCATGGCCGCAACGCTGATCGTGTCGGTGTCGGGGATCAGGGACGAGACCCGGGAACTCGCAGCCGGGTTCGCGGACGAGATGGACGCGCGGGGTGTACCGCTGTCGCTGCTGGTCGCCCCGCGGCTCAAGGACAAATACCGACTCGTACGGGACGAACCGACCCAGGACTGGTTGCGTACCCGCCGGGACGGCGGCGACGCGATCGTGCTGCACGGCTACGACCAGGCCGCCACCAAGAAGCGCCGCGCCGAGTTCGCGGCCCTGCCGCAGCACGAGGCGACGCTGCGCCTGCTCGCCGCCGACCGGGTGATGGAGGAGACGGGACTGCGGACCCGGGCGTTCGCGGCGCCCCGCTGGCAGGCGTCGCAGGGCGCGGTGACGGCGTTGCCGCACACCGGATTCCGGCCGCTCGCCGGGCTCACCGGCATTCACGACCTCGACCGCGGCACCGTCGTGAAGGCGCGGGTGCTCGGCATCGGCGACGGATTCCGTTCGGAACCGTGGCGGTGTCGCGCGCTGGTGCTCGGAGCCGGTCGGACCGCTCGTCGCGGTGGCATCGTCCGGCTCGCGATCTCCGCCAAGCAGCTCGCGCAACCCGGTCCGCGGCAGGCCGTGCTCGACGCGGTCGACCTCGCCCTGCACCACGAGGCCCGCGCCGACACCTATCGCTGGCGGTCGCGCCGGGACGACCTCGAGGTTGCGTAGCCGGGTCTACCCGGCGAGCGAGTCGAGATGCTCGGTGACCATCCGCAGCGCACTCTCCGGGCTGTCCGTCTCGCCGAGCACGGCGTGCATCGCCGCGCCGTCGATCAACGCGTGCAGATGCATCGCCTCGGCGTCGATGTCCCGCGACGCGGCGACCAGACCGTGCCGTGCCAGGTCGGCGAGGATCTTCCCGCATCCGAGCCGCATGTCCCTCTGCGCGTCCAGCGCGATCGCCCCGAGCTCGGGATGTGCCGGCGCCTCGGCCACCAGGGCGAGGTTGACCTCCATCTCACAGCGCCGGACGTCGTCGAGGGGGAGCAGCTCGGACAGCATCGCCAGCGCGCGGGCCCGCGGCTCCGCGACGGTCACGTGTGTGAGGATCCGGTACCGCGCCCGGACGTGGACCAGTCGCATCGAGTAGGCAAGCAGATCGGCCTTGCTCGCGAACGTGTGCCTCAGCGATCCGGTCGACAGGTCGGCCTCCGCGGCGACGTCGCGCACCGAGACCGCGGTGATGCCGTGGCGCAGGATCAGGCGCCACACCGCCTCGGCGATCTCCTGCTTTCGTTGGTCGTGGTCGATCAGTTTCGGCACCGCACCATTTTAGGTACGTCCGCGGTCGGCCTCGATCGCCGAGGTGTGACGGTGCCGACACACCGGACGTGCCGCGACCTGCCTCGCTCGACAGTGACAGTCGCGCACGCTCGACCGCGTCACGAGCGGTCCGGCTCGATCAGGACGGACAACGAGTCCAGGACGCGGTCGAGCCCGAAACTCCAGGCGGCGTCCGGACTGTACGACGTGTTCATCGCCGCGCCGGCGGCGGCGCCGACCCGTCGCGCGAGGCCGAAGTCCGCGCCGAGGTAGGTGCCCAGCCGTTCGTTCCAGTTCGACCACGCCTCGGCGATGTCGGCGGCCCGCGGGTCGGGCCGGCGAGCACGCGCCGCGGACCGGACGAAGTCCGTGACGAACGTCAGTGCGGCGTCGCGGGTGACGTCGTCCAAGGGCGTCGGGTCGAAGGCCTGCAGGTCGTGGTCGTAGTGCGCGATCGTGCCGGGGCCGAACGACGTGCGCTGGTCGGTGACGTCGATCAGCCACCGGTGCGCGGCGTGCAGCGCCAGCTCCTCCTCGGCGACCTGGCGTACCCGGTCGCGCCAGGCGTCGCTCCGGTACGGCGCCCGCGGCCGACGCGCGCGGACGGCGTCGGCCATGAGCACGAGCAGATCGTCGCGGGACCCCACATGCGTGTAGAGCGCCATCGTGGAGATCCCCAGGTCGGCCGCGATCCGTCGGACGGTCAGGGCGTCCAGACCCTCGGCGTCGGCGACGGCGAGCGCGGCGTCGACGGTCTGTGCCGTGGTGACCTTCGACCGCGGCCCCCGGGTGCCGCCCTTCGGTGCGGCGGGGTGGTCTCGCCACAGCAGGTCGATCAGGTCCAGCGCCATCGGGCACCTCCGGTGGGAACAATCCGATGTGGGAAATACGTTGTACGTTGCATAAGGTTTCTCGTCGAGTGGAGGTCACATGAAGATCGCAGGCACCGCGCTTTCCCTGAACGTCGCGGACCCCGCCGCATCCGCGGAGTTCGCCAAGACCCACTTCGGCTTCACCGAGGCCATGGCCGACGACGGCTTCGTCTCCCTCGCGCACCCGGACGCCGGCGTCAACGTGATCTTCCTGCGCACCGGCCTGGGCACGTTCAAGCCGGCGTCGATCGCGGGACCGGCAGGTCAGGGCCTGCTGATCGTGTTCGTCGTCGACGACATCGACGCCGAGTTCGCCCGCATCGCCGCAGCAGGTGCCACCGTCGTCACCGAACCCGAGACCGAGCCCTGGGGTGAGCGCTACTGCCAGTTCTCGGACCCCAACGGCATCGTCTGGCAACTGGTGCAGTGGCTGTGAGCGGAACCCCTGTGCGCGGTCCGGCTCAGGACACCTCGGTGCCCGACTCCTCGCTCAGCACCCGGAACTCCGTGCCGGCCGGGGCCATCTCGGAGTAACGGCCGTAGAAGATGCCGGTCGCCTGGTCCGCGAGGATCGCCTGGTGGATCGGCACCGCCACCCGAGGCGCCACCGCGCGCAGGTAGTCGATCGCCTCCGAGATCTTCAGCCACGGCGCGGCCGCGGGCAGCGCGAGCACGTCGACCTTCTCGTGTGGGATGTACAGCGAGTCGCCCGGGTGCAGCAGCCGGGCCGGGTGCTCGTCGTCGCCGAGCAGGAACGCGGTGTTGTCGATGACCGCGAGGTCGGGGTGGATCACCGCGTGCCTGCCGCCGGTGCCGCGCAGGTGCGCCCGCCCGACGTTGAACGCGTCGCCCGGACGCACCGCCGTCCAGCCGTCGCCGAGCTGCGCCGCCGTCTGCGGGTCCGCGTACAGCGCCGCATCCGGGTTGGCCTCGACCAGCGCCGGCAACCGGGCCGGGTCGGCGTGGTCGGGATGCTGGTGGGTGATCGCGATCGCGTCCAGACCGGTGATGCCCTCGAAGCCGTGCGAGAAGTTGCCGGGGTCGAAGAGGATCTTCGAACCGAGGTGCTCGACGAGCAGGCAGGAATGGCCGAAGTGGGTGAGCTGCATGCCCTCGAGTATGCGCTGGTTCACACCGGGCCAGCGGTTCCGGTGATCGAGTGAACGGAAGCATTCGGTCGATCCGATCGACTGAACGGTTCCGTTCACTCGGCGGTGGTCGGGCGGTGCGGAGGGTGGGCGGGTGGACCGGTAAACTGCCAGTTGCCCGCGTGATTCTCCCGGGCACAAACGCAGCACCAAGCGAGGAGCAGCACGTGGCCCGTGTCGTTGTCGAAGTCATGCCCAAGGCCGAGATCCTCGACCCGCAGGGGCAGGCCATCGTCGGGGCGCTGTCCCGGCTGGGCTTCGCCGGCGTGTCCGACGTCCGCCAGGGCAAGCGGTTCGAGCTCGAGATCGACGGCAGCGTCGAGGACGCCGAGCTCGAGAAGATCGCCGAAGGCCTGCTCGCCAACACGGTGATCGAGGACTGGGCCGTGCGGCGAATCGACGTCGAGGCATGAGCGCCCGTATCGGAGTCATCACCTTCCCGGGCACCCTCGACGACGTCGACGCCGCCCGCGCGGTGACCCTGTCCGGTGGCGAGGCCGTCAGCCTCTGGCACGGCGACGCCGACCTCAAGGGTGTCGACGCCGTCATCGTCCCCGGTGGCTTCTCCTACGGCGACTACCTGCGCTGCGGCGCGATCGCCCGGTTCGCGCCGGTGATGGGCAAGGTCGTGGAGGCCGCCAAGGGTGGCATGCCCGTCCTCGGCATCTGCAACGGCTTCCAGGTGCTCTGCGAGGCCGGTCTGCTGCCCGGCGCGCTGACCCGCAACGAGGGCCTGCACTTCATCTGCCGCGACGAGTGGCTGAAGGTCGAGTCCACCTCGACCGCGTGGACCACCCGCTACGAGACCGGCGCCGAGATCCTCATCCCGCTCAAGTCGGGTGAGGGCCGCTACCAGGCGTCGGAGAAGGTGCTCGACGAGCTGGAGGGGGAGGGCCGTGTGGTGTTCCGCTACGCCGGCAACAACCCGAACGGTTCGCAGCGCGGCATCGCGGGCATCGCGTCCGCGAACGGCCGCGTCGTCGGCCTGATGCCGCACCCCGAGCACGCGACCGAGCCGCTCACCGGCCCGAGCGACGACGGGCTCGGCATGTTCTACTCCGTCCTCGAGAGCGTCGTCTCCGCCTGACGTCGGACGCACCGACGGCCCCGGGACTCCCGGGGCCGTCGTTCGTCATGCCGTGCCCACCCCGCACAGAACCCGCGTGCACACACCCGTTCCCGCATGCACACGGGAGATGTCCGCCGAACACCCGTGTGCAGGCGCGGAAAGCCCTGTGCACGCGGCTTTTCCCGGGACGTGCCCGGCGGCGGAGTGCGCCCCGTCCTGCTACCGTCCGGCCATGATCTCGACCATCGTGTGGGGCGCCGGCAGCATCGCGCGGGACGCGATCCGCGCCGTCGACGCGCATCCGGCGCTGGACCTGACCGCCGTCCTCGTGCCGGCCGGGGACCGCGTCGGTCGCGACGCCGGCCACCTCGCCGGACTCGGGCGCACGCTCGGGATCGTCGCCACGGACGATGCCGCCGCGGTGCTCGCGACGCGTCCGGGTGCGGTGGTCTACGCCGGCTCCGGCACCACCCGGTCTCGCGATGCGGTCGCCGACCTCGTCGCGGCGCTGCGGACCGGTGCCGTGGTGGTGACGCCGCCGATCTACCCGCTGCACGACCACCGCGCCGCCGAACCCGTGGTCCGCGAGGAGATCCAGTCCGCGATCGTGGCCGGTCGCGGTTCCCTGTACGTGGGTGACGTCGACCCGGACTGGGCCAACCACGTGCTGCCGCTGGTGCTCGGCGGCCTCGACGCCGGCGCGCGGTCGATCCGCTGCCGGGAGATCGTCGACTACTCGGGCTACGACCTCCCCGGATCGGTCCGCTACCTGATGGGCATGGGAGAGCCGCTGTCCTACCTGCCGCCGATGCTGGCGCCGCGGATGCCGACGATGGTGTGGGGTGACCGGGTGCGGCTGCTGGCGCGCGCCCTCGGCGTAGAACTCGACCTGATCCGGGAATCCGTGGACCGAGTGCAGATCGAGGTGACCGTCGAAACCGACACCATGGGCAAGTTCGAGGCGGGCGGTCAGGGCGCGGTGCGGTTCGAGGTGCAGGGCATCGTGGACGGTGAGCCTCGGATCGTCATCGAACACATCGGCCGGATCCACCCCGACTGCGCGCCCGACTGGCCGACCGTGCCCGCGGGCGGGACCGTGCACCTGGTGGTCGTCGAGGGGGATCCGCGGGTGGAGGTCACGATCGAGCCGGGGTCCCGGGACGGCGCCGCGGCCGCCGTCGACCGGCTTGTCGACGCGATCGCGGTGCTGGCGGGCCGGCCGCCGGGCGTGCACGACGCGCTCGACGTCGCGCGAAGCGCCTGATTCCGCCGCGAGAACCTGTTCCATGTCGTAGCGTGCGCAGCCATGATCACCACGGTCGTCTGGGGCACCGGAAATGTCGGCCGCGCGGCGATCCGCGCCGTCGACGCGCATCCCGAACTGGAACTCGCCGCCGTCCTCGTCCACAACCCCGACAAGGTCGGCCGCGACGCCGGTGACCTCGGCGACGTCGGCCGCGAGCTCGGAGTCGCGGCCACCGCCGACGTCGACGCCGTGCTGGCGTCGAAGCCCGACGCCGTCGTGTACGCGGCGTCCGGCGACATCCGACCCGACGACGCGCTCGCCGACATCGTCGTCGCGATCCGGGCCGGCGCCGTCGTCGTGACCACATCCCCGTATCCGCTGTACGACCACCGCAGCGCGCCCGCCGAGATGCGTCAGGCGATCCAGGACGCGATCGACGAGGGTGGTGGATCGCTGTTCGCCTCCGGCATCGACCCCGGTTGGGGCAACGACGTCCTGCCGCTGCTGCTCAGCGGTCTGGCGACCACCGTCGACGTGATCCGCTGCCAGGAGATCTTCGACTACTCCACCTACGACCAGCCCGATTCCGTCCGGTGGCTGGTCGGCATGGGGCAGCCCATGGACTACGCGCCGCCGATGGTTGCGCCCGGCATTCCGACGATGGTGTGGGGCGGTCAGGTCCGGATGATGGCGCGGGCGCTCGGTGTCGAACTCGACGAGATCCGCGAGACCCTCCTGCGCAGGCCCCTGGAATCCACCGTCACCACCGCGACCATGGGCGACTTCGAGGAGGGCACCCAGGGCGCGTTGCGGTTCGAGGTACAGGGCATCGTCGGCGGCGAGCCGCGAATCGTGATCGAGCACGTCACCCGCATCCACCCGTCCTGCGCGCCCGACTGGCCCAGCCCCGCGGACGGCGGCGCCGGCGCCCACAAGGTGATCATCGAGGGCAGGCCGCGGATCGAGGTCGCCGTCGAGGCCACCGACGAGGGCGGCAACCGGTCGGCCGGCGGCAACGCGACCGCGGTCGGGCGCCTGGTCGGTGCCATCGACTGGCTCGTGGCCGCCGAGCCGGGTCTCTACGACGCGCTCGACGTGCCGCTGCGCCCTGGCGTCGGCAAGCTCACCGCATCGGACAGGTTCACGACATCGGAAAGGACGACGGTATGAACATCGACATCCCCGAGGGCAAGGACCCGATCGGCTACGTGTGGGGTGAGATGGTCCCCGGCATCGGGATCGCCGCCTCGCAGTTCTCGCTGTCGGTGTACGAGCACTCGAGCATCGACCTGCGCGCGTTCGAGGCGGCCCGGCTTCGGATCGCCCAGATCAACGGCTGCATCTTCTGCCAGGACTGGCGCACCGACCGCGACGGCGTCAAGGTCGAGATCGGCTTCGACGAGGATGTCGAGAACTGGCGCACCACCGAGGCCTTCGACGACCGCACCCGCCTCGCCGCCGAGTACGCCGAGCGGTACGCCCTCGACCACCACGGACTCGACGACGAGTTCTGGGACCGGATGACTGCGCACTACACGCAGGCCGAGATCGTCGAACTGTCGATGAGCATCGGGTCGTGGCTGGCGTTCGGCCGGCTCAACCACGTCCTCGGCCTGGACACCACCTGCGTGCTGCCCGGGCACTGAGCGGGAGCCGGTGCACGGAACGGCCCGTGCGCCGGCATCGGTGGTCGGCCCAGCGGCCCGACCGGTCCGCTAGGCGACGGGGGCCGGCGGGGCGGGCAGCGCGTCGAAGAAGTCGGCGCTCGGGGTGAAGAACGCGGAGCCCGTCACCGGCGTCGAAAAGTCCAGCAGCCGGTCGTAGTTGCCGCGCGGGTTGCCGAGGAACATGTTCTCCAGCATCCGCTCGGTGATGTCCGGGGTACGGCAGTAGCCGATGAAGAAGGTGCCCATCTCACCGTCGCCGACGCGGCCGTACGGCATGTTGGCGCGCAGGATCTCCATCGAGTTGCCCTCCTCGTCCTTGATCGCGTTGAGCGCGACGTGCGAGTTGGCCGGTTTGACGTCGTCGCCCATCTCGATGTCGTCGAGCTTGGTGCGGCCGATCACGTTCTCCTGCTCCGGAACCGGCAGCGCCTCCCACGCGTCCATGTCGTGTACGTACCGCTGCACGTGCACGTAGGAGCCGCCGCTGAACGCGTGGTCCTCGTCGCCGACGGTGACGGCGGCCACCGCCTCCTTCCCGCTCGGGTTCTCGGTACCGTCCACGAACCCGATCAGGTCACGGTTCTCGAAGTACTGGAAGCCGTGCACCTCGTCGACGACCGTCGCCGCGCCCGACAGCCGCTTGATGAGGTGGTGGGCGAGCTCGAAGCAGGCGTCCATGCTCATCGCGCGGAGGTGGAACAGCAGGTCACCCGGCGTGGACGGGGCCTGATGCCTGGCGCCGCGCAGGACCGGGAACGGGTGCAACTGCGCCGGCCGGGGCCCGGTGAACAGTCGGTCCCACGCCGCGGACCCGATGCTCACGATCAGCTCCAGCCCCGCACCGGGCAGTCGCAGCCCCACCGACCGCCGCAGGCCGGCCGCGTCCGCGAGCACCTGCCGCGTCACCGACTCGCCGCCCTCGTCGATCGTCGCGACCAGGAAGATCGCCGCCGGAGTCAACGGGCTCGCCACCGTCTGGGACTCGGAAGCGGCTGCAGCGGGCAAGATTTCGGGCATTCGTTTCACTCCGTGATCGGTCTGTGCAGGCAGTGGCTGTCCTGGGCGACAACCGTAGCGGAGCGAACCGGCGCCGGCGCACATGTCGGTGCCCGGCAGTACCGTGCCGCCATGACGATGACACTGGCGATGATCACGTTCGACAGCGCTGAGCCCGGTCCGCTGGCGACCTGGTGGGCGGAGCAGACCGGCGGCCGGGTCGAGGCGGACAACGACGGCTGGTTCTACCTGGTCGGGATCCCGGGGGCACCCTACAAGCTGGCGTTCCAGAAGGTGCCGGACCCGACGCCCGGCAAGAACCGGGTGCACCTGGACCTGTCGTCGACCGACCTCGACGCGGAGGTGGCGCGGCTGGTCGACGCCGGCGCGAGCGAGTACGAGCGGCACGACATGGACGGTTTCCGCTGGGTGACGCTGACCGACCCGGACGGCAATCGCTTCTGCGTGTCGGGGCAGCCGCACTGACGACCTGGGGCAGCACTGACGACCGGGGACAGGGCGCCTCGCACACCGACCATCAGCGGGTCCGCTCGTGGATCCTGCTGAGCTGATCCTTCAGCTCCTGAGGCCCGTGCACGACGAAGCGGCAGTCCAGAATGAGCAGCCGTAACGCCAGCCACTCCACGGTGTCCGACGCGGTGCGCCATCTGGTCGTATCGCCTTCAGCCGTGAGCTCACCGTCACCGAGGTGATCACGCAAACGCATGCGGGCGAGCGCGAGCGGGAGGTGCAGTGTCACATCCGCCCGGTGTGTCGGCGCCATCGCGAGCTCGGCGCGCTCGAGGTGCGCGAGCACTTCCTCGTCGGGCATGAGTTCCCGCGCCCGGGCTCCTGTGCCTCGCGGAGCCGAGATCCGATCCGCCCGGAAGCGGCGCCAATCGTCGCGATCGAGGTCGAACGCGACGAGGTACCAACGCTGATTCATGTTGACCAGCCGTTGTGGTTCGAGGTGTCGGGCGCTGAGATGGCCGCTGCGATCCTCGTACTCCAGGCGGACTCGTTCCCGATTCGCGATCGAGGCGGAGAGCACGGTGAGGACGTCCGCGTCGACGGTGTTCCCCGACGCCCGCGCCCGGGGAATGGCAGCAATGCCCAAGGTGCGCACACGCTCTCGCAGCCGGGCGGGGAGCGACTGGCTCAGCTTGGTGAGCGCGCGGACGCCGGCGTCCGCGAGCTCGGGCAGGCCGTGGACGGCGACCGTGCGCAGCCCGAGTGCGACGGCGACGGCCTCGTCGTCTTCGAGAAGCAGCGGCGGCATCGACGTGCCCGCCGCCAGGCGATAGCCGCCGTGGGCGCCGAGGTCGGCGTCGATGGGATAGCCCATCTCACGCAGCCGGTCGACATCTCGCCGCACCGTGCGTTGCGTGACCGCCAACCGTTCGGCGAGTTCGCTGCCGGACCACGTGCGCGAAGTCTGGAGCAGCGACAGCATCGTGAGCAGGCGTGAGGTGGGTCCGGCCATTCCTCGATCTTCCTCGCATCCAGGACAGAAACAGTCCTATTTCGCGTCTAGCTTGGGGCAGCGACAGTGGAACGTCCTCGAAAGGAACCGAGAATGTCCGATCTGCACAACGCCAACCCGACCGGCTACACGAGCGTCGCCCCCTGGGTCGTCACCGACGACACCGGCGCGTTCCTCGACTTCGTCTCACACGTGTTCGACGGCACGGAGCTCGCGCGCGTGGCGACCGAAGACGGATCGATCGGCCACGGCGAGATCCGGGTCGGCGATACCGTCGTACTCGCCTTCGATCGACGCCCGGAGTGGCCGATCATGCCGAGCCTGCTGCGCGTATTCGTCGCGAACGCGGACGAGACCTTTGCGAAGTCGGCCGCCGCCGGTGCCGAGGTGGTCACCGAGTTGGGCGACAGCGCGTTCGGACAGCGTGGCGGGCGCATCAGGGACCCGTTCGGCAACATCTGGTGGGTGACGAGCCAGGTCGAGGACGTGCCCGAGGATGTGATGTGGCGGCGGCTGCAGGACCCCGTGTACGCCGAGCAGATGCGCGTGGCGCAGGCGACACTCGACGCCGAGCTGAGCGGGCGGGCCCAGGGACGCAGCAGCGCACCGGTGCGCTGACCTGTCCGGCTCACTGCAGACGCCCTTCCGTGGTCACTTCACCGTGAAAACGATCTGGAGAGTGCTGGCAATGCCCTGGAGTTGGGAAAACCATCGTCCGCGACCGGGCGACGCGAACTGCTCCGGACGATGATCGTCTCGCCAGGTGCATCCGAGGGGGAGCGGGAGACACGCCCTAGGATTCGTTCATGGCCCCCCTGACCGACGCCACCGCCCCCGGACTCTGCTCGTTCGTCGACGCCTCACCGTCACCGTTCCACGTGTGCGCGACGGTGGCCGGCGACCTGATCGCCGCCGGGTTCGTCGAACTGCGCGAGACCGACGGCTGGCCCACGGCACCGGGGCGCTACTTCCTGGTGCGCGGCGGGTCGCTGGTCGCGTGGAGCACCGAAGGAGCGGGCCACGAGGCCGTGCCGTTCCGGATCGTCGGTAGCCACACCGACAGCCCGAACCTGCGGGTCAAGCAGCATCCCGACGTCGAGTCCGCGGGCTGGCAGATGGTCGGGCTCGAGCCGTACGGCGGTGCGTGGCTGAACTCGTGGCTCGACCGCGACCTCGGAATCTCCGGGCGGCTCAGTGTCCGGGAGGGAAACAGCCTGCGGGAGCACCTGATTCGGGTGGACCGGCCGATCCTGCGGGTGCCGCAGCTGGCGATTCACCTGTCCGACGACCGCAAGGGTGTCACCCTCGACCCGCAGCGGCACGTGAACGGGATCTGGGGTGTGGGCACGTCGCCGCGCAGCTTCCTCGGGTTCCTCGCCGCCGAGGCCGGGGTCGACGCGGACGCGGTCCTCGGCTGGGAGCTGATGACCCACGACCTCGCGCCGAGCACCGTGGTGGGACTGCACGACGAACTGGTCTCAGCGCCGCGGCTGGACAACCAGGGCACCTGCTACGCCGGCAGCCGGGCGCTGCTCGCGGCGACCGAGAACCCGGGGGAGGCGATCCCGGTGCTCGCCCTGTTCGACCACGAGGAGGTCGGGTCGATGTCCGACCGGGGCGCCTTCTCGGACCTGCTGAACTCGGTCCTGGAACGGATCGTGCTCGGCCGCGGCGGCGGTCGCGAGGACTTCCTGCGCGCGATGGCGGGATCGGTGTGCGCATCGGGCGACATGGCGCACGCCACCCACCCCAACTACCCGGACCGGCACGAGCCCGCCCACCGGATCGAGGTGAACGGGGGTCCGGTGCTCAAGGTGAACCAGAACCTGCGCTACGCCACCGACGCAGCCGGGGCGGGCGCGTTCGCGCTGGCCTGCGACCAGGCCGGGGTGCCGTTGCAGCGGTACGTGCACCGAGCCGACCTGCCGTGCGGGTCGACGATCGGGCCGATCACCGCGTCCCGGACCGGGCTGTCGACCGTCGACGTGGGGGCACCGCAGCTGGCGATGCACTCGGCACGCGAGCTGATGGGCGCCGCCGACGTCACCTCCTACGCGGAGGCGCTCGCCGCGTTCCTGACGCCGCAGGAGTGAGGCCGGATCTCGTCCGGGCCCGGGGTCGCCGTCGTTCGAACATCGGATGGCGGCCCCGCGCCGTCCTCGGCGAGGATGCCCGAGAACCGATTTGCTCCGAGGTAACAATTTCCTCACCAGACCCGGCAGTCACACCGTTCTCGTGATTGTCTGGGTCGCGCCGGGCCGTCAGGGCTCGCGCCGGGGCGGGTCGTCAGGGCTCGAACCGTCAAGGGGAGGACATGCTCGTGCACGCTCGCAAGTACCCGTCCGCAGCCGGCCGCGCGCGGGCTGCCTTCGTCGCGGCCGGTTCGGCCGCGCTTCTCGTGACCGCCGCCGCGGTGCCGGCCACGGCACAGTCCTTCGGATCGTCCGGCGACGCGCCCGGTGGGCCGTGCGGGCAGAACTCGGGCAGTTCGACGGGCTCCATCGGCAAGGCACTGCCGTGGATCACCGGGTCCCCGGACGGCGGCCTGCCGCAGCTGACCGGCCGGACGAAGGCGATCGAGATGGTCACCGGTCCCGGCAGCCCGAACGACACCGTCGACCGGTTCAACGTCTCGGGCACCGACCTGGGCATCATGTGGGACAACGGCATCGCGGGCAGCGGGCACAACGTGCTCATGGCCTTCGGCGACACGGTCGGCAAGTGCGGCTCCGACGGCGACGACTGGCGCTCGAATGTGCTGTTCCGTAGCTCGGACACCGCCCTCGCCGACGGCATGCGCATCGACAGCTCACCACTGGACGCGCCGAACCACTCGAAGGAGATCGTCCCCGGCTTCGGCATCCCCGGGGAGTACACCGTCATCCCCACCGCAGGTGTCTCGGTCGGCGGCGTCCAGTACATGCGCGTCATGGGCGTCAGGTCGTGGGACTCGCCGGGCAACTGGACGACGCTGTACTCCGCGCTCGCGTCGTCGACGGACGACGGCGAGAACTGGACCCTGGACCCGCTGACGGTCCGCGCGAACGTGGCCGCGCTCGACATCCCCGGCATCCCGCAGTTCGACTCGAACAACGCGAATTTCCAGCAGAGCGCGTTCGTCGAGCGCGACGGCTACGTCTACGAGTTCGGCACCCCATCGGGGCGCAGCGGTGGTGCGCTGCTCGCGCGCGTGCCCGACGCGCAGATCAGCAACCTCGCCGCCTACGAGTACTGGAACGGGTCCGCCTGGGTGACCGATCTGTCGGCGGCCGTGCCGGTGATCGAGTCGCCGGTCAGCGAGCTGTCGGTGCAGTGGAACAGCTACCTGAACAAGTACGTCGCGATGTACACCGACGCGACGAACTCGTTGGTGATCCGGCAGGCCGATCGGCTCGAGGGCCCGTGGAGTGGCACGCAGACCATCCTGTCGGGAGTGCTGGTGCCGTCGCTGTACGGCGGGTTCATGCACCCGTGGGCCGGCGGCCGGTACCTCGAGTTCGTGGCGACCACCTGGGATCGTTACAACGTCATCTACTTCCGCACCGACCTGAACGGGCTGCAGATGGCCGCACAGGACCAGGCGGACCGTCCGGACCCGGCGACCACCGGTGAGGCGCAGCGCATCGGTACCGAGTTCCCCGAGGGGCAGGAACCCGCGGCAGGGGAGTGACGCCGCGGCCCGGATCGGCAGGCCGAACACCCGCGTACCGCAGGCGCGGTACGCGGGTTCACCCGGGCGGGGGACGCGGGGCATGACTCGACGGGCGAAGCTGGACGCGTGACGCGCGTCGGGTTACCTGCCATGCCGTTCCACATGGCGATGCCCTGGATCGGCCACGTCGTCGTTACGGCCGTGGTGGTGACGGGTGGCACTCTGTCCGACGATCCCGGCGCCGGTTTCGTGTGGTCCACCGACACCGTGCTCGTCGACGCGGCGGCGGCCGCTATCCTGCTCGCCCGGCACCGGGCGCCCTTCGTGGTGTTGCCCGCGGTCGTTGCTCTGGTCGCAGTCGGAGTCTCCATCGGGGTGTTCAACCCGGGGCTCCCCGTGGCAGTGGCCGTCGCCGTGTACACGGCGGTGTTGAACACGAGCAGGCGGAAGGGCATGACGATCGCCGCGGTTGTCGCGGCGCTCATGCTCGTCGCGGTCGCCGTCGACGGTTACAACGAGTTCCAGAGCGTCCTGACCGTCCTGCTCGGCGGCGCGGTCGGCGAGGCCGTCCGAACTCAGCGCGGCTATGTCGCGGCCGTCACCGAACGGGCCGAACGGGCCGAACGCACCCGCGAGGCGCCGGCCCGCCAGCGGGTCGCCGAAACGCGGCTGGCGATCGCCCGCGATCTGCACGACGTCGTCGCCCACCAGATCTCGGTGATCAACCTGCACGCCGGTGTCGCGGCGTCGGCGCTGCGCGATCGGCCGGCCGCCGCCGAGAAGTCACTGGCGATCGTCCGCCGAGCCTCGCGCACCGTGTTGGCCGAGATCGGCGATCTGATGGCGACACTGCGCGACCCCGACGCCGGTGCCGGTCTGCCCGGCCTCACCCAACTCGACGACGTCGTGCGGGCGTTCGCGAGCCATGGCATGGCAGTCACCGTTCGCATGGAGGGCGACTGCCACGACCTGCCCGGGACCACGGACATCACTGCGCTGCGGATCATCCAGGAGGCGCTGACCAACGCGCACAAGCACGGAACGGGCCGCGAGGCGCACGTTTTCGTCGAGTGCAGGCCCCGATCCCTGCGTGTCACCGTCACGAACCCGACAGTGCCCGGCGACGGCGAGCATCTCGGTACGCGCCAGGGCCTGATCGGCATGGGCGAGCGTGTCGAGTCGGTTCGCGGCATGCTCACCTACGGGCACGACGGGACGGGAAGGTGGATACTTGTCGCCGACCTGCCGACCGAACCCGTCGACAACTCGACGACTGCGGAGGAACGTTCGTGATCAGCGTGCTCATCGTCGACGACCAGGCACTCATCCGATCGGCGATCACGGACCTCGTGACCCACTCCGACGGCCTCGAGGTCGTCGGAGAGGCCAATGACGGACAACGCGCGATCGAACTCGCCCGCAGCCTGCGACCGGACGTGGTGCTCATGGACATCCGCATGCCCGGAACCGACGGAATTGCCGCGACCCGGGCCATCTGCTCCGACCCGGATCTCGCCGGGGTGAAGATTCTGATCCTGACCACGTTCGAAGAGGACCAATACATAGTCGGCGCATTGCGTGCCGGCGCGAGCGGGTTCATCGGCAAGGGATTCGAACCCGACCAGATCATCTCGGCGATTCGGGCAGTCCACCGCGGCGACGCCCTGCTCTCGCCCACCGCGACCCGCAGCCTCATCAATCGCTACGTCCAGCCTGCGGCAGCCACCGACCGGGTGCCACCGGCACTCGAGCATCTGACGGAGCGGGAGGTCGAGGTGCTCACCCTGGTCGGCGCGGGCCGATCCAACGACGAGATCGCAACCGACCTGGTGATCTCGCCTCACACCGCCAAGACCCATGTCAATCGCATCATGACCAAGCTCCAGGCCCACGATCGGGCGCAGCTGGTCATCGCCGCCTACGAGAACGGACTGATCCGACCGCAGGTCAGCTGAACTCGCCGCACCGTTCGCCACTTTCGGTTTCGCGGCGCATACCGCGCCTGCGGTACGTGAAGATGCCGCCACGGCGGGACGCTTCCGGCGACGGAAAGCGAGATGCTGGATGCGTGTCACGAGTCTGACCGTCGCGCAGAACTGCCGACACAGCGCAGCCGCCGGACCCGCACGATCATGCCGAATCGGTGCGGGTTCGAGAGCTGCGCGTCGCGCTGCACTGGGACGGTTGCACAGCGCAAGAGCCGGCGATGGATTCCCAGTTGATTGCCAGGTTCATTGCTGATTCTTGTGAAGTTCATGAGCTGTACTTGAACTATTCACCGCCCGTGCAGGGGTCCCCTGCAAACAACGACGTAGCCGGGAGATCGCAGAGCAATGAGATTCTTGGACCGATTCCGGAACCAATCCACGCCTGATGATGGCTCTGGACCGGCCGTCGCCGAGTCGGCCGAAGATGTCCCGACGGATCCGGTGGGCTATCAGCAGACCGCGAGCAAACTGCACGCGTTCAACCGGTACGAGATCAAGTACCTCGTCGACGAGTTGAAGGTGCCCGAACTGCGACGGGAACTGGCCGCCAGGATGGACACCGA